>NZ_FNAZ01000018.1:0-62510 GCF_900102125.1 Paenibacillus sp. cl6col
AAAATGCCTATCTGGTATTAGCTCACGTTTCCGTGGGTTATCCCAGTCTTATGGGCAGGTTACCTACGTGTTACTCACCCGTCCGCCGCTAACTATCAGGAGTGCAAGCACTCCATCAAGTCCGCTCGACTTGCATGTATTAGGCACGCCGCCAGCGTTCGTCCTGAGCCAGGATCAAACTCTCCGTTAAAGTTAAGTTTGAACTGCTCATATCTTTTGACGAGGTATTGCTACCTCATTCACAAACGTTGCTCGTTGTTCAGTTTTCAAAGAACAATCTTCAATCCAGCGCTTCGGCTTATTGCCTCTTTTGCTTTCGTTCACCGCGTCTCTCAGCGGCGACTCATATAATATATCACGACCACCAATAGTATGCAACAGGTAAAAAATTACTATTTCAATTTTATACAATCTCCCCTATTGAACTGTGCATAAAACCGCTCTACAAAAGGCTTTTTCGTGATTCATATTTCAATTGGCCTTACTTATAACTACCCTATTCGCCCCTGTTTTACACAGCTAAAGGCAATATTCATGATTGTACACAATAATAGCAGCTATCTGCAATCCCCACTAAACCACAAGCAACTTCCATATTATCATCTTCATTCGATTGAGCATACATGCTTCTTTCATTTTCTACATTCAGGCCAGGCACCCGAACTCCTCAGCAGTATCCCCTGACATATCTACACCTATCATCGCTACACCTGATGATGATTCATCCGCATATGAGTCTCCGTAATAGAAGTGAAGCCAATGATCCATAACCTCTTCACTTTCTTTCTAATGGAGATATCAGTGACCACTGAACGAATTAAAAAAGGATCGAACCTAGGCCTAAACCTAGGAGCGATCCTTACTATTGTACATTTATCTTAGTTGCTGCGCTCACGCATGTGAGGGAACAACAGTACGTCACGAATAGACGGCGCATTCGTAAGCAGCATAACGAGGCGATCTACACCGATGCCAAGTCCACCTGTTGGCGGCATGCCGTATTCCAATGCACGAATGAAGTCATCGTCCATTTCATGTGCTTCATCGTTACCATGCTCACGCTCTTCCAATTGCGCCTCAAAGCGTTGACGCTGATCGATTGGATCATTAAGCTCTGAGAATGCATTCGCATGTTCACGCGCAACGATGAACAACTCGAAGCGATCTGTGAAGCGCGGATCCTTGTCGTTCTTCTTCGCAAGCGGAGAAATTTCAACCGGATGGCCCGTAACAAATGTTGGCTGAATCAACGTTTCTTCTACGAATTCTTCGAAGAATGCATTCAGAATATGACCGAATGTGTAGTGCGGCTCCACCTTCACATTATGTTCCTTCGCAATGCGATGCGCTTCTTCATCTGTCATCTGTGCAGAGAAATCAACGCCTTTTACTTCTTTAACTGCATCCACCATCGATACACGGCGCCATTGCGGCGTCAGATCAACTTCGTGGTTCTGATACTGGATCTTCGTTGTACCCAACACTTCTTGCGCGATATGCGCAACCAGATTTTCCGTCAGGTTCATGATGTCGTTGAAATCTGCATATGCCTCATACAATTCGATCATTGTGAATTCCGGGTTGTGACGTGTTGAAATCCCTTCGTTCCGATATACACGGCCGATTTCATACACTTTCTCCAATCCGCCCACGATCAAGCGCTTCAAGTGGAGCTCAATTGCAATACGCATGTAGAGTGTCATGTCGAGTGCATTATGATGCGTGATGAACGGACGTGCTGCCGCACCACCAGCGATTGCATGGAGTGTTGGTGTCTCCACTTCCAAGTATCCATGGGAATCCAAATAGCGACGCATCGATTGAATAATACGCGAGCGAGTGACGAACGTCTGCTGAACGTCCGGGTTCATAATCAAGTCAACATAGCGCTGACGGTAACGCATTTCTACGTCCTTCAGGCCATGGTATTTCTCTGGAAGCGGCAAGAGCGACTTCGACAAAATCTCAAGCTCCAGCACTTTAATGGACAATTCACCTGTCTTCGTCTTGAATACCGTACCACGAACACCAATGATGTCACCTAGGTCAAGCAGGCTGTAAGCTTCAAATTTTTTCTCATCGATTGTATCTTGACGAACATAAATTTGAATACGGCCGGACAAGTCCTGGATGTGCGCGAAGCTAGCTTTACCCATGCCGCGCTTAGCCATGATACGTCCTGCAAGGCTAACCTCTACACCTGCTTCTTGGAGCTCATCCTTCTCCATCCCGTCATACTTATCGAGCACTTCTTTGGCAGTTGCTGTACGCTCATATTTTGTTCCGAACGGATCTACGCCCAGCTTGCGAAGCTCGTCCAATTTGTTGCGGCGAATTTGCAGCAATTCACTTAATTCCGTTTCTTGATTGACGACGTCCGTCATTACACTCCACTCCTTGTATAATTAAATCGCATTATTCCATGATGTATGATAAATGCTTGGGAACGGCACTTATGCTTTCACGTTCTTTCATTTCTTTTCATGAAAAAGAGGGGACAATGTCCTCACTTCCTCACACCGCCGATTGGTGAAAAAAGCTTCCATGTATGGAAGCTTTCATCCCAACTTCTCATGCTTGACGCCACACGCTGCTTAGCCGCAGCCCAATTAGCGCTTAATCTCGAGAATTTTGTATTGAATCACGCCTGCAGGAACGTTCACGTCCACAGTTGTGCCCTTTTGCTTGCCCAAAATTGCCTTGCCTACCGGGCTTTCATTCGAAATCCGGTTCTTCAATGGATCGGATTCAGCAGTACCGACAATTGTATATTCCATCTTGTCGCCGAATTCCAAATCCTCAACGATTACCGTCGAACCAATGCTTACAAGATCTGTGTCAATGTCATCGTTGTTAATGATCCGTGCGTTGCGAAGCATTTTTTCCAATGTAATGATACGACCTTCAATGAATGCTTGTTCATTCTTCGCATCTTCATATTCGGAGTTCTCGCTGATGTCGCCGTAGCCGATCGCTACTTTAATCCGCTCTGCCACTTCACGACGTTTAACGGATTTGAGGTTTTCAAGCTCATCCTCCAGCTTCTTCAGACCGTCCTGGGTCAGAATGACTTCTTTATCGCTCATCTTACCGATTCTCCTGTCATGATATATTTCGCATCCAGCCTCAGGGCTGCTAACAACGATCGATGCGAATGCAGCCGATGCGAATGCTATAGTTCATCATATGGCTTGATTGCCACATCATGACTCCACAACTTGGTCGTTCTTTGTCATACATAGTCGTGTAATATACACCAAGCCCGAGGCCAATTTTCTATTGTTGAATTATATGGGATGGATTTGCAAAAGTCAATGAGACCGCACATGCCCTTGAAAACGCTTCGATCCCCTGAACATGCGCCCGTAACAGCTTCTATTGCAGCAATTACTGAACCGTTGATTCAGCCTCTTGCTTCTCATTCACTTGACGTACATACTCCTCCAGCATGCGGGCAACCTCATCACGGCGTGTCTCTTCCATAATGGCATCCTTCACACGCGCGGCAGAAGGCAATCCCTTCAAGTACCATGCCAGATGCTTACGCATCTCCTTCACCGCAACCTGCTCCCCCTTAAGTGCAATGAGGCGATCCATATGAACAAGCGCAATACGAACTTTCTCTTCTGCCGACGGATCTGGGAGCAGCTCTCCTGTCGTCAAATATTCAATCGTGCGATACAGCATCCACGGATTGCCGAGTGCACCGCGTCCAATCATGACGCCGTCGCATCCCGTCTCTTCCAGCATACGCTTCGCGTCTTCCGGAGTGAACACATCCCCGTTGCCGATAACCGGAATCGAGACATTTTCCTTAACCTGGCGAATATAGCTCCAGTCCGCTTGACCCGTATACAGCTGCTCGCGTGTGCGCCCATGTACACTGACCGCTTGACCACCAGCACGCTCAACAGCTTTGGCATTCTCCACTACATAAATGTGATCGTGATCCCAGCCGATTCGCATCTTCACCGTAACCGGTTTATCTACAGCATCAACAACGGCCGACACCATCTCATAGATCTTCTCCGGGTTAAGGAGCCAGCGAGCGCCTGCATCGCATTTTGTTACCTTCGGTACAGGGCAACCCATATTGATATCAATAATATCGGCATTTGAATCTTTATCGACAATTTTGGCAGCTTCGACGAGTGATTTGCGATCCCCGCCAAAAATCTGCAGACTAAGCGGCTTCTCCCGATCGTCTACATACAGCATCTCACGAGTACGCTCATTGCCGTGAACAAGCGCCTTGTCACTAACCATTTCTGCGCATACGAGTCCGCATCCGAATTCCTTCGCAATGAGGCGGAAGGCAGGGTTGCACACCCCAGCCATGGGCGCAAGCACGACTTGGTTTTTCATTTCTATATTTGCAATTTTCAGCATTGCTCGCACTCCTTTCAACTCTATCCCTATCCATATGGCTGATATGCCACACGGTTATCTATACAAAACAGGATTACCAATGTTCCATTTTACCGAAAGGAACCCGGTGATGCCAGTTCATCATGTGAAATATTTAATTGCTTGCATATTTCTTTCATTATCTGCTCATCAATCTGCCGATTTCCCCGCTCGATTTCACCAAGCACGGATACTGAGATGCGCACGCGTTCAGACAGCTGCTGCTGCGTCAATCCTCGAAGCTTGCGGAAAGCCCGGATTCGCTTGGCCACTTGCAAGGACTCCACTTCCGAATACCTTCCTTCCCATCCAGTGTTCCCAAGGCATGATGAACGAATGCGTGCAATTCGACAGCCGACTCCGGAGCAATATCAGCAAGCGGCACGAGTACGAACAGCCGCTCTCCCATACGAGGATGCGGCAATGTAAGCAGGTCTGTATTCCATGAAGTATCGCCCATCCATAGTAAATCCAAATCAATGACGCGCGGGCCCCAGCGGATATCCCGCACTCGCCCCATTTGCTTCTCAATCGCAAGCATCGCCATCAGCAGTTCATCAGGCTGCAACGTTGTCCGAACACAAGCTGTCATGTTTAGAAAGGCAGGCTGATCCTCATATCCAACCGGATCTGTCTCGTAAATCGCAGAACATCGCACAACTTGAATCTTCTCCTGAGCTTGAAGATGTGTCAACGCATCATACAAGGCCCGCTCCCGCTCACCAATATTTGCACCTAGTGCAATATAAGCAGTCTGCTCTCCAGTATGTGTCACTGGATTGTAATCCATTCCTGCTTTCTCAAGCTCGCTACCGGAGAAATCCGTCTTCATTCCATCCATCTTCTATGCCCCGCCCCCGCTTGAACTCGATCCCGCCCGTACTCTCGTCATCTCAATCGTTACGCCTTGGAAATGTATATCGAACGGCGGGTTCGGCTTCGTTACGCGTACTGTTGCTTCTGAAATCAATGCATATTGCTCCAATAGGACTGCTGCAATGCGTTCTGTCAATGCTTCGACAAGCTGATAGGACTCTTCTTCAACAATCTGCTTCACTGTATTATAGATTTCGGCATAATTGATCGAATGCTCAAGCTGATCAGATTCGCCTGCCGTGCGCAGATCTATTTGCAAGTCAAGATCGACAATCCAGCGCTGCCCCAATCTCTGTTCCTCTTCGAATACACCATGCCGCCCGAACAATTCAATCCGATGCAACTGCATACGGTCAGGTTTCGATACTTTCGTATTCACCATGAATATACTCCCCTTCTATGCCAAAATAGGGTAATGTCACACCATTACTTCTCTACGGCTCCATTCCGTTCTCTTGGATACAGCATAGCATCACACATCCGAACGGTCTGAACGATTTCCAATACATCGTGTACCCGCACAATTTGGCAGCCTTGGGCTACTCCCAACACAACCGTAGCTGCCGTCCCTTGAATAAGAGCATCCACTGGAAGCTGCAGTGTCTCACGGATGAACCGCTTGCGTGAAGTTCCCAGCAATACTGGGTACCCAAGCTCAACAAGCTCATCCAAATGATGCATGAGTTCCAAGTTATCCTCGTAGTCCTTGGCAAAACCAATCCCCGGATCCAGCCAAATATTTCGTTCTTCGACACCCGCTGCCTTGGCAATCGCCACACTCTCCAGCAAATCCCGCTTCACATCATCCACATACTGCTCATAATTCCGTTCAGGACGGTTATGCATTAGAATGATGGGACAGTCATAGGAAGCTGCGACACGTGCCATCTCCGGCTCCCGCTTGCAGCCCCAAATATCATTCAAAATATGAGCTCCCGCTTCTAACGCTTGTCTACCGACTTCCGCCTTGTACGTATCGATGGACAATGGGATATGAGGCATTGCCTCATGAAGCGCCTCTATAACGGGAATAACGCGGCGCAGCTCCTCTGCTTCTCCGACCGGTTCATGGCCAGGGCGCGTTGACTCTCCGCCTATATCGATAATGTCTACTCCTTGCGCGACCATTTCCTTGGCATGCTCGATTGCACGATCAATCCGATCATAACATCCTCCGTCGGAGAAGGAGTCCGGCGTAACATTCAATATCCCTTGCACCAAGGTACGGTTGCCCAGTATTAATTCTGCTTGATTCCATTTATACGTGTGCTTCCAAAATGTTGGCTGCAACATATACGCATCCCCCTCCCTGCCATCGTAGCCGATCCAACTTAAAATTCCTTATACCGTCATCACCTGGCATAACGGAACTTACTATTCGCAAGTTTCATGCACTCTCTAAATCAATCTCGTTAACCTACATCCTGTGAACTGTAGAGGTGCGATACAGATTCAGCAGCTCGCGCGTACAAGCACCTATCCGTCCGTCGCCCACCTGTCTCTTCTCACCTTCTGCATCGACAAGAGTCGTCACCGGTACAAGTTCCTGGATGGAGGTTGTCAGGAATACTTCATCTGCCTTCCATAGCTGTCCCCAACCATACTTACCTTCCTCCACATGCATACCTGCCTGGTCGGCCAGTTCCATGACCCACTGCCTTGTAATACCAAGCAGAATGCCGGTCGATACATCTGGTGTGTACAGACGACCATCCTGAACAAAAAACACATTGCTCACGATGCCTTCGGATACATGTCCATTGCAATCCAACATGAGCCCCTCAGCTCCTAATGCGGATGAATCCATTTGTGATAACTCCCGCTTAGCGACGATATTATTCATGTATTGTCCCGACTTAAAGCGCACGTCTGCCTCGGGCCCACTCCGCCGTGTACGAAGCAGCTGCAATGGCTTGCCGCATTCATACAGCTCTTCCTGCAAGGTAGGCAGCGACTTCACAAGCACTAGCACATTCGGATGTGTATACGCTTCCTGTGGCAGGCCGAATCCATTCTCGCCCGCACTTACGGTGTAACGAATATACGCCTCCATCAGGCCGTTCGCATCCATCACTTCTCGAATATGACGTTCAACCTGCCCCATATCCACTACATAGTCGATACCAAGCAATCTGCAAGCCGATGTCAACCGCTCCATATGCCGCTCCAACAAGAAGGGCTTCCCATCGTAGGTGCGCATCGTTTCAAACAAGGTTATGCCGTATAAAAAGCCGTGGTCCATGACAGAAACCGCGGCTTGATCAACAGGTACTACCTTCCCATTCCAACCGATAACATCCATTATACGCTCGCCTTCGACTTTAAAAAGTTGCGCAGCATCTGATGCCCGTGATCCGTAATGATCGACTCAGGGTGGAATTGGACACCTTCAATCGGATATTCTCTATGCCGAAGCCCCATAATTTCGCCTTCTTCCGTAGAAGCCGTAATCTCGAGACATTCTGGCAGCGACTCCCGCTCCACCAATAAGGAATGATAGCGAGTTGCTGTAAACGGGCTTGGCAGATCTTCAAACACCGACTGTCCCTCATGATAGATTGGGGATGTCTTCCCATGCATCAATCGCTGTGCACGGACAACCTTCCCGCCGAATGCCTGTCCAATTGCCTGATGACCTAAGCATACACCGAAGATAGGGATCTTGCCCTTGAAATGTGCAATGACATCAAGTGTTATTCCTGCTTCGTTCGGGGTGCACGGTCCAGGCGACAGCAGCAGATGATTCGGTTGCAGCTTCTCAATACCTTCAATGTCGATTTCGTCATTGCGGTATACTTCCACCTGCTCCCCAAGCTCCCCTAAATATTGAACCAAGTTATACGTAAAAGAATCATAATTGTCGATAACAAGTATCATGCTAAGCTCATCCTCTCTCGGCCATGCCTGGCGGCATGCCTTACCTAATCTAGTCTCCCCGCTCCACCATGTCGCGTTCGCTCAACTGTACTGCCTTCCACAAAGCCTTCGCCTTGTTCCAGCTCTCCTTATATTCACGCGCTGGATCAGAATCAATAACAATGCCCGCTCCCGCCTGAATATGACCCACACCATCCTTCACGGTCATGGTGCGGATAATTATATTAAATTCCATGTCGCCATTATAGTCAATCCAGCCGAATGATCCCGTATATGGCCCTCTTCGTACTGGCTCCAATTCCTCGATGATTTCCATCGTTCTCACTTTCGGCGCTCCTGTAATCGTCCCTCCAGGGAATGTCGCTCGCAGCACGTCGAAGGCGTCCTTGCCGGCCGCCAGCTTCCCTTTCACCTCAGAAACCAAATGCATAACATGCGAGTAATATTCAATTGTCATTAACTCATCCACCCGTACGGAGCCGTATTCCGATATGCGTCCAACATCATTGCGCTCCAGATCAACGAGCATAATATGCTCGGCCCGCTCCTTCTCATTCGTACGCAGCTCTTCTGCCATGCGGGCATCCTCTTCCGGGGTATGCCCTCTCCGTCTCGTGCCTGCAATCGGACGAGTGCTCACTTCCCCATCCTTCAGGCCAACCAGAAGCTCGGGGGAACAAGAAACAAGCTGGAAGTCAGGGAAACGAAGCAGTCCCATGTATGGAGATGGGTTAAGCACCCTCAGCCATTCATAGAGCCGTTCCGGAGTTTCACGCAGCGCACGCATCTGTCTCATGGACAGGTTTACTTGAAAGACATCACCTTGACCAATATATTGCTGAATCTGCCGTACAGCCTCCTCAAAATCCTCCTTCGGAAATGCCGTCTGTACACCTTCCAGCACATCCACATCGAGAAGATTGCCTTCCTCCAGACAGCGGCGACGAAGCTCAGCGGCCTGCTTCGCCTCATCTCTACGGCAAGATTCCCACCAGACATCCCAGCGCTTCTTCAACTTATCTGCACGCTGGTGAGCAAGCTCATAGTGGTTAGATACCCATTCCTCATATATGGATTCAGCGGTCTGACTGGAGGACTCATCCTCCTTCATTTGGCGCTTGTACGCCGGTGATGCGCATGGATCAACCTCCGTCATGACCGCACAGTATAGCGCTTGTTCCTCATGATCGACAATCCATAGCTCATTCATTTGCATAAACACATAATCGGGAAGATCCAAATCATCCGCCGCCAATTCGGGGAGCCGCTCAATGGATCTAGCAATGTCATAGCTTATATAGCCGACACATCCCCCAGTGAACTTCGGAAGCCCCTCTATGCGCGGCCCACGGTAAGGTGACATCCATTCCTTCACCATATCTAACGGAGCTCCCTTGCGTACCTGTTCATTTCCGTCTGACAGGACGATGTGTGCAGAATACCCCTTCCCTCTAATCATCGATACGGGGTCTAACCCCACAATCGTATAGCGTCCACCCTTCCCGCTCTCCAGTACGAAGGTGCTCTGCCCTGCATCTGCCCATGCCGATTCCCAAGAAGGAATGTGCGTACTTTCTTCTCTCAACTCATACTTAACCACGTACGGAAGGATCGTGTATTGATTATCGATATAACAGCGCCATTGCTCTTGTGCGATAAGCACCTGTCCACTTGCTACTGTTGATTGAACCATATGACCACCTCTTCACCCTAGTCCATCATCCCTGCTTATCGATCCTAACTCTCCTTGGATGATAATCATTATCGGATTACTGATTAGTATAAACAATGAGACTACGGATGAAAAGATGAACCACTTACATTTTCTGCATTTTCCTTCATATAAAAATCCCCCCATCTCAGCTATCGTCAGAAGCATTATGCTTCCAAGTACACAGTTGGATGAGGGGATGTATTCATTCCTTAATCTTCAAAATTAAATAACGGTGTGCTTAAATAACGTTCGCCATTGCTTGGTACGACTGCAACAATACGCTTGCCGGCTCCCAATTCCTTCGCAAGCTGCAATGCAGCATAGATCGCTGCCCCCGAGGAGATGCCGACTAAGATGCCTTCTTCCTTCGCAACACGACGCGCTATCTCAAATGCGTCTTCATTCTCAACCGTAATGATTCGATCATAAATCTCACGGTTCAATATATCAGGTACGAAGTTTGCCCCGATCCCTTGGATTTTGTGCGGGCCCGGCTTGCCTCCAGACAATAATGGAGATGAGGCTGGCTCTACTGCTGCAATTTGAATGCCGGGGAAGTTCTCCTTCAGCACTTCACCAGCGCCAGAGATTGTTCCCCCTGTGCCAATGCCAGCAATAAACGCATCCAGCTTGCCATCGAGCGATTGAATTGCTTCGACAATTTCTGGACCTGTCGTCTCCCGATGAATCTTGACGTTCGCTTGGTTCTTGAATTGTTGCGGAATAAAATAAGTAG
Organism: Paenibacillus sp. cl6col; assembly: GCF_900102125.1. Taxonomy (NCBI): domain Bacteria; kingdom Bacillati; phylum Bacillota; class Bacilli; order Caryophanales; family Paenibacillaceae; genus Paenibacillus; species Paenibacillus sp. cl6col. Next base: position 10,611 of record NZ_FNAZ01000018.1, read on the forward strand.
GGTTCTCTTGTGCCAGCTCTTCAGCCTTGCGAACCGCACCATTCATTCCTTCTGCCCCTGGAGTAAGCACAAGCTCAGCTCCATATGCGCGCAGGAGATTGCGGCGCTCAATGCTCATCGTCTCAGGCATAACCAATATTGCCTTATATCCCTTCGCAGCAGCTACCATTGCAAGTCCAATGCCCGTATTGCCGCTCGTAGGCTCTACAATGGTATCTCCCGGCTTCAATATGCCTTCCTGTTCAGCTACCTCGATCATACTTATTGCGATCCGGTCTTTGACACTGGAGCCCGGATTCTGATATTCCAGCTTCACATAAATTTCGGCGCTATCTTCCGGTACAATTCGATTCAGGCGTACAAGTGGAGTATCCCCGATTAGTTCGGTCACGCTATTGACGATTCTTGGCATAGAGAGCCCTCCCACAGGTTAATAGGAATTGAAATATTTCCGACTAATTCACTAGGTTTTAATTTATATTAGCAAGCCGATAGTCGAATGTCAATAGACCTACTCAAAAATATTCCAAGTTTTCTCGTTCTCTGTCTGAAAAACAACAAAAAGCCCGCCCGAATAAATCATCTTATTCGGACGGACTGCTATTCATGTCACCACTTACTGTGATGAAAAGGCTGCATCTGCAATTGCCGCGCCGTATTTCTCTCGGAGCGCTTTTCTCCATTGTACTAATGGAGGAGACTTCTCCAGCGCGATTTCTTTACGAATACGCTCACGCATTTCATCGTGGTGTTCAGGCCTTACTTCCTTCTTGCCAGTAAGCTGGATAATCGCATATCCATCCTTAATCTTAACTGGATTCGAGGTATCGCCTACTTCCATCAGGGACACTTGGTTCAGTTCCGCGTGATCGATGAATGGATCATCCTCATCAATCCACCCTATTCTCCCACCCTGCTGTGAAGAGAAGGAGTCAAGAGAGAGCTCGCCTGCAAGGAAACCGAAAGATTCGCCTTGCTTAATGCGGCCAATAATTGCTTCCGCGTCAGCGATGTTCGATACTGTGATATGTGCCATTTGATAGGAGTTGATTGGCTCGTATTCACCCTTATGTTCACGCATGTACTCGTCAATATCAGCATCACCGATATCAATGCCGTACGTTGCGATTTTTTCCAATAGAAGTTGATTGCGCATGTCTTGGCTTAATTGTTCCGGACTCATTCCTAGTTGTTCTTTCATCGCTTGGTAATAAGCCTCTTCACTTTCATAACCCTTCATTTGACGCTTAATCTCTCGGGTGACTTCTTCAGAAGTCACCTCAACCCCGAGCGACTTCGCTTCCTGCTCAGCAGCTCGGTTCGTCAGCATCTGCTCCAGTACTAACCCACCGTACTGCTGCTCCAATTCTCTGTTCCACTCTGCACGCGTAATCTTATGCGACCCAACTGACGCAACGACTGATGAGGAATCGGATGAAGCAGGCTCGGGGGGCCCGACCGGAACATCGAGCCGTGAAATAAGTATGCCTGCAAGCACGATCACACAGGCAAACAATACAATAATACAGCCCCATAAGCTCTTGACTTCTCTCGTCATATCGCTTGCTTCCCTTACCTCATATTTCCTTGTAGCACGCCTGTGCTTACACTTACTTTACGATTGCGTCTTCTTCGTCACTGCCGCAGCTGCCAGCTTCTCAAGATCATCACGATTGAAGGCATACGCCTCGTTGCAGAAATGACATACAACTTCAGCTTTATGATCCTCATTTATAATCGCTCGCAGCTCTTCCTGTCCCAAGCTAATAAGCGTGCTTTCCACGCGTTCTCTTGAGCATTGGCATTGGAACACAAGCGGCATCTGATCCATAATGTGAACATCCTTCACGATCCATGTTACCAGCTCTTCAAGCTCCATGCCTTGATCAAGCAAGGCTGTTACCGGAGGCAATGTGCTTAACGATTGTTCAATCTCCGTTATTTCCTCATCAGACAAGCCTGGCAGCAATTGAATAATGAATCCACCTGCATGTAGTACAGAATTGTCAGTGTCTACGAGTACGCCAAGCCCAACTGCGGATGGCGTCTGCTCCGACGTTGCAAAGTAATACGTAAAGTCCTCACCCAGTTCTCCCGAAATAATCGGAGAGCTTCCGCGGTAAGGTTCCTTTAAGCCTAGATCCTTCGTAATGTGAATGAAGCCGCTGCGGCCTACTGCTCCCGCAACATCCAGCTTGCCCTCGGCGTTGCTCGCCAAATGAACTTGGGGATGTGTCACATAGCCGCGAATCTCTCCACGTGCGTTGGCATCCGCAACGACCTGACCAATAGGGCCATCACCCTTCACTTGCACCGTAAGCTTCTCTTCGCCCTTCAGCATCGCACCCATCATTGCAGCAGCCGTTACTGTACGCCCTAATGCAGCTGTTGCTGTTGGGTATGTACCGTGGCGACGTTGCAGCTCATTAACCAAGTTAGTCGTGCGCGCAGCAAAAATCCGTACCTTTCCACCTAATCCAGTCCCACGGATAAGCAAATCCTGCACGGTATCTTGAGTGATGTTCTGTTGTTGCTTGCTCTCTTCCATGAGTGCCTCCTGTTGCCTTACATATTTTAAAAACGAATGACAGTTTACAACGATTTTCTCTATATTATTGGTTACGATTGTAAATGAGACGCAGCCCCTCAAGGGTCAGCAGTGGATTCGTCGTATCAATTGTACGCGATTCGCTTGCAATGAGCTCCGCCAAGCCACCGGTTGCAACGACCTTAGGTTGTGCGCCTAGTTCTTGGCTTATGCGATCCACGATCCCATCAACTTGTCCAGCGTATCCGAATATGATGCCTGCCTGCATGGAATGAACCGTATTGCGGCCAATAACGGACTTCGGCTTCGTCAGTTCAATACGAGGGAGCTTCGCTGCACGCTGATAGAGCGCCTCAGTAGAGATGCCAATCCCCGGAACGATTGCCCCGCCCAAGTAATTGCCTTGCACATCAATCACATCAAAAGTTGTCGCTGTACCGAAATCGACAACTACAAGTGGCATCTCACCACCGTATTGGTCGATGGCAGCAACCGCGTTCACGATGCGGTCTGCACCAACCTCACGCGGGTTTTCATATCGGATATTCAAACCTGTCTTTACGCCTGGCCCTACGATAAGCGGCGTCTTGTACAAGTATGTCTCACACAAGAGTTCCATCGTAGACATAATCGGTGGAACGACAGACGAGATAATAACTCCATCGATATCCTTAACCGAAAGCCCTGCCAGTGAGAATAAGTTGTGGATCATGACACCATATTCATCCGCTGTCGCTTGACGATTCGTGGACAGCCTCCAAAAATGCTGCAGCGTCTCCTGTTGATATACACCTAGAACAATATTTGTATTTCCTACATCGATAACGAGAATCACAGTTCTATCCCTCTTTCTTCGCATTCAAGTCAAGATTGATGTCGACCGTTATAACCATGGAAACGCTTATACGGAATTGACATCGACACCGATCAACGCTTTGCCGCGAACGGTAGAGTGTGAACTCGCCCGTTGCTTCAATCTTGATGTATTCTTTACGCTCCTAGCAGGTCAGAAGAACACCTGCATGACGCATCATCAACGGTGGCAACGTTGTACGATGACAGGTTATAGTATCGCTCGTACCAACAGAAATTCCATCATTCCATCAGTCACGAGCTCCCACACCCAAGTGAAAAATCTATCATGCAGTACGGCACGAAAACCGTGATAATGATCTGCACGTATGGTCTCCCGCTTGTTGTAGTCATTAACACTTAATTTACACAACGCCTATGGCTGTGTCAATTCACAATCGAGACTGCGCCAATATTTCAATAGCCATAAAAAAAGAGTGCACGCTATGGTGCACTCTTTACAATCGCCAAATCGGCGAATGAGGGCTATTCTATTGGTTCTTGTTCTTGTTGTCATCCGGATTGCCTGTGGCATCTGTATTCGTCTCTGACTGCTCGGAAGGAGCATCTGGACGTTCAACTGCCTGTGGCTCATTGCTGCGGAAGTCCTCTGGTGAGGCTCCGTTCGGAATGTCGCCTTCCGGCTTAGCATCAGCTGGGGAATCCCACTGCGTAGGGCCAAGCTTCTCTGGCTTGCCAACAAGGTTCACCTTCACATCGCCAGTAGTTTCAATAATTGGCGTACTGGAGGATGTGCCGCCTGTCACCGGTGTGCCGGCAGACTCATCTCCATCCGACTTCTTATCGGAGATGTGGCCATTCTCGATCAATTGCTTGATTTGATCAAGTTCGAGTGTCTCCAACTCAAGCAATGTATTGGCGATGAGGTTCATTTCGCGAGTATGCTTCGTCAGCAATGTCTTCGCACGCTCGTAGCACTCGTTCATGATACGCTGCATCTCCTGATCGATTTCGTAAGCAATCGCATCAGAGTAGTTCTGTTCATGACCAAGGTCACGACCGAGGAATACTTCTCCTTGACGGTTGCCGAACTGCATTGGGCCGAGCTTCTCGCTCATGCCGTACTCCATAATCATGCTGCGCACAATTCGTGTTGCTTGCTGGAAGTCACTATAAGCGCCTGTGCCAATTTCGCCGATGAACAATTCCTCAGCAACCCGACCACCAAGCAAACCTGTAACTCTGTCCAGAAGCTCTTGCTTTGTTGTAAGCATACGATCTTCCTTCGGCAGCATGATGACGTATCCGCCAGCACGTCCGCGAGGAATAATCGTAACCTTGTGCACCATATCTGCATGTTCCAAGAAGTATCCGATAATGGTATGACCGGCTTCATGGAACGCGACAATACGTTTTTCTCGATCGCTGATCATGCGGCTGCGCTTCTCTGTACCTACGATAACGCGGTCGATTGCTTCGTCCACATCTGTCATCGTAATGTCTTTATGGTTTTTGCGCGCTGCAAGCAATGCTGCTTCGTTCAGCAAGTTCTCCAAGTCGGCACCAGTAAATCCAGTTGTACGCTTGGCAATTGTATTCAGCTTCACGTCCTTGTTCAGCGGCTTGTTGCGCGCGTGAACCTTCAATACAGCTTCCCGGCCCTTCAAGTCAGGGCGATCCACTGTGATTTGACGGTCGAAACGACCTGGACGGAGCAATGCTGGATCGAGAATATCCGGTCGGTTCGTTGCTGCGACAATGATGATTCCTTCATTGGCGCCGAAACCGTCCATCTCGACGAGCAATTGGTTAAGCGTCTGCTCCCGCTCGTCATGACCGCCGCCAAGACCGGCGCCGCGCTGACGACCAACAGCATCGATTTCATCAATAAAGATAATACAAGGAGCATTTTTCTTCGCATTTTCGAACAGGTCTCGCACACGGGATGCACCGACACCGACGAACATTTCAACGAAGTCAGAACCAGAAATGCTGAAGAAAGGAACTCCTGCTTCGCCTGCAACAGCACGTGCAAGCAATGTCTTACCTGTACCTGGAGGACCGTTCAGAAGAACGCCCTTCGGTATGCGTGCGCCGAGTGCTGCGAACTTGCGCGGATCCTTAAGGAATTCGACGACCTCGACCAATTCCTGCTTCTCTTCATCCGCCCCTGCAACATCCTCGAAGGTAACACGCTTCTTCTCTTCATTATACAAGCGAGCACGGCTCTTACCGAAATTCATGACCTTGCCGCCGCCACCCTGAGCTTGATTAAAGAAGACGAAGAACAGGATGAACATGATCACAAATGGAATGAAGGAAGTCAGAACCGTCAGCCATAGGCTTTGCTCCTCCATCTTCTTCCACGTAAGCTTGAGGGATTGCTGTGCCGTATCGGCCTTCATAATCTCCTCAATAGCTGGTGAGCTATCTGGAATATACGTTACGAACTGCTGAGATTTCTGTCCATCTGGAATTTTCTTATATTTACCGATGACCAAATATGCCCGACCTTCATATTGAATCGTCATTTCGTCTATATTGTTGGCCGCTAACTCTTTGCGAAACTGGTCATATCTCGGGGTTTCCGTGGCTTCTCCGCCGTTGCCAATGAATTGGACAATGCCGACCACGACTAGAAAAAGAATCAGATAAAAACCAGAGTTCTTAAAAAAGCGATTCATCCCCAACCTCCTCTCAAAGACACGAAATTATTGTATCATAGCACGTATTGCCATCACAACTTGACCATCTAAGCGATGAGAATGAATGATTCTACACCTCGTCGGAATAAATCTCACGCTTCAATACGCCAATGTATGGAAGGTTGCGATACTTCTCAGCAAAATCAAGTCCGTACCCAACGATGAACTCATCCGGCAGAACGAAGCCTTTGTAGTCTGCTTCCATATTAGTGGTGCGACGCGCTGGCTTATCGAACAGAGTAACTACACGGATCGAGTTCGCCTTGCGGCCCTGAAGCACCTCAATTAAGTAACTGAGGGTCAGCCCTGTATCAATAATGTCCTCCACAATGAGAACGTCGCGGCCTTCAACCGATACATCCAAATCTTTCATAATGCGCACAACGCCCGAAGACTTCGTCGATGCGCCATAGCTGGATACCGCCATGAAGTCCAATTCCAACGGTACTGTAACATTCTTGACCAAATCGGCCATAAAAATGAACGCGCCCTTGAGCACGCAAATAACGAGCGGACATTTACCAGCGTAATCGCGGCTAATCTGTTCACCCAATTCCTGTACTTTTGCTTGAAGCTGTTCCTCGCTAAATACTACCTTCTCAATGTCGTTATGCAATGATGGGCCCTCCTATTGTGAATACTCAATCTTATGTGAACGTTAATCGTTCCATGCGGCAACCCAATGACCGGCTATGTGTTCGTTACCTCATGGATGGACAGATCGCTCATGGGCTCCGCCCTCCAGTGCAAAATGAACGACCGCTTGTGTCGAAGGCTGCACATATGCCGCATTAGAACGCCGCACTCCAGGTATCCACACAATGTGTTCGTTCGCGTCCGCAACAAGAGGAATCGTGTCACGCAATGACGGCGCGATTTTCAAGTCAACGAACATATCTTGCACTTTTTTGCTGCCATTTAGTCCTTGCACCCGCATCCGATCTCCTGGCTGCCGAGTACGAACAACAAGCGGCCAACACAGCTCTTCAGCATCAAATGAAGCTTCCCAAGCCTGTCCGTGATGATGTTGACCCGCTGAAAAGCTCTCGCTCCTTCCGGCATCGCTGCCAGCCTTCACTTCTGCCACAGTCGTCCACCGCAGTGTGCTATTGTTATTCGGTAATGACAATTGCCCCATTGCATCGGTTCTATGTATCGTAAAGCCAGTCTTGCAGTCTGCACCTTCTGTAGAATCATGGTGTATCCGAAGCCATAGCAAACGCTCATATTCACGCGCAAATACAATGTCTTGAGCAACATCCACCCTCCACGTAGTCGAACACTCGCCTGCTGCCCTCACTCTTGCTGAGTCAACGGCTTCAAAATCAATCTGATCCGAACCTCGTGTAAGATAATTTAATATTAGTTTAATCAACCTGCGTTGTAAAGCAACATGTAATCCTAGAAAGGTGTTCCGATCAAGAATATATCCCGCCTGCACATGCGGAATAAATAATGCGGCATTGCTGTCACCGGACCTACCATCGTTTACCGCCTTTACGTGACGTTGAAACAACCTGCGGGTCTCCGCTTCCATATAATCATCTTCATCACGCAGTGAGTCCGCCATCCTGCAGAGCGCTTCAACAAGTCTCGGATTCTCCTCCTCAAGCTGAGGGATAATATCCAGTCGCATCCGATTGCGAAAATAACTGCGCTTGGTGTTGCTGCTGTCGTTCACATATGGAATGTCCCGCACTGAGCACCAATGGAGCACTTCCATCTTACGCAGCATTAGCAATGGCCGAACAAAGAGCAGCCCTTCTTCTTCGCGGCTCCACGCCATTCCAGCTAACCCCGTGCTGCCTGATCCTCTTATTAAGCGCATAAGTACGGTCTCGGCTTGGTCATCCGCATGATGAGCAAGCGCAACATGAGTAGCTCCATAATGACTGGCAGTACGGATGAGGAACTCATATCGAAGCTGCCTTGCTGCCGCCTGAGGATTAAGTCCTTCCCGCTTCGCTAAACCAGGAGCATCGACCCGGATCATCTCAAATGGAAGCCCCAATCTTGCCGCTTCCTGCTCGACGAATCTGGCCTCTTCATCTGATTCTTGCCCGCGAAATCCATGATGAACATGGGCAACAATGAGCCTGCCCGGCTTGCAGTCACTTCGTTCGTTCAATGCAGCCAATGCATGTAGAAGCAGCATCGAATCCGGACCGCCTGATACAGCTACTACCATTACAGCACCTGCACCCCAGAGACCTCTCTTACACCAATCGGCTTCCAATCGCTCTATCCATTTGTCCCAAGTATTGAATTGCTCACCGTCCGATGATTGTCCTGCTGTCATTATTCATCCCCGATTCCCGGCATTCATTCAAGCACCTGCATGCTTCCGCAGTAAAGCTCCACTCACGTGCAGGTTCATGTCCCGTCTTGCTATGTATGAAGCATACCAAATCGATGAAGCACGTTCAAAATCAGCGTGCTACCAATCGAGCCCGTGAAGCCTGCACTGCATCCATCGGAAGTCGATTGAGCTCAACTGCCTCCATTTCGAACATCTTCTTAATAAGTATGTATGTATAACTACGTTGTTCCTACGGATAAGATGCATATGATTGTTACCAATATACCACAATTTAGGCTATAAAATTAATAGAAGCTTCCTGTCCACCATACGATACTAATTGCAAACAAAATAACAGATACAGCAAAAAACCACTTCATCCATAGCGGAGTTGGCCGGTATGGCCGCATCCCCGATCGATGCAAGCGGCGACTTAATTCATCCCACATCCGGCATGCTTCTTCCGAATTTGCAAATGTCCCCTTTAACGCATGGACAAGCCATGACTCATAATGCCGCAGGACAGGATGAGTATGAACAAGCTCCAGTACTTCCTTTACTTCCCGCGTTTGGGGCAATGCTCGCTTCATGCGCTCACGGAACTCCTTTCCCCCGAGCACTTGAATCGTCAATATGGCAAATGAGAACAGATCATATCCATCATCTGCTGTACGCGAGCCTGCATGCCAATACCCCCGATCATACATTTCAGTGAATTGCTTTACGCTCTTCCCTCTGCTCGTTAATCCTCCATAATCAACAAGCTCAACCTCTCCGCCATTACCTACAATGACATTTTCCGCCTTAAGATCGCCGAATACCCATCCATGCCGATGTACATTATGCAGCTTCGCCAGCAGTTTGCTCCCCACTATACCGTACCACCTGGGGCCCTTCTTCCGGATGTAAGCTTTAATACTTTCACCTGGAACATAGCGCATTACATAAAAGGATATACGCTCCCCATTCATATCTGCATCATCTACATCAACAAGGAAGGGGCGATTGTCTTGGTGAGCTGATGATCGGGAGGATGTTCGCCGCTGCTTCTCCAGACTGCCAAGGGCATTCACTTCCGATTGGAGATCAACGGCGTTGGCGCTTATTTTCAACGCAAAGGTGCCTATCGTTCCCCCACGTCCATCATTAGGGGCCGACAGCATCGTCACCAGATAGACTACCCCATTGGCGCCACTTCCAAGAAGACGCTCAATCCGATAGGCACGGTGATTCCATACCCCATCCAGCACCATGCCTGCCCGCAACTGGTGATGGGAGTCTCCCTTTTGGGATTTTTGGGATGATCTATTGAGTTGTCGCCTTTCCTTAAACGATGTAGTCACTCCATACCCCGTCCATTTCCATTCTTTCATGATGATTAATAGGCACCACTTCTGCTTCCTTGTTCACAGTACGAGGTGCCGCACGATAATAATCTATGACTTGCAGCAAAGCCGGGCCAGTCGGTGTTGTCCCACGCATATTCAGTCGCTGGAACAACTTCTTCGCACGCGTGATTTCATCCGTCCACTCCAAGTCCTGTACTGCTTCCTCTCCCCCATATGGGCCAGGAAAATGAAATACACACAGCTCACTCTTGCCGCTTCGAGCTTGCAGGCTAAGCATTAAATCTCGTATCGCTTCCTCGACTGCGGCCAGCTTCGGCTTCATGCTTGCACTAGCATCAATGAGCAGCGCCACCTTAAGCGCTGACTGTTCCGTCATTTCGTCCATGACACGAACCACTTCAGAACGCTTCTCCAGTGGAAGTGCTTGCACGCCATCAGTTGCAGCATCACCCAGAATTAGCTTCAATTCCTTATTCACAGCCTGCTGTATCGTCTGCACTACCGTCTTACGTGTCATCATCTGAATCGTCTGTGACAGCTCATGCGATTGCACGATGCGGCTTACACCACCGCCTGCACTAGCAATCTCCTCAATCTCGCAAGCACCCAATTGTCCAATTGTACCATAATCAACAATGCCGACTACATTGACCGTTATTCCGTTCTCCCTTGCCTCCGCGGCGGCAATGGCTGGCTGAATGCCTACATTGGAGCATCCATCCGTAATGAGAAGAATTTGCTTCATCATCCTTCATTCATCTCCCTATGGTCACTATGAATATAGTTCTAGTGTGCCCCATAATAGGAGAGTTTAACCATAGTGTGAGTCCTCCCCTCTCGGGAGAAGTCTGAGAAGCAAATGAGGAATAATCGTTCATTGTCTGTTCATGGATAATCAACTGACAGGCATCGGCCGTTCGATTCGATCACCCCCACTCCAGTGCAAAGTCGCCCATTGTGGTCGATGTCTCGTTACACGCGTGACAACAATGGTCATATCATCATCAATACGTCCGCCCGAATGCCGGATGACAGTCTCTAGCAGGAGATCAGCAATTTCCTGCGGGTCGTCGGTCTCGAGCTCCTGGATGAGCCGCTTCATCCATAATTCCTTATTAACGGCCGACCCAGGCGCATCAAATACCCCGTCTGTCATCATTACCACGATATCACCCGGTGATAGAGAGGCGTCAACCAGTTCAATTTCAATATCCTGTAATATACCTATCGGCAAATTGTTCGAGGAAACTAAATGAACTTCTTCGCCTCGCTTAATGAAGCTTGGCGTTGAACCACTCTTAATCAACATCGTCTTGGCAGAGAATAAATCAATAATTGCTAAATCTAGTGTAGCGTACACTTCATCAGGAGATCGAAGGGTCAGCACCGAATTGACGGACTTGATCGCCAACTGCTCCTCAATTCCTGCCTGAAGCAGCTGAGCAAGCAAGTGAAGTGCCGTGCTGCTCTCCAAACGCGCCCTCTCTCCATTCCCCATTCCGTCACTTAAAGCAACAGCGAACTTGCCGCTGCCCAGCTCGAGCGCACTAAAGCTATCTCCCGACAGCATTCCACCTCCCTTGGCAGTACCCGCCATCCCTGTATCAACCTCGAAGGCCTTCGCGGTTACGAAGGAGACAACCCCCTGCCCTTCCGATCTGGTAATGGATTCGTCCCGTACGGCAATATGCTCGCCCAATATATCTGACAGCAGCGGGGCAATCAGCTTGCGGCATTCATCATATCCTTCCGTGAAGGAATGCACCATTTCAATCTCCACACGCCCAGGATCCAGTGACATGATATCTACACGGTGAACCGACAATCCTAGATCTTCTACGGCCTGACGGATCTGCTCCTCCTGCATGAACAGTTCTCTGCCCTCGCGCTGAATTTCCTTCGCTAAGTCGTCCATGACCTGCGAAACCCCTGATAATTGCTCAGCTACAAACTGGCGACTGTCCTGCAGCTGCCTGCGCCAATGTTCCTCATGTATGTTCCGAATATGCTGATCTCGCAGCACCGTAAGCATCTGATGCGCCCGCAGGCAATGTGTCTTCCAAGAGTGAGGGAGCGGCTTGTCCTTCCATGCGAACTCCGGGTTCCCCTCCACCTTCACGAGCATTTGCTTCATCATCGTCATCGTCTGGATCGACTTGCGGCCCCAACATGCCTGCCTTCGCGGACATGCCCCGCATGTAACCACGGATGCAGCCTCAATAACTCCATCCGATATCTCTTCCTCACCTGCCTGCGCAGGTGCATCACCAGTCGTCGTAGGTGCAGCCTGCTTGAAGCTGTGTGACAGCTGATCGAATACCTTGGAGAACTGCTGGACGCGCTCTGCCGTCATGTCGCGCATGCGCTTCGCATATTCATGCTGTGAATTCGTATGCTCACTCGTCCCTGGGACATACTTAGCCAATGTGCGGCATATGGATTTGGGAGTAAGCAGAAATAGGGCGGCTGCGGCTATCGTCTCCCATGTCGATACCATGACCTGCTCAGGAGGACCAATATAGACCGATAAGATTGCCGTACCTAGCAGCATACCGAAGGCAACTGCCCAGCGCTTCCCTTCCCGCAGCAGTCCTGCAAGCAGACCAGAGAAGGCTAGTACGCTCATTTGCGATAGTGAGCTCGGCTCTGCAAGACCAAGGATTAGTCCTAGCACAACGCCTACTGATGCGCCTAACGGCGCTCCGCCAACTAGGGCAAACAGAAGAACGAAATAGCGTGATAAAATATGATCCAGCTGCATGCCCTGTACACTCCAGCCGACAGCACCTGTCATCATAGAAGCAAGCAGAATCATTAGGCAAATCATTTCATCCACACGAAGCGTATAATTGCGTTTACTCATCGTTAGTACGGGTAGGGCTTGAACAAATACGAGCGTTAAGACGAAGCCAAGCGCCGCATCTGTAACATCCATTGCTAGGGCATACCAAGTAAAAGAGTGTGATAGAAAAGTGACGAGCAGCTTCACAATAAGACTAGCCGCAAACACCATCAATGGTGCGATGTTCATATCTGAACGTCTATCATAAGCCTTCCATCCACGATACATGAGGACAATGAGCAGCAGCTGCATCCCCATCATTATTGTAATTTGCTCTGGAGCGAACAAGCTTCCGGCTAACAATGCAGTTCCCACCCACGTAGCCAGCTCCCGGCGCGAGAAATATACAACCGCAAAAAAGGCAGCCGCAAACGGGAATAATTCATTCAAGATCATGGCACGACCAAGAAGGAAGCCGATCAGGACGAACATAATCGTCCATTTGCGCGTACCTAGCATACGTTGGAATCCGTCCAGACGCCATTTGCTAGGCACATTCATCCATCCGGTTCCTTCTTCCTTGATATCCTGCCAGCCTCTTTTTGGAAATGGAATGATCTTTGTCTTACTCATCATTTGGCACCACCTATTCTATGAATTGTGTGCCTCTCATTATAGAAAAGGTGATAGAAATAGTTTGTCATAAAAAGGAAAGGGGTCAAAAAAACTTTCCGACAAGCGTCGCGAGCGCTTTCCAGTGCGGAATATGTGCGCGTATCAGGGGTTTGGCCGATTTCCATTTAAGCAGCTTTGAAGAGAAGATGTCATATTTTTGTCGTCCATCCGCTAGGGTCGACGGTCATTTGACAATAAAGCATACGGAAAGGCGTAAGAACCTGTCGTACAGGCAGGCCGACACGACAAAAAAAGTTTTTCCAGCAATTGTGCGGCAAGGAAACGACGATCCCGTCAGATCATGGCGTCCGGATGTCTACATGTTTTGCTTATCTGCACACGCAAAAAAACCGCAAAAACCGGTTGCCCGGCTTGCGGCTTTAATTACGTTGTCGTCATGGACGATTACATGCGGCGTGCTCCACGGCCTCCACGCTTGGATTCCGTATTCTTCTTCAAAGAAGAAATGCGTTCTTCACTATCCTTAAGGAAGCGCGACATCTTATCCTCAAAAGAAGCGAAACTAGGCGACTTGCGTCCCCCTCGATCCCGGTTCCCGTGTCCATACCTGCTATTGCCCCCGTCTCTTCCTGGAGGACGGTCCGGACGAGGTCCTCTTGGAGGTCTCTGTTCCGTTACAGGTTTATCGACTGCTTGCTTAATAGACAAGCCGATCTTGCCGTCCTTGTCGACGTTAATAACTTTGACCGTGACTGTATCGTCAATCTTCAAATGGTCATTCACGTCCTTGACATAGTTATCGGCAATTTCAGAGATGTGAACCAGTCCCGTGACACCTCCCGACAGATCAACGAACGCTCCAAAATGCGTAATCCCTGTCACCTTGCCTTCTAACTTGGTGCCCACTTCAATTGTCATAGAATAAAATGTTCCTCCCTTAAAATGTTAAACGGAACATTGCTCAAAAGCAAAAAAGCAATGCTTATGTCGTGATTATACTGTAATGGCGCAACATTGGTCAACCGACGGTTGTCCTGATTTTACGCTCTATTCGTCGTGTTTGCGGATGAGGAGTTCGTCCGGAAGCACCATACCTCGGCTTCGCGCCAATTGCAGTATGTATTCCGTTGTATTGAGCCGATCGACCTCTTGACGCAGATCGTTGCGAACCTGTTCGACTTCGCCCTTCTCCTTCTCACGCGCCTTCAAATCTGAGCGAAGCTCTTCCATCGTGTTCAATTGACTGAAGTACGTATACGTGCCCCACCCTATAAACAACGCCATGAAGATCAGCCACATGCGCAATCTGCGCTTGGCTCCCGCTATTTTGTTATCTTGGTTGCGGCTTGGAGTATGTCTTCGGGATTTAGACACCGACATACGTGCACCCCCTTGTATCAGTAGCTCACGATACACCTTACCCGCTAACGCTTGCGTCTAAACAGGTCAAGGAACCGCCTCATCTGGCAACGTACACCAATGAGCCACGCGGAAATGCGCTTGCCGGCTGATATCACCCCTTGCCATATGCCCTTGCACCGTTCCGTCATTCTGAATCGGTTCCATAGCGGCATGACAAGCGGCTTGAACAACCATGCGATGAGCAGCCAGAGCGGTCGTAAACATTGTAGCACAATTTTGAGGAGGAACATAGCAGACGATATGAAAAATAATGTAAGTGCTTTTATTCCTGCCCATATCCCTTTGAACGGCAGTACAATAAGCACATACACACACCGCATTGCGAAGTGCCATATGGCCTTTATGGCGGCAACTACCCATTTCACAATCATAACGGTTATTCTGCTAAGAAAGACAGCATACAGCCATGCGCCTGCTGCTAGACCAAGCAGCACATAAAATCTTAATTCTCCCTGATTGCCCTTCACGAGCATTTGGAACACGAATAGCGTCGCTGCCAGCCAATAGAGTAGATCGAATACAGGCAGCGTCCACCGTGGAAACTTGAATTGGCCTGCGACGACACGGTAGCTGTCGAACACCAGACCAAGCGCAAGTCCGCTCATCATCATGAGCATCACGGTCATCCATTGAGTGTGGAGGTTCACTTGAATAACTTACCGAAAAAGCCCTTCGACTTGTCCTGCGCATTCGCATCCAAATAGGTCAGGGAGTTGACCGTACCTTCGATGGCAACCAAGCCTTGTTCCAGGCTCAAATTTTTAATATGCAAATTGTGGCCGCGTATCGTCAAGAAGCCGCATTCTGTATCAAGCAGGAACTCCTCACTGTCGAAGCTCTCTACCTTGCTCACTCCGCTAATCTCGAGGAGCTTGCGGTTCATCATCTTCACTTCTTGGCGCTTGGCCGCTGGCTTATTGAAATCAACCATGGCATGTACCCCTCCTTCTCAACACTAGCTTATGAAGGAGATTGAAGATTAGAACTGCAACTATAGCAAGGAGAGAGGATTATACTATGAACGTATACTCTCTCTCTTCGCTTGCTCTATTTATTGTGATTGCTCAGTCGTTGCCAGCATCTTATACCTTAGCGGTTGTCTACCTTCTCTGGATACATATCATGGTTCATCAGTCGATGAGCAGCCATCTCTTCATATTTCGTACCCGGCTGGCCATAGTTGCAGTACGGGTCAATCGAGATGCCGCCACGCGGGGTAAATTTGCCCCATACCTCGATATATCTCGGATCAAGCAGCTTAATCAGATCATTCATTATGATGTTCACGCAATCCTCATGGAAGTCGCCATGGTTGCGAAAACTGAACAAATACAGCTTGAGCGACTTGCTCTCCACACATTTCACACCCGGGATATAGCTGATGTAAATGGTCGCAAAGTCTGGCTGTCCCGTAATCGGACATAGACTTGTAAATTCCGGACAATTGAATTTGACGAAATAATCCCGGTTAGGATGTTTGTTGTCGAATGACTCCAAAATGTCTGGTGCATAGTCTGACGGGTACTCCGTCTTCAATCCAAGCTGCTTCAAATGCAATTCTGCTTCATTTCTTCCTGCCATCGTCATTGAATCTCCCTCTGTATCATTTTCGTAGGATAACCTGTAATCCTGCATGAGTTGTACGAGCCATACTTGTATCTAGAACTCCATTCCACCTGTGTAGGCAGAAGATAGACATCGCGCTATACGCCACGCTTGTTGCCCCACACCAATGTGTGCAGCTGGGGCAGCACACGTATCTGGTTCAAGCGCGGTTCTAAGGCAACCTTATCGATCAACCATTCATATTGCCGAAGCAGCTTCTGTACCAACTCCTGGTCATCTCCGCTATGGACATCCTCATTCCCCGTCTGCATGATGAATGGAATCTCAGGGTAGCGTTCATGGACTTCTATCGCATACTGCATGTCATCTTCATTGAACACAACGACCTTCAGGCATAGTCCCTTGCGTGCAGACCGATTCCATAGCTTGCCTACGATCTCATCCAAGCGTGTGAAGTTTGTACCCATCCCAGAGCTTGGTGGCTTCGGAGACAGCGTGACATCATTAATATCCAAGAGCCAGTTCTGCCAGCGTGATCCCTGTGTCTCTACAGCCGTGCGAACCCCGCGTTCGCCGAGACGTTGGACCAACTCGCCCATACATTCCAGCAAGGCTGGGTTGCCGCCAGATATCGTAACATGCCCATAGCGTCCCTCAGCCAGACGATCTAGCTCTGCAATAACGTCATCTGCCGTCAACTGACGGATATCGTCTTTGGCAGAACCATCCCATGTAAAGGCAGAATCGCACCAAGAGCAGCGGTAATCACAGCCTGCTGTACGGACGAACATCGTCTTCTGGCCAACTAGAAGCCCTTCTCCCTGCACAGTAGGGCCAAATATTTCGAGAACAGGAATCGTCATTGCTCCATCCACTCCCGTCGTGCTTCCGCATAGCTGGTCGGAGTCTCATAGAGCCGAACAAATTCTACCCTTCCCCCTTCGCATCGCTCTGTGTAAGGTTCAGTTTGCAATGCAACTTGCATTTGTTCATACAACCACACGACCATGTTCTCTGCCGTTGTATTCATCGGTGGGAGTGTTTCATTCAAGTAACGATGATCGAGATAAGGCTCGATTCTATCCTTCCAAATCTCCTTTATATCTCCAAAATCGAGCGCCAGCCCGATTTCATTTACAAATCCGCTTAACCCAAAAACAACCTTGTACGTATGCCCATGAAGGTTTTTACATTTGCCTTCATAAGCATGTAAATGGTGGGCAGCATCGAAGGTAAACTCTTTGCTCACAAGTACCCGATGACGGTGATAACGCAGCGAATCCTGTGAAATGTCGGCTCCCAGCACTTGCAGCTTATCGACGATACGGAATGGCCCAGGAGTACTCATCGGCTTGTCCCCTCCTCTTGCTTACGTTCCATCAGGTAACGTTCAAGTCCTGCCTTGCGCAGCTTGCAGGACGGGCATTCTCCGCATCCATCTCCCGGAAGTCCGTTGTAGCAAGTTACCGTTTCGGTACGAACGAAGTCGAAGGCACCAAGTTCGTCAGCAAGACGCCACGTATCTGCCTTATCCAGCCACATCAGCGGGGTATGCAGTACGAATCCATAATCCATTGCCAGATTCAGCGTAACATTGAGCGATTTGACAAATACGTCGCGGCAGTCTGGATAACCACTGAAGTCCGTCTCACATACTCCTGTAACGATATGGCGTGCTCCAATCTGCTTCGCATAGACAGCAGCGAAGGAGAAGAACAATAAGTTCCGTCCTTCCACAAAGGTGCTCGGAAGTTCGCCTTCTTCCTGTTCAATCGCGATGTCGTCTCGCGTCAACGCATTGGGAGCCAGTTGATTGAGCAAGGACATATCGAGGATCCGGTGCGGTACACCCAACTTACCGGCAATCGCCTTCGCATGCTCCAGCTCTGACTTATGGCGTTGTCCATAGTCAAAGGTGATCGTCTCGACTTCCTCAAATCGCTGCAGTGCCCAAAACAGACAGGTTGTGCTGTCTTGCCCGCCACTAAAGACGACGACAGCCTTGCCTTGCTTCCGTCCTGCATGCGCTTGGCTATGGGAATCTGCATTCCAAGCTGCTTCGCCGGCTGAGGAAACGTGGTTGTTGCATACTTGTTCATTTACTTGCTTCATGTATTCTTCATCCTTTCCTGTCCCCTCACAACCCTATAAAGGGTCTCCTAAGACAGAAGGCCTGTGCTTGCTCAGGTTGGCTGTTCGTTGGCTATAGCCGATATACAGCCCCTGTAAGCACAAAAAAAGACAGCACTAAGGAAAGATAGCCCTGTAGGATGCTGTCAGCCTTAGTTTTTTATAGAGGGAGATTGCGAACCTCTCCCGTGCTGAAGCACGGAATGTTATGATGTTGAATCCCACCTCAGTGGGATTGCTTATTCCATTATAGCGCGTATGTCCTCCGCATGATAGCCCATGACCGAATACCCATAATGCTCTATATCAAGGAGAGACCTATATAAAACTGCTACACACCACTGAATGTTTCCTCGCAAATCAAAAGAAGCGGTTCCGTCTTCTCAGACGGATAACCGCTTCCTTGCTCGTTGGAATATGCATTTCTATCGCAATGGACTGGCTGTTACCAGTTCAATCCGTTGTCTCTTGGAATTGCTTCTTCCTTCAGCAGCGTATACATGCCCGCCGCCTCTTCCTTCTTCGTCGTCTCTTGGAGACGCTCTACTCGGACGGTGACGAGCTTCTGCCCGAATTGTACCGTAATCTCGTCGCCGACCTTCACTGTCGTGCTCGGCTTCGCTTCACGGCCATTCAGTTCAACACGCCCCTGCTCGGACACATCCTTCGCGACAGTACGCCGCTTGATGAGCCGCGATACTTTCAGGAACTTGTCTAGACGCATTATTTTACAGCTTCTTTAAGCTTGTTGCCCGCTTTGAATGCAGGAACTGTAGATTCAGGAATCTCGATTGTGTTACCTGTTTGCGGGTTGCGACCTGTGCGGCCAGCGCGCTTGCGTGTTTCGAATGTGCCGAAGCCGATCAATTGAACTTTGTCGCCACTAGCCAAAGCGTCTGTTACTTCACCAAAGAAGCCGTTCAGTACGGATTCAACGTCCTTCTTAGTCAAACCGCTTTTTGTGGAAATGTTGTTGATCAAATCTGTTTTGTTCATGTGTATTGTCCTCCCAATTCCTCTTTTTCATAGTTGAAATGAATAATGGTCTACAGGCGCTTGCCCGAGCCTTGGAATGTTGATGCTTGTATGTATTCTTGCTTCATCACCAAATTCCTTCCCGGGTGCGGCATTTTTTCATATTTTGACGAAAAATAGAGAGCAGTAGTCCGCTGCACCCCAAGCATTATGGCTCTAAGCGCTTCGCTTCCTGCCACCATTGCTCCATTTCTAGTAAATCAGTTTGGTCAAAAGATTTACCCTTTATACGAAGTTGTTCTTCGATGTATTGAAATCGGCGTACAAATTTACGGTTCGTATATGTTAACGACTCTTCCGGATCGGCGTCAATGAACCGAGATACATTCACGACAGCGAATAATAGATCGCCGAGTTCCTCGCGCGCATGATCCAGCTCTTCATCCTTCACGGCATCGTCTTGATCCGATCCCGCATCTCGTATCGCCTCTCGCAATTCTTGCAATTCTTCGGCCACTTTGTCAAGTACATCCTTGGCATTGTCCCAGTCAAATCCGACTTTAGCCGCCTTTTTCTGCAGCTTATAGGCCTTCATGAGCGCAGGCAAGTCACGCGGCACACCGTCCAGTACGGAAGGTCTCGCGTCCGCAATTCCCTTGATCTGCTGCTCCTCTGCCTTCATCTGTTCCCATGTTCCAAGCGCGGATTCGACATCTTCTGCATGCTGATTACCAAATACATGCGGGTGGCGGAAAATAAGCTTCTCATTCAATGATTGGATGACATCGTATACACTGAATGTACCCACTTCTTCCTCCATTTGGGAGTGCAGCATAATTTGCAACAGCAAATCGCCGAGCTCCTCCTGCATCGCAGTTGGATCATCGTCATCAATCGTTTCGAGTACTTCATACGTCTCCTCGATCAGATTTTTGCGAATCGATTCATGTGTCTGCTCTTGATCCCATGGACATCCTCCAGGGCTTCGCAAGATCGATACAATCTCATGCAGGCGACCGAATGTGCGCTTGCGCACTTCATCACTGTCGGTGCGTGGAACCCAAATTAGGGATAGATTGCCGTATCCTTCAATGCGATCCAGCTCATACAGCGGAATACGCTGCATATGCTCCATGCCTTCTACGCCAAGCGCATGGCCTACTACGACTTCATAGTCTTCCGGATATACTTCCATCAGTCCCAGCTTCACATCAGATGCTGTAAACGTATCATACACTTGTCCAATCACGGTGTGCAACCTTGGGTTCAAGCCATCAGCCTGCAGCCCAGCGGCATCAAGCAGTTGGAACCCTTCAATCGGATCGAATCCGAAACGTAGGAACGCCTGATCCAGGAAGCTCTCTCCCCCGATAATTCGCAGCTCAATGCCCTGTTCCGAGCATTGATCCCGCAGCAAGCGAACCGTTGACTCTGCGACCATCGGATGCCCAGGAACCGCGTACACAATCGGATTCTCGGGACTGACAGCAGCAGCTGCTATCAATTGGCGAACAATTTCTTTGTACACCGATGGGAAATCGTCTTGCATTTCATATACGGAATCGAACGAGCGAAATGCGACATCATTCTGTTGTAAATATGCGATTACCGGATGGTCAGCCGTGCGTACGTACAATTGCTTCGCCTCGCGCAGCAAGTTCCATACGGCTAACGTCAATTGGCTTTCATCGCCGGAGCCGAGCCCGACGATAGTAATGGTTCCAGGCATGAATGAATCTCCCTTCGATTGTTGCATCACTGTGTATTATTCCCCACACTTCTGCTCACAGAATCACATGCGGGGCGAGAATCGCGCAGCGAATGAAGCAAGCTTCGGCCCGATGCGCGGCAGCTCGGCCAGTTCCTGCGGCCGAACTGCACCGAGTGCGATGGCTAGCAGGGCGAATATAGCCGCGCCAAGCGGCACGCCTACGGCTACGGCGAGCACGGCCGCTAAGCGGCCAGAAGCGCCAAGCCATACCGGAACGGCCGCGGCCAGGCTGACGCCTGCAGCCATGCCGCCAAGCGCCAGCGCAAGGCGCGCGCTGCGAGCGCCCCAGGCGGCGAAGTGCACGCCGCTTGCGACGGCGAGCGCATGCGCATTCAATGCTGCAGCCAGACCAAGCGAGGCCGCAGCAGAGATGGCTGCCCCGGCAATGCCGTAGGCCGGGATCAGCCATACATTCAGCGCCGCCTTCACGATTGCGGCGCATACAAGATGCACGGCTGGCGCACGCACCGCGCCCATGCCCTGCAGCAGCGCGGCTGACACGGCGTGAAATATGCCGCTTACAGCCGTGGATGCCACCAGCACGAACGTCAGCGTTCCCGCGCTGTCCGTGTATAACGCCACATTGAGCGGCTCCGCCAAGGCGACGAGCCCGACGGTAGCAGCAAGACCAAGCATCCACGACCAGCGAAGAGCTATCTTAATAGTCGGCGCAAGACCGACAGTACCCTCTCTGCGCATGAGCGACGCCACCATCGGGACGACCCCCACAGCAAGTGAGCTCGCCACCATTGTGACAAGTTGCACAAGAGGATACGCCCGGCTGTACACGCCGAACTGTGCGAGAGCCTCTGCCTCACTCCACCCTTGCTGCAGCAGAAACCGAGGCACCGTAAATACATCCACTACATTTACCGCTGGCAGCACAATTGCACCTAAACAAATTGGCAGGGCAGTCCATGTCAGCTTCCGAATCCATCTCCAGATGGCGCCTGCCTGCTGCCTCATCCCTAATTGCGGTTTATTCCGTAGTCGACTGTGGCTTCTACGCTTCTCCCTCCAGCGGAAGATCATCATAGTTAGCAACCCGCATAGACCACCCGCAAATGATCCAAACGTAGCTCCTGCAGCGATTGTCTCATCCGCTGCGCCCAGACGACTATAGTACAGCAGAAGCCCAATCATGACCGCTACGCGTCCTGTCTGCTCGATAACCTGCGATACAGCTGTTGACGTCATCCGTCCACTGCCCTGATCGTAGCCTCTGAGAGCAGCGGCAAGCGGCATTACAAGCAGCGCATAGGCAGCACTCTGGATAGCGGCCACCGTATGTTGATTGCCAATCCAACTGGCGATCTGTTCTGCGCCAGCCAGCATAGCGAAGAACCCGGCAATCCCAGTAACCGTCATGAGCAGGCTGGATGCTAGAAGCACCTGTTCAGAGCCTACCTCATCCCCAGCTGCCTCGCATTCTGCCACGAGCCGTGCTACCGCAACTGGAATACCCGCACTAGCTATCGCTACTAGCAGCACATAGAATGGGTATACCGCGTTATATATGCCGAATACACCGTCTCCCCCGATATTTTGCAGCGGGATTTTCTGCAGTGTTCCGATTACCTTCGACACTATCGTCGCCATGCCTAGCAATAAAGCGCCGGACATAACTTGCCCCGCAACTCGGGGGGTTCGTTTATTCAACCGTCATCCCCGCCCATCTCTAACATTCGTAACGTATTATAGCATATCAAGACAGGCCAATTCCTCCTTGCCTGGGCAAGCTCCATGCATAGAAGCTGCAGCACCGTCTATGATTACTGCAATTTCGTATTTTCAGCGCTCCTGCCCAACAAGAAAAAAATGCGGCTAACAATATGCCTCTGCAACGGCGTAGGGATAACTGGATATTAGAGCTCAGAGCACAAAAAAAGCCCCTGCATCGCTCAAGCTGCGTATACACGCATCCTGTATGAGCAGGGACTTTCGTTAGCAAATTTCGGATTACTGCTCCATTTGCTTACCAAGGAAGCCAGCAGCCGTTTCCGACATTTTCACTTCCATTTGGCTCATTTTCACGCTGTCGTCTTTGTTAAGCATAACAACTGTACCGATAGGATCTCCACCAGCAACGATTGGAGCAACAACGAAAGAAGAGAAAGCTTCTTGGCTGTCTTTTACGATTTCATAATTGCCTGCGTTCGTTTCGATCATTGTCTTGCGGTTTTCCATACAGTTTTCAAGCAACATCCCGATTTGCTTGTCCATGTATTCTTTCTTCGATCCGCCAGCAACTGCGATTACAGTATCACGGTCAGAGATCATTGTGATATGTCCTGTGCTCTCATACAAGGATTCCGCATATTCCTTAGCGAAGTCGCCCAATTCACCAATTGGGGAATATTTCTTAAGGATAACCTCTCCATCACGATCAACGAAAATTTCAAGAGGATCTCCCTCGCGAATGCGCAAAGTGCGACGAATTTCTTTAGGGATTACAACACGTCCGAGGTCATCGATACGACGTACAATTCCAGTAGCTTTCATTATGAGTTGCCCCGCTTTCAGTAAGTATTTTCGATTTACTGTATTATTGTTAATTAGGAGGGATGCGGAATGGTTTGTAATACTGACCATAGTATTCATCTGCTCCCAAGTTCTTATACATACACATCATACGTAGGTAATGCCATCCAAGTTGCAAAAAAAATCACATTTTTCGACACTAACCGACATTTTTTTAGAACGAATTCTTAAAATTTTCACATTTTACATCAATATACCGGAATTTTTTAGTTTTTTCCTCTGATTTTGTCGAAACAAAGCTTATCTTTTTCGACATCAATGCGAAATGTTGGATTTGCTTTAGTATCAAACTTCATTATCGTACTTTTGGATTTTACTTCTGTGTACACAGTGAAAAGATCACACTATCCAAATTACGACCGGTAGTAATTTGAATAGCCGCTAACATAGTATGTCTAATTTTCCCCAAGCCATGACAAATGTAAATAAACGTATTTTTAGAGGATGAAACCGGAAATGAAAACTTTTTATTGTTTTTATGAATATTTCATTCCGTTTCCATACCTTCCGCGAAAAATAGCCCCTTCCCCTTGAGGGGAAAGGGCTACGGCACGAGATGATGACATATCATCTCGCGGCATGCCTTTACTTGCCTGATTCTGCTTTTGTATCTTTAGGAGCTTCTGTATTCTGATCTTTTTTCTCGTCCTTCTTCTCTTCCGGCTTTGTCTCCGTCTTAGGAAGGTCGATTTTCTTGATCAGCTTATCCAGATCCTTTTGCATGAAGTTGTTCATCAGCTCAGAAGCTGCACGCGTACGCAATGCTTCCTTCTCTTCTTCTGTCAACTTGCTGTATTCCTTCTCTTTACGATCTTCCACGCGCATAACGTGGTAGCCGTAGTCTGTCTCAACTGGATCGCTCACTTGGTTAAGCGGCAATGTCAAGGCAGCTTCCTTGAATTGCGGTACCCATTGACTTACAGCAGCGTCCTTGTACAGACCACCAGTCTTAGCGGAACCTGGGTCGTCAGACGTTGTCTCAGCCAACTTCGCGAAGTCTTCACCCTTCTTCAGACGAGCTTGTACATCCTTAGCCATCTTCAGAGCATCTTCTTTTTTGCGCTCTTTGCCTTCTTTGTCCTTGAATCCAATGAGGATATGACGAACGGAAGCAGTTGTCATATCCTTCTTATTCTTCTCGAACTCAGCCTTGAGCTGATCTTCCGTTACCTTGCCGTTGTAATCCTGTACAACTGTCAAGATGCGCGCCATATACTCCGTAATTTCCTCTTCCGTGAGTTTGCGCTTGTCCAGCATTTCTTTGAACTGCTTGTCTCCGACTTGCTTCTTCATCAAGCCAATTTGTTCTTTGGCTTTATCTTTACCGGTTTGCTTTGCTTTCTCCGGTGCTTTGCCATCCAAATAGCGATACGCGATTTGCTGCTTCACGAAGTAGTCGCGGAATTGATCCATGCTAATAATCTGCTCGTATTCCGGATAGAAGAACAGCATGTTCGAGATTTCTTTGTCGAAATCATTCTGTGTAATCTGTCCTCCCTCATACGTAGCAACGACTTTACTGTTGTCGGTTGCCTTGCCCGCTGACTTCTCGTCTTTGTTGCCGCATCCGGCTAATACGGATATTGCGAGTACCGCAGACAATGCCAGCAACAACCACTTCTTGGAACGCGTCTTGTTATTTTGCAACATTCTGCAATTCTCCCTTCGATTTGATGGCACCCTTAGCTTCCTGCATGAATTGCTCTAGTATCATTAACAGCTGCAGCGCATCAACGCCTCGTGCATTGAACTTCACAGCACCGCAAGCCTCTTGATCGACATTAATCCGTCTGTCGAGTTTAGATGCAACAGCAGCCATCTTCTTGCGGTCTAACCACGGATCCGCCGAAGAATGGACCTTGATCGTGACCACATCTCCACGCTGTACAATTGACTCCCATCCATACTGCTTCGCATGAAGCTTCAGCCTAGCGACAGCGAGTAATTGAAGGACAGCAAGAGGTGGTTCACCAAAGCGGTCGATGAGTTCATCCCGCAGTTCTTCGACTTCATCCAATGTAGCAAGTCCCGCTACCTTTTTATAAATCTCAATCTTCTGAATACTATCATAAATATAATTCGGCGGCAAATACGCATCTACGTTCAGGTCGATGAGGGTTGTAAGCTCCTGCTGGTCCTCAATAGCGACACCATCAATCTCCGCCTTGCGCTTGCTCACCTCATCTGCAAGCATCTGCGAGTATAGATCAAATCCAACAGATGCAATAAATCCATGCTGCTCCGCACCTAGCAGATTACCCGCCCCTCGGATGGATAAGTCGCGCATCGCAATTTTGAATCCGGAACCAAGCTCGGTGAACTCCTTAATCGCCTGAAGCCGCTTCTCTGCCACCTCGTTCAGTACCTTGTCGCGCTGATAAGTGAAGTAAGCATAAGCAATCCGGTTCGAGCGGCCGACTCGCCCACGCAACTGATACAGCTGCGACAGACCCATCTTGTCCGCATCATGAACGATGAGCGTGTTCACGTTCGGAATGTCTACGCCTGTCTCGATAATACTGGTGCTGACGAGCACATCGTATTCCCCATCCAAGAAGTCGAGAATTGTCTTCTCCAGCTCTGTCTCAGACATTTGCCCATGGCTTACCGTCACACGGGCATCCGGCACGAGCATTTTAATATGGTCGGCCATCTGATGAATCCCCTGCACTCGGTTGAACAGGAAGTAGACCTGCCCGCCTCTTGCCAGCTCTCGTTCTATTGCCTCGCGAACTAAATTATCGCTGTATTCAAGCACGTAGGTCTGAACAGGGAATCGATTTTCTGGCGGTGTCTCGATAACCGACAAATCCCGGACGCCGAGCATGGACATATGCAGGGTACGCGGAATAGGTGTTGCCGTCAGTGTCAGCACGTCGACATTCATCTTCAGCTTTTTCAACTTCTCCTTGTGCGTTACGCCAAAACGTTGCTCTTCATCGACAATCAGCAATCCTAAATCTTTGAAAACAACATCCTGAGAGAGCAGGCGGTGAGTGCCGATAATGACGTCGACAACACCCGACTTTAGCCCTTTCATGGATTCGTTCTGTTCCTTGCGGGAACGGAATCGGCTAAGAACCTGAATATTAAATGGATAGTCGGCAAATCGCTCACGGAACGTCTCATAGTGCTGCTGTGCCAAGATGGTTGTTGGTACGAGTATCGCCACCTGCTTGCCTTCGATTGCAGCCTTGAAGGCAGCTCGAACCGCAACTTCCGTCTTGCCATACCCTACGTCACCGCACAATAGACGATCCATCGGACTCGCCTTCTCCATATCCTGCTTAATTTCTTCGATGGCACGCAGTTGATCTCGCGTCTCATCATAGGGGAACATATCCTCGAATTCCCGCTGCTCTGGTGTGTCCTTCTCGAAGGCATAACCGCTAGATGCTTGTCTTGCTGCGTACAACTTGATCAAGTCGTCAGCAATGTCCTTCACGGAGGAACGAACTTTACTCTTAACCTTCGTCCACTCGGTGCCACCCAGCTTATAGATCTTCGGCTCCTTCTCTTCCGAGCTCACATAACGCTGAATGAGATGAAGCTGATCCACTGGGACAGATAGTTTATCCCCACCCGCATACAAAATATGCAGATAGTCCTTATGGATACCGTTAATCTCCAGCGTCCCAATTCCGATATACTTACCAATGCCATGATTCTGATGGACGACATAATCGCCGACCTTCAGTTCCGTATAGCTGCGAATCCGTTCCGCATTGTCCACCTTCGCGTTCAGTTCCGTGCGGCGTGTCTTCCGCTGCTTGCCGGAGAACATCTCACCCTCAGTAATAACTACAAGGTGAATGGACGGGAGCTCAAAGCCTGTCTGTAGGTTGCCCTTTAAAATCGTAGGCTCAGGTATTGCGTAATCCTGAAGCACACGACGCATCCGTTCAATTCGTTCATCACCGTTCGCCAGCATAATGACGTTGGCGCCCGACTTCTTCCACCGTTCCATTTCTGCTTTCAAGACATTCATTTGTCCATGGAAGTTCTGCATGGAGCGGCACATGACGTTCACGATATTTTGCGGCTGCGTATGAGGAACCTGTCTGAGGAACAGCGCCATAAATACGGTCTGGAATGGGCGCTTGCCCATTGCGACGTCAGATGTCACTCCTAGAGGAAGCGCTGGCAATGTCTTGCCATTCGACAACAAGTGTGTGCTCCACTCCAGTTCATCTCGTTCAAGCTGTTTGGCTGTCTCCATGACTCTAGCAGGCTCATCTACGACAAGCAGCGTGTCCTTCGGCATATAGTCATATAATGTGTGCTTCTCTGGATAGAGCAGCGCCACATATTTATAGAGCTCTGTAAAATAAACGGAACCTCTCATTCGTTCGATATCATGCCCAATTTCCCGCTCAAGCTTCTCCTTTACTTGGCGATCGGACATCTTGCCCAGTTGTTCTTCGAGACGTGCAAAAGTCGCCTCAGCCGCAGCGGCGAAGCGTGTCTCGTCTGCAATTAAGTCTTTGCAAGGCAGTATCGTCAATTGCTTCAACTTATCGATAGAACGTTGATCCTGTGTGTCGAATGAACGAATGGAGTCAATTTCATCATCGAACCATTCAATTCGATATGGATAAGGAGCTGTGATTGGATAAATATCTACTATCCCACCACGGACGCTCATCTCTCCCTTGGCCTCGACCCGTTCTGTACGCTCATAGCCGCACGCAACCATCTCTGCCAGGAAGGTTTCCAGTGGAAGCTCATCGCCTAACGATAGAGATATGCCAGCCTCAGCCATCATCTCACGGGCAGGCAAAAAGCGCCGCAATCCCGCATACGGCGTCACGATTATCCCACGGAATCCACGTGCACACCGGGTAAGCACCTCAATGCGCTGTGCAATCACTTCTGGACTTGATATCGCTGCTTCCGCAGCTACCAACTCATTGGCTGGGTATAAGAGCACTTGATCCGCCGACAAACATTCCTGCAGGTCATCAGCTACTTTTTGTGCAGAAAACATGTTGTGTGTGACGACGAGTACTGGACGATCCAACTGCATCTGAAGTGCTGCCATCATCACCTGACGAGCCGAACCGGACAAGCCGGATACCAATTGCTCCTTCATTCCTGCACGGACACCCGCAGCAATCGATTCAATATCACGTTCTTCTGATAAAGCTTGCATGAGTGCATTCAACAAAAGATAGGCACCTCTTTCTCACCCACAATAAATACTACAAGGTATAACTAGTAAGGTTATATACGTTACCCTCATCCAAAATAAGCCTCGGCTGACAAGCCAAGGCTGACGCTAACTCCCATTGCCCATCCACCCTCATTGCAAGGGGGAGGAAAGCAAAGACAACTCGGGATGCATCTGAATCGCTTCTGTACAATATTCACATGTCATCCGCACGGTTACATCTCCATTGGAATGAACGACAATATATTGTTGGCGCTCGTCTGGGGTAAGACGGTGGAAGCCGAGGCGTTCCTCATCAATCCCGTTCCCGTCGATGCGCCCAATCATTGTATGACAATGTTTGCACACGTAATTCACAGACATGTATATGCCTCCCATTCTTGGATTATACCGTTCAGTATGTCCAAAAGAAAGGCACATTAGCCCAACATCAGTTTTGATCAGATCATATTATCCATTGAATTTCGCCATCGTCTGCTCGAACGAATTCTTAAGCGAGAATTCGACAGCGTCGCAAGTGCGCTCAACTGTCTGCTTCAAGTCTTCCATACCCGCTTTAGGGAACGTAGACAGCACATAATCTACAATAGACCGACCAGGCTCCGGACGAGATATCCCCATCCGAACTCGATTGAAGGATTGCGTCCCCAGATGCTGGATGAGCGATTTAATCCCGTTGTGACCACCCGCACTCCCTTGATAGCGCAAGCGAATCTTCCCAAGCTCTGTATCCATATCATCATATAGAACGATAAAATCCTCAATATCCGCCTTATAGTAATCCATATATGCGCGAACAGCCTCTCCAGACAGATTCATATACGTCATGGGTTTGATAAGAACAACCTTCTCTGTTCCAACGCGTCCCTCTCCGATTAACGCCTTGCATTTGCTCTCACGTACCTGAATGCCGAAGCGATCCGCAAGAGAGTCAATTGCCATAAAGCCGATATTGTGGCGGGTTGCGGCATATTCGGTTCCCGGGTTACCTAATCCTACAATCCACTTCAAGAGCGCTACATCCTTCCTTATTGATCATCGATATGATGATTGAACTGCTTTTGGCATGCATCCGCACCTGATTCGCAGACACATTCAAATGCCGATAAGGGTTACTTCTCCGGCGAAGACCGAAGACGTAACCCTTCCGTAATGTGCAGCTCAGGTCACTCGACCCATGCTTTATTCAATCTCAAACAATTTACTGATAGACAATTCTTCGTGAACACGAATAATCGCTTCACCCATTAACGGTGCAACCGACAGTACGTGTAACTTGCTAGATGGGTTTTCATGTGTAATCGGAATTGTATCCGTTACAACAACCTCTTTAAATGGCGATTTCTCCAAACGATCCATCGCAGGTCCGGACAATACTGGATGCGTGCAGCAAGCGTAGACTTCCTTCACCCCTGCTTCAACCAATGCGTTCGCACCAAGCACAATCGTACCAGCCGTGTCGATAATATCATCGATAATGATCGCTGTCTTGCCTTTAATATCCCCGATAATATTCATAACTTCACTAACGTTCGGCTCTGGACGACGCTTGTCGATAATGGCAAGCGGTGCATTCAGGAAGTCAGCCAATTTGCGCGCACGTACCACACCACCATGGTCAGGCGATACGACAACAACGTTTTCGAGTTGCTTCGAGCGGAAATATTGTGCCAAAATTGGAACACCCAGCATATGATCCACAGGAATATCAAAGAATCCTTGAATTTGTGTGGCATGCAAGTCCATCGTAATAACACGATGAGCTCCTGCTGTCTCGATCAAATTCGCTACAAGCTTCGCCGTAATCGGATCGCGCGAACGCGCTTTACGGTCTTGGCGAGCGTAGCCATAGTAAGGGATAACTACGTTAATGCTCTTTGCCGATGCACGCTTCAATGCGTCCACCATTACAAGCAACTCCATCAAATTGTCATTGACCGGGTCGCATGTCGATTGAACGACGTAAACGTCACAACCGCGTACACTTTCAGACAACTTAACTTGGATTTCTCCATCACTAAAGCTCTTCGTTTCTGCATCTCCCATCGGAATTCCGATGTATTCTGCAATCTTGTTCGCCAAATTAGGATTGGAGTTGCAAGTGAAAATTTTCAACTTGGAATCACAATACGTCATGATATTAAAAACCCTCCGTGCCGGTTCTTGTTCATCGTTGTTTTATACTGTCCGTTAATGGTGCTGCTTAGTCTATCCCTACATGGTCTCAACTAAAAAGGCTCTCAATACCATGCTAAACGATATTGAATGAAAAGTGCAACCTTATCGATCACTTTTCTCGTTCTTTTTTTGCTTTTGCACGGGCACGAATCTTCTCCGCATACCCTGGCTTGTTTACTTGACGCTCACGAGCGATGGCCAAGTCATTATCTGGTACAGGATGTGTAATCGTTGATCCGGCAACGACGTAAGCGCCAGTGCCCACTTGGATAGGTGCAATCAAGTTGACATTGCTGCCAATGAACGCGTCATCGCCAATTTGAGTGAGCGACTTATTGAAGCCGTCATAGTTGACCGTAATCGCGCCACATCCAATATTTACATTCTTCCCTACTTCGGCATCGCCAATATAACTGAGGTGCGATACTTTCGTTTGATCATCAAGCGACGCATTTTTAATTTCCACGAAGTCGCCGACTTTCACCTGCTTGCCAAGACGTGCGCCTGGACGCAAATAAGCGAATGGACCAACTGAACTCTCGTCGCCTACAATCGCTTCACAGAGTACAGATTGCTTAATATGCACTTGATCGCCGATTGTTGAATCAACAATCTCGCTGTTCGGCCCAATAACGCATTCGCCGCCAACCGTCGTGCTGCCACGCAGGCTTGTCCCTGGTTCAATGATCGTATCCGCTCCGATGACAACACCAGACTCAATATACGTATTGGCAGGATCAATAATCGTTACACCATTCAGCATATGGCGCTTGTTGATACGCTCACGCATGAAGCGTTCCGCTTCAGACAACACCAAGCGATCATTAACGCCGATTGCCTCACTGTTATCCGGCGTACAATATGCTTGCACCGTATCTCCTTGTGCCTTCATGATGCCGATTACGTCAGTCAAATAATACTCTTGCTGGGCATTATCATTTCTGATCTGCTCCAGCGCCGCGAACAACTTCACATTGTCGAAGCAATACGTGCCCGTATTGATCTCCTTCACGAGCTGTTCTTCGGTCGTACAATCCTTTTGTTCGACAATTTTCAAGACCGAACCGTCTTCTGCGCGAATGACGCGACCGTAACCTGTCGGATCATTCAGTTCAGCCGTCAAAATCGTCGCTGACGCCTGAGCGCGGTTATGCAGTTCCATCAACTGAGCCAACGTTTCTGGTGTCACTAGCGGTGTATCGCCGCAAATGACAAGTGTCGTTCCTTCCTCACCATCAAGAAGCGCCTTCGCTTGCTTAACCGCATGTCCTGTACCAAGCTGTTCCGCTTGCAAGGCGTACTCGGCACGGTTCCCCAGGAATTGCTGTACTGCTTCTGCTCCATGTCCTACAATGACGACGGTGCGCTCACAATCCACACTTTCGACAGCATCAAGAACATGCCCTACCATTGGTTTCCCGCATACGGGATGAAGCACTTTGTACAATTTTGACTTCATGCGTTTGCCTTGTCCGGCAGCAAGCACAATGGCCATTCTTTTCAAAGCGTCCGACCTCCTGCTCTACCTTTACTCCATAGAAGAATATATCTCATTATGGAGAAAAAGAAAAGAGAGCCCCTATGATTGGCTCTCTTTCTTTGCAACCCCAATTATAAAATCATAAAACTACGCGCCCTCTTCGATAACTTCCTCTTCCGTAGCAGCGCGTTCGTATTCAGCCAATACAGCAGCTTGAATCTTCTCGCGAGTCGCCGAAGAAATCGGATGAGCAATATCGCGGAATTCGCCATCTGGAGTCCGCTTGCTCGGCATCGCTACAAACATGCCATTGTTGCCGTCGATTACACGAATGTCATGAACGACAAACTCGTTATCGATCGTAATCGATGCGATTGCCTTCATTCTCCCCTCTGTGTTGACGCGGCGGAGTCTTACATCAGTAATTTGCACGTGTGTTCACCACCTTTTTCCATCGAGACTTGGTGTATAATTCCACACGCGCATGAAAAATCCTTCTTAAATTTGCCAATAATTTAACTTTTTTTAAAAATTTATGCCTGTCTTTAACGGATTCGACAAGCTTCGATTTATATCGCTGCGATCAGTTCAATTTCGACAAGTACGTCCTTCGGGAGTCTCGCTACCTCTACACAGGAGCGTGCAGGCTTGTGATTACCGAAGTACGATTCATAGATAGCATTGATTTGAGCAAATTGATTCATGTCCTTGATAAAAACAGTAGCCTTAATTACCTTATCGAAAGAAGTACCTGCTTCTGCAAGCACAGCCCTCAAGTTGGAGAACACTTGGTGTGTCTGCTCCTCAATTCCGCCTTCCACGAGCACACCTTGTGCAGTCAACGGAATTTGACCCGAAGTGAACAAGAGGTTGCCCAGCTTCATTGCTTGTGAGTATGGGCCAATGGCCGCAGGCGCTTGATTCGTTGCAATTGCTTCTAATTCATGAGACATTTGAATACCCTCCCGAATCAATGTTGTTCTCTATCGCTTATTCCTTATCGAAGTAGTTCCCCGGCTTCACCACAATATGACGAGTCCGCGCATCTACAGTCCCAACGCGAATGAGGGACACATAGTCTGTCAGCAGCCGTTCTTCGTTCGATACATCCTCCGATTCTACCAATACACCAACACCCGCTACTGTGGCATCGAATTCCTTCAGCAGATCCATCATGCCGTGAATCGTTCCACCGGCACGCATGAAGTCGTCCACGATTAATACACGTGAGCGCTCCTTCAAGGCACGCCGTGCGAGTGTCATCGTATGGATGCTCTTCTGCGATCCTGATACATAGTTAATGCTAACGGCCGATCCCTCTGTCACAACATGGTCGCGACGTACTAGCACCACTGGCAGGTTCAGATGAGCAGCAGTCGCATAGGCAATTGGAATCCCCTTCGTCTCTACCGTCATCACGACGTCAATATTGCAGCCTGCAAAGGCAGATGCGAACATTCGACCTACATCGTTCATCAAGGCTGGTTGGCCTAAAATATCAGTAATATAGAAATATCCCCCAGGAAGCACCCGGTCTGGATGCCCCATTGATGCACATAAAGACTCAATGACAGGAAGTGCGATATCAGGCGTGCATTTCGGAATAAACTTCACTCCGCCTGCAGCACCAGCCAGCGTCAGTAAATCTCCCGTCCCTTCGCTCTCGAACACCTCTTTAATAATAGCCAAATCCTCGCTAATGGAAGACTTGGCTGCACCGTAACGTTCTGCAAATGTCGTGAGCGGTATGAGCGTATGCGGCTTAGACATCAGATATTGGGTCATCTCAACCAGACGGGCGCTTCGCTTCAATTTTTTCATGATTACTCCTCGCTCAAAACCGAATATTATATTGTAGATATTACATGAATGTACGCTAGTTAGCAAGATGATGGCCACTTGTCAAGTCAAACAATCCTTGAATTGTAACCATTTCGCCTTCTTGATACATGTTAATCTATTTAAGCCTGTTATCCCAACAAGCGTACCGCGTACACTTCCTTGCAAAAACCGCGCAGTCCATTATAGATCCTTGCGATCTTAGATTCTTTAGACACGAGGCCGAATACCGTCGGACCGCTGCCCGACATCAGCACTCCTTCAGCACCGAGCCGAAGCATAGCATCCTTCAACTGCTGCACCTCCGGATGGAGCGGCAGCGTGACATCCTCCAGCACATTGCCAAGCGATTCACACACCCCTTGGAAGCTTTGGGCCTGTATCGCTCTGCGCATTTGATCCAGCGATGGATGCTCCGTAATCTGACTCGCTCTAAGGCGCCCATAGACATCAGCCGTCGATACATTAATCGGCGGCTTGGCAAGCACAACCCAGCATTGAGGTGGCTGCTCAATCATCTCAAGTGCCTCTCCGCGGCCGCGAGCTATTGCAGTCCCTCCCGTCACGCAGAACGGGACGTCTGAACCAAGTTCCGCACCAAGCACCTGCAGCTCCTCATCAGGAATCCCTAACTTCCATAAACGATTCAAGCCTCGCAGTGTAGCAGCAGCATCGCTGCTTCCACCGGCTAGTCCGGCAGCTACTGGTATTTTTTTATCTAAATGAATATATACGCCTTGCTTCACTTCATAACGTTCTTTAATTAGTTTTGCCGCTTGGAACGCCAAGTTCTTCTCATCTAACGGTATGTAACCTGCTTGGCTGGAGATGATAATCGTATCTCGAGGAAGTTCCTCCATCTCGAGACGGTCCGCTAAGTCTACCATCGTCATGACCATTTCGACGTCATGATACCCATCCTCGCGCTTACGCAGCACATCCAACAGCAAATTTATTTTGGCAGGCGCCTTCTCGTACACTTTCACTCGCGTTCACCCTTCTTTATCCTACGGATCGCTTACGTTATTATAACAGACTCTATGGTGCAAGTCATATGTGTACGTATACAGGCAATGAACATGATTTCGTAATAAAAAAAGCGAACAGAGCGGAATAGATCCGATGCTCGCTGGATAGGAGGATCTTGACTCGTTATTTTTTCGAGGCTGCCTCTTCGGCAAGTTGAATGGCCCGCTTGACCATATCGCCAGCATCCTTCGCACGGATAGCACCCCATCCGTATTTGGACACCGTATCGTAGAAGCCAAGATCTTTAGCCAATTCCACCTTCAGATCTTCAGACATGAAGCTGCGCTTTCTTCGGCTCATCACTGCACCTCCCACGCTTACCTTAAAGTTCATATCATCAGCAAGCACGACATAATCATCGGCCTACCGTTAATGTAAGTAGAAGCCACCTCCATTATACGTTCACTCCTGTTCCGATTTATGGGGGAGCATCTGGGAGAACCATGACCGTGCGTGCTCATGTCATTCCTTCAAACCAAACAAAAGGCAGCCCTCACAGGCTGCCGTCATGTCGCTTAACCGCGAACATATTCAATCTTCAACTCGCCGTTATCGGCGCATACGGTCACTTGAACCGATTCTGTTAATATATCTGCATAGCTATAGGATACCCGCTTAAACGCGTTCTGATCCTGGTCCAACTTAACAATAAATACAGAAGGGTAGGTTTCTTCCAACACGCCCGTACGCTCAATCGTTTTCCGACGACCGCCATTGGCGCGGAGCAGAATCTTCTGACCGACATGTGCTTCAAGACAACGACGAATTTCAAACAGCGCGTTTTTCGCCATTACAGCTACCACCTCTTTCCTTGTCCATTATAACCAATTCAAGAGGTGTTGTCAAATAAACGAATAATTATAACAATAACACCGTTTTCGTGTCAATGTGTTTTTTTGCCCAAATTTATTAAAATGGTTCTTTTTTCTGTATTTTATACATAGGCCGCTTATATTACGGTTGGTGTAACGTTCAATGTCGATAAATCCTTCAACTTCGGCATGCCCACGCGATAACTTCCCTTTGTCTCAATGCCTCCCACCCCGTCAATGCCACTGACCATATGAGGCGCAATATCCCCAATCTGTACGGTATCACGAATTGAGGTATATGAGGCCTTAACCGCTACGTAAGCTGGATCAAGGGCATGAATCATAATTCGGCCCGGTGAACTTGCAAAGTTGGCTCCTGCTTGCAGAAGCGCCTCGAAGTGAGATTGGCATGCCCCGGCAATTACAGTCAATAAATCAAGATGGCGCTCATACTGCCTTGCCGTCTGTACTGCATTAACGAAGTTCTGGGAGTTCTTATAATTCTGCAAATTTAACAGATCACGGTACCTGCCGTTCTTCAATACACCATCATGTCCCGTAATGACGATTATATTCGGCTTCACTCGCGGCAGCAGCCGATACAACGTATCTGCCATATTGCGTTCATTCACATAATGGCCTTCTGCCGGCACGTTGAGCTGATTATATATCGCCATGCTCTTCTGTAAATACCCGGGATCCCCATCCAGATGGAGTACCGTTCCCGGCATATCAAAGGTTGAAATGGAATTCGGCATCTCTGCAAATGGAAGCTCCGTCCGCCTGCGCTCATGCAGCTGCCTACGCTGCTGCTCAAGCACCTCGACAGACTCCAACATCTTGATATGAGCCTGTTCCGTGCGGCGCGCAATCGTTGCCTTCGGTACACTAACTAAATCTTCAACATGGGAATCCGCCAGTAAGCGGTAATCCGTCCCCTTAATAATCGCCGTCTGTCGGAAGATCTCCTCCACACGGAATGTAATATCGCCACCGTACGACTTGCGTACGACCAAATCTCCTTGCTTCACTTGTTCGTTCATAGGATCAATCACCTCTCCGACTATCCTATGGGCAAACGCATAAATTGGTGATGCCTAAGCCTTAAAATTATGTTACTCCGCTTGATCCTCTTCTTCTGCACGTGCAATGGCTTGGCCGATCGCATCGGACAGAGCAGCGAACTCCTCAATCGAGAGTGTTTCCCCTCGGCGATTCGGTTCAATATGTGCTGAAGCAAGCGCTTCTGTCAGCCTGTCTGTACCACACTTGCTGGCATAGCGAGCCTTCAGGTTATTCCAAATCGTCTTGCGACGCTGAGCGAACGAAGCCTGTACAACATCGAATAACAGCGGCTCATCCTTCACCTGCACAGGTGGAGTCTGTCTCACACGTAGACGGATTACTGCAGACTCTACATTTGGCTGCGGGATGAACACCGTATGCGGCACGGTGCATACAAGCTCCGGCTCTGCAAAATATTGAACAGCCACACTTAAGCTGCCGTAATCCTTGCCTCCTGGCTTCGCTGCCATTCGCTCTGCAACTTCCTTCTGAATCATGACGACGATGTTCTTGAGCGGCAGACGCTCCTCCAGAAGCTTCATCATAATCGGGGTCGTCACATAATACGGCAAGTTAGCCACAACACTTACCCGATCGACATCCTGGAACTGTTCGCGGAACAATTCATGCAAATCCACCTTCAATACATCCCCATGTACAACATGGACATGTTCATAGGGCTCCAGCACTTCCCCTAATATCGGAAGCAAGCGCTGATCGATCTCGACTGCTGTTACACGACGAGCGCGCTTAGCGAGCTGCTCCGTAAGCGCACCAATCCCAGGCCCAATTTCCAGGGCACCTGTCACATCATCCAGCTCTGCAGCATCCACAATACGGCGCAAAATGTTCATATCAATTAGGAAGTTCTGTCCTAAGCTTTTCTTAAATGAAAACCCATGCTTGCGTATAATGTCTTTCGTGCGGTTCGGTGTTGCAATATCTATTCTCGTCTGCGTCATTCCATCTATTCTCCTTCTGCACATTGTTCCTGCTCGAATTGGTTCAGCTTCCGCAAGGCGTTCTCAAATTCCTCTCGTCCGATCTGAAACACACCGCAGCGCTTGAGCATCTGCTTCGCGTTACAGTATCCAATGCCCAATATTTCACCTAACTGCCGTCTGCGTTCTGCAGAGCCTGCATGCGTCGTTAATCCCGCTTCGACGAGATCCGTCCACGTCAGCTCTGACGTCATGCTTGGCATCTCTGAGCGAACCTGCTCTAAGGCACGGCGAATCGCTTCTGGCTTTGCATTCTCCACACCAAGATCCCCTTTGGCTATCGCCTCATGTCTAGGCAGGAAAGCGTGCTTGCACCCAGGTACACGTTCTGCTATCGTCTTCCGAATTTTCTCTCCCGCATGATCTGGATCCGTGAAAATAATAACCCCTCGACGCTCTTGGGCCAATGCGATGCGTTTTATCGTTGTATCATTAATCGCCGATCCACCTGTCTCAATTGTATCCGCCTCAACGGCACGGTGAATGGCAACGGTATCATCTTTGCCTTCTACAACTATCACTTCACGTATCAATATGCTTGCTCCTCTCACCACAAGGCTGCTTCCTAATTCCGCATCCTTCTCATGCTCTCCATTCATAAATAAACAACAAAAGAAGAGGGTGTCCCCTCTTCTTAGCATGACATAAATCATTATTCATTACTATATCCTAATTACACATGGCTGCATACCTTGTGCGTTAGTTCGATTCCGGCTTTACTGGGCCAACCACGTATACGGTGTACCCCTTCTTGCGTCCGAATTTGCTGACCGCCTTCTTGCTGTCGAAGTATACATCGATAATTTTCCCCTTGACCGCGCCACCTGTATCTTCAGCACGTCTGAATCCAATCCCTTCGATATATACCCACCAGCCGAGCGGAATGACCTTCGGATCAACCGCGATAGTACGACCTTCTGATACTATTGCGCCAGATGCCGTCTTCGCACCAGCCGATCCCTCAGATTCCGTATACGCCGTCAGTTGAACGTTCTTCAGCACTTTTTTATAGTTAAAATCTTTGTCGCCACTGGAAACATTGTCAG
This sequence comes from Paenibacillus sp. cl6col, assembly GCF_900102125.1. Classification (NCBI taxonomy): domain Bacteria; kingdom Bacillati; phylum Bacillota; class Bacilli; order Caryophanales; family Paenibacillaceae; genus Paenibacillus; species Paenibacillus sp. cl6col. Next base: position 49,768 of record NZ_FNAZ01000018.1, read on the forward strand.
AATCGTCTTCCTGCGCGTTCACTGACAGAACAGCAACTTCCGGTTCCTTCTTCGTTCCATAGGCTATCACTTGATTCACTTGTTTTGTATGAACGGATTTGTCGACCATCTGCGCATATACGAGCTTACCATCCTCGTACGTTTTCTGTACTTTCTGGACAACCAAGCCTTCTTTTCCATCTTGAACCGTCTTGGTCTTCCCCTTAAGGAGAGTAGCATCTGCCTGCTTCACCACTTGATAAGGAACCTTCACTTTACGCTCTTCCATCTTCTTGCTGACACGGACGATACGAATATCCATGTTCTTCGAAATAGAGGCACGCTTAGAAGGGAATACCTTATCTTCAGGGTTCACTTGGATTTGCAGCGAACTCAGTGCATCATGCACCGACTTCTTCGTCGTAAATTGTGTTTCTTTCTTCCCATCCGCTGTAATTTGGATAGGCAAAGCGCGTTCAATAATAACTCGATCTCCATCAGCAATTTCTGCATCAAGCGGCTTCGATACTACATCGTATGCCCCAAGCGCTATCGCATGCTCATCCAAAACATTGCGAAGCGTATCTAGGCGAGTTTCGACTGAACGCTCTTGTCCATCAACGAGCACAGCCACTGTCTTCTTCGTTACATTATACCAAGTCAAGACTGCTATTAATGTGATCACGATTGCTACAGCTGCAATAACGGTGATAACACGCACATTTTCATGCTTCCATCGCAATGCGAGTGACATGCTGGATGATCGGGGTTCATGGGTTTCGTTGTTCACGATCTGTCCCATTTCTCGGTCCTCCTTACATAGTCCCGCCGTCGAGTGCTCTGCATGATTCCATCTGACGCGACTATTTCAAGAATGTTTACGAGAGACTTCACTTGCCATAAACGAGCATGTAATCGTTCAAGACAATGCCGAAATCTCCGTACCAACGTTTCAGTATTGGCTGCTCCCACCTCCTATTTCTTACACCCTATGACGTCTTTATTCTCATTATTCAAAAAAAAGAATGTTTGAGAGTAAACAAAAGAAGCCCTTCGTAAGAGGAGACTCTTTCGCGGCTTCCGTAATAGAAACCCAAACGTCAACAGTGCAGGACGCGAGGAACCCTCTCTCGGTACGCTGACGAGGTTAGCTGTCGGGTTCGGGCTTGAGAGTCGCCCTATCGGAACCAACCGGCTCATGGCTCGGTCGTCCCTAATTCACCCCAAGGAATTAATCCGTGTGATTGAACATGTACTCATGTCATGTCGTTCACACTCTGGTTCCCCCGCTCTCCACTTCATGGAGATTAAGCGATACTGAATTAGTTGGAACAATATTGAATTGTGTAATAACATCTGTGAGAAATCATATCGTGTTTGCAATCTTCTTGTAAAGACAGTAGCAATTCCGTTTTTCGCGAAAAATGGTTAAAAAAATGTAACTTAATCCGTTTTTCATAATGAAATCCACTTATTTTATGGCCAATGTCTTTTTTTCACTTGTTTTTGGCCCGTTTTCACGCGATGTCAAAACATGTCATTGCATTTTGAGTCGTCATTCTGCAAAATTCTTCAAATTCCATACCTTTCAGCTCTGCTGCAACCTCTGCAACAAGACGAACATATGCGGACTCATTGCGCTTGCCTCGGAACGGATGAGGAGTCAAATAGGGAGAATCCGTCTCCACAAGCAGTCGATCATTCGGAACCTTAACAAGTACTTCTTTCGGCTGTTTTGCATTTTTGAAAGTAACAGGTCCTCCAAATGAAAGGTAGAAGCCCATATCCAGGCACATCTTCGCTGTTTCCCAGCTACCTGAGAAGGAGTGCATGATGCCCCCTACTTCGTGAGCCTTCTCCTCGCGCAAGATGCGGATTACATCTTCGTGCGCTTCACGATTATGAATAATGATCGGCATCTTCAATTCTCGCGCCAACCCAATTTGCTCGCGGAATACACGGTGCTGAACATCCTTCGGAGACGTATCCCAGTGATAGTCCAGTCCGATCTCGCCAATCGCCACAACCTTTTCATGCTCCGTTAGCTTGGCGATCCAGTCTATATCCTCCGGCTTCATCGTTATCGCATCTACCGGATGCCAGCCCACGGCTGCATAGATAAAATCATATTTCTCTGCCAACGCCATCGTCGTCGGGATCGTCTCTCGATTGAACCCGATGTTAACCATACGGGTCACCCCTTGTTCAACGGCCCGTGCGATAACCTGATCGCGATCCTCATCAAAATTGCTGCTGTCTAAATGCGTATGTGTATCAAATAACACGTTTATGCGCCCCTTTTTCTTTCTTGTAAATCGATCTAATGATTGCGGCGTATAAACATACGCCTTGTATCTTCCGTAAGGTGATTCGAGACTTCCAGAAGCTTGTCCATTGGGAAATAGATATAGTGTTTTCCACGGCGAATGCCGCTAATGGAACGTACAATATCCGATTTCTTGGACAGCTCTACAATTTGCTGATCCCGCCCCCATAGCATAATATGTTGCTGTGAACGGGCATCCCCCTTTCGATATACATCATAGGGCTTGTCGAAGGGAGAATCGAACATAAGTTCATAGTTCGGATCAAGCCCAATCTGCGACCACTCTGCCCGCAATCGTTCCTGTAAATCTTCATCCATCTGTTCGACTTCAATATATTTATATAGTTTACGCTCCATGAATCGTTGGCACAAGTCAACGAGACGCTCATCCTTCTCCCTTGTCCACTGCATAAATGCGGTCTGTACAAATGCCTCATCCATTTGGATATATTGTTCCGTCGTAATCGTTCCTTCAAATAAAGCATCTAGAGGAGAGAGGAAATATTGGAAAGTGTACCCACCCAAATATAATTCTTTGGCTCGTTTGAAAATCAGGCGAAGCAACATCTCCGAGCTTCGGGTTACCGGATGGAAGTAAACTTGCCAGTACATCTCATATCGAGCTAGCAAGTAATGCTCTACTGCGTGCATGCCGCTCTCTTTGACTACTATCCGATCCTTAAGCGGTCGCAGCACCCTTAGAATACGATCAATATCGAATGTACCGTAATTAACACCGGTAAAATATGCATCCCGCAGCAAATAGTCCATACGATCCGCATCAAGGGAGCCGGATACCAAATTCACGACAATCGGCCGCTCATATGTCCTGCGAATCACTGATGCCACCTTGGTTGGGAGCTGGGGGTCTACTTGTCTCAGCACGCGATTGATATCGGTATCTTCTATTATAATGCGGTATGTCCAATCTTCATGAAACATATCGAAGGCCTCTTCAATGGAATGAGAGAATGGTCCATGGCCCACATCATGAAGCAGTGCAGCACATAAGGCAACCAGCCTCTCTTCTTGCGGCCAGTCCTCGTATTGGTTTCGTTCAAATTGAGAAATAATCCGCCGAGTAATCTCGTATACGCCCAGAGAATGAGAAAAGCGGCTATGCTCTGCCCCATGGAATGTTAAATAGGAAGTTCCTAATTGGCGAATGCGGCGGAGCCGCTGGAATTCCCTTGTGTTAATCAAATCCCAAATTGTTCGATCTTGAACATGCACATAATTGTGAACCGGATCCTTGAACACTTTTTCCTCTAATAACATTGAAAATCACTCCTTTCGATTCGAACCTTTTCGACATAGTCTGCCTTATTGTCGAAAAGATTTGGTTTATTCTTGTTTCTGTTTATTTTTGCATAAAAAATACCATACGAGTGTAAAAGTGTACGCTACGTCGTTAAAAACTGCTTAATATAAGCTAAAAAAAACCTAAAATCCATAAATTAGCACGCCAAGTATACATTTTTTAGGTTGACTAATTTGGGAATGGTTGGTACGATAAGAATCAGCCAAAAAGAATTTTGTCGAAATATGACATTTCATGCTAAAGCAAAGAGGAGAGCGTTGAACTATGATGAAGTCCACTGGTATCGTCCGTAAAGTAGATGAACTAGGTCGTGTCGTCATTCCGATCGAGCTTCGCCGCACCCTTGGTATCGGTGAAAAGGATGCGCTAGAAATTTACGTTGACGGAGAGCGCATCATGCTTAAGAAATATGAGCCAGCATGCATCTTCTGCGGCAATGCAGAGAACGTTACATACTTTAAAGGAAAAATTGTTTGTCACGAATGTATATCAGAAATACCACAACCTGTGACAAAATAAAAAAAATAGGTTATAATAGCTCTAATCACATATGTTAATTCTAACCTTTTTATATCTTCCTTGATGCCTCCATGGTTTTGAACCCAACCATGGAGGTCTTTTTTTGTTTTACAGCAAGGGTTTTCCCTCTATATTCTGCATGTTTCGCTTATGATCCATTGTATCCATTCTTGTTCTATAACAATGCCTGATAGATATCCCGTTTGGATACACCACGATCCTTGGCTGCCAGTTTCATTGCATCCTTGCGTGATACTCCCTGTTCACGTTCATAATGCGCAACATGCTCTTCTTCCGTCAGTTCCTGCCACCATGCTTGTCCCGCATCTTGAGAAGTTCCATTCTCATCAGCGCCCTCGACGACGATACAACATTCTCCTAATGGAGGATGCTCGCTTACAAAGGCAATGCATTCACCAACCGTACCCCGGATGAAGTGTTCGTAACGCTTCGTCAGTTCGCGGGCAATCGTAATCCGGCGGCTGTCTCCGTATGCGGAAGCAAGCCGATCGAGCGTCTTCGCAATACGATGTGGTGACTCATAGAATAACAGCGTTCCCGCTTCCATTCGGAGTGAGGTAAGCACCGCATCTGCATGCTTCTTCTCCCGCGGAAGGAAACCTACGAATGTGAAACGATTCGTTGGCAGCCCAGACGCAATTAAGGCAGATAAAGCCGCATTTGGTCCAGGAATCGGAATAACAGGAATGCCCGCTTCTACAGCCAGTTGAACAAGATCTGCACCCGGATCTGATATCGCGGGTAACCCGGCGTCGCTCACAAGGGCGATACGCTTGCCCTCTTCCATGATACGCACAAGTTCAGGTCCGCTTGCCTGCTTGTTATGCTCATGATAGCTGTACAGCGTCTTCCCTGTAATTTCGAAATGACTCAACAGCTTCCTTGTCTCACGTGTATCTTCCGCCGCAATAATATCAGCTTCCCGCAGTATGCGTACAGCCCGGAATGTCATATCTTCCAGATTTCCAATCGGCGTCCCTACAAGATATAATGCCCCTACATTTTCCTTGTTTTGTTGCTGGTAGCTATATTGTTCCGTCAATTGCATATTACCCATCCTTCAGCTGCGAGGCTTTCCCATAATAGATATCCATTAATTCCTCACGATATTCATTTCCATCATTATATACGATAAGCGGCGGCAATAGCCGTACATCCGGCTTGCCGTCTCGCGCGGCCTCAATCAGTACCATATTGGCCTCTACTTCCTCGCGTGGATGAACGAAGCGAATGCGCTTCGGCTCCAATCGATATGTCCGCATAAGCGCTATGATATCCGTCAATCGGCTAGGACGGTGAACCATGGCAAGCTTCCCGCCCGTTCGCAGCAGCTTAGCACTCGTGCGAATCACATCCTCCAATGTGCAGGCGACCTCACTGCGAGCTAGTGCATAATGCTCGTTCTCTTTCACATCACCCGCCGTCAACGGCATATAGGGAGGATTTACTGTAATCATTTCGTAAAAGGGACGCTCTGCATCTGGTGTAAATGCCTTCAAATCCCCTTCGATAATGCGTATTCGCTCTTCCAAGCCATTTAGCCGAACGCTGCGGCTGGCCATATCCGCAAGTCTTGGCTGTATTTCCAATCCATCGATTTGCGCATTAGTCCGTGTGGACAGCAGCAGTGGGATTACCCCATTGCCTGTACACAGATCCATAATCCGGCCACGCGTTGGCACGGAAGCGAAACGAGCCAGCAGGACAGCATCCATGGAGAAGCTGAACACCTCTGAGCTCTGTATAATTCGTAATTGATGAGTGAGCAAATCGTCGAGCCTCTCAGATGGATGCAGCCCGATCACATCGTTTCTATTCTCCATAACGCCCCTGCCTTTATCATCTTCATTTAAGTACTACTTACACCTATATCTTTAACGTTTCATAAGGGACTTCCTCATCAGCTATGCTGTAAATGGCCCCTAATATGATGAAAAGCCGTAGGTGGGGAACCCTCTTATCGGTTCCCACTGACCTACGGCCGCGGTTATTTATTGAGGAAGGACAGACAGAACAAACAGTCACCTTCCGTCCGCAAATGTCCATAATACACGTTGCAAATGTGAAACCCTTCATGATACAGCCGCGCCAAATTATCATACCCTTCGCCAACCACGTTCTCTTTGGAATCTCCATTTGGATCAGGATTTACTGCGGGTGCCGAGTCTCCCTTCACCTCAGGTTCAACTTCCAAGTGCTCGTGATGCTCGTGGTGCAGTACTTTGCGCAGCTGCTGATTCTCCATCCACAAGCGTTGATTCTCTTCCAGCAGCTCTTTGACGACGAGTTTCAGCGCACCAAGCTCTTGATGAAGGTCTCCCATATGCGTTTCCAATTCATGAATCTGCGCAAAAATGTCTTTCTTCTCCAAGTTCCCACCCCAGAGCGTGAAAATGTCCGCTATTTATTTTACGACAACGTCGTCGAAAGCAAAATCTTTCACCTTGCCGATATCCGCTAATTGGACGTGCACTTTACGTTCACCGGCATTAATACCGACGACCTTGCCCTCTCCTATCGAGGTAACAACCCACTTGCCGACTGTAGGAAGCTCTTCTTTCACGCTTTCATAATTGTCATGCTCGTATTTCAGGCAGCACATCAAGCGACCGCACAAACCGGATATTTTCGTAGGATTCAGCGATAAGTTCTGGTCTTTTGCCATTTTAATAGATACCGGTTCAAAATCACCTAACCATGAGGAACAGCATAACACGCGCCCGCAAGGCCCAATGCCGCCAAGCATTTTCGCCTCGTCCCGTACACCAATCTGCCGGAGCTCAATCCGTGTCCGGAATACGCTGGCCAAGTCTTTCACCAGCTCGCGGAAGTCCACGCGCCCTTCTGCCGTAAAGTAAAAGATGATTTTGTTCCGATCAAACGTATATTCAACATCTACAAGCTTCATCTTCAATTGATGCGCCTTAATCTTGTCCATACAGGTTGCGAACGCATCCTTCGCAGCTTGCCGGTTCGCATCCACCAATGTAGCGTCAGCTTCATTAGCGATGCGAATGACTTTCTTCAAGGGAAGCACCACATCGTTCTCACCGACGGTCTTCGGACCAATCACGACTTTGCCGTACTCAATGCCGCGCGCCGTTTCGACGATCACATGCTGGTCCCTCTGGACCGGCCATTCGACCGGGTCGAAATAGTATATTTTGCCCGCTCTCTTAAAACGGACGCCGACTACATTATACAATCAAGTACCTCCTTGGATTCCAACCAGAAACTGCTCGCAAGCAAGTTGCGGGCTTACATTGGCGCGCACCCGCTTCTGCGCCTCCGTCGCCGCATCCATGCACCGAATCCATCCTTCAGCCGACTTCGTCCAGGCCAGCTTGCTGATTGTATCAAGCTGATCGATAAAGACGAGACTCTCCTGCCGGTTGTATTGGTAATTCAACATATCTCGAAACCAGAGATGGAACAAACGGAACAACATGTCCGTATGTTCAGCAAGCTCGGTCTTAAACAACTTCTGCTGTGCGGTTAGAAGTGCGGAAGGAAGTCTTGCTTCGCACTCCTTTCCTAATTGTAACATTACGTTTCTCACTTCTGCAAACCAATTCTGTCCACATAGCTCACGCCCAGCTTCTAGGCCGTTTACAAGATAGACAGCTGCACGAGCTAATATAGCAGGACTACCCTCTGCTACTAACGTTTGACAGATAAGGTTCGGATCCTGCGGTGTAAATGGCACCATCTGTGAACGGGATTGAATGGTTGGCAGCATCGCTTGTCCATTCTCTGTAATCAGAATAGCCACTGCAGGACTTGTTGGCTCCTCCAAAAATTTAAGCAGGCTGTTGGCCGCTTGCACGGTCATCTTCTCCGCCTGCTCCATAATGTACACTTTCCGGCCTGTAGCTTGGGTTCGGTAGGAAAATTCGCGCTGTAGCTCGCGAATTTGATCGATCTTAATTGACTGTCCCTCTGGTACAATAATATGCACATCAGGATGGTTGCCGTGCTCAATTTTCCGACAAGAAAGACATTCCCCACAAGCATCATCTGTCATGCGTTCACAGAATAACGCCTTGGTGAAGGTTAGCGCAGCAGCCATCCGGCCCGTACCCTTCGGTCCACTGAATAAGTAGGCATGGGATACCTTGTCTGTGCGCAGACCATTTTGCAATATTTTCTTAGCTCGATCCTGTCCGAGAATTTGTTCAAACGACATGTTATGCGTATTCCTTCCATATATATAACCAGAATGCGATACGGAGCAAGAAGCTCTGCTCTAATCATGGGATATGGGGAAATTCCCCTAGCTTGACTAGAAGCACAGGTTAATCAGCATCCCGCGAATTTCCCCTACTTTATGAAGCAGATCAATTTTACCTTGCTCCGTCTCCAGCAGATGATCCGCTAATTCAATGAGAGCACTGTCAATTTCATCGACAATCTGATATCGCTTGCTTCTGCCGCGTCGATCCCATCCACGCGTTTCCCGAATTTTCAGGTTCCGCCGTACTGTATCCTCCAAAAAACGCTTCACCATCATTCGGTACATGCGAAGCTCACGAATCGTCATGGACTTCGACAGTCGTTCCCCTTGCTGATAAATATCCTGCAGCCTCTGCTGCAGCTCATCATTGCTCGCTTGATCATGACGATTGTTCATCATGTCCGCAAAGGACTTGTGCTGGACAGGCTTGGTTACAGATTCACCCATACGCACATCCGTGCCGAAGGGGCGAAATCCAGGGTTAATTTTCACTCCATATCACCTGCAATCGTTCGCTTCATAGTATAATTCGATTGAATCCATCCATCTGCTGGATTACTTCTATTATATCGTAATATTACGGACGAAATGTTAAAAATGCTCGAACCGCTCTACTGGGAGCACAAACACGGTTGCTCCCCCTACCTGTACTTCGACAGGTAGCGGCATATAAGAATCCGAAGTACCACTGAGCGGAGTCACTGGGGTGACAAGCTGATCTCTCACCTTACAGTTGCTGCGGATGACATTCAGGACGGTGCTCACTTGATCATCCTCCACACCTATCATGAACGTCGTATTGCCTGCACGCAAAAATCCACCCGTACTCGCCAGCTTGGTCGCTCTAAAATTCGCCTTTACTAATGCACCGGAAAGCCGATTGCTGTCTTTGTCTTGTACAATGGCCACAACCATCTTCATGCCTGGTCATCCTCCTTAAAATAAAGTTCTTGGCATCCCTATTTGGAATGATGTTACTTATTTATACATCCGACCTGCAAAATCCTGCGTTCGCTCACATAAAATGTCGAACATTTGCCCACTTATTTGTGTTAGCGACTGTGTAGCATCCAATTGCACAATCCGTTCCGGCTCCTGCTTAGCAATTCGTTCGTACCCTTCGCGCACTGCTTCGTGGAATGCAGGCTTCTCTTTATCGAGTCGGTTCACTTCACGAGCCTGATTAGCCGCAATCCGATCCAATCCAGCCTGTGGATCAATATCTAACCAGAACGTAATATCCGGCATTGTATCGTGAATCGCGAATCGATTGATTTCCCATACATCTTCCATCCCGAGTCCTCGTGCGTAGCCTTGGTAGGCAAGCGAGCTGTCAACAAATCGGTCACATAAGACGATTGCTCCCTGCTCTAAGGCTGGAATAACAACTTCCACAAGATGCTGTCTACGGGCAGCTGCATAAAGCAATGCTTCTGTTCGAGCATCCATCTCTGTATGCTCAGGATCGAGGATAATGCTGCGAATCTTCTCGGCAATGCGGACTCCTCCCGGCTCCCGAGTGACTACGACGTTCACTCCTTGCTGCCGCAACTTATCCGTCAGCAGTTCAATCGCGGATGACTTGCCTGCTCCTTCTCCACCTTCCAGTGTAATGAACCACCCGGGACGTTCTGCTCGTTGCTGCTTACTCATATCTATTCCTCAATTCCCTTCTCTTCTTCAGTATCCACAATACGAATCGTTCGCAAGGATTCATCTTCTGCGTCATGGCACTTAGCTCCGGCATATGCAAGCATGATCAGCTGTTGTGCTGCATCCTCTGTAATAATCTCACCCGGATAAAGTAATGGAATTCCCGGCGGATAAGGAATCACCGACTCTGCTGCCTTGTGCCCAATTGCCTCCTGCACAAGTACTTGCTTCGTTCGTACATGCTCTTGTTCATATATCGAGAAGGATACAGGCTCAGAGAACAATCGATGCCCGTCAGCCATCACAATCGGATGTGCAGACGCATCAGTAATCTCCATATAGGTACCCGCCTGTATCTTAGTATATGGAGTGTTATTGTCCAACGTCACAGCAACCGCTTGCAATGCCCTAATTAATCGCTTCGCATCCTCTAATGTACTGGCTAGACTGAATACAAGCACCGTATGCCGCAAATCGGCCATCTCGGCAATACACCCATGCAGAGCAAGCTGATCTAACAGCTTATAACCGCTGCACAGTCCCTCCCTGCATCGAATCGTCACCTTGAATGGATCAAGACTACAATAGGCGGACTGTGAATGAGTGCTTTGTATCTCTATAACCTCAAATGCGTCCAGGTTAGCCATTGCAGCTCGTACGAGCTGCACCGCCTTCAGACCCTCCTCAAACGCCTCTTGCCCGTTTCGCGCTATATAATAGCGGCTGATATCAAGCGATGCCATTAAAGGATAGGAAGGGCTAGAACTTTGCAGCATCGTAAGCAGTTTCTTCAGCCTTGATCGATTAAGCATAGCTCCTTGAACGTGAAGCATCGCACTCATCGTCATGCCGCCAAGCATTTTATGCGTTGACTGGACAACACCGTCCGCACCTGCCTGCAGAGCGGATTCTGGAAATGCGGGATGGAGCCCATAATGTGCTCCGTGTGCCTCATCCACAAGCAGTGGGATATTATAACGATGAGTAATAGCCGCAAGTTGACGGAGATCAATCCCCATTCCATAATAATTTGGATTCGTCACGAATACAGCCTTCGCTTCTGGGTATGCCTGAAGTGCCTTCTCTACCGCTTCACTGGTCGGTGCAGTAGCAAGACCGCTTGCCATATCCATCTGTGGTGTAAGGAATACAGCTCTTGCACCTGCCATCATAAGCCCGTGTAATACAGACTTATGAACGTTGCGCTGTACGAGCACAATATCGTTCGGCTGAATACAACAGCTCATAAGGAGTGCAATATTGCCAACCGTACTGCCCCCTACAAGAAAGTGCGTCTCTTCAGAACCGAACAACTTCGCAGCTAGCTGCTGTGCCTCTGCAATCGCTCCTGTCGGATGATGCAAATCATCTGTACCTTCTACTTCCGTCACATCAATCGATAACAGCTGTGACATCCTCTGAAGCAGCATACTCCATTCTCCATGCTCAGATAAGGAAAGCCCCGCTTGCTCATACCAATGCCCATCCTTATGACCTGGTACATGGAAAGATGCGTGCCGGTTTCTATTATATTGAAGTAAAGCTTCCACCAGTGGCGCCCGCAGTTGCTCTTGTACATCAAGCGCCAAGTGAGAAGTCCCCTTACGTATATTCATCAAGGTTGCCCCTTTATTATTGCTTCATTTATTGTAACGTAAATTGTGCGCTTCTTCATCTGTTGTTCAATAAAAAGCAAAAAGAGCCCACTGAATCGGGCCCTAACGAGTAAGCAAATCAAGGGGAGCTATCTTACACATTCGTGTGCAGCCATAATCGCTTTAGCTTATGAATGAAGAATGAATATTTTAGATCCTGCACATTGGTCTTAACCATTTCTTGCTCACATGCTGTACAAATAAACTGATTGACGACCATTATGCCGTCATTCGTCGCTTCACCGCACACAATGCAGTGTGTATCCTGACGTTCCATGTCAATCCCACCTTTAGCGGTTATATGATAAGTATGCCCGTAACTCTATGGATATATACCAGTTTCATAGCCAGTTTCAAATGTTTTTATATATGTATGATGGATTGATGGTATTGGTGTTTGTACGGTTTGAACCCTTTTTCAACATTTTTGATCTTCATTAGATTCTTCTTCAATTTCTATCCCTTCTACATTTTCATAGAATAAATACCGATATATAAATTATTGTTCAACTTGAAAAGGAGGGTTCGCTCAATGTCAACCATACGCAATGAACAAATGGAGCGAACATTTTATCATTATCAGCTGCTGAAGAGAGTTCGTCTAGCGAAGCCTTTCATCATTGCCTTTTCCACGTTAGCTGCATTGTGTATCGCAGTCGCACTGTACCAACATAGCCTCCTCGGTATCGGCTATGTCGCTGCTTCTTGTGTACTCATTGCATGGCTCCATTATGTAATAGGCCGATCCATCTTCATCGTAGATCGGTACACATATAAAGGGAGATGGGCTTGGCGGTGGCGTATGCCTTGGATTGGTTACTTGCCACTCCCACAGCAATTCATCAGCCTAAGATATCTCACAAAAATTATGCTGCATACGACATCCATTACGTTTTTAGTCATTCTTATTCTATGCCCATGGCTTCCATTGGAGCTCACTTTGTTGAATGTGTTCTGGCACTTATGGCTGCTGTCTCCACGCTGGTATTGCCTATTGACGATGCGCGCTGTCGACTCAAGTGGACTCGTTAAAGT
>NZ_FNAZ01000001.1:0-964337 GCF_900102125.1 Paenibacillus sp. cl6col
GGCTGGAAGCTGTTCGGCACTACATTTTGATGCGCTCCATGCGTTTGCGCTGTAATGCTTTGCACTTGGCCTGTCGGCTGGAAGCTGTTCGGTACGACGTTCTGTTGTGCACCATGTGTCTGTGAAGTGATGCTGCCTACATACCCGCTCGATTGAAAGTTGTTCGGTACTACATTTTGTTCAGACTGTTGTGAAGTATAGCTATGTAGGTATCCTGACGGTTGAAGAGATGCACCTCTTGTCACATCAACGTTTAACGCTCCATAGCTTCCAGAACCCAAGTTGCTGCTCATACCATAGCCAGAAGAGATTCCCGTTCCATAGCTGGCACTATTGCTTGTATAAGATACCGGATTGGACGTTCCTTCGTTCACCTGCTGCACCAAATCCCGAAATTGTTGTTGACCTGGCTGGCGCAAGTACTCATTCGACATATGCCTATTCCTCCTATGCGATCGCATCTTATCCGTATGCCGCACTTATATTCACGGCGCACGATGTTAGTATGGATGAACAAGAGGAACAATTATGCATTTTACAGAAAAATTCAAGCAGCGATGAAACAAACATCAACCTCCTACTTTAGACCGGTTCATACGCTGACGGGAACTGTGATTGGAAGCCTCTACAGGAATGAGCTGACCGGCCTTGCCAAGGCCGAATGCAGGCATGTAGTTATAGACCGCTTCATACTGGCCAGGTTCAATCTGATACGTCTCATGGTAAACGCCAACCTCCCCGGCCTTGCCGGTCTGATGGAACTTGCGCCATGTTTCCTTATGGAACCCGTTTCTGGCATACCGCTCTAAGTCATCGTAGGAACGCCAGTACTGCACCAGCATCGGACCATTTCGCCCAATAAAATATTCGGCATGCAGAAAGCCATGCTCCTTCTCTTGATACAGCTCCTTCATCATACGCGGCATGGCCCGTGCGACTGGCAGCCATTTGCGTACCGCAAGCCAACGATTCACTCTCATCCCGATAATAAAGACAACGAATGAGCCTTCCATCTTGGCCGCAAAGCGCCCCATATGGATCCCCATCTCTATTCCTCCCTATTTTGCTAGCACTTCTAAATGCTCCATATAACAGGCCATAATATCATCTCCGCGCATCATAAGATGGGCCGTTAAATAGGCTCCATAAAAAATGGTAAACAGCATTTCCGTCATTTGCCCGACACTATAATGTTCTGTGGCTTCTCCTTTGGCGATCGCCTCTTCAGCAATTCGCTGCATGAGCACATAAAGATTTGGATCAATTGCGCGAGCCTGCTCCTCTTTCCCAGGGAAAAGCAGATGAATCTCAGCATCCGTCAACATCGGCATAAGTGGATGCATCTTCTCTTCTGCAAGCAGTCCCACAAGACGCAGCATGATGCCCGGCCGAGCATGGTCATCCTCAACAATGCAGGCGAATAAATGCTTGGCAGCATCCCAGCCCCGTAGCCCCTGTTCGTCGATTTCTAGCCAGCGCTTCGTCAACCACACGCACATGTAATAGACAAGCACATCTTCCTTTTTCGGGAAGCACTTAAAAAAGGTCACCTTCGACACTTCCACTTGCGCACATATATCTTCCACTTTCATCTCACGAAAGGATTGCTTCACACTCATGTCCAAGCAAGCTTCGTAAAGTGCTATTTTTGTCTTTGCCTTCTTCCGCTCTCTCAGCGGGACATTCAACATCACCATTTCTATTTCCAATCCTTTCTTGCCGGCAATGCTTTAAATATACCTGAGTAATTAAATTAACTCAAGTAAACTTTTTTGACGAGCGTAAATTCCCCTTCGTTTGGACTCTGTGCCCTTTTTATGTACAATGGAGTGGTAAGTAACTATAGAAAAGGAGATAGATACGTGTTTGAATGGAAAAATATTATTCGCGGGATTCTGATTGGGGCAAGTGACCTGATTCCCGGAGTAAGTGGGGGTACAATTGCCGTTGTACTCGGATTCTATGAGAAACTGATCGCTTCAATCAGCGGGTTCTTCAGCCGGGAGTGGAAGAAGCATCTAGGCTTCCTCATTCCGTTAGGCATCGGTGTCGGTTCAGCGATTTTGCTGCTTAGTAAAGTAATGAAGTGGCTATTGGCCGAGCATCCGCAGCCAACCTTTTTCTTCTTCCTTGGTCTTATTGTTGGTATATTGCCATTTTTGTGGAGAGAAGCAGATGGATCGCGCAACTTCAAGCCTGTCCACTATATTCTGCTGCTGATTGGAGCTGCTGCCGTAGCGTGCACAGCGTTTTTCAAACCAGACGATCATAACTCGATTATTGAGCTTACAGCATCCTCAGGGGTATTTTTATTTTTCGCTGGATGGCTGGGAAGCATGGCAATGATTCTGCCTGGAGTAAGCGGTTCATTCGTATTACTCCTGCTCGGCGCTTATCCGACGGCAATTCACGCCTTGTCAACACTGAACTTGCCGCTCATTGCCATTATTGGCGCCGGGGTAATCGTCGGATTCATTGTTAGCACGAAGTTCATCCGCTTCTTGCTTGCCAAGTTCCCATCAATCATGTATGCCATTATTATCGGCATGGTCGTTGGCTCTCTGGCCGTTGTTTATCCAGGACTGAACGGCTCAATCGGTACACTTGCCATTAGCATCCTAATGATGATTCTTGGATTTGCTGCTGCCTATGGATTAGGGAAGCAGCAGCCGCAATGATAAAGCTTCGACTACAACATGATTGCTTATACGACAGCAAGGCACCTCATCTTATTATCAGAAGATGAGGTGCCTTGCTGTATGAATGCACGATATGATGTTCAAATGCTGTAGGTAAGGTGCCAATATTATACGTGCTATGCCTCTAACGGGCATCTGACAGCTGGTGATATTGATTATGCAGCGGACGCAGCTCAAGCCAGCGTTGGAAGGATAAACCTTCCTGCTGCTCCTCATAGAGCGGATGCTCCGCCTCGCCAAGATGCGCCTCTGGCAGCTTCGATGAGCCCTGGAATGTCAATTGCACAGGCAATGTCAATGTATCCGGGTAGCCTGGAATTGCAGATGATAGGCGTCCCTTCACGTGGCGCACCTTGCTGGATGCCGAATGCCGCACATGTTCGGGATTAATTTGAACCCATACATCCCAGCTCACTTGCCCTCTGCCATTGCGGAACGGAACTGTCAATCTGCTGTGTATATAGTAATATTCATCGTCCATGATGCATTCATCCGGCGTCAATTGACACCGTTCTTCCCGTTCCCACGGCTCAATCTCCGTTACATAGAATGGTGCTGTACAATCCGTGTACACACTCGCCACAGGAGCATCGCTTGGCTTCCTTAATCGTGTGCGATGCCTCCGGCGTTTTCCTAGCAATTCTGCTCTACTTTCTCTCTCTTCCATATCTCTCCACTCCCTCTACTTATTTTTTACGCAAAAATAGGGAAAATGAAAGAGGGAAATTGTGAACATTTCTCAACAAAATTCTACAAAGTACAACAAAAATATTGTCTGTTCGTGTCGAATGATAAAAAAATGCGCCTTTATTCGATATTTCTCCCCTCTGTTTCAGAGGTAAATCAGATAGAAGTTGCAGATAGAATCTACGTGAAAGTCAATCGCATCCTAATGACAGCTCGTGGTCATGAATCTTCCCATAAAAAAACCTGCATGCGGCAGCTGCAGGTGGAAATGTAAAATATGATCCGTCGTTCCATCTTTATAGATTAACGATTAAGCAAGCTCCCTACATAGCGAAGCAATTCATTGGCGCAAACTGGGCAATACCCATGTTCCTCCATCAGTCTGGCTGAGACCTCATTAATGCGTTTCAACTGCGTTTCATCTGGCGTTTTCGTGGACGTCGTAATCTTGACGATATCCTTCAAGTCAGAGAACAGCTTCTTCTCTACCGCCTCACGCAATCGGTCATGGCTGTTGTAATCGAATTTGCGTCCCTTGCGTGAATACGAAGACAGCCGAATGAGGATCTCTTCCCGGAACGCCTTCTTCGCATTTTCCGATACGCCGATTTGTTCCTCAATTGAGCGCATAAGCCGCTCATCTGGATCCAGCTCCTCATCCGTAAGCGGATCGCGGATCTTCTTCCAATTGCAGAATGCCTCAATATTGTCTAGATAATTCTCGAACAAGGTCTTCGCAGATTCTTCGAACGAGTAGACAAATGCCTTCTGCACTTCCTTCTTCGCAAGGCTGTCGTACTCTTTGCGAGCAATCGAGATATAGTTGAGATATCGTTCCCGTTCCTCCTTCGTAATCGAAGCATGCTGATCCAAGCCGTCCTTCAAGGCACGCAGTACATCTAATGCGTTAATGCATTGAAGATTCTGCTTTATAAGCGCACTTGATATCCGGTTAATAACATATCGAGGATCTACGCCTGACATCCCTTCCTCGGAAAATTCACTTTGCATTTCCTTCAGATCATTGTCCTTATAGCCTTCTACCTCTTCACCGTCGTACATCCGCATCTTCTTCACTAAATCCATGCCCTGCTTCTTGCTCTCCTTCAATCGGGTCAAGATGGAGAATATAGCAGCTGCCTTGAGCGCATGCGGCGCAATATGAACATGACCCATATCGCTCTGACTGATCAGCTTCGAATAGATGCGCTCTTCCTGCGACACCTTCAAGTTATACGGGATCGGCATGACAATCATACGGGATTGAAGCGCCTCATTCTTCTTGTTCGCGATGAAGCCTTTGTACTCCGCCTCATTGGTGTGAGCGATGATGAGCTCATCGGCCGAAATCAGCGCAAATCGTCCAGCTTTGAAATTCCCCTCCTGTGTGAGCGACAGCAGATTCCACAGGAACTTCTCATCGCACTTCAGCATCTCCTGGAATTCCATCAAGCCGCGGTTCGCCTTGTTCAGTTCCCCATCGAACCGATACGCGCGCGGATCAGACTCCGAACCAAACTCCGTTATCGTAGAGAAGTCAATGCTTCCCGTTAAGTCCGCAATATCCTGCGACTTCGGATCCGATGGACTGAATGTCCCGATCCCAATCCGATTTTCCTCCGATACAAGCACTCGTTCCACCAGTACCCGCTCGATGTCGTTGTCATATTCCGTCTTCAATCGCAGTTGGCAAGACGGGCAGAGATTTCCCTCAATGCGAACACCCAGCTCGCGCTCAACCTCAGGCCGAAGTTCATTCGGTATCAGGTGCAGCGGTTCTTCATGCATAGGGCAGCCCTTGATTGCATATATAGCTCCCCGCTCGGTTCGGGAGAACTGCTCCATGCCCCGCTTCAGCATCGTGACCAGGGTTGATTTCCCTCCGCTCACAGGCCCCATCAATAGCAATATCCGCTTCCGCACATCAAGCCGCTTCGCAGCAGAGTGAAAATATTCTTCCACCAGCTTCTCAATGGCACGGTCAAGACCGAATATTTCCTTATCGAAAAACTTATATCTGGTCTGCCCGTTAACCTCTTCCACACCATACGACGCAATCATCTCATACACGCGCGCATGTGCCGTCATCGCCGGAGCGGGGTCACGACGCAGCAACTCGACATATTGTTTAAATGTTCCGGTCCAGGCCAATTGTTCACTTTCGGCACGATGTTCTGAAATCCGTTTGAATATGTCCATCCCTTTAAACCTCCATTGCTCCCGATTTGCAACACAGCCCTCCATCGCCGCTTTGCGTCTATCTCACTTTAGAGAAAAAATTAGTGTACTACATAACTATGCGGAACAAGCCTGTGAATATCACGAAATTTTCTGCATATACAAGCCCAACCTTTGGTTCGATCATGAGCATGGTATAATGGGACGAAGAGTTATAGGAAAGAGGCCGGAGAAATCATCACAAGATTTGTCCCCCTTTTTCATCGGGAAAGGAGAAACCGTTCGTATGGGCAAATCAACATCCCCTTCTACTCGAGCCAAAAAAACGAAACAATCTGCACGCTCACAGCGTGCATCGCCTGTCCGCTCGGATTCAATCGCAGCAGAGCTGGAGCAACAACATGAGACGGAGGAGACGAGAGAGAAGCAATTGGACTCGTCTAGAGTCATTCTTAAAGAATCAGAGCTGTACGCCCCAATTAAGACGTACTTTGAAGCGATTGGATATCATGTTCGGGGTGAGGTTCGCCATTGTGATATGGTTGCTATCCGCCCAGATGCACCGGAAGCAGAGCCGATTATTATCGAATTGAAGTCTTCCTTCAACGTAACGCTGTTGCTTCAGGCGCTTGATCGCTTAAAGCTGTCGTCGACCGTATACGTTGCTGTAGCCAAAAAAAAAGCAACCCGCAGCAGCCACCCGGTATCCGGACTTCGACAATTATGCGAACGGCTCGGATTAGGATTTCTGCTCGTCACCTTCTTTAAACGAAAGGCGCCATTTGTAGAGGCAATCTGTCATCCTCCAGGATGGGTAGAGCAAGCAGATCAAGCCGTATATAAGCCGAAGCCAGTCAGACCGTCCAAGACTAGAGCTGCAAGGCTTGTCCGTGAATTCCATGCGCGCAGCGGCGACTATAACGTAGGCGGCACGACGAAGCAGCCGCTCGTTACAGCCTATCGTGAGAAAGCGCTTCGAGTGGCTAATGTACTGCAGGAGGGCCCGCTTCGAGCTGCAGTTGTTCGCAGCAGAGCTGGAGTTGGTGATGCGGCCAGCATTTTGCAGAAAAATTACTACGGGTGGTTCGAGCGCCAGAGCCGGGGGATTTATGCATTGACCTCCGAAGGGACAGCGGCTATTGCACAATATGCGAATATTCTTGCGCAGCTGCCAGGATTATCGCCTTAGTCCATTTTCGGATTTATTACCCTGTCGCGGCAACAGATCGTTAGCCTTCTATCTGAGACCTGTCCAATGCAATCCACTTCTAACCCCATCCAGTTTCAAAAAAAAAGCAAGCAGCCCAGACAGGACTGCTTGCTTCTCATGATCTCTACATTTACGAACGTTTTGCGTACGATTGCTTACACACCAGAGTAACGGCCCAAGAATTCGGAGGCTGCCTCTGTCAGGCGCTCCATTCCGGTACGGATGACACTCGGCTGCGCAAACGAATAGTTAAGACGCATTGTGTTGCGATTTGGTTCACCTGCATAGAAGGACATGCCCGGAACGAATGCTACACCCTTCTCTACAGCAACCTTGAGCAATGCTTGGGCATCCAAGCCTTCAGGAAGCTCTACCCAGAAGAACATGCCGCCTTGAGGCGTATTCCACTTCGCGTCCTTCCACATCTCCTGCTGCAATTCGGAGGCCATCGTCTCCATTCGTTCTTTGTACACGGAAGACAGCTTGCGAATATGTCCATCCAGATCAAATACTTCTGGCAAGAGCATCTCACTAAGGATCAGCTGATCCAGAACACTGGAATGGAGATCCGCAGATTGCTTCGCCCGAGCCATCATGCGAATAACCTGCTTATCCGCAACGATCCAGCCTGTGCGCAGTCCCGGGGCAACTGTCTTACTGAACGTGCTCGTATAGGCTACAATTCGCTCCTCTGTTTTCCCTTCCAGGGAAGCGATATTAGGTACCTTGTTATCTGTAAACTTCAAATCTCCGTATGGATCATCCTCAAATATGAGAACTTCATGCTCGCGGCATAGATCCAACAACGCTTGTCTGCGCTCCAGGCTCCATACTCGCCCTGTCGGATTGCTGAACGTTGGTACTACATATACAAATTTCGGATTATGTTCTTTCAGCTTAGCAGCCAAATCTTCCGGAACCATACCGTTGCTGTCGCTCTCCACCGGAATGATGCGGGCGCTGTAGGAACCAAGCACTTGCAGGCAAGCAAGATAAGTTGGATTCTCCACGAGGACAACATCACCTGGATCCAGCAATGCTCTTGCGTACAAGTCAATCGCTTGCTGAGAGCCTGATGTAACTAGAATCTCATCTGCTTCCGATTCAATGCCGCGATTGGCTTGCATACGAGCAGCCAGTCTCTCACGCAGCACAACGGCACCTTCTGTCAATCCGTATTGCAAGGCTTGCGGGCCTTGACGGAATACACGCTCAGAAGCTTCACGAATCGCATCAATTGGGAACAGTTCGTCTGCCGGTAATCCTCCAGCGAAAGAGATTATCGACTTGCCCTGTGTTAATTTCAAAATATCGCGCACTACCGAGCTCTCTACAGAGCGAACGCGAGCAGAAAAATTATATTGCATAACGGTATCATCCCTTCCTATTTCCAAAAATGATACACCCAACGCTTTATTAATGCAATGGTGAGTATGATTTGCAGTCATCACAATCTTGTCACATGTAAGCGCATCCGGCATCATAAATACATGATATAGAAATTGAACGCAAAGTTTAAAGCCCCTTCATTGCTGGGTGCAATACTACTACTATTCTATGTCTTATCGAAGGTAACTACTATACCCCAATACATTTTAATAATCGATCAAGGTACAACAGCTCATGTTATCGTCCAAAAAAGGAGCACCCTGTCACCGAAGCTGGTGATGAGACGCTCCTTTTTCATATGCAATCATGATGAAATTAACCTTAACTACCCGCTATGCGCTTGGCTCTCCTCCGCGAAGCAGTCCATACATCATGCGGAATGGAATCGAAATAATAATGCAGACGCCTTCTCCTGGTGAAGCATCCCACGTCATACTGCCATTCAACAGAAGAACACGGGCACGGAGGAGCTTCAGTCCCTTCACCTTCGCACGTTCATTGAACACAGCTGCTGCTTCAAAACCAACTCCATCATCTTCATATAGAATGACAATTTGCCCTTCATCCTTACGTACTTGAAGGTCAATATTTTTAGCATAAGCATGCTGGGCTGAATTATGCAGAAGCTCCTGCACCATACGGAATACATGCAGCTTCATAGCCGGATACAGTGCATCAATCCCAGCTTCCTGATCCACTTGGAAATGAACGCGCTCGCTCCACTCTCCGCATTCCCCTTCAATATATTGCCGAACCGCATTAGCGAAGCCCGCCGTGTGCATAAGCTGCGGATCAAGCCCCAGACAGGTATGCCGCAGTTCCATATTCACGTCTGTCAACTGCTTCTCTACTTGAGCTAGCTGCTCCCGAAAAGCGGTCGCTTCCGTGTTTGCTTGAATGGCATCAAGCTGCATGCCAACATCATGCAAGCGCCGCATAACCGTATGCTGCAGCATATTGGACAGTTTTCCTTTGTCCTTCTCCATAGAGCCGAACATTTTCTCAATCACCCACGGCCCTGTTGTTAAGGATTGCAAGGTTACAGGCTTCCGTTCGGTTTCCCGTTTCAGCTGCTCTACTTGCGTATTCAGCAAATGAATCATCATCACTTTCTTCATGCCGATATTCATATAGCGGATTAACTGACGTATCCATTCTTGTTCCTCCATGTTCAGCTCAGCTCCATCTTCACGATGTGCGACTACCAAATACGCAATGTACACATCATGCCGCTCAACCTCGAACCAATAAGCCGACTCGGAATAGAATTGACCCGAACGAACTCGCCGCTCCACATCTGTTGCATCGAGTCCACCATCAATATAGAGCTCGATATCATTATGCGGGTTTTTGATCACAAGTGCTGCCCCCCGAACCTTCAAGGTCTTGATGAGGGAGTAGAGGATCGCCTTGCTCCATTCCTGCATCGTATCTAGTGCAGTTAATTGAGCCGTAATCAGCTGCAGCGACTCCTTCAGCCGCTGATTGCTCGGATAAATTGCTGTTGTAAGCTTCCGATTGAAGTATGGGAAGCTGTACAGCAGAACGGACAATAAGATAACGATAAAGCCAAAGCTGAATATATGCTGCACGATCGTATGAGATTCAACAAAGATGATCGCATTCAATCCAACAAGGAGCGCCCCCGGAACCATGGCGATAAGAACAAGCGACACGACCCGCTTAATGACAATCTCAAAGTCAGACAATTTATGGAAGCGATTCAAATACACAAAGCTTAATGGCAGCAGCAATGTGAACCACCCCGTCAATAGCGGCGGTACAAGCGGATCCTGACGGAATATCATTGGAACATAGGTCAATAACAGGATTGGTGTAAATGCAATCCCCATCCATATCCACACATAACGAATGACAGATGCGATATGAGGTGAGCTTAATCGATTGCGATAATAAGTGGATGCGATCCAATAGAAATTGTAGGCCACTCCGCTCACAAAGAGCCAATCGGCTACGATATTGTCAATTTGGTACACATCGTACACATAATCGGTCATAAGAAGCGTTGTTTTTAACACAAAGTATAAGCCAACGATTCCATAGAACACGTGAATGCCGCGCCGTGAATATGCGATACCCGCTTTCTCATAGAAAAATTGTGCAATGAAGTGCAGCAGAACGATCGGTATTAAGGCTACGGCGCACCAAATAATAATCTGACCAAGCATATCTCCCCGGAATGTAGCTCCCATGCTCATATAGATGATGACCATTATAAGCAGCAAGCAGGACAACATTCTCATGGACAAGCTGGAACGTTCCTTCCACCATATGTATCCTGCAAGTACAATGAAGATAAACTCACTCGCAAACGGCAGCACTCCGGAAAACGGATGACGAGGTTCGTACGCTATATCGATAAGCCTGCTATGCCCAGAGTGATCAATAACGATATATTCCGCTTGTTCAATCGTGTGCCATCGTCGGACGGTTGGATGTTCATTTGGCGGGTTGCCGTTAATGCTAATGATCCGGTCACCAACCTGCAGCTGGTGTCTTGTCGCGAATGCCTCTTTTGAGAATTCGGCGATTGTCCATACCCCTTGCTCTACCTGCACACGAATCCCTAAATAAGGATACCGAACCGTTACAAATACGAACCAGCACTGCAATACGAGTAATACTAATAACCCTATTTTTGTAATCGTTTTCAAATTTTTCGATTTTATTCCTTTTTTCTCCATCTCTCTTCTTTACCCCTGACAGAAGAATCATTTATCGACAAATTTCATCACAAACCTTTCTTTATTCTAACGAACGCTTCCTGTAACTTCAATGCAAGATTTGTATGAATTTTGCATCTCTTCCCCCAATAATGATAGAATTCATGCTAGAATGGGTAATGTTTTTACGTTACCATTCGACTTCTTTCGAGGTGATTCAATTGCAACCAACAGCACAGACGGAACGCGACACGGCACGTCGCTCCCGAACGAAGACGAGCGGAGCTAGCGCCAAATGGTTTCTCCTCTTCTGGGTCATTATGATCGGTATTGGAGTAACGGCTACTTACTTCTACAGCACCCATATGAAGAAAACAATGCTTCAGGAAATTCAAGTGCAAACCGAGGCCCAACTGCAGCAAGTCAAATTAGACTATGAAAAGCAGCTCGGCGAGTTAAATAAGAAGATGGATGCCATGCAAAGCAAAGTTCAATCGTTCAATGAACTACTTACGTTTACAAAGGATAATACTTCGAACAAAACGGACAACAGCAACAAGCTGTATACACAATTGAACGAAGTGAAGAAGCAGCTTGCGGAGCTGCAGAAGAAGATGGATTTGTTGAAATAACAAGCGAGGCGGTTTTTATGAAATTGCAAGTAAAAGTGGTCAATCGGCTCTTCATGATGATCACTGCACCTTTTCTTGGCATGATGATCTGGATGCTGATCTCTTCGCAGAGCGTATCGCTTCAATTCGATAACAAGCCGCTTGCGGAGCCAGCAGCATTCAATAAGACGCAGGCTCAAGTATCCGCTCAATTGGATCAAGCGAAGGCGACGGCCGTCTATACAATCGAATCCGTACGACGTATCTCTACCTTGTATAATCGGACGACCACAACGATGAATGACATCGTTCAATCGGCGAATAGCCAAGCGAAGCGGCCAGAGCGTATCTATGATCGCCGGATATCATCGCGGCTCGGCACACCGAAGGAGCGCATCGACAGCGAGAAGCTGCGCGCGGAATTATACACAATCAATCAGCCCACTTATCGTGGATATGCGATGAAGGTCAAATTGAAGGATCCGCAGGCAATGCAAATGACGCTTGGCCGCGACGAGTATGGTGGATCGGAGACGACGATGCAAGCTGTGAAGCGGCATAATGCCATTGCTGGCATTAACGCTGGCGGTTATGCAGAGAGCAGAGGCAAACGCTATCCACTTGGAACGACCGTGGTGAATGGCAAATACGTCCCCTCATTCGAGCCAAGCTTCAAGAATCTGTCCTTCGTCGGCATGGACATCAATTCCCGCTTGATTGGCGGACAGTTCTATCAGAAGGAAGAGCTGGACAAGCTTAAGCCTGAATATGGAGCAACCTTCGTCCCTGTTCTATTAAAGAATGGTGCGAGTCTTACGATCCCTGATAAATGGAAGACGTCACCCGCGAGGGCGCCCCGTACCGTTATCGGCAATTACAAGGATGATCAGCTGCTCATCTTAGTTGTTGACGGCTATAACGAAGGCGGCAGCTCCGGTGCTACGTTGGAGGAACTGCAGCGCAAGCTGGCGAATCTCGGCGTAAGAGATGCATACAACCTGGATGGTGGAGGCTCATCGACGCTTGTATTCAATGGACGAGTTGTCAACACACCATCTGATGGCGAGATGCGATCTCTTCCTACTCATTTCTTGTTCTTCAAATGACAACTTACGGAACAACCTGCATTTCATATTTTCATTTTGGTATGTTTTGGGTATAATAAAGGCATCCATTGGGGGTGTGCATATCATGTCCGTAACTTTTGGGATCATTATGCTCGTATTCGCAATGTTCATCGTAGCTATGTTAACAGCTGGCTACAATGAGGATAAGACGAGCGGCTTGTAAGAAGAAGGAGCTTTCCGATTGCGGAAGGCTTCTTTTTATGCTTCCATTTCTAAATATGGATACATCCGGTTGGATTGACACCCGTTACCTAACTTGATACGATAAGAATAACGAGGCATTTCACCCCACTGGGGCGAGATGCCTTCGTGCATATTTATAGGATTTTACATTTAATGGTCTACTGTGAGGAAAGGACTGATGCAATGATCCAGGTAAGAGAGTTTGTAGACGTAGGCTCAGTGACAGCGGAGCAGAAGGCAAATGAGTTTTTGGCAACGCTGCAGGAAGAGCAAGTTATTGAGATTAAATACTCGGCAGGTTATCGCCCAAATCGCGAAATCTCCGAGCAAAGAAGCTGTATATTGGTCATCTATCGGACAGCTAGCGTTCCTGCTGGGAAGCATGAGCCATAGCTGCGATACACCGAACATTTGAAAAGGAGAGGTTTGTCATGATGCAGCATTTTCAGGCAGTAACAAGAAACAGCGAGGATCGAGGAACACTGCGGCAGCTTCGCAAGGATGGACGGCTGCCTTGTGTCCTGCTGCACAAGGGGACGAGCGTGAATCTTCACTTGGATGAGAAGAAGTTCTCCATGTGGGTCAGAGATACGACAAGCAGCCAGTTGGAACTCAGCTTAGACGGGGCAGATTCGATTACGGCTACCGTCAAGGAGATTCAGCGTCATCCTGTTACGAATGACATTGTGCATGCTGACTTACTGCGTGTGTAATTCCCCTGCATTTCCTTCAAGCACTACTACAAGTATAATCATACAGCCAAGGTCGGAGAATCTCTTCTCCCCTTGGCTAATTTTATTTATAGCTCCACAAATTAAAAAGAAGCATCACCGAGTGTGATGCTTCGCCTCTTGTTTCTCTTTATCGAGCCAAGTGAGTCATGTCATGCATACATTGTGCGCATATGTATCGATCCTTGAAATCCGCTACCCCATCCATTGACCCACAAAATACGCATTTCGGACGGTAGCGCTCTAAAATAATATGATCTCCTTGAACCAAAATTTCAACAGGATCCCCTTCGTTCATCTGGTAGCGCTTCCTCAGCGATTTGGGAAGTACGATACGTCCCAGCTGATCGACTTTACGGACAACACCGGCAGGTTTCATCAGTTCCACCTCTCTTGAATATTCTCTTCTCTCATGTTTACCCTCGAAACTACTGCCCCTACTACTTCGATGCCTCGATCCAAAATCCTGCTGAAATTTGTCAATTCAATTCGTTTTTATTCAAATCTTGTAATATGGTGCAATTACCGCAAATTAAAGAAGTCTACTTGACGCAGTGCTTCATATACGACAATTGCCGCTGCATTAGACAAGTTGAGTGACCGTACCTTATCCGTCATTGGCATGCGCATGCATGTCTCTGGATTCGCATGAATGATCTCCTCAGGGAGACCTTTTGTCTCCTTGCCGAATACGAAGAAGTCCCCATCCTGGAACGAGAAGTCACTGTAGCAGTTGTCTGCTTTCTTCGTCGAGTAGAAGAAGCGGCCGTCCTTGTATTTCTCCTGAAGTTCTTGGAACGAATCATAGTAATGAATCGTTACTGCATACCAATAATCGAGACCTGCACGCTTCAAGGTCGCATCGTCCGTTCGGAACCCGAGTGGACGAACCAAGTGCAGATGAGTACCCGTCGCTGCGCAAGTGCGCGCAATATTTCCTGTGTTAGCTGGTATTTCTGGTTCAACCAGAACGATGTTGAAAGCCATCTGATGTTCACCTCACATATTTCATTGTTATATTATACACCAATATGGCAAGCCTATAGATTTCCGTGCACAGCAAGTAAATTGATCTTATTGCACCATGTTCATAGAGGTGGGTTTGACATTGGATTTTGCATGAATTATTATAGTTCTACAATCGAATGATTCGACTATTGAACGATTTGATTATCGAACCATTTAATATCATAAGGGAGCTATTGTTGTGAAACGAGATGCCAAAACCGTCATCGAACGGTATATAGCCGCAGAATTTACAGTAGTGAAGCATTTATTTAACGAGATCGGAGAAGCAATCCCCAATCATCTAACCATCGATCAATACCAGATTATGTGCGTACTTCATCAGCGAGGGCAGTGCACTTCCACCGATCTGGCCGCTGTATTCAAGGTCGTCAAGAGCTCCATTACCGCCATTATAAATAGACTTGTCGATCACGGATATGTAGAACGAACACCTGCTGAGGAGGATCGTCGCGTCATCGAACTGTCCTTAACCGAGGAAGGGCAGATGGTCTATGAGCAAGTGGATAAGCAGGTACAGGATATTGTCTCCTCTTATCTGACTCATTTCAATGAAACGGAAGTCGAAACCTTCATCGGGACGTACGAGAAGCTCGCCCGCTTGATGACAGAAGGGAAGAATCAAACATGAAAACGATACTAAAAGCAAGATGGGCCGTCATGACGGCCTGGATTGCGGTTGCTGTTATTCTTGCCATAGCAGCACCGTCGCTATCTGAGCTTGTGAAGGAGCATGGTACGATTGGCGTACCTGACGGCTACTCCTCTGCAGAAGCGATCCGCATCATGGATGAAGTGTCCAATGCGAAAGGCAATGCACATGAAACGAGTATGGCACTGGTCTTCCATAATCCAAATGGATTGACGGATAAGGATACCAAAGATATTCTGCATGCTATTCAGCAGCTCAATCAAAACAAAAACAGCCTTCATATCGTCTCCATGCTCGAACCATACGGACAGTCGGAATTGAAGGATAAATTAATTTCCAAAGACAACAAAACCGTACTCACCTCCCTGTCAGTCAGTACCGAGACAGCGAATCCGGTAGAAATTCGTGATCAAATCAATAAAGAACTTGCTTCTACTTCTGTTGAACACTACATTACCGGTCGCAAGCTGATTGAAAATGACCAACTCGTCAGCTCACAAGAGGGCTTGAAGAAGTCGGAACTGATTACCGTTGTATTCATTCTAGCCATCCTATTTTTCGTCTTCCGCTCGATCGTCGCAGCCTTCATTCCGCTGCTAACAGTCGGTCTGAGCTACATCATTTCACAATCCATTGTCGCATTTCTTGTCGAAAGCACCCAATTCCCGTTATCGACGTTCACGCAAATCTTTATGGTGGCTGTCTTATTCGGAATTGGAACGGATTACTGCATCCTGCTCCTCAGTCGGTATAAGGAAGAGCTCGCTAAGCACGACGATCTATGGGATGCGATTGCCGCTACGTACCGTACTGCCGGCAAAACAGTCCTCTTCTCCGGAATCGCCGTACTTGTCGGTTTTTCCGTGATTGGATTTTCCGAATTCAATTTGTATCGTTCTGCCGTTGCAGTTGCCATTGGAATTGCGATTATGCTGCTCGCGTTAGTAACGGTCGTACCGTTCTTCATGGCCGTGCTCGGCAAGAAGCTGTTCTGGCCAGCGAAGAAATCGATTGAGCATAAAGAAAGCCGTTCGTGGGGTGCCATTGGCTCATTCTCACTGCGCCGACCGCTGGCAGCGATGCTCGTGGTTGCAGCCGTCACTGTGCCATTCCTAATATCCTATAAAGGTGAAGTATCGTTTAACAGCTTGGAGGAAATCGGTGATAAATACGATTCCGTCAAAGCCTTTAATATTATTGCAGACAGCTTCGAGCCTGGCGAATCCATGCCAACCCAGGTCGTCATCAAGAGCTCTTCCCCGCTTCAGGTGGGCGAATATATGGCCGTAGCTGAGAAAATGAGCCGTGAGCTGATTAAGGTAGATGGTGTATCGGGCGTTCGCAGCCTTAGCCGACCTGCAGGCGATGAAATCAAGGACTTCCAAATTACCGAACAGATCAAGACACTTGACAGCGGCCTGTCCAAGGGAAATGACGGATTATCCAAAATTAAAGATGGATTGTCCGAAGCGAGCAACGAATTAAGCAAAAACGAGCCTAAGCTCAAAGAGGCAGCTAGCGGAGCAGCACAGCTCACCGCGGGAACCGAAGAACTGAAATCCGGAATCAAGCAGCTGAATGAGGGACTTGGCCGCATTGAATCTGGCATTCGCGATGGTTCTGCCGGTGCCGGCCAACTGCAGCAAGGTCTGAAGCAGGCCAAGGAGAGTGCGCAAAAGCTGGGCCAAGCCCATCAGAAGCTGCTCGATACCTATAAGCAGATTGGGCAAGGTCTCACTGAAATAACAAGCGGCGTTGGCCAAATGAATACACAATTCAGCGAATTGACCAAATCGCTGCAATCGTTAACGACTCGGTTCGCCAGCTTGGAGGAACGATTCCCTGATTTGTTGAGAGACGCTGATTATATGGCGATTCGCGGTACCGTAACCGCTGCTGGGCAAGGGGCAGCCCAATTATCCGGCGCTCTTGGACAGATGCAATCTACATTAGCGAAAGTAAACGGAGGCATGGCTCAGGCGAACCAAGGCTACGAGCAAGCCACTACCGGCCAGAAGGCGCTGGCATCAGGGTTCGATCAGCTCATTGCAGGCATCTCGCAGCTAGAGTCAGGTCTGAAGCAGGCAGCCAGTGGCCAAGGCCAAATCATTAGCAAAGTCCCTGGCATCATAACAGGACTTGATAAACTTCAAGCTGGCCAAAAACAGATCGGAGACGGCTTCTCGCAATTATCTGATCAGATTGGCAAGCTGACGACCGGCTTGAAGGATGGAGCCGATGGATTGACGCAAGTATCGGATGGGCTCAACTCTGCTCAGGGATATTTGCAAAATGTAAGTACAGCGCCCGATAAAGAGCTTGGCGGCTGGTTCGTTCCTGATGAAGTATTAACGAATGACGCCTTCCGCAAAGCGCTCGATATGTACTTATCCGAGGATCGCAGTGTAATGACCTTGGACGTCATCTTTGCTGATAATCCATATGGAACCCCGGCTATCGATCGGATCGACGCTGTGAAGGCAGCTGTGGATCGCAGTGTGAAGGGAACTTCCTTGGAAAAGGCGACGATCGCAGTTGGCGGTGTATCGAGCACGTTTGCCGACTTGAAGCAAATGTCTGGTGAAGATTATATGAGAACTGTAACGTACATGATCATCGGCATATTACTCATCCTGATTGTCCTGTTCCGATCCATCATTATGCCGCTGTATATCGTAGCATCCTTGCTGCTTACCTTCTTCACTTCGATGGGAATTACGGAAGTGATCTTTACGAAGATGCTGGATTACTCCGGCGTTACATGGGCAGCTCCATTCTTCGGCTTCGTTATGCTGATGGCACTTGGCGTCGATTACAGCATCTTCTTGATGGAGCGCTTCAATGAGAATAAGCATCTGGATGTGAAGGATGCAATCCTATACGCGATGAAAAATATGGGGACGGTTATTATTTCTGCCGTAATCATCTTAGGAGGAACATTTGCTTCCTTCTATCCATCAGGCGTACTGTCCATGATGCAAATTGCAACTGTCGTATTATCCGGACTTACCCTGTATACATTCCTCATCCTGCCGTTCTTCGTACCCGTCATGGTCAAGACGTTCGGTTCTGCCAACTGGTGGCCGTTCTTCCATAAGCAGCTGGACGAGAAAGCGAAACAGCAAGTTAGTGCCTAAACTGCTTTTCTAGGTCACTTGAGTATTAATCCATTGAATATCCATTAAATATCCATTGATCACATGAAATACATCCGCAATGTTGAAGAGGAACCGAGCATCGGTTCCTCTATTTTTTACACCCAGTTTACGTTTGCTTAATATGCCGCTGACGAATATCCTTCATAATGTTGGTATATGGCATTCGATCGTGAAGCAATTGGTGCACGATATCGAATGCAGTAAATCGTTCAACCGATTACTTACTAAAAGAATTGTGGGAGGGACTATTTTGAAATCCAAAATTTTAGTTGTTGATGACGAACCTTCAATCTCTACCCTCATTGAATATAATTTGAAGCTGGCCGGCTATGACGTTCTGTGTGTTTATGATGGGGAGGCTGTATTTGATGTTCTATCCACTTTCCGTCCAGATCTGATCATACTTGACCGCATGCTGCCGAAGAGCGATGGATTGGAAGTATGCCGCAAGCTGCGCGTGGCGAACAATATGGTGCCTGTCATTATGCTGACAGCGATGCATGAAATAGGCGATAAGATTGATGGATTAGATAATGGGGCTGACGATTATATGACGAAGCCTTTCTCCCCGCAGGAGCTTATATCCCGCATTCAGGCTGTTATGCGCCGCATCCGTTCCCTTCCTCTTGTAGATGAAGGACAGGTGTACCAAATCGGCAGTCTGCACGTCATGGCGGATCAGCGTGAAGTGAAGCTGGAAGGCCGGGATGTGGAGTTAACTCCGAAAGAGTTCGAACTGCTCGTCTTCCTATGCCGTCATCGCGGCAAGGTATTGAGCCGACAGCAGCTGCTGCACGGCGTATGGGATTATCACTTCCTCGGCGATACACGCATCGTCGATGTCCATATTAGCCATCTGCGCGACAAGCTGGAGAAAAACGCGCGCAGCCCTGAATATATCATGACGATTCGCAATGTAGGCTACAAGCTTACAGAACCGACAAAGCGTCACTTGGCCTAACTTATTCCTCATTTCCGATATAGCCCCGCCTGTTTCCCCGAGCAGGCGGGGTTTTTATTTGTTTTTCCTGCATAATCAACTCACTGGGCTATTATGAATGAACGAACACAATTACATGACCATGGAGGTTGCTATGGCGAACATCGTTAAAATTCGAGCAAGTGTTTTTATACCTATGTCTTGGACGGAGCCGAAGCAAGAGTTGGATACGGGAAATATCATTCAATACGAAGGCGACACTCGCGAATTTACACCGTATGCCGTAAACGCGATGCGTTCCAGAGTTGAGCAAGAAGTTGTTGTTGATTTTTATAAAAAGGAAGTGTTCTCCTATTCGAATACTGGCATCACAACCGAAAAAGTGACTCACCCAGATGGCTCTGAGCATAAAAGAACCGGCAAAGCCAGTACAGAGGGAATTTTGTGTTCCCATATTCGTTGGGGATCTAATGAAGTCATGTTCCAAATGCGTGCAAGTGCCAGTAATCCATTATTAGCACTTGCGCCTCCTGTTGATTATTTATTACACATACGAGTTACAGAAAATGGTGCCGTTGAAGTTGAGGGCAGCCATGATGGATTCCCGTGTTTTGAATTTTATAAGCAAGTAGACTTTGGGGCATTTAAACAAATCTATATTCATGATTTCAGAGAAACCGGAGATACCGCTCAAGCTCTGGCCGGGGAAATGGAGTACCATTTCAAAAAAGTGTTATAACGGAAATTGGCACTCAATACACGCATACAAAAAAACGAGTTAGCGGGAAACACTCCCCACTAACTCGTTGTTACTTATAAGAACAATGATTTCACGTTTCCCTTTAACCGTTGCGCTGTTGGAACTGCTTCATGAACTGCGCAAGAGCCTCACAGCTCTCGTATGGAACTGCGTTATAGATGGAAGCACGGAGCCCGCCAACGCTGCGGTGTCCTTTCAGACCTACGAATCCTGCTTCGCCAGCTTGCTTAATGAAGGCCTTCTCAAGCTCTTCGTCCGCCAAGCGGAAGGTCACGTTCATAAGGGAGCGGCTTCCGCGCTCCGCACAGCCGCGATAGAACTCTCCGCTAGCATCAATCGTGCTGTACAAGAGTTCTGCCTTAGCTTGGTTATCGCGTTCAACCTGCTCAAGCCCGCCGCGCTCCTTCAGCCATTGCAGCACCAGATTGACCATGTAGATGGAGAAGGAAGGTGGTGTATTGTACAAGGAATTATTTTTATAATGAGTACTGTAGCGAAGCATCGTCGGAATCGTCTTCGGGCTGCTCGCAATTAGTTCTTCCTTCGCAATGACGACGGTTACTCCAGATGGCCCCAGATTCTTCTGAGCGCCTGCGTAGATCATGCCGAACTTGGATACATCTACTGGACGGCACAAAATGTCACTGGACAAATCCCCAATAAGGGGTACAGAACCACTGTCTGGATAAGCATGGTACTGCGTTCCGCCAATTGTCTCATTGGAAGTGATGTGCACATAGGCCGCATCCTCTGGTGCGACTACCTCTTCTGGCGTCGGAACGCGCATAAAGCGATCCGCTTCTGTCGAAGCAATAACGCGCGTTGCACCAATCAGCTCGGCTTCTTTAATTGCTTTCTCCGCCCAGCTTCCGGTATGTACATATGCGCCTACTTTGCCTTCAGTGAGCAAATTCATCGGCACCATCGCGAATTGTGTGCTAGCTCCGCCTTGCAGGAACAATACATCGTACCCGGAAGGAATGTTCAGCAGTTCCTTCAGCAATTGTTTCGCTTCATTATGAACCTGTTCATATACCGCTCCGCGGTGCGACATTTCCATAATGGACATGCCTTGCTCTTGAAAATCTACGAATTCGGCTTGTGCTCGCTCCAATACAGCCAGCGGCAGCGCTGCCGGCCCTGCATTAAAATTGTACGCGCGATGTTGTCCCATCGGTTTCTCCCACCTTTGTCTCCATGACTAGCATGTTCGTAGGCGTCCATAAAATGATCCGAACGTCTTCTGCTAGCGATATTTTATCGATAATGATAGCAGTATTTGGGTTCGCCATCAAGGAGCAATCCATATGTTTTGCAATAGATTGACTTAGTCATCGAGCGATACTCATTACTTATAAGGTATAGTTGAACCCATAATGGTTAAGCTTTACCTACGGATTCCCCCTTAACGAGGGTAACGTAGACGCGCTCATGCTCAACCTTCTCCTCCGCAATCATCTTAAGCAGCTGCTCGCATGCGAGCGAGCCCCACTTGTGCTTGGAATAATCGATGGTTGCGAGTCGCGGCTGCATATAGCGAGTCAGCTCAATATTGTCAAACCCGATCAGATGAATATCCTCGCCAACACGGAGCTCTGTATCTGATATGCGATTATACAACCCAACCGCCATCTCATCGTTCAAGCAGAATACAGCAGCTGGCCTAGTGTACTCCTGCATGATTTGCTCGGCAGCCTTTTCACCGCCGCTTTTGTTGAAGTCGCCGACGATTTCAACCCACTCTACATTCGCTGCCCGATCCGATACGAGCTTCACTGCCTTCATCCGCTGCTCGGAATCATATGATCCAGGCGGGCCTGTCACAATATAAATCTTCTGGTGCCCCTGCTCCACCAAATATTCCGTCGCCAAGGTCGCACCCGCCTTGTTATCCAACAGCACCTGATTAATGTTCGGATGATCCAATTCCCGATCCATCACCACAATCTTATGATTGCGATCAGCGTACATAAGCAGTTCCTCGCTCGTGAACGTCTGATCGAGAATGACGGCGCCGTCGATCATTCGTTCCGGCAGCATACGGTGAGACTGCTTCCCACTGCATACGATCAGATCATAGCCCTGCGCATTGCATACCTTCTTCATGCCGTCCAGCAATTCGCCATATACTTCGCCCTTGAAGTCTGTTAAAAAGGCGCCGATGATCTTCGTTTCTCTTTTTTTCAAATTGCGGGCAGCGGCGTTCGGTACATAGTTCAATTCTCTGGCAATAGCCAATATTTTTGAGCTTGTCTCATCCGTCACCTTGCTGCTGCCATTCAGGGCATAAGATACCGTTGAAATTGACACTCCTGCTTTTTTAGCGATATCCTTTATACTGACCACGTGTCCTCAATCCTCCGTTTGATAACCAATCCTTCTTCCTTATGATGTTGCATCTGTTCGGATGCCGCTTTGTCTTACTGAGATGTGCCGATGTCCGTTCATGCTCTTCAGATGTCCTTTCCCTATTGTAGCATTATAGGGAAAAGGGCGACCCGGAAAAGATCGCCTTTGCCTTCCTTACATCCATATTTCAATCCGATTTGCACCGTTTTTCCATTCGGGTTCCATATCCGCACTGGCGATTTGTATGCCACCCTGCCGATACGGGTTATTCAGCCGCTCCGCATTCACCTGCGTCCCATTTATCGCCGCGCGGCTCACGCCACCGCCTGCAATATGATAGATGAAGGTAACCTGTCTTCCGGCAAAATGATAGTCAAAATGCACCCCATCCATCGTGTTCGGAAGCACAGGATCAATGACCAAATCGCCTCCAGCCTGCCGAATACCAAGCACATTTGCAATTAGTTGATTCATATAGATTCCCGGACCACTGGAGTAGATTCTCCATCCGCCCTTCACCTGCACCGATCCACTGCGAAGCGCATCCATATTCGCCTGCGCCTCATACCGGGAATGAAACTTCCCGTCAGAGCTGCTGAAGTAGGCATTGCTTTGGCGCAGCTCTGCGTTAGGGACGACTTCCCGAATACCAACAGGATTAATCGTCTCCAAGCCCCGCCAAGCATCGTTCGCACACCCAAGCTTCGCCATCGCTTCAACATAACGAATATGCGCATGCACATACTGCAGTCCTACCTCGCGTCCGAAGTTCGACGCCTGCTCAGCCCGCTTAAAGTGAGTGCTGACGCCGCCCGCATATTGAGCCGGTCGATTCATAAGCCGCACACCATCCGGGAACGAGAGATTATCCTGAATCAAGCGATAATTAATGTGAGCCTGCTTCTCATCGACCAGTTCGGCAATAATGCTGCGCGTCATCGGCAGAAGCCGGTATTGAATGCCAGTATCCGTATCTGTCGGATGCAGCATCAACTTGGCATGCGCCGGATCTTCCATATAGATGAAGCCGGGAATAACCTCCGTGTGCAGCATATAGCGCTTATAGTCCTGTTCAATGCCGGATGCGATCTCTTGCAATTCCTCAGCTAGCTTCTTGTCCACTGCCAGCAGCACATCAGCGAATTGCTTCATTGCTTGATACGTAAGTGCCACGGTCCAACTGCTGATCATATATTTCTTCAACTGCGCATTCGCCGGCTGCAGCGTATCATCCCAATCTCCATCGCCATAAGATGATAAATGCGTATCATGTAGGAAATGATTGCGAATATACGAGATTTCCTTGATGGCATGCTCCAGTATGGTCGCCTTATCCGCCGTAAAGTCAAAACGCTGCTTCATGGTATAAGGAACCTTTTCCTTCAAAATACTGTAATCCCCGGTTGCCGTCAAATAATCACCCAGCACCTTGAGCGGCCACACGATAATATCCCCGTGGCTCTCCTCCTGCTGTACCGTAAAGTACTCATCGAACATAAACCATTGCGGCCAGTTTCCATCATCCTCATATTGGTGGGAGTAGACCATCTTCACAATATCCCGCACCTGCTCGTACTTATGAGTAGCCATGAAATATTCAACTGGCCCTTGGCATACGTCACGTGTTCCCCAAGCCGCTCCGCCATACTGTTCTAGTCCATGCGGCACTGCATAATGAACGAGCATGTTATGTGTGTACCACCACGCCAAGGCATTCATCTTGAACAGCTCATCGGACTGCCCCGCTCCATACGATAGATGGAATTCGTTCATCAAGCCTTTCAAAAATGCACGGTATGCGTCCATTTCGGTTTGGATATCACGTGTCCCCGGGGAGTGTTCCGAATTCGCTGCGTTCTCTCGTCCGTCCAGCAATCCCTGAATTGTTAACGTCCATTCTTGATTCATATCAAGCTGCATGACAACAAGTGAAGCGTCACCAGATTGGATGCCGCTTGCCAGCATCGTCTCATCACCGATCGTCACTGACGCCCCTTCCACCCACATGCGATATTCAAGATTCGGGCACACCTTAGCGCTCAGCGATTCCCGATTCGCATGGAAGATCAGCGTTCCGCCCTCCTGCTTCATGTGAACCGGAAGCTCGAACTCGTTGACATTCATCGTCACTTGATTGGTGACCACATACTTATAGGCCGTTCCATTCACAGAGCGGACGTTCAAGCGGATCTCAGGCGCGTCCGATGCCGTGTAATTCGTCACAATTAGCATGTCGTCGTCAGTCTTGTAATACCAGCGCGCGTAATTGAAGCCCATCTCGAACATAGACGGCATCGCGAGCAGGCGATACTTTCCGTTCAAGTGTATATAGACGCGTTGCCCAGACGTCTTTGGCACGTTCAGCGGGTTGCGGGCATTGCTCATCATTTTATTGAAATTTGTGTTGCCGACCACCACATGCGAGTTGAAAATGCCGTACATATAAGCAGTCGACGTTATGACCTGCGCGCCAAGCTTCACGCTGGTTCCGCTCATTACGATATGACCATGCGGACGTTCAACGAGCAGTTCCTTCTCCTTCAGCACGACATGCTCGTAGGAATCTGTGAAGAAGGACAACAGCTTGCCATCTATACGCTCTTCCTGATTTCGTTCCGGGAAAAGCGCCTGTACTTCTGCTTCTGTCATCGAAAGCGTCCGCAGGGGTTCAGCAATATCGGCATTGTATTGGACAGGATTTAACGGATTCGATGCTGCATTTTTTTCGTTGGCAGCTATATGACTTGACTCGGACAAGTAGGCTTCCCATGCCTGCCGGACCTCGTCCCGATACTCCAGCTCCGTTATTGCAGCCGCATGGTCTGTTTTGTACAGGCCATAAAATACAAACCGCTCTTCTCCATGAAGCATAACACGCTCTGATTGCAGCGCAGTATAGGCACACTCGTACTGATACACTTCATTGGAAAGACAAGGCTTGATCACACTCACTGGTATGTTGGTTTCCTTATAGGACAATCCGAAAAATTGAAACCCGTCAGTCGAGTAGCCAATCGCACGGCTGAGCGCTCCCTGCTGCATATAAGGGAATACTCCACCTTGCGGTTGATTCTGGCGTGAGCATACAACACAGCCGATCTCTTCATCCTCGAAGACAGCATGATCGATATATTGCGACAGATACGCCTCGTTGCTGCGTACCGCACCTACTGAAGCAATGCCAAGATCTTGGCCATACAGGATATCGACGGTTACACCTTCCCCGCGTACCGCAATATCCCAGAACCAAATGCCCTCTTTCAGAAGTGCAAAGGTAACCGTATACGCTACTCCCTCGACGGCCCCTTCCCATACGGCCTGGTTCCCTTCCACCCGCACGGCGCTGCGTGAGCGAATCCCGAGCAGCGGATAGAAGCGGATACCCGAATCGTCGTGAATCCGCAGATATAAGTTATTGAGCGAGCCATCAAGCGGACTCGTCACCAACTGATTGAGCATGATCTGCCCGCTAACTGCTTGATGCAAATCACCGCTCGGCCAAAATGTAAAGCGCAATTCGCCGGCTTGTATCGTAAACTTCGACTGCGTTGATCGCTCTATTGTCGTCATGTCTGCCCTTCCTCCTATCCCAGCTCATAGCAAGGCATCTATTGTATCTATAAATCTAGTTCTAGTTGTTCTAGTAAGGCTATGCTTTTTTGATTAGCTCATCTCTTATTCCTAAATCAGCATCAGCGAACGAGTCGGAAAGAATCTTGCAATGTATCACGGCTGTTCGATCCAACATGTACTTGGAACATTCCTTCGTCGCTTACCAAGCGAAGATCGGAATGGTGATATCTCAGCTG
The DNA here is from genome assembly GCF_900102125.1 of Paenibacillus sp. cl6col. Classification (NCBI taxonomy): domain Bacteria; kingdom Bacillati; phylum Bacillota; class Bacilli; order Caryophanales; family Paenibacillaceae; genus Paenibacillus; species Paenibacillus sp. cl6col. The sequence continues at coordinate 26,194 of NZ_FNAZ01000001.1, forward strand.
CTCCTCGGTTAAGTGGAATAAGATTTCCTTGCTTTCTCCTGATTCCAACTCAATCTGCACATAGTCCTTCAGCTCGCGCAGCGGACGAACAACCTCGCCCGATATGTCACGGATATACAGCTGTACCGTTTCCACACCTGCTCTCGCTCCTGTATTCGTAATCGTTATGCGGATTTCAAGCTTCTCCTCATCTGATATCTCGCTGCTGGTAAGCTCCAGATTGCTGTAGGCGAACGATGTATAGGACAGTCCGTAGCCGAACGGAAGCAGCGGCTCATTCGAGCAGTCGATATATTTCGAGACATAGCGTTCATCCGTCTTGCTCGGATTCAGCGGCCGTCCCGTATTGAAATGATTGTAATAAACCGGAACCTGTCCGACTGATTGCGGGAACGACATCGTAAGCCGCCCTGACGGATTCACCTTGCCGAGCAAGATGTCCGCAACGGCTGCTCCGCCTTCACTGCCAGGGAACCACGCTTCCAATACAGCATCTGCTGATTCGATGACGCCATGCAGATCGAGCGGCCGGCCATTAAACAAGACAGCAGCCATCGGCTTGCCAAGCGTCTTCAACTGCTTCACTAGATCAAGCTGCACTTCCGGCAGACGAAGATCCGTACGGGAGGCGCCTTCGCCGCTCATCGCGGATGCCTCGCCCAGCGCAAGCACAATGACATCCGCGGCAGCAGCCGTATTAAGCGCTTCCTTCAACTGAGACGCTGACATACATTCGATGCCGCATCCAGCCGCAATGCTTAGCTGCCCGCTTGGCAGCCGCTCCAACAAGGCATCGCCCAGCTTCACCGCATCCTCCTTCGCACCGACACAGGACCACCAGCCTAACACGTCCTCACTCTGAGCGAATGGCCCAATCAGCGCCACCTTGGTATTAGGCTGCAATGGCAGGATGCCGCTATTTTTCAGCAGAACGCAGGATTTAGCTGCCAGCTCGTAGGATGCCTTGCGATGCTCCGCGCAGAAAAGAATCTCACGCTCCCGTTCCGGATTCGCGCCGCGCAGTGGATTCTCGAACAGTCCCAGCTTATCCTTAAGGCGCAGAATGCGCAGCACCGCTTCATCGACAAGAGCCTCATCTACCTTGCCTTCGCGGATAAGTCCCGGCAAATGATGTACATAGCACGGCGTCATCATCTCGATGTCCACGCCCGCCCGTATAGCACGAAGTGCTGCCTCGCGATCATCCTCAGCCGCACCGTGAGCAATCATTTCCCGTATGGAAGCCCAGTCCGATATCACAATGCCACCGAAGCCCCATTCCTCACGCAGAATGCCGCGCAGCAGCTTTTCATTTCCTGTTGCTGGTATCCCGTCGACGGTATTGAAGGAGGACATGACCAACTCGCAGCCTTCGTCCAGCGCTGCCTTGTACGCAGGCAAGTAATATTCGCGCAAGGCTCTCTCCGACATATCAACCGTGTTGTACTCGCGGCCTCCTTCCGGTGCCCCATAAGCGGCAAAATGCTTCACACATGCGGCCAGCCGCTCCAAATCTCCCTTTATATCGCTGCCTTGATAACCGCGCACGAACGCCCGCGCGAATAAGCTGTTCAGATGCGGATCCTCGCCCGTCGTTTCCATCACTCTTCCCCAGCGCGGATCACGCACCAGATCGACCATTGGTGCGAACGTCACATGAATGCCCGAGACAGCCGACTCTCGTGCCGCGATTTCCGCACTCTGTTCTGCGAGCTCCGTATTCCACGAGCAGCCAATCGCGAGCGGAATCGGGAAAATGGTCTTGAAGCCGTGAACGACATCTGCCATGAACAGAAGCGGAATGCCGAGGCGGCTTTTCTTCAGATAATTCTGCTGCACATCGATTACCGCCTGCGCCCCGGACAAGCCAAGCACAGAGCCGCTCGCCGCAACCATCTGCTCCGTTATGCCCATTTCCTCCATTGGCCCCGTTACCTGCCCGTCGCTGTCCGAGCCTTCATGAAAATGTCCCGTAAGCTGCAGCAGCTGAGCAATTTTCTCTTCCAATGTCATCTGTAGTACAAGCGCTTGAAGTTGTTGATTATCCATAATAGTTCCTCCACGGTTCGAATTTCTCGTTTGAACGATCAATTGACTTGTCATCATTCGAAGGGATTTCATTTTCATTTCCTAAAGTAGTGATTCTCCTTCCTCAGGGACTTGCGCAAATACTTGACTCCGTTATACATACACCAAGGTGCAGCGAATCATCGGTTGTGCAAATTCCTCATTGAGAAGAATAATGTTGTGAAATAGGAACCCGGCAGCAGCAAGCCGTTTGCAACAGTTGGCATACCGGGTTCTTTTTAAACAAATCGTACCTATTTCAAATTGTTCAGCTCATCCAACACCGGCTGAACGAGCGACATTTTGCTCTCCACCCACTTCTTCCAGTTCGATTCCAGATCACCACTCTGCAAAATGAGATTCGTATACTCCGTCTCGTAATCGAATGTTGCCTGGTTCTTCACCTTGGAATCGTGCAATTGAACCGTCCAGTCGTAAGCAGCCAGCTTGCCGCCCTCTTTGCCCAGTTTCGCCTTGTTCTGATAATGAAGAACGGCGCGTTCGCGATATTCCTTCTTAATCGCCGGGTTAATGATGCTGAAATCATCTCCCAACAAATACAATCCTTCAAAGCGGCTTGGATACTTATCCTCAAGCGATGTCCCTTCCGGCAGCAGGCTTGCCAGCTCCTTGTTGTCGCCGTATTTCCAGTCCTTTCCCTCAAAGCCCATGTTCAAGAGCATTTGTCCTTCTTTGCTAGTCGAATAATCCAATAAGTCCATAACCCGTTCAAACTTCTCTTTGCTGATGTTCGGCGAGAAAATAAGCGCCGACCAGAAATTCACCTGCTCCAAATTGCGATATTTGCCGTCGTCGCCGAGCACGATTGCGGTATGAACAAGATCATCGCTGTTCACGCCCAGGTTCTTCTTCATAGCCTTATCCACGTCTTGTCTGTAGGAAGCCAGACCGCCAAGGCTGGTAACTGCCGCAACTCCTTTAACGCGGAAGTTGTCGCTGCCCTCGCTGTTTTTCCATGTATAGAACTCAGGATTCAGCAATCCTTCCTTGTACGCCTGCTGCATCAGCTTCAAACCGGCAAGCGTTTCTGGATCCGCTGCTCCCCAGTGATATTTTCCGTCCTCTCCTTTATAGAAGGCAGACTCCACACGGGAATGCTCGCTGTTCGGCATAATGATGTTCGTCAATGCATCTCCTGCGTTGTAGGAAAGAGGCACCAGATTCGCACCGACCTTGCCCGGATCCTTCTCCTTCACCAGCTTGGCATACGTCATTAATTCAGTTGTTGTATACACATCCTTCAATTCGAAGCCAACAGCCTGTGCCCAGTCCTTGCGCAGGGCAATAACGCCGATTTGGTTGACGAGTGGATCAGCAGGCTTGTTCTCGTAGTACACTGGACGCGGCAGAATATACGTGCCGCCCTTCAGCTCTTCCAGCTTCTCGCCAAGCCCAGTCAGCTTGTAGGCAGCAGCTACGTTCGGCCAGCGCTCCTTCCAATCATCCGGGAACTTGTACAGAAGTCCTTGGTCAATATAGTTCATCGCGTCGCCGTGAATGTAGTTCCATGTAGCTACGTCAGGCAGATCGCCGGAGCTGACCCACAACCGCAGCTTCTCCGCCCATGAATCCCATTCGATGAAATTGTAGTCCCACTCTAGATTGAACTTATCCATCCAGAACTTATGGAACTCATTGTTTAATTGTCCGTCCTTCAGATTAATGGTGCTTGCCACGGAAATGTTGAGTTTGTCCTTGTAACTTCCGTCTGCATCCTTCTCGTTGCCTCCTTGCGCTCCCTCCTTCGAGCATGCCGTAGCCAGCAGCGTTACCAGACATAGCGAGAGGAGAAGAATTGATCTTACCGACAGCTTTTTGTCTGCTTTCATGTTTTGTCGCCCCTTGTTTTTTGGATAATAGATTTTTGATGCATACATGCATACTGAATATTGCCTTCATACCATCATGCAAAAAAAACAAAAATCTATGTGTATCATCAGGTCTTAATAGCCCCTGTCAACACCCCTTTAGCGAAATGTTTCTGAAGCAGAGGGAAGAAGCACATGATAGGCACCATCGTGACGAACACCGCAGCCATCTTCATCCCCGTTGAAAAAGCTTGCTTGCCGACAGCATCTACGCTTGACGCATTGGATGCGTTCGTCGACGATTCTACAATAATGGTGCGAAGCACATTCTGCAGTGGAAGCTGATCTGCCTTGCGCAGGAAGATCATCGCATCATACCAGCTGTTCCAATACCCGACACCATAGAACAGCGTAATGGTCGCCATAATGGGAGCAGCCAGCGGCAGCACGACGGAGAACATAATTCTCCATTCGCCCGCACCATCCAAGCGTGCGGACTCCATCAGCGATTCCGGAAGGCTGTAGAAATAGTTCATCATTAATATCATGTTGAAGGCGCTGAAGCTGCCAGCAAAAATGACAGACCATAATGTCCCTGTCAGATGCAGGGATTTCATGATCAAGTACAGCGGAACAATACCGCCGTTGAAGATCATCGTGAACAGAACAAGGAAAAAGATGATCCGCTTGCCCGGAAACTTGCTTCTACTAAGTCCGTAGGCCATGCTGCTAGTCAGGAACAGGCTTAGAGGCAAACCGACAATTAGCAGCTTGAAGGTGTTCCAGTATCCCATAAGAATGCTTCCGTCCGTGAAAAGCGCCTTGTAAGAGGCCAGCGTTGGATTTTTCGGGAACAGCATGAACGGATTGTCGGCGTACTCCTTCGGCGTCGAGAATGAAATCATAATGACGTTCCAGAACGGAATGAGAATCAACAGTGCAATACCAAGTAGAATGACAAATAAGATATAGTCGAGAGCAGTCATCTTCTCTCTGCGGAACGATGACCGTCGTGCAGTTTTCTTGCTCATTGTTGCATCCCCCCTTATCGGAATAGCCCGTCTCCGCCCAGCATTTTCGCTACTCGATCGGCAGCAAGCAGCAGGATCATATTCACCAGAGATCGGAACAAGCTGACCGCCGTTGAGAACGAGAAGTCAGTCGAAGATTGGAAGGTGATCCGGTAAATGTACACATCCAACACCTCAGACACATTTTTCGTAGCTGCATTTGCCAAGTTGAAAATTTGATCAAAGCCCGATGACATCAGTCCACCTACGGACAGAATGAACATGACCGTGACGGTAGGCATAATGTTGGGCAACGTAATGCGAAACACCTGCTGTATCCGTGATGCCCCATCAATTTGGGCAGATTCGAATTGATCCTGATCGATACCCGAAATAGCGGCCAAGTAAATAATGGCTCCCCAACCGGCGGACTTCCAGATATCCGTAAGCAGCAGCATCGGAACGAATGTGCTCTCTGACCCAAGAAAATTAATCGTTGGCAAGCCAAGCAGCGTCAGCGTGCTGTTCAAGAGTCCATCGTAGGCTAATACGTTAATCACGATCCCTGAGACGATAATCCACGACAAGAAATGGGGAAACGTCAGTATGGTTTGAAATACCTTTTTCGCACGCTTCATTCGAAGCTCGTTAAGCATGAGCGCCAGCAGGATCGGAAATGGAAATTGTATGACCAGCTTAATGATGTTGATGTACAGCGTCCGCCACAGCGCATCGAGGAAGGCAGGATCACGGAACACGTACTTAAAATTTTCAAACCCGACCCATGGACTGCCCCAAATGCCCAAGTTCGCCTTATAATCCTTGAAGGCAAGCGATAAGCCGCCCATTGGCAAATACGCAAATAATAGTAGCCAGATCAGCCCAGGAAGGAGCAGCGTATATACCATTCGATGCTTCCATATTTCACTGAACAGCGCTCCCAGCTTTGAACGACTCTTCAGCTTGCCGTCTGGCCCCTGCAAGGCTGCAGATTTCACATTGCATTTCCCCTCTCAGATAGCTACTTGTTGTCAAAAAGAAAGTCAAACGCTGTCCTCAAATGCTTCTCCCAAAATACCCAGTCATGGGTGCCTGAATCTTCAACATAGCGGAAATGGAACCCGGATGAGGAAGCGGCATTCATGTGCACAGCAAATGCTCGATTCATTTCGATGAAAGGATCTTCCGAACCGCAGCAGCACAGAATGGACGGTATCGCACTTCCCGCTTCCATCCTCTTGGCAGCCAGCGCATATAGATCCTGCTCGGGCTTCACGAGTAAATCCATGCCAAACACCGCCTGCATCTCTCTCACCATTCCTTGGGGCATATCGGGATCGCGAAGTCGGCGCTGCATATCGGTCACTCCGGACAACGATACTGCCTTGGCGTATCGCTCGGGATAGGTAAGTGCACATTTCAATGCGCCATATCCCCCCATCGACAAGCCCGCAACGTATGTATGCTCTGGCTCGACATTCAACTGGAGCAGCTTGCTGCACAAATCGGGAAGCTCTTCGGTAATGAATGTAAAGTAGTCGAGTCCATACGCCATGTCTGTGTAATAACTGCGATTAGCCTCTGGCATAATTACCGTGCAATTGTGACGCTGCGCATATTGCTCAATCGTCGTCAGCCGCTGCCATGTGCTCGCATTATCACCAGCACCATGCAGCAAATAGAGCGTACTGCTTGGCGGAGTTTGCGATTCCAAGGGATAAATCACGTGAATGCTCGTGTTCATTCGCAAAACGTTCGACCCAGTTTCTATCGTTACATGCGCCATATGTAATCCCTTTCATTTTTGGATTTTTGAAATATAGTTCTGACTGCTAATAGATCATCAAACATCGACCGTTTTACATGTTCATTCGCTACTGTAATCCAGCTTTTCGTCTGCAACTAAGTGAAAATCACTCGCTGAAAACACATGATTGCGTAATGTAAGCAACTCTTTCGAATCGTTTCGACACAATCATAGATCTATGTTCCTGAATCTGTCAATGCTTTTTTTATACAATCGAACAAAGGGGTAAAATTTGAATACTCTTAATTGGCAATTACCCATTTTTTGAGATATAAAATAAAAAGAAAGCGATTACTATAGACTCATTGACAACGCACTAGAACCAATGACATACTTGAAATATAGATTTCATCATACGTAATTGAAACGTTTCTATTCAATAGTGACGCATGATTTCATGATTTTCATGAAGAGATTTGGATCACATTTCTACATCGATCATCCCTGACATATACAACAAGCGTTTTGGCGAAACGAAATGTGCTCGAATTGTAATGCACGCGAAATGGTTTGGACGGGTATAGGAACATACCACTCATATTGAGAAAGGAGTAATGGAGATGATAGAAACCTCAAGCCTGACCGAATTCGTGAATCGAATTAAGGCTGAACAATTGCAGGTCACCTCTGTGCGGGTTCGTCAGGGCAGGAAATTGATCGGAAAGTGGGATCAGAACGAAGACAGTCGGCGGTTGCAGCACTCGATCAGCAAATCGTTTACATGCATGGCCGTCGGTCTCGCCATTGAAGAAGGCAAGTTGACCCTGGACACAACGCTAGGAGATATGTTCCCGCAGTACGCTCATATGCACACGGAGCCCAATCCCCTGCTTCACCCCGCAGGCATCAAGCTGGGCGAACTGCTTCGCATGTCTTCCGGTCATGACTCTCCCCCTCTCTGGGCAGAGGAACGAGCTTCACTGCAGGAAACGGATTGGATCCGCTATTACATGTCTCTGCCTCTGGATAGAGTGCCAGGCGAGCGGTTCACATACAGCAGCGGAGATACCTTCATGATCTCGGCAATGGTGCAGGCAGCCGTCGGACTAACGGTGCACGACTACTTGCGTCCAAGGCTGTTCGTGCCCCTTGGGATTACAGAAGAGACATGGGATTCCTCGCCGCTTGGCGTAACGCTGGGCTGTGCCGGGCTGGCACTTACGAACGAAGAACTGAGCCGCTTCGGCCAGCTGCTTCTGCAGCAAGGAATGTGGAACGGGGTACAATTGATCCCTGCCGATTGGATTCAGCTTGCAACGAGCAAGCAGATCGGCAATGAAGGCAGCCGTGACTGGTGTCAAGGCTACGGCTATCAATTCTGGATGTGCTCCCACAATGCCTATCGGGCGGATGGCGCGCATGGACAGTTCTGTATTGTCATGCCCGATAAGGATGTCGTGATCGCCATCAATAGTCAGGAAGATCGGCTGCAGGATATTTTGGATGCGGTGTGGTCAAAGATTTGGCCGATATTGTAGCAAGTTGCATTTACATAAAGAAGCTCCCGCAAACGAGTATATTCGTTCGTGGGAGCTTTGCTATATACCAAGATTTCTTCGATAAAACTGTAGGTTGTCCTTTGTCCAATTAATTAGATACTGTTGCTTCGCTTACGTTCTCCGCCTTATTTTTGCGTGTGAACAAGCGCTTCATCCAGTTCGAGAAATCATCCAAATACGTGTACATAACTGGCACCAGCAGCAGCGTAAAGATCGTCGAACAGGACAGACCGAATATTACGACAACCGCCAATGGCGCTTGCATTTCCGCGCCTTCCCCGATGCCGAGCGCAAGCGGCAGCAAGCCGAGCACTGTCGTTAACGTCGTCATGAAGATCGGACGAATCCGGCTCGGCGCACCTTGCATGATGGCCTCATGGCGATCCAATCCGCTGCGGCGTTGGATATTGATGTAATCCACCAATATAATCGCGTTGTTGACAACGATACCCGCGAGCATAATGACACCGATAATCGCCGTAACGCTCAGTGGTGTGCCTGTAAGGAACAATCCGCCAATAACCCCAATGAACGTCGTCGGCATCGCGAACATAATAATGAACGGATACAGCAGCGATTCGAATTGAACCGCCATGACGACATAGACGAGGAAGATAGAGAATACGAGTGCAATTCCAAGATCCCCGAATGCTTCCACCATATCTTCACTCGCTCCGCCCATGGAGTATGAATACCCATCTGGGAAATTCATTTTCTTCAGCGATTGTTCAATGTCCTTCGATATGCTGCCCAGGTCTCTGCCCGCAATATCAGCCGTAACGTTAATTTGACGCTGCTGATTCTCGCGCTGAATCATGACAGGCCCTTGGAGCTGATTGAACTTCGCAACAGCAGACAGTGGAATTAACTGGCCATTCTGCGATTGAATCGTTAAGGCATTCAATGCAGCGATACTGTTGCGTTCTTCCTCCGGCATTATGACTCTCACATTATATTCATTGCCGTCTTCCCGATATTGGGTAGCCATCTGCCCATTCATAGCAAGCGAAATCTCGCTCAAAATTTGCTGATAGGAGATGCCGTAGGAAGCGGCCAAGCTGCGATCGACAGTAATGTTCAGCTCCGCATTGCCTTCCGCTGCGGAAGACTCTGCATTGTATACCCCTTGTACGTCAGAGATCATCCACACCACTTGATTCGCAACTTCCTCCAATACCTGTTGGTCCTGGCCATTCAGCTTGATGTGAATTGGAGCTCCTGCACTAAAGCCTGACTCCTGTGCAGATACGGTAATGTCTGCGCCTGCAATATTTCCTGTCGCATCCGTTAATTTCTGCATTAGTTCCTTGGTCTTGATATCCCGCTCCGAAGCGCGAACCAGTTGAATGGTGAACGTAGCGGAATTGGTTCCGCCTCCGCCGAAACCTCCACCGCCGCCAATCGATTGCGAGGCCGTCTCAATGATGCCCTCATAAGGCTTGAGCAGGGATGCCACTTCGTCAGCGGTCTTCTTCGTCTCTTCCAGACTTGTACCGCTTGGCGTCTGAACCTTGATCTGAATTTGCCCTTGATCCCCGCCAGGCATGAATTCCATGCCGATGAACGGTACGAGGAAGAAGCTCCCTACAAGTAAAGCAATCGTGGCAAACACCGTCGTTTTACGATGTCCGAGCGCCCATTTCAATATCTTTTTGTATCCTGCAACAAACCCGCCGAAGAAGCGCATATACCAGCCCTTCTTCTCCTGCTGCATAATCTTCTTCTCGGATACGATTTTCGACGCCAGCATCGGAATGAGCGTAATCGCCACAACAAGCGATGCAATAAGCGAGAAGCAGACCGTCAGTGCAAGCGGACGGAAGATATCGGCAGTCAAGCCTTGAATGAACACGATCGGCAGGAACACGACGAGTGTTGTCATTGTTGAGGCGATAACTGCAGAAGCGAGCTCAGATGCCCCCTTCACGGCCGCCTCCTTCATGGACATGCCCTGCTGTCTGTAGGTAAATATATTTTCCAATATAACGATAGAGTTATCGACCATCATCCCGATGCCGAGCGCAAGCCCGCCCATCGAAATGATATTGAGCGTCTGCCCCGTGAAATACATGAGCGTAAACGTCGAAATAATCGCAATCGGCATGGAGAGCGCGATAACGAAAGTCGAGCGTACGCTACGCAAGAAGAGAAGCAGGATCACGACGGCCAATGCGCCGCCGCTCATCATATTGCCGATGACGCTGTCGATCGATTGACGAATGAAGGTCGACGTATCGGACACTTTCTTCAATTCAATACCTTGCGGCAATACATCCTTCATCTTCGCGAGTCCCTTGTCGATGTTATCCGCAACCGCTACGGTATTCGCATCCGATTGCTTCTGTACCGACAGAACGAGGGCAGGGCTGCCATCTACTAACGTCAGCGAGGTTTGCTTCTTGAACGTATCCTTGACGACAGCTACATCACTAACTTGTATTTGTCCCCCACGCGGCAAATGAATGATAGACTGCTTGATGTCATCTACGGAACCGTATTCGCCCTTCACTCGGATTTGCAGATCCTGCACACCTTTCGGTACAGAGCCCGCTGCCTGAGATTTATTTTCTGCGTTGATCGCCTGCACCACTTGAGATGGCGTAATGCCGTACCGCGACAGGCTTGCACGATTCAGCTCAACGAGTATTTCGCGTGTTTTGCCCCCAGCAACAGAGACTGATGCAACTCCACGTTCTCGTTCCAAGGATGGAATGATGGTCTTGTCCGCAAATTCTTGAAGCTTCTCTGGAGATGCGCCCGTCAAGCCAAGCGTAATGATCGGCATCTGGTTCGGGTCGAACCGAAGCACGGTCGGATCATTGGCATCATCAGGAAGCATCCCCTTCACTTGATCGACCTTCTCCCGGACATCGATCAGGGCGTTGTCCATATTCGTGCCGGTCTTGAATTGGAGCATGACCAGCGAGGAATTCGCCTGTGACTGAGACGACAGCGTGTCAATCCCTTGAATCGTGCTCAGAGAAGACTCCAGCGGTCTGGAGATCAGCTTCTCAATTTCCTCTGGAGCCGCCCCTTGATAGGAGGTCGCGACCACAGCAATCGGCACATCGATTTTCGGGAAAAGGTCGATTGCAAGACTGCGCAGACTGAACAAGCCCAGTGCTAGAATCGCCAGCACGAGCATCATTACGCCGATAGGACGCTTAACGGAGACGTCGATTACTTTCACGTTAGCGTGCCCCCTCGACAATTTTGACTTTATTGCCGCTTGTCAGTGTCAGCTGTCCTTTGACAACAACCTGGTCATTCGGTTTAAGATTGCCCTTCACCGCCGTCAGCTTGGATTGCGCCTCAAGCACCTCTACCGCTTCCTCGACAGCTTGTCCATCGCGAATAACGAATACGTGCGAAGCACCATTCTTCTCGACGATCGCTTCTGTCGGCACGAGCAAGGCATCCTTCAGCACTTGCTGATCAACCAAGAACTTGGCCGTCATGCCCGGCTTAATCTCCTCCTTCTTGTTCTCTGCCTGTGTTTCCAGTGCGTAAAATCCAGATTCGTTCGCCACAGGAGACAAGAATGTAATGTGCGCATTCATGGTTTTGCCGAGATCCGGCAGCTCCACCTTGACTTCCTTCCGATTTTGCAGAAGCAGCATCTGATTAGCGCTCACATTTGCCGTGAACTTGATCGGGTTGGTTGACACGATCGTGAACAACGGCGAAGTGCCTGCAGCAATCTCGCCTTGCTCGGCCGCTACACGCACCACCTGACCACTGATCGGCGCCTTGATGGATGCGTCTGCTTTACGATTGCTCGCTTGCTGAATACGGAGCTCGGCCTGTTCGATACTGCGCTTCGCCTGATCCAATTCAAGTTCAGACGCCTGTGCATTATGCAGCGTTTTATATTGATCCTGCGCCTGTTCCAAGCCCAGCTGCTCCAAGCGGAGCTGAATGTCGAGATCGTCTGCCTTCACACTTGCCAGAGTCTCGCCTTTGCTGACGGTGTCACCCTTCTTCACGTTTACTCGGCTCAGTTCGCCGCTCAGCTTCGGCATCACCTCGACAGATCGGCTTGCACTCGCTGTCCCAATCATCTCATTGGTCTGATTCAAAGCCCCCTTCTGCACGGCCGCTACCTGCACAGGCGTCTCCTTCTCCTGTGCTCCCTGCATTGGCTGTTCTGCCTCCGGACTTCCGCATCCTGTTGCGGCTCCGAGCATAAGCAGAATGCTCCCCATAATCAGCCAACGTCTTCTCACTGCCATAATTGTCCCACTCCCCTTTTGTCTATCATGTATGAAATAATCCCCCTAGCATTTCAGCGCAGCCTACTTACTAAAGTTCTAGTTATATGGTTTAGACGTAAAATATCAGCTGCTCCCCTTATGATAACACGATAATGAACCACGGGTCATTCCGTAGAGTGGATAAAGATGTGAAGATTGCGTGATGTTGATAAGAACATTAGAAACATATTTTTCAAGCCCAAAAATATGTTTGAAATTGAACGCCGTAACATTCGGCACTGGGTGGGGATAAAAAAGACCTCAAGGACAACAGTCCTCAAGGTCTTTCACTTATTGAAAGACAATATGAAACAAGAATGCTTTTTTGTTGTCAGTTGAAGAGAGCAGGTAGTATTCGAATGAGTTCCCTTTATCTTCCCTTACATAGAATGTTGATTTATATTCAATAAATCTTACTAAAGCAGCAAAAATGGTTTTTGAAGCATTTAAGTTGAACTCTTTTAGCTTAATTACAATATTATACTGACCTTCGTTAAACTTAATAGAAGAGTCTGCAATATTATCTTGCCTCTCAAAAAAATCAGTTGTCTCTGACCAAATTCCTATTTCATATTCAGTATTTAAGGTTTTTGAGAGTTCTAGCAAAACGTCCTTATTCATTCCTAATTATCAACTCCATGCATCATTTTTTTGATTTTGGGATATACATCCCCCCCTCGGCAGGGGAATGAACAGAGACAATGCCTCCACTTTCGTTGGTTACAATCTTATTTCCACGGGAGTCTTCCCAAGTTTTCCGCCCTTTTTCATCAATCCTACTTGTTCTATTCTTTTTGTTGTTATTGATAATGTTATCGATCGCTTGAGGAGTAAATCCTCTTTCGTTTGCACGTTGAGCGCCATGTTCACTAAATGAATGACCTCCGGGAGTCTTGTCTCCTGTTTTAATACAATTGGTATTATGCCCAAATGCCCAAATCCGTCACATAATACGTGTGATAGTTCGCAACCGTAAAGTTATAAACCATAACTGGCTCAACTAGCTTAACGAACTCAACCTTATCAATCGTCAAGTTGCTTCCGTCAGCCTTTTGAAGCTTATCGCCTATTTGGAGTTCATCCGCAAAGCCCCACCCTTTTCCTTCTGCCCAGAACGGATGGTTGTCGGTCGTCGGTCGTGCCATAATCATAATCGTGACGGCCCTATTCGCTTCAACCTTACCTTCGACGACAATCTTTGCACGGACTTGTTGAAGCAATATCATACGCGGATTATGAGGGTTAATTTCTAATAGGGCATGTCTCCCGATTCATTCGACACTGGGCAGGGGAAAATAAAGACCATGAAGGAACGTTTCCCCATGGTCTTAATAAGTTTAGTGCTTTTCCACAAACAACCCCATCTGCTCAATCGACGGTATTATTGAATCAATTGATTTTGAAGTGTGAATTCCCATCAAATAATCATATCCTATAAACACCTTCATCCTTCTGGGATAATAAACCTCTGCACCAATATCTTCACGTAAAAGTAATCTGCAAAACAAATCTATTTTCTTATTATCTAACTTATCCCTATCCTTAACATGCAAATAGGTTTCTAAAACATCTTTTGAATAAAGTTCTTGGATTTTTTTTCTAATACCTTGAAATGTATCATATGAAAAACTGCGTCTAACATCATTAATCGTTAAATAAGGAATCCTCATGTAATCCATAATTAAATGTATTGCATTAATATAGCAATCTTCAATTTCCTTGTATTTGTCGACTGTCAGCATTTCTCCTTCAAAAGACTTGCCAATATCACCAATTCCAATCCAATCTTCCTTCAAATATCGCCTTTTTTCATCACGAAAATCAGGATTATATTTTGTTATCTCGTATTTGTACAATTTAATCACCTACTCGATTCAAATTAGCATCATACGTTCCCATTCTCGTATCTCTGCTATTAAGCCGTTCTGGTGTCGTTGCCTGCTTCCAAACACCACCATTATGCGGCCCCAAACCGTTACCACTGCCAATATCTTGACTGATATATGTTTTAGTTTTTTTGTTATAAAAAATTTTTTCTTTGGTCTTTGCAGTAAGCTTAGTTGGTTCGAATCCTAATTTCTTGGCAGCATTTGTGGCCTGCTTCGTTGTCATCCTTACCCATCCACATTTTGTATTATGAACCCATATCCCTAAATCCGTTACATAATACGTATGATAGTCCGCAACCGTAAAGTTATATACCATCACTGGCTCGTCCAGTAAGACAAACTCTACTCTATCAATCGTCAGATTACTTCCATCAGCCTTTTGGAGTTTATCCCCCACCTTAAGCTCATCTGCGAAGATCCATCCCTTACCTTCCACCCAAAACGGATGGTTGTCGGTCGTCTCGATGAGGAGATCACCAATGTATAGCTTTATTATATCATTACGGTAATTCGTATAGAGTGCTGTGACTTCCTTATAAGCCAATTCTCCATTTGCATCAAACTCAGACTTAGCAAGAACCTTATCTCCGACTTCAATGTCTTCGATATTTTTCTCTCCATCGTCTGTTTGAACCTTGGTTCCAGCGGTAAAACAATTGCAACCACTGTTTTTTCCTACTTTCACACTCGGCTTATTTTTAGCACTGAATTTTGGAAGGCCTTTTGTTGATAGCGAATTATTGGTTACCGTAGCAAACATATATTCCGCATCTGTTAAAGGAAGCTCAAGTTTCATTTGATTAAATTCCGCTTTACTGTAAATCTCCCAAAAAGTCTGTCTGTTTTGTTCCTTTGGTGATAGATATTCAATTTGCGCCTTGTTATTATAAAAACCTTTTACAACCCCGGCTGACATATAAGGCAATATATATGCCATGACAATTCTGTCATCCATATAATAATCAGCATTACTTTGATCAGCACATTGACCTGTATGAGCATATTTCCCGTCAACTGAGACGCAATAGTTCCCAGATGGATCAGAATAAATCAACGGATTGTTCTCAACATACGAATACCGATTCATGCTTAACGGATTCGTAAGATTCCCAGCATACGTATCTTCCGACATGAAGCGGCCTTGGCTCGGATCATACCAGCGTGCTCTTAAATATTGCAAGCCTGTCTCCGAGTCCCAATACTCTCCGGAATAGCGGAAGATGTTCGGTACTTGCTCCTTCTCCGTGTCCGGATTGCCCCAGATGTCATACGTATACGTGTTCAATTCCTTGCCTGCACTATCCAGTAGCGCTACGACGTCGCCATGTCCATTAAAACGATAGTATTGAAGCTCCTTGGACTTCATTTCTTGGCGCGCCCACAGCTTGCCTTGCACATCATAGATGTATGCATATGCGATGCTTGGCTTGCCATCTGTTCCTACTTCCGCTTCTGCAACTAGATTTGCAGATGCATCATAGTAATAGCGAGTCCGCTTCTCTTTTGTTGCCCGCTCATACAGCAGTCCATCCCCGCTATAAGCGTAATTAACTTCCTTTCCATTGCCCCCTTTTACTTGAGTAAGACGGTTAAGCAAGTCAAAGGAATATGATGCATTCTTCATGCCTGACACAGTCTTGTTGACTAATCCAGTCCGGTTACCAATTACGTCATACGTATACGTATCATCTGTATTCTGATCCTTAACGCTTAGTATCCGGTTCAAAGCATCATAAGTGAACTCACTGACTTGATTTCCTGATGTTATGCCCGTAATATTTTTGTTCACGTCATACTGATAATTAAATTTTTGGTCACTTGGTGCGCCATTATTCGATAATCCTGTTAGATCATATCCATTGAATGAATAATCAGTGCTTAACCCTTTGCCATTTGCTTGGCGCTTCATTTGCTGGTTCGGACTATACTCGAAGGTGAATCGATCCAGTGGTGTATTTGCCGCAGCATTCAACCCTTTACTGTTTGCATTCCCACCGTATACCTGAAGCTCCGACACTTGATTCATTTCATTTAATTGTCCTTGAACACGCATGACTTGCTTATCCGCGCCTGTTAACGTATATCCAGTATGTTGCTGCGAGTTCCGTTCATAATCCAATTTCGTACCGTCTGGATAAGAAATGCCAATCAGCATACCGTCATCCGCATCATATTTGTAGCCGGTTACCCCATGACGATCCTTCATCGCAGTAATGCTGCCATTGGAATCATAACTATACTCTACGGTTTCATCTGCTGTTTTCATGGTCTTCAGCAAATTATTTTGATCGTACGAGTATTCGGTGGCTTGACCAGCTTTGTTGACGAATTTTTTCAAATTATTGCTTTCGTCGTAGTAGAATTTCTCAGTGCCTCCCGATCTTGTATATTTCGTAAGACGCCCGAGTTCGTCATAATTAAGCAGATCCCGCATGTTGTTTGAAGACGAAACTTCCTTCAGAAAACCACCCTGGCTATAAGCATAGGAGGTTAATCTCCCATCTTGATCCTCAACGCTTCTCAATCTGCCGAGCACATCGTAGCCAAATTTCACTTGTTTTCCCTTGGCATCTTCATTGTTCAAAACATTACCTGCGAGATTATAAGTCAGCTTGCTCGTAATGTTATAACCATTTCCCGTATTTTCTTCCATAGCGCTCACTCGCCATAGTGAATCATACGTTTCACGAACCTCATACCCTGCCGCATCCGTATACGTTAACTTACGATTAATTAGATCATAATCTATGCGATCTTTCGTTTGATCCGCATATTGCGTTTCTAGCAGGCGACTAAATGCATCGTAGCGGAATTGTGTCTTATTGTCTTCCGCATCAGATTGTGAGATCAAGTTTCCTCGTTCATCATAAGTATATTTGTAACGAGCCTGACCATTTTGCTCCTCTGCCAGCATGCCTACAGGATTATATCTTTGTACTGTCATGATTCCATCCGGAGCCGTCGTGGCTACCTCATTATTTGAATCGTCATAGACATTACGAATCGAGGTACCGTCTGGATAGATCAACTGCAGCATACGTCCTAAGCGATCATATTGGTACTGTTCCGCAATACCGCGACCATCAACCACCTTGTTCAGCTGACCCGTCGGCAAGTATTCGAATCTCGTCGTAATCATATTCTTGCTTCCATCTGCATCGGTTACATTCAACCCTCGACTTGTAACGAGTGATTTCCCGTATGGAGATTCATAACCGAAGGACGTAATGATTAGGCGGCCATCATCATACACGATGCTCGTTGACACGTTCCCGATTGAATCGTATCTATATTCGGACGAAGCAATTGCTTTGTTGGACGAAGCACCTTCATGAACAGAATGATTTGTAACGCTTCCTTTATCATCGTACTTGAGTACAGTTACACGATTCTGATTCAATGCAGGTAAAATCTTCGTTAGAACCTGGCTAGGTCTTGACCAATAATACGGCGTTGAGCCTGTCTGATATTGAATTGTCGATTCTTGCCCTGTGCTAAGCTTCTCAGACAACAGCAATCCCTTATCATCATAGCTGTACGATATGGACTCAGCATTCGTCGATGCTCCATTCTGAGAAGTCGTTTCTTCAATTCGAAGAGGCAGATTATGCTTGGCGGCCATATCATAAGTCATCGAGCGATCCATCTCTGTTGTTCCATCGCTTATCTGAACCCGCTCCATAACATGCAAGTCTGGCTGATTTGGAGAGGCATACACTTTTTTAATTCGATATTGCTCCGTTAACTGTTCTGAGTTTACCTTCGTCGTCCAAGATGCGTCCTTCCCGAAGCTTTCTAAATCTTCATTCGAGTACTCCAGTTTAATAGGATGTAACTTCACGTCTCCTTCCATCGAAGCATAAGAATCCTCTCGGCTCCGAACTTTGTACACAAATTCAGAAGCGTATGCTCCGATCTGTTTACGCTTAGCTACATAGTCAATCGTCGTAAACGCAGATGAAGGATGAACAATTCGAGTTAACATGGCATATTCGTTCATCCCTTGATTATCTATATCATTCACGAGATCCGGTAAAAAGTTAAATCTAGATTCCGGGAAGTAATATATATACTTGGTGCTGCGACCAGCCGGATCGACGACCTGGTTCAATACCGTGCGGCCTTCCTCTTGACTTTTGTTATATGTGTATTTCCGTTCCGTCCCTGATTGTTGAACCATAACCTGATTCGTACTATATGTAAAAATCAGCTTATTTCCATCATTATTCGAAATCGATGACAATACTTTAATGCCATCATTCGTGTTATATGCAAATTCTACTTTATTACCGTAATTATCCTTAATCAGAATCAAGTATCCGTTCGCATCCAGAAAATAATCATATCCGTTCAATACAGAGAGCTTATAGGCACTTGGGATGCCTGATACTGACTGGCTGGAATCCACCTTAACAAGCACATTTTTTAGCCCATACCCTAATAAACTCAAATCTGTACCTAATAGATAGGTTCCAATTCCCGGAACGTACAAGTACTTATTTCCGTTATCCGTTTGTAGATAAGGCAGATCCCATCTCCAACCACGACCTAATGCGGAGCTAGCCTCTTCTCTTCGCACTTTCACAGCATTACGATACTGCCCCGATTGCGCATCCTTTTCCACACCCATTTCCTGGCTTGCTAATGCGCTATCATATTTCCGAACGAGAGCAAAAGGGATCGTACCTGGTAATATGATATCTACCGATTGAACGTACAAATCACCGGTCGTAGTAGAAATCGAATCTTGACCATAGCCAATTTCATACGAAGAAGTTTCATTTCTTAGTTTATGATGCTGCAACGCAGGTTCATCATAGGATGCAGAAGCAAAAGCAGGTTGCCCTGCTTCTACTTCTACCGACAGTTGTTGAGGTGTCTTTGAATATTCTTCCTTAGGTTCTTCTCCTGTATCCCAGAGGATGGGTTCAGTAACAGAAGCGTTCTTAAGGATTTCATCCGCACTTCCTCTACCCTGCTTTTGATCCAGCAATGCCTGATAAATGTTGTACAATGAATGGCCGGAAGCAATCTGTTTATAGAGCCATTCCTCTGTAACTTGAAATTGCTCTAGTACCCATTTAATTGTAATAGGCTTAACAGATTCACTTGCCCGTAGCTGTCTATTATTGTTTTGTTCCGCCTCTGCATAGACGTTCGTTATTGGAAAGCCAGGCAGAACAATCGCTATACATAACAGAATCGCTAAACATTTCTTAAACATCTGCAAAATCCTTTCCTATTCAAATTCAAGAACTTATTTTTACTATTTAAATGGATAAACCTTTTTCGTTCTCTTGATCAGATTCCCTCTGGCATCGTATTCGAATTGAATTTCATCACCTGTATAGAGTGTTATTTTGCTTAATGTGTTATTTCCATAGTTGTATTGGTAAGTTGTTTTAGGCAGCAAGTACAAGGATGCTGCAACAAGAACAACATCTAGCCCTTTGCCTTTCTCTTCTTCCAAAGTCAAATAGTAGACTTGATTAATTGTCAGTTCATATTCTAGTACTGTGTAGTCTTCCCCGTGCACTTGCTTTACTTCTTTGGAGGCCTTAATTGGTTTCGTCAGTGACTCATCTGCATATAGTGTGATGACAGGCTGCAGCTCAAATGGTTCTTTTTCTTTCGTCACAAACCGAACCACTCCGGTACGTAACGCTTTATACTTGTAGTAGCCGGTTTGATTTAGCTGTTTAATCACCGTTTTCTGTACGTTATTTAGTAATTCCTCAAATACGACATCCCCTCTAGAAATCGTAAAGGCTCGATATGGCGCTCCGAACTTGACTGGTGAATTGGAAGTCACTGTAATCCGAACATTGCCTCCACCAGGAACTTCTGCACTCGTTTCTGCTTGAGTGCCTTGCTTATGAATGCTTCCATCTGCCTTATAAGCAACATAATCATAGAATTTCGCATTCGCCTTCGATGCATCGGTTACGACGTGAGCTGTCGAATACGTCTTGTTCTGGAACATGACTTGCTGATTCAACTCGAGCACTCTCTTAAGCAGAGCTGGTTCTCTGCTCGGAGTCGCGATAATCTTGTCATTCTCCTTGAAGAGAACAGGAAGTTCGGAGGTCCCTGTAATCACAACCGTGCCACCAGCAGGTATAGTCACATTGCCTACATGCTCCAATTGAGCGCTTAGTGGAATATTTTGAACATCATATACTGCGTAATCATAGTGACGACCTACATCTGACGGTGCCAAATTTTCAAGCAATACGGACTGGTTGTGTTGGTTTACGAGTACGTAGCTCTCATCTTTGTTTACTTTGAACGATTTCCCTGGCGTAACAGTTTCTCCTCCTTGGAAGGAAGTATATACACCTGCAAAGGTAATCGGCTCGGCACTTACAGTTGTAACCACTACGTTGCATCCTGCAGGAATACTTAATGTACCGACATATCGATCACTCATTTTCTGAATATGACCGTCAGGTCCCGTTAGAATATAAGCGTATTCATACTGCAGTCCTCCCGGGAGAGAAAATAACGTTTCCGTAGAGTCGCTTATATTTGTAAAAGAATAACTATTCCCTTTTGCTACTAAAGCACGGAGCATAGCAGGATGAGCTGACTTTTCAACAGAGATGCCGTCATTGTACCGAAGTACCACAGGTGCAGATGATGTGACGGTTACAATCATTTTTCCAGATACCGATGTTGTGAAGCTACTTGTTGAGTCCGGCGTTTTACTCGCCACTTTTCCCATTGCATCGTATACTACTGTATCTATTGACCCATGTTCAGAAGTGACATCTTTTCTGATAACCATTCCTGATGGACCCTTATTTAAGAATGCGTAAGATTCATTCTTATTTATCGTAATTTGTTGATACGTGCCGCTAGCGTTTTCTTGACCCTTAAACACCGTGTAAATTCCGATAAAGGTTACAGGTGCCTCAGACACTGTCGTCACTACGATTCGATCGCCCGCTGCAACTGATTGGCTGTAAGAGGTGCTTAATCCACTACTGCTTTCAGTACCATCTGCACGATAAATAACATAATCAAATTTTCCACTCGTAGAGATGGTTGCATCATTATTCAGCGTTCTTGTTTTCGTGCTTACATTCGTGAATTCATAGCTTTTCCCTTGCGTAAGTGTGACACGCAGATGAGATGGATCGGAACTTTGCTGAATAGTAATAGTATCGGCGTACTCAAAAGTAATTGGCTCGAGAGACTGAGAAGTCACAATCGCATAGCCTCCCGCCGGGATATACGTTGCAACTTTCGAATTAATCCCATTGCCGTGAATGTTCCCGTCTGCTTCATATACAACATAATCAAATGACCCTTTTACCTTAGGGGCATCATTTCGAACAGATTGCATTCGTGAACCATTATTATGAAATACATAGGATTCACCTTGATTCACCGTAATGCGCTGGATTGCCTCACCTGGGTTCTCCTGCTCAGCGAATATGCGATATGGGCCACCAAACGTGATAGGTATATCCGTTACATTGGTAACTATGATTGTATGGCCTGCAGGCACATTCGGTTTACTATATGAATTTTTCCCTCTCGACCGTTCGGTTCCATCTGGATAGTAAATGACATAATCAAATCTTCCTCCAGAATAGGTAGAGTCACTGCGTAGATAGGCTGGGCCCTCGCTTCTGTTCGTGAACTCATGAGTCTGCCCTTGTGTTAATGTTGCACGAACATAAGCTGGTTCTCCGGTATATTCCATTGAAAAATCATCCGTATATTCAAAGGTTACTGGTATGTCCGTTTGAACCGTGACAATTGTCGATGCTCCTGATGATATACCCGGCTGCTTCTTGGAGTTCATCTCATCATATAGACGCGCTCCATCCGCTCTGTAAGTTACATAATCAAATGTTCCTCCAAGCTTAACCGCATCATTATGCAGTGAGTGGCTCTTGCTACTATTATTTGAAATGATATAGGACTCACCTCGGCTTACTGTGATACGATGAATTGCTTCATCAGAATCGCTGCCCTCGAACGCTCGATAAGGTGCGCCTATCGTAGTAGGGTTATCGCTAACTAATGTTATAACGATCTTATAGCCCGATTGAACACTCGGCTCACTGCTGCTGTTCGATCTATGGGTGTGTTCTGTTCCGTCCGGCTTATAAATTACATAATCAAATCGGTGTTTGCTTGGATTTTCAAATTGAATGATTTCCGTTTTCGTACTTAGATTGGTCAGTTCATAGCTTTCACCAGGGTTCAAATCAATGCGTAAATAAGCAGGCTCATCACTCACTTCTCCATCTGCGATTCGGTAAGGAAATCCTATCGTCACAGGGTTCGAAGTTACTCCTGTAATAATTAACTCCTCGTCATTAGAAATCTGTGGTTTGCCTACAGAGTAGTAGGCCCCACTAACCCTCTTGCCATCAGCATTGTACACAGAATAGTCATAGCGCCGCTCTTGACTTGAAGATACGTTGCTCGCGATTGATTTTGACCCGTTCGGGCCAACATTAAGGAGGCGGTAGCTTTCCCCTTTCTGTAGGGTAAATCTTAATAAAGCAGGTTCAGATGTTATGGAGTAAGTAGCATCGTCGCGAATCTTCACCGTCATCGGATTAGATTCAGTTGGTATACTGATAACTACTGTCTCATCCGTATCAAAATTTATGACTCCCGTACGATCCATGCCCTTCCGCTTGGCATCACCCTTTTTTCCATATACAACATAATCATAAAAGATGCCTTTGGATTGACTTGCATCTGTATAAATCGTACGAGTAGTCGATGAGACATCAAACGAGAATTCATACGACTCTCCTGGATTGATAACGAATTCCGTATACTCTGCGGCCATCATCACCCTATCTCCGTATACATTTTCTGTAACAGGTATAGTTGGAACATCAGATTCAATATCTTCCGGCAATGGAGCATTAACCTCTTCCTCCTCTAGGTCAAGCGCTAACACTTGTCCCGTTCCCGGAATACTTATCGCTATAGCGATAGCAAGAACACACTTTATTAGCTTCTTATAAATCATCTTATTCTCCTTTTCATTCAAATTCTAGAATTTAACATTCACTATTCTTTAACAGTTCCATAATAAGGAATATTAATAGGGGAAAAGTCCCTTTTTTAATCCCTAAAATCAGGAATATCATCTACTATTTTAGATCAAAAGACCGATGTATCTTCTTTCATCTGCACAAAAAAACTCGCCTCCAGCAAGGAAGCGAGTTTTTTAATTATTTCAACAGTCTATCTGTTATTTCGGTTCAAGCTTCGACATGAGCGTCTTCATCTCATCAATCGGACGATTGGCATCGTATGGGTATCGGTTCAGCACTTCGAGCATTAATTTGTACCATTTCCCCTTGTTGCCGATCTTCGCCAGCATATCATCCATGGTAGCGATCAACTGCTTGTATTCAGGAATTTGCCCTGGTGAATATACCTCAAACTCGTAGAAAGAGTTGCCGAAGACGGTTGCCCGCTGGATGCCTTGGAACTTCACATAGCGAGCTGACGTCGTGTTAAATTCGAGAATGTCCATTTTACCCTTGGACTCAATGACTCCGCCTTCACCGGAAATATTTCTCCAGTTCGTCTTGTCATCAGATACAAGAAGCTGATACTTCTCCGCATAGGCGCCTTCCCACTTGATAATTACCTTATTGATATCCTTGACCTCTCCCAAGTCTACAAGGAACCAAGCATCATCCACATACTTGCTGGCCCAGCGAGTAGACGGATTGCCATCTACGGCCTTGTCGGAGGAATAGTATGGGAACTCTGGCTCCGAGGATTCCGTAGCCTTGTGCAGAGCCAGATTTTCCGTGCTGAGCAGCTCGATTGCTTTGTTGTAGATGACCACATTATCCAACATGCCCTTAAATGCGTTCGTCTCGCTTCCAATGCGAAGCGTCGGCAAGACAAGCGTATTCATCTTTGGATATTGCATTTCCAAACGTTCCACATACTCATCAATATTGACGAACAGGGATACACCCTTGTCATCGCCCTTCAGCAAGATATGGGTCCACTTGTCTTCCGGAACGACATAATTGAACGTGCTGTTATAATGCTCCTTGCTAAATCCGAGCTTTCCTGTGTTGCCCTGCTTCAATTTCATCGTACCAACAGGCGATTCCATCAAGACAGCGTCATCTGGATTATCCTTGTCCGGCTTGATCCACATGGACGCGGTCCAACCGAACCCAATCGCATCAACTGGCGTCTCGATGTAGCTCTTGCCGCCGTTGAAATGCGCCCCCTGTTCATATTTTCCTTCCGTTATATCCACATTGACTGCCTTGCCATCAAATCCATTGCCCGAGCCATCCTTAAATCCCTTCTCGAACATGTACTGCATAACGAGATTGTCTGGATTGTTTACTGTAATTTTGTGGGAACGATCGGCATTCGGCGCATCACCGATCACCTTTGTACGATTGTTAAATTGCGCAAAGGATTTATCATCGCGCGTTCCCGTCCACAGCTTCTCTGCCACGACCTGTATGCCAGGCAGCAATCGGATATGCGCATCGTCCATTGACAAGCCATTCGCTTCAGATACGTCATTCCACATGGAGAACATGCCGCCCTTCACGCGCGGATGGCCAAGTGGCAGCGATGTGTTCTCCCACTTGTTCGGCTCCCACTCATCGTACAGGAATTGCGAATTCAAGTAGTTTCCGTATAGGGTAGGCACAATGTACATGTATACATTCTGCGAGTTGATGACATCATAGCCGAGATCCACCGCCTGCTGTGGCGCACCGTATGGCTCATACCAGATGTCCATCGTTGCGTCATTGCTAATCGGCGTCGTTCCGGTATATTGGGTCAAGCCTCCCCACATGTGCGGGTGCTTGCCTTTGCTGTTAATATGCTTCACGAGTGTATCCATGTACCAACGGTAGCGCTCGATATCCGGACCCCAATATTCATCCGTGCCAATATGCACTTCTGGCCCGACGAATGTTGGGTCACTTCCATCTATATACTCATTGAATAAGTTCTTGATGAATTCCACGGTTTCCGGCTTAGAAATGTCCAAATGGGAATCGTCTCCAAGCGCCGGGTTGTAGGTCGTGAATGCGCGAGAATGTCCGGGTGTGTCGATTTCCGGGATGATATTAATGCCATAGTCCATGCCCATGAGCTGCAAATCCTTGAATTCTTGCTTCGTATAATGCCCACTGGCACTTGCAAGTCCAGGATACGTCGTGCTTTCTAAGCGGTATGCTGCACGTGTGCCATCTGCGAATGGCTCCCCGACGTCATCATTCAAGTGAATTTGGAACATGTTCATCTTGTACCATGACAACAGCTTCACATAATCGCGAAGGAAATCAACCGTGAAGAATTTGCGGGCTACGTCGATCATGAGTCCACGCTTCTCATACTTCGGATAATCCCTTGCTTCACCTCGTGGAATCGTCAAGTCCTTATTCTGCTTAATGATTTGGAGCGCTGTTCTCGTTCCGAAGAAAGCTCCCTTAGCTGAAGAAGAGGTAATGGATACATACTCCCCTACCTTGAATACGTTTCCTTCATCGCCAAGCCATGATAAAGAAGGATCAATCGACAGATACAAATCCCCAGATTTCGGCGTCCCAGAGACTACCGCAAGCTGGTATCCCGTCAGATCCAATACATCTGCGCTAGTCAGCTCTGCCGCCTTACGGAGCAAAGACTCATCCTTTGGATTGACTACAATTCGCGAAGATTTCTTTAACTGGAAATTGCCCGAATCCCCGTACCATTCGCACAGAGAAGGGATTACTTCCGGCTCGGAATTGCGATCCGATGTCTGCTTATGCAAGCCTGGAACGATTACGGGGATACTTCCTGACAGCAGCTTCCGGTCTGGATTATTCTGATCCTCCACCTGAATCATCAGATTCACCTTGGCGTCTACTAGTGGTGTACGGATGTTGCCTTCACGGTCGATGACAGGAACCCTGTCGCTACCAAATACACTGACGCTGTAGCCTTCCGGCACTCCTGCAGTGGACCAATCGAGCTTCGTCTGTCCGGCTTGCACCGTGAGCGCTGCCGTCACCTTGTCAATGACAGATTGCAAGTCATTCAATTGATACACCTCAAATTCAAAAAAGGAATAGCCATACAGTACTCCATCGACAGGAGCACGCTTCACACCTTGGAACTTCACATAACGAGCTTCGAGGGAAGGGAAATCAACCGTCTCCACACCGCCCTTACATTGGATGGAACCATCGTTGTCCTTCACATTCGTCCAATTCTGAGCGTCATCCGATACGAGGATCTTGTATGTATCGGCCGGCGTTTGCCAACGGATTACGACACGATCGAATGCTTTTTTCTCTCCGAGATCTACATAGAACCATTGATCATCTTCCTTCGCCGAAGACCATCTTGTATTCCCTTTTCCGTCTACAGCCAGCTCAGGCCCCAAATAATCTACTTCATTACCGGAGGAAAAGGCTGGCTTATGCAGAGCTAGATTCGTTCCGCTAAATGTAGCAGCCGCGAGGAGACGAGCAGCTTCCTCATTGGAGTCTCCAATCGGATTCGGAAGGATATTGCCGTCCTTGTCATACACGACATCTGTAACGCTCGGCGGAGTCCCATCACCCTTATCTGGTTTAGATAGGACTGAGCCTTCATCTTGATGCTCCACCTTTACATTCTCCTGCCCGTTTGGTTGAGCGTACGCCTTAGGCTGTACTACTGTAAGCGTCGAGGTCATAACAACCATCAAACTGAGCAGCATCGAAACCGCTTTCAAATACATAGATCTCTTCATTATTTCCCTCCATCTCATCTAGTTATCGGATAGCATAGTCCCTCCTTCTTCCTCCCTCCAATCTCATCTGCGCTCAATTTCGCAAACGCTTTCTTTTTCTTTCCTCTCTATCATATTACAAAAAAATGCAACTAGAAAGGAGGAACTTTCCAATTGCATTTCTTTTTTTGAATTTCTACTCCGGTATGAATCATTTTGCTCGCTGCTGTGATGCATGAATCGCTTGAGCAAATCGCGCTATTCCTAACCCAATTTCATCCTCATGCGGCCTTGCATACGTAAACCGGACATACCCAGGTTCTGAACCGTAGACCGTACCAGGATTATAGAGAACCCCTCGCTTTATGCTTTCCTCTAGCAATTTTGCATCAGGAATCGATGTTTTTACTTTGCACCATAAGTGCAGACCTCCTTGTGGAAGGGAATATGCCACCTCCCCTGGAAGTTCGCGCTGCAGCGCATCGATAAGCAAGTTCCGTTTCTTGAGGAGTTCCTGCCGCAGCCGTACCAAATGGCGGTCAAAATAAGTTTCCGACAGCAAACGTGCGGCGATCCGCTGTGGCAGCACACTCATTCCGAAGTCGATTTGCTGTCGTTCAGCAGCAAGCCGCGTGATAACAGACTGCGGGGCAACCATCCATCCGATCCGCAGGCCTGACGCTACAACTTTGGATAATGAGCCAATATAAATGACGGTATTGTTTGTATCAATCGATTTCAGTGTCGGCGGCGGATTGCCTGTGAAGGACGTCAAGCTGAACGGATCATCCTCTACAATGGGAATGCCTAGGTTGCCGCAAATCTCAAGCAATTGTTCCCGTCTAGAGGGGTCAAGCACACGGCCCGTTGGATTATGGTAATTCGGATTCACGAATATCATCCGTATGTTGTGCTCCCGATACAAGGACAATATCCCTTCCGGACATACCCCCTTCTCGTCTACAGGCAGCCGAAACAAGCGCAAGCCCGCCGAGTGAAACATAGGCAGAGAATAATAGTAGGAAGGATCCTCGATCGCGATCGCATCCCCAGGCTGAAGCAATCGGCGAGTTATTAAATAGAGCGATTGATGAGACCCTGATGTAACGAGAATCGATGATGCTGTCGTTCGAATGCCGCGATATTGATGTAAAGAAGTGGACAGAACCTCCCGCAGCGGCACATAGCCCTGAGGATCGTCATAGCTCATGTCCTCATGCAGCAGATGCTCGCTCAGAAGCATCCTCATCTCTTCATTTGGCGACAAATCGGGTGACAGTTCTCCGCTGGCAAAGTCTATACAGTTGCTGTCCGAATCCAGTGCGGAACGAATCAATTCGGCGTATACCGGATCAGGCTGGACTAGCTTGCAGCTATCTAAATATTGATGCCAATCTGGCGTTTGTTGAGAGTCTGCCCCCCACTTCGACTTGCTTACTCGAGTACCACTACCGACCATGCTTTCAATAATGCCTGCAGCACGCAGCTCTTCATAGGCTTGAACGATAGTGCTTCGATTTACATGTATTTGCTCGGCAAATTTGCGTTCCGATGGAAGGACGCTTCCCGGAGAAAATTCACCGTTATAAATGCTGCGCTCGATATATGCGGCAATCTGCTGATATAGTGGTTGATTGCTGGAACGATCCGGTTGCCACATGGAAATACACCTCTTGCTTTCTTGGTCTGTGATTTTTATCACATATAAATAAGTATATCATTGCTCTTCGTGATCCCGTACTGACCCTTTTCATCGAAACGTTGTCAACTCTGTGTCAGTCTCTTGAACATGGATGACCCCGCCCTGTTGAAATGGATGGCGACATCCCCTCCAGTCTGCTCTAAGATAATGCTGAACGTGAGAACTTCACTTGACTGGCTGCCAGTGCCATATGACAAGAGTATGTACGATGTGTGCAATGATGTGTGCTGCGATGTACGTACAGCCTCGTCAAGCTCATAACCTAACGCTTTTCTTAACGACTGAATCTTAACGAGTGTCACACTAACAGCACCACATAACGTGAAGACATTCACATTATTCGAATCTCACAGACCTTTTTCTTGTTGCACAACGATCACATTTTCATCACAAGGAGGCCTCTATGGATCAGGTCATTCTCGCGCGAATCCAATTCGCATCAACAACTTTATTCCACTACATCTTCGTCCCCATGACGATTGGACTGGCGTTTTTAATCGCCGTATTAGAGACGCTCTATGTCGTCAAGGGCAAGGAGATTTATAAGCAAGCTGCCTTGTTCTGGAGCAAATTATTTCTGATTAACTTCGCAGTTGGCGTCGTCACCGGCATTTTGCAGGAGTTTCAGTTCGGGATGAACTGGTCGAATTATTCCCGCTTCGTCGGTGATGTGTTCGGGCCATCGCTTGCCATCGAAGGTCTGCTCGCCTTCTTTATGGAATCCACCTTCATCGGCTTATGGGTGTTCGGCTGGGAGCGCTTATCGAAGCGCGTTCATCTCGCTTGCATCTGGATCGTCTCGATCGGTACCGTGTTGTCCGCGTTCTGGATCTTGACCGCCAACTCGTTCATGCATGCGCCTGTCGGATATGAATTCAACAATGGACGGGCAGAGATGAGCGACTTCTTCGCACTTATTACGAATCCGCAATTGTGGCTGCAATTTCCGCATACGCTGTTCGCCGCATTCGCAACCGGCGCCTTCTTCATGTCAGGCGTCAGCGCTTGGAAACTGCTGCGTGGACACAATCCGGACATGTTCCGCCGTTCGTTCCGCGTCTCGATTACCGTTGCCTTGATTTCGTCCGTCATCGTTGCCTACATTGGGCATGCACAGGCGCAGCATCTGCTCACTTCTCAGCCGATGAAGATGGCAGCGGCCGAGGCGCTCTGGGATACGAGTGAGGATCCGGCACCGTTCACGTTATTTGCCACAATCGATACGGAAAAGAAAGAGAACTCTTTCAAAATCCAAGTTCCATATATGCTCAGTCTGCTATCGTACAACAAGCTTAGCGGCAGTGTAGAAGGGATGAATCAGATTCAAGCACGCTATGAACAGAAGTACGGGCCCGGCAATTATATTCCATCGGTCAAGATGACGTTCTGGAGCTTCCGCATGATGGTTGCCGCAGGAGGGCTCATGTGCCTTGTCGGCATTTACGGCCTGATATTATCCCGCAAGAAGAAGCTGGAGCAGCGCCCATGGTTCTTGAAGCTGATGGTTGGCATGATCGCCTTTCCGTTCCTCGCCAATTCGGCGGGATGGCTTATGGCCGAGATGGGTCGTCAGCCGTGGGTTGTGTTCGGAGTTATGCGTACAGAGGACGCCATATCGCCGACAGTTACGGCGGAAGAACTTCTCTTCTCGCTCATTGCGTTCACGACCATTTATGCGGTACTCGCCATTATCGACGCTGTTCTCTTCGTCAAGGTGATACGTAAAGATGAGCAGATGGAAGAACCGGGGGAAGAAGATATGAAGAATTACGATCCATTTGATAAGGAGGTAAGGCATGCTATCGCTAAATGAGTTATGGTTCATGCTCGTCGCCGTGCTGTTCGTCGGCTTCTTCTTCCTTGAAGGATTTGACTTCGGCGTAGGCATGGTCGCCAGGTTCCTCGGGAAGACGGATCATGAGCGCCGCATCATTATCAACACAATCGGTCCTTATTGGGATGCGAACGAGGTATGGTTAATTACGGCCGGGGGGGCTATGTTCGCTGCCTTTCCGGAATGGTATGCGACGATGTTCAGCGGTTTCTATATCCCGTTCGTCGTGCTGCTGCTGGCGCTTATCGCGCGCGGTGTCGCGTTCGAGTTCAGGGGCAAGATGGATTATGGCGCTTGGAGGAAAGCGTGGGATGCCGCGATTTTCATTGGTAGTCTGCTGCCTCCTTTCCTATTCGGTGTCGTATTCGCCAATATCATTCGCGGTGTGCCGATTGACGGGAACAAAGAAATGGTCGGGAGTGTGTTTGACCTGCTGAACGGATATTCCCTCGCTGGCGGTGTGGCCGTAGTCATGATATGCATTCTGCACGGACTCGTCTTCATTACGCTGCGAACCACCGGCAACCTGCGGGAGCGGGCACGGAAGGCAGCTCGCGATGTCAGCCCGGCAGTTGTCATCGTCCTGCTGCTGTTCGCCATGATGACATATGTCAGCACTGATATTTATACGGTTCATGGCAGAGGTTGGCTTATCCTGCCGCTGTTAGCTGGGGGCGTATTGCTCTTGGCCATGTCATTCATTAAGCGTGAGCGGGATGGACTGGCGTTCGCCATGACAGGGGCCGTTATCATTCTATCGGCCGTGAGCATGTTCATCGGCTTGTTCCCACGAGTGATGGTCAGCTCGATCAGCCCTGAGTTCAATCTGACGATTATGAATGCGGCTTCCGGCGCTTACTCGCTGAAGGTGATGACATATATCTCGCTGACGATTCTGCCGTTCGTGCTCGGATATCAAATTTGGAGCTACTA
Organism: Paenibacillus sp. cl6col; assembly: GCF_900102125.1. NCBI lineage: Bacteria > Bacillati > Bacillota > Bacilli > Caryophanales > Paenibacillaceae > Paenibacillus > Paenibacillus sp. cl6col. The sequence goes on from NZ_FNAZ01000001.1 coordinate 57,753, forward strand.
CGTCTTCCGCAAGCGGATCGATGATAAGGAGCATCTGGAGTATTAATAGGATTCTCGAATCAATACGCAAAATAATGAGTATTTCACCAATTACTATAAGCTTGCTATGCTCGAACCGTTACCTGAAAAAGGAAGGGTTAGAGTGAACTCGCGAAAGCTTGGTACAAGCGGATTATCTGTGAGCGAGATTGCTTTTGGGAATTGGATAACTCACGGCGCCCAAGTGGACGTTCATGCAGCCCAGGCTTGTGTACATGCTGCGCTGGAAGCTGGGATCACTACATTCGACACCGCAGATGTGTACTCAGATACACGGGCAGAAGCAGTGCTTAGACTCTCACGCTTTGATTCCATAACGTTCACGCAATGTATGGATAACCTCGTGCACTTGCTCTGGCTCTGGGAGCCACAATCCTGAGGACGCTTGTTCGAGACAACGCTCGGACTGGCGTTCTCGGATCACTTGCTTGACAGATTCAATAAATACGTGAGCCGCCCCGCCGCCAACAGTGCTGCCGAGCGAAGCCAGTTCTTCCAGACTGCCTGTCTTATCTTCGGTCACAACAGGATGATCCGGTTGCACCTCACCCAACGCAGCACGCTCATAGAAGGAGCGGACGAGCTCGGCGCTCTCCTTGCCCGAACCCCCGCAGATGACGAATGCCTGCACGACAAAGGCATGAGCTTGACGCCGCTGTGCAATGCCGCAAAACTTGATGCCGCCAATGCTGAGATCAAAATCGCCAGGGCAGTATGCGCCATCGATTTCACCCTTGTCGATCGTGTAGCCCGTGTTCTGCAGTGCAAGCTTGATCAACTGATACATGCGCTCATAGTCCGATCGGAAGCATTTGTCGCCCATCCCTTCCTTCGGCAAGATCAGGGAAATGTTCACAACGCCCAAATCAAGTGGTACGGCCGCCCCGCCCGTGCTGCGGACAGCCGTCGAGTAGCCAAGCGACTCTAGCCATTGCTGCGCCTCTGCCGCATGCGGCAATCTGCTGTCACGCAGTCCCATCACGAAGCCCCGCGGATGACGCCACAGGTGACATACAGCGGGCCCTCCCTTGCCAGTATGTCTGCACAGCAGCTCGTCCAATGCAAAAGGATACAGAATATCAGACTCCTCCAGATGCTGCGTGCGATCCAGCACGAGGATATTGTCTAGTCCCTCTCCCATATGAAATGAAGCCGTACATTCCGCCATTTCCGCATCCCCCTTATCGATCATAAAAACCTACCGAACCTTTATACTCATCGGATTCCTAGAGTACGGATCAACAACACTATGCGTCATCTTGACCAACCATTCGGAATTACCGGGCTAATTCTGAATCTATCCAATCTATAGGTATCTTAACATGGATGAGTTCGTTACGGAAAATAAGAGATTCATCGCTAATGCCCCTGACTTTTGCACCTTTGCTAGACTCGTAAAAAATCCCTCCAAAGGATGGGTGACGCCCGTATGGTATTTGAACGAAGAGCGCCATGCCCGCCAAAGCAATGGGCGTTTTTTCGTTTCTCTAGCATTGCCTAGGAATCTCGTAAATTTCATAGAAAAAGCCCCAAATAGGACTTTTCCTTGTTTAGTTTCTTATCTGGAGATTCTGTACGTCATCGTACATACTTCCGTAAATCCATACGAATACAGTCTTACAAACCGATATGCCGGTTGCACTTGCAGGGTCAGATTCAATCTCAACCCGAGACTTGCCGTCTGGCGCTGTATAGTCCGAAGAGAATTTACGGTACATAATGGTTTTGCCTGTAACTGCGTTTTTATGGGAGGTAACCGAGAGCTCGAATGTATCTTGTTTTCAGTTGCCGCCCGTCTTCTCCAGTGTAACAGTCGTTACATGCTTGTTATTGCTATCGTAGATACGCGCTGCGGCCGTCTGTGCGCCCTTATATTGCTTGTTACTATGATAGATACATTCATAGCATCTCCTTTGGTCTGCACAACAACGGGGATTGTACTTTTTTTTAATTCCCCTCGAAGAAGTTATGAAACTTTCGAATATTGCGAGATTTAGATAAAAATGGTATATTGGTAATATATTACTTGGTTTATTTTGTATCAACTTCATCAATTATCACTAATTTGTAAGTGTTATCATTTTTGAAGTGTTCATAAGTTACAAGATAAGTTTTACCTACAACTAAAAGATTTTGAGTATTAAAAGTATCAAGAATTAATTTAAATGATTCTGCTTTAGCATCTAATGGGTTTTTCACAATAGCCCATGGCTCATTACTGTTAGTTTTAGTTCCTTTTTCAATAATTTCAATAAAAGATGTAGTGTGAGCTGGTGAACTGTAATTTCTAAACAGGAAAAATAAAACGGCAACTATTAATGCTCCAGTTAAAATCAACTGTAAGGACTTTTTCTTATTCATCAAGTTTGTTCTCTCCTTTCAGTTATTTTATACAAAGGAATCAACTTCATAATTGTTTTGAATTAGGTTAATTGAATATACAAGAATAATATCGCGATTGCTGTTCCAGACGGCTGGGAAGTTCAGTCTGGAAAATATGCGTGTGCAACTCAAACATATGATTACACAATTGCCAATGGATGGCAATGGACAGCTCCGGATAGTTCAACATGTAATAATGGACAACCAGTTCAGTATCACATGTATGGGGCAGCCTGGGAATTTAATAGCACAAAAGTTGCAGTACCTGGTTTTAAATTCAAAGGCACTTCCAAACTTACAATGAAAAAGAAGAATAGTACAGCGATAAACCGTGTCGTAGGAGCATATAATGAAGCAAAGAGTAATATTTTTGGAAGTTATAGCGTAACTATAGCATTTGGTCCAGCATCTGTTTCTTTCAGTCCAAATTCCGGTTCTAATAGCTACCAACAAATCGACCTTACTTGGTGATTAGGCCAAGTTCATTTCTTGATACGGCTACGCTATGTTATCGGCAAAGACAGAATTACGGCTACTGACGATTCGGAGCCGTAATTGCAGGAAGCCCAAGGGTGGAAATCCCCGGGCTTCTTTGCGATCTGCAGTACATTTGTATTACTTCATCCCGAAACCAAAAGAGTGCATACCCTCATACACTACATTGTGAAAAAATCGGTTTCGGGTATAACGCCATTATCCCATCTGTCAGCAGAAAATATGGTATTAGACTGGGGCAAGAAAATTAAGTCCTAGACTGTCGCTGTTTCATTGAACTTACGAACCTGATCGAATATTACTTTTTAGGGCACTACTTAGCTATTTATAGACATATCTTTGTCCAGTGTTAATTCATGAAATGATTTCACGCGTAGTTGTAAAAATGGGGTGAACAATAATGTACAAGCCGAAGCTAACAATCCAATGCCACCCGCAAATAAAGCGAACCGCAAACCCATTGCCCCTCCTATCATCCCCCCAATTAACGAACCAAGCGGCAATGAACCCCACGAGATAAATCGAAATGTAGCATTCACGCGACCTTGCAGGGCATCGGGAACAATGACTTGACGTAAACTGATGGTACTAATGCTAAACATGGAGACACCCATTCCGAAAAGAAGCTGTCCGAGCATCATAATCAACGCAATACTTAGTTCTGATCCTACTGCTAATGGAGCAAGTAAACCGCCACTTGCTGCGAGCGTAGCGGAACCCACAATTGTTGGACCTACTCCATAACGACGTACAGCCCTTTGGGCAAGCAGAGAACCAAATAGGTACCCTACTCCTAGCGTTCCATAAATGATGCCAAGAATGCTTGCACTGATTTTAAGTTCTTGCGATGCATATAGAACATAAACACTAAAAATAACATTCCAGGAAAGGTTAAAGACTGTTGAGCAGCGTACCACTCCCCACAGCAACGGTTTGGTGTAAACCGTATGCAGCCCTTCTTTCATTTCCAGCCACATGTTTTTTTGTTTTTTCGCATCTGTCACAACTGTCTCCAACTTGCGAATCCGGGCTATGTACACAGCGGATACAAAAAAGGATACCGACGTGAACAATATTGCAAAAGGAGCGGTGATTAACTGTTCCAGTCCGCCTGATAAACCCGGCCCAGCAATTTGTGCGGTAGATTTACTTGTCTCTAGTTTGCTATTCCCATCAACAAGCTGCTCCTTGCTCACAATGGAAGGCAAAAAGGATGTATAGGCAACATCAAAGAAGACAGTACAGATACCAACTATGAAGGCTACCAAATATAGAACTGTAATATTCAGGAATCCGGTTGAGGCTGTCAGCGGCACAATGAGCAGTAATGCACCCCTGAAAAAGTTAGCGGCAACAAGAATTGGTCGCCGGGGAAATCTGTCTATCCATACACCAGCGAGCAAACCGAAAATAATAAATGGCGCATACTCGGCAAAACCAAGCAACCCCATTTGCATAGGACTGGCCCCTAAATAGAGAGCTGCCACTAATGGCATTCCTAATAATGCAACCTGAGTCCCAATCTGTGATGCAGTTTGCCCAATCCAGAGCCTGCGAAAATCTGTGTTCGTTAACAATCCTTCCACCTTGTTACTCATGCTCGTTCCCCCATTCTTCGACACAACGAATTGCCATTCGAATTTGCATGTGTAGTATAGGGGAATTTATGTTTCAAGATCATGCGCTTTCATTATCGCAAATAAATAAGCAAAAAAAAGAACCGCTTAGCTATGCCGCTAAACGGTTCTTATTCCTACATCTGAATCGATTCAATCATTTCATGAACGGCATTCTGCCATTCCCCTTGCTCATTAGCTGGAGCGCTAAATTGAATTTCAAGAAGAGCTCCATTTAGTTCCGCCCAACCGAGGAGACGATACATGTCTCCCTTCTGTGAAGGCATGATGACTTCATTGACTGCAATGTGCTTCCCATGAACGAGCAACGTTTCATTTTTCAACCACTCTAGCTTTTCTCCTTCACTGTCTTGTTCCAAAATCATCTTCATCTTTAATCGTGCCTCATCGATTCCAGCATCGGTCACGAGCTGTTCTGAATCATGCTGTATCTCAAGCTTAACTTTCTTGCTGCTATCCATATAAACAAGCTTCGAGTTCGAAGTCTCATTCGTTTGCGCCTCTAACCCCTGCGGTAGCTTCAATGACATCAAATTTGAGAATACGTGAATTCTTCCTTCTTCAGGAGCCTCAGTTTCCGCAGTCTTATTATCTTGTTCTGGTTGCCCCTGCGCCTGCTCCTCCTGCGGCGGAGTCAAAGAGACGTTCTTGGTCTCACCAGCATTCTTCTCCTTGCTGCCTGAGAAGCTGCAAGCAGACATGCTGACTGCTGCCGAAAGCACCAACAGAACCATCCGCTTTTTCAACCTGTTTCCATCATCCCTGTCCCTTCGCATTTACATCTCCCCCCCTCCGCGTCTATTCATTTAAAAAGGTCGTTACACGGTTTGCGATCAACTCCGCAACTGCTTGGGCCGATTTTTGACCGTTATAGTAAGCCTTCGCTTCTTCTTCGATAATCGATTGAACTTTCGAATTATCCATTATTGCGGTGTTCGAATCGGCCAGCATCTGCTTGACCATGTCAATGTCTGCCTTCTGAATCTGGATTGCGGATCCCGTTGGCGATTCGACAGTGCCTTTGTCCTCAAGCTTCTTGAGCATCTTCTCGTTCACCTTTTTATTGACAGAGAACCCTTGCAGGCCAGGCATGGTCTGTATTTCCTCAGACAATAAGAACTTCATGAAATCCCATGCTTCCGCCTGCACCTTCGAATTCCGATTCATCCCTAATTTCTTCAATGTCGCGAAGGTGCCTCCGGCCTGCTGCCCAGCCGCAAGCGGCTTGCGATAAATCTTCCCTTGCTCATAGAACATCGCTGGCGTACTGAAATAATCTTCCGGCGAAGTAATCAAATTAGGTGCAAAAAAATAATCTCCTGCGTTCACTGCCGCATCCGTCACTACCTTCTCCGCATACATCGTCTTCACTTGCTCCATCAATCCGACAAATGCACTGGCATCGAAGCTGGCGGGGCGCTGCTCCTCATTGACAACGCGAGCATAGTTATCAGCGAGCAGAATGTTCAACATCCTCTCAGGCGGCGTATTCCCCAACGAATACGTGTGCCCGCCGGACGCTGCCAAACGTTTGCCTACTTCCGTAAACTCTCCCCATGTCCATGTGCTGTCATCGAATGTTACGCCGGATTGCTGAATTGCCTTCGCATCGCCCATAAGACTGTCCATGGAAAACCGCAGAGGCAGCGCATAGAGACCTCCTCTCATCTTGGCTCCGTCCAGAATGTTCATCTCGTACGAATTAGAATCAAAGGCAGGGTCCTGCTTCATAAGTTCACTCAAGTTCATCAGCGCTTGCTTGTCTACGTATTTCCCAATCGGCAACCCGCTCACATTCAAGTCAATCAAATCGGCCCCTTTACCGGACAATAGCTCTGTAGTCGTGGTATTCACATACTTCTCCGCACTTCCTTCTTGATTGGAGCCTCCCCCTTGGCTGTATTCCTTGATTTGAATATCCACATTGGGATGCTTCGCTTCATACATCTTCTCAGCCTGAGCATACACAGGATCAGCTCCGGATACGGATACGACAACGACTTTCTTCCCGTCCCGTCCCTGCTGCCCTTCTTGCTTCGCCTCATCAGCCTGTTTGCCGGCACATGCTGCCAATGTCATCGCTATTGTTATTGCTACGAACAGACTACGTACACTCCTTTTTCTCACCCTGAATCGCTCCTCTCCATTCTTCATGGGATCGTTGCGCGCTCAGACGCATTAGATCCTTACACGTTGACCATCTGTTAATGGCTCACTGCTCTCGACAATAATCTGGGTTTTCGGGTATACCCCTTGTACCAGCGTTTCTTGGCCATTCGTCCCCCCTAATTGAACGGTAAGCTTGCTAGCAATAAAAATATTGCCCAGCGGGCCGGATTGCTCTTTGATAACAAGCACATAGCTGTCCTTCCCGGCCTGACGAATCGCTTGGTTCGATACGAGCATGCCTCCATCGCTCTTCTTCGTTTGTGTTAATTCCACACTTACGAGCTCATTCGCTTGAACATTCGGATGTTGAACCTTCACAATGACCCGTTGACTCGCATTTGCCTGAGATGCATTCCCTTCCGCTTCCCCTTGGAGGGAAGCCCCTCCATTAACGCTGGTCATCGGTCGAATGTCGGTAATGCTTCCTTCAACCGGAACATTTGCCTCCTCATGCTCGATTTGCACGCGCATCTTTTCCCCGGTACGCAATTCCCGGCCGAAGGCATCCGGGATGACAATTTCGAATTGATATCCTTGCTGCCTATTCGCCAAGCTGATATCTGCCCCTCCGCTTCCTGAAGGCAGCTTCGGCGTCGCTAGTACTTGTGTCACAACACCGTCAAAAGGCGCGATAAGGCGTCTGCGTTCAATCTCCTCCGACTTCAACGTGCTCAATTTTCGCTCTTGAACACCAATCGCTAATCGCGCACGTTCCAATTCCCGCTTCGTGCGGCGCGCCTGCAACTCGTCGTTATTTTGTACGGCTTCAATATAAGCCTCCTGCAAGTCAGCTAACGATAGCCGCTGCCCTGCAAGGCCCGCCTGTACATCCAGAATTTCCTGAGCAGCAGCAGGATTTTCATAGGTGATTAATGTCTGCCCCTTCGCTACGCGATCCCCCTCTTTTACATGAACATCCTTAATAAACCATTCCGCCTTGTTCGATAAATCGATATGCTGCCGTGGCATCAGCCGGGCCGTACCACGCCACGTGGTTACCAGCTCACCAACCCTTCCTTCCTCGGTTCGCACCTTTGGCAAATGTAACGTCAGCAATGTATTGCTCGCCAGGGTAAGGAAAAGGAGCAAGCTAAAGAAAAGGCCGGAGAGCCACACGATTTTTCGTTTTTTTCTTGCATCCAGCGCTGCTGTGAACCCTATAGCCATCCTGTCCCTCCTTTCATGAGCTACCCTTTGATCCCCGACATTTGAATCCCTTCGATAAAATAAGATTCCGCATACAAAAACAGGAGAACCATGGGCGTCATATAGATCATCGACGCGGCAAAGCCGATGCCTTGTGCTTCCTTATGAATTCTGGATAAATAGAGCGATAATGGCTGCTTGAATGCTTCCTCCAGGAAAATCAGGGGCTGCTCGACCATATTCCAATAATCGACGAACAGCAATACGATCAGCGCCGCAATCCCCGGCTTCATCAGAGGCAGCATAATTTGATAGAAAATACGATAATGACCCGCGCCATCCATCTGAGCCGCTTCAACCAGCGCATAAGGAATCGAGAGCATAAATTGTCTCAGCATGAACACACCGAATGCCGCGAATATCCCTGGCAATATAATCGCGCTAGCTGTATTCATTAGTCCCAACTTGTCAGCAATAATATAATTCGGAACCAAGGTCACTTGGAAAGGCATCAGCATCGTCAGCAAATACACCCGAAACCATCCTTCTCTCCCTCTGAACCGGAGTTTGGCAAAAGCGTACGCTGCCAGCGCACTGACAACGGTCTGTCCCGCAATAATTCCCACGACCATCGCGACGGAATTCCATAGCATGAACAAATACGTCGGCGTATCTAGCAAAACGCTCCCATACTGCTCGAAGGACAGCCAATCCGGGATAAGCTTCAGATTCACGAATACAGCAGGCTCTCCTTGCGTAACGACTGGCATTTGACCCACTAGACCGTAATTGCCGCGAATTTCATGCTCCGTCATCAGTGAATTTGTGAAAGTTATCACAATTGGAAATAGCATGATAAGCCCGATGCACGCCATTACCAGCGTGAACGACAGGTTCCGAATGAACCCCCTGTTCTTCATTCTTCCTCCTGTATCACTCCATAAATTGGGTGTATCGTTTCTCTATCCGAAGCAGAATCGTCACGATGATAAAGATAACGATCACCATAAGCGTCGCAGCCGCAGACAGCTTCTGTACATCCAGTCCGAGAAACATGTTGTTCATGTAGTGCTGAAGTGTATAGATGCTGTCACGTGGGTAATCTCCTGCGATCAGGTACGTTTCACGAAATATCTTGAATGTATTCATAATGGACATCAAAACGACCAAGACCATCGTTGGGGTCAAGTAGACAAGTGTAATCCCATAACATTGAAACCACTTGCCCGCCCCCTCCAATTCAGCCGTCTCATAATAATCTCGTGGGATGCTCTGCAGCCCTGCAAGGAATAAGATGATGTTGTAGCCGATATGCTTCCACAGATAGAACACGGAAATAACGCCTCTCGCCCAGTCCGATTTCATCCAATCTATCTGTTCAAGCCCGGCAGTGTGCATCCAGGCGTTAAGTGATCCATTCCAATCAAACAGCACTTGCCACACCATTACGACGGAGGCAACGGGTACAACTAACGGCAGGACATAAGCCATTCGAAGAAATTGACGCAAATAGAGATTCCGGTTCAGCACGAGCGCGATTCCAAGTGACAGCACTAGCATCAGCGGGACATTCACTACTGTGAACCAGAACGAATTCAAGGCGGCTTTGCGAAAGGAATCACTATTCAATAGTTCCTCATAATTGGCGAGTCCCACAAATGAACCGCCAACCGTTCGATCCAATACCGAGTAGACCAGCCCCATCCCAAACGGGATGAGATAGAATAAAGCAAAGCCGATGGCGCTCGGCAACAAGAACGTTAGAGCCACCATGCTCTCTCTTCTGCTGATACGATTTCGCCTCATGACTTCTCTGAAGGGGAGAATGCTACACTCATGCCTCCATCTTGGAGGTTCACTTGGAACAGCTTCTTGCCATCCTCAGCACGCTTGTAGGTGACGATGGGTTGCCCTATTCCTTGCGCTTCATCCCCATGGGCTCCTGTCATTTCAGCCTCATATCCATCAATAGGCACATCCAATTGCTTCAAGAATGCATTGGCTATCGCAATCGCTTCTGATTTCTGCAATTTCGCAGCATGCGCAGCGTATGGCTCTAAACCAATCGTTTGCACAAAATGAATTTGCCCTGTATCCACATCAGCATTGACTACAATCTCTTGATGCGGCTCCGCAAATGTCTTTCCTTTTTCCATTAAAATGATATTAAAGATATGGATCTTTTCTCCGGCTCTGATTCCCTTGGTAATTTGCGCGTTTGCGATGTCGAAGTTCTTCGTCTCAGGGAACCCACTGTAAATGCGCGCAAGCACTTCTTGTGCCGTTTTATTGCCGCTAATCTCATCCGCATATAAGTTCGTAATGACATAATCTGAATCCGCATCCTTCGTGACGAAGTTGCGCGCATCTTCTGTCCCAGATAGATTGAGCAAGGTGCGAATCTGTGCCGCTACGGTTGGACCGGTATAAATGATAATTGGCGCGAGGAGTACAACCGCAAGAACGCATGCTACCATACGAATGTTCAGATTTGATTTTGATGTTTCATTATTTTTTTCATTGCGATATCGCTCGTAAGAAGCTTCTTGAATGCGCTTCTGCATGTCAGATGGATTTTCCATTGCTTCCGCACAATCCTGAAGCTTATCGCGCAGTTGTTGTTCAATGGACATAAAGTTCCTGCTCCTTTGCTGATTCTAGATACGGGCTGAGCTCGCGAAGCTTCCCTAGTGCAGCATGATGCCTGGATTTGACCGTGCCCACGGGAATGTCCAGCAATTCAGCGATTTCATCGAAGGTATATTCGTGATAATAGCGCAGAATAATCACCGCCCGAAGCTTGTAGGATAGCTGGTGAACCATGGTCAATATCTCCTGATGGGTCTCGGCCTCCAAGATCCGGCGATCCGAGAACAGATGCTCTTCCCTCTCCAAGAGCCTCTTCTTCTCGAAGATTCGGAACCTTCTCCAGCTTTTGGTTCTCCACTTTTGTATTTGCTTCAGCACAATGCCATGCATCCAAAATCGGAAGGGGCGATTCGCATCGTAATTGCCGATGGATCGCCACAGCTGAAAATAAATCTCGTTCATGACATCCTCTATCTCATTTTTTTCCGTCATCAAAAAGACAACAGAGCGGTAGATTTCGGGGAATGACCAATCATAGATCACTTGGAACGCAGACGAATCCCCTTCCTTCATCCGTTCAATCCAGTGCTCGATATTGATATCTTTCATGAAAAAAGGGCCCTCCTTGGTAAGCTTACAACCTATATTGCCTCGATCATCTGAAAAGGTTCGGTACTTTTCTACTTTTTTTCTTTGTATTCGATTATATCGCTAATGAAGCCCTGCGTCGTCGTCGGATTCACACAGTTCAAAAGCAGCAGCGCATTAAGAAAGCAACATATCGGAAGGTTTTCATCTCGTGCTTCGTGCATACACGGACGGAGCATGGCAAGAACAGAAACCAAAAGGCGTGCAAGAGAAAAAATTCTTCTCATACACGCCTTTTTCATCTTTGTTCATTTCTCTATCAGATGCTGGATTAATTAAGTGCTGGATTATAAGGTACGAAACTTCAGCTTGGTGCAATCGATAAGGAACGAATACGTTCTTGTCTCCTTGGCTCCTTTTACGGATAATGCAAGCGACAAATTGACAATATCTCGATCCTGCAAGCCTTGATTGCGGATCCAGCCATGCAGTTCCTTCTTCGGACGAATCGTCTTGTTCGCAAAGTCCGGATTATCCGATGCAATTTCGACCTCTTCTGCCGTTCTCCCTTTCACGCCGATGTTCGCTTTAGTTGCTACTTTTTGCAAATCAAGTGTAACCTTGTCTTTATCCGAATTGTTTGTAATCGTTACTTCGAAGTCTGTAGCCTTTTCCGTAACCCGAATCGAATGAACCGTAACCTCTATATCGTTCACCGTATAGGTTACTGGCAGCTCGTCCAGCTTCTTGTCGCTGCTGCCAGAATTCGCTCCCGGCTTCTTACGATTATGAGTCTTGCCCTTTGACATGCCGCCATGATCGATAACGTCTGTACCGGCATTCTTTGGAATATCTTTATCCATCGGCGACATCGTTCGATTACCCATTGCCCCCGACAGTTCTCGCACTGGAAGTTGATTATCTATCGATACAGACAGCTTCTTTCCTTCCTCGTCAAGTCCGTACTCCTCAGCATAGGCTATTATCGCTGAAGTACCGAATGCGATTCCCGTAAACAAGATAGCGCCGCATAAGAAGCCTATTTTCCATGTCTTCATGCTGTATCGTTCCCCTCGTCTCTTTCTTCTTCTCCCGATGCCGATTCGCATATCACTCATTTATTCGACCATTCACATCGTGCTTCCATCCGTTTATCCTTATTGCCCGCTCCATCTCTCAACATGTATCACTAAGGTTTCATCCTGCTCTGCCTTATAGCTGCGTTCGACACGAGCCCCCGCTCCATCTACCTCCACGATTCCGTCTGCTCGACTCACTTGGAACAGCCAATCTGTATGCAGCGGGATGCGCAGGCGTGTCGCATATGCATCCGTGTTCGGATCGTACGTCAATGGGAACCAAGCGTACAGCTTGAGATCCTGCGGCGTACCAGGCGGCACATGGACAATGATCTCCAAGTCAACATGCGTACTGAGCTCCTCCACGATTCGCAGTGGCATCGAGGCTTCACAACAACCTTCAAATTGCACCGTTACTTCCGTAACGCCCGGGCGAAGCGGAATAACCGTACCATCATCCCGAACCTGCGCGATTTGCTCATCCTCCACACGGTACGCCGCACGAAGCGCTGACATCTTGAAGCCGGAATCGAACTCGATAATCGGATTCAGCCGGCACAGAGGCCCTGCGATCCCGACCTCTTGATCGCCATGCAGCGTAAGAGAGCAAGCCTTGCCGCGCTTGCCGAAGAAGTGAATGAGCGGTGCAGACACCCTCGCCGCCCAATCTTTCTCAACGTGAGCCGCTCCAGGTTCATAGAGATAGACAAGCTCATCATCTGCTTTGTAGCCAAGGCTAAGCAAACTTTCCGCTGCTTCGCGCACATGCTTCTCCATGACCAGCAGCCCTTCACGGCTGCCGACATCGATCCATATTCTCATGGGTGACTGCTTGGTGGTAAAAGTATGGTACAACGGCACTTCTTCCAACGTTTCAGGATAAACGCAATACAAGTAAGGCGAGATAATCCCCAGCATGCTGAATACGTCAGGACGCCGCAGCCCAATATGATACGTCACCTGTCCGCCCCTTGAAGAGCCCATTAAGGCCGTATGCTCCGGTTCTGGTCGCGTGCGGAATAAGGCATCCACATAAGGCTTGACCTCTTCAATCAGGAAGCGCTCATACTGATGGCCTCGCGGTTGGACTGAAAACTTGTCGTCCTGATAACGAACGCCCTCCAAGTCATGCGTGAACTCATCTGCCCGCTCCATCCCCATATTCGGAATGCCGACAATGATGATCTCTTCCATACGCTGTTCGGCAATCAGCTTATCGGCGGCAGCATGCACGTTCCATGAATAGCCGTTGAAGGCCGGATGAAAAATATTTTGACCGTCATGCATGTATAAGACTGGATACCGCTTGTTCGAATCTTGTTGGTAGCTCGGAGGAAGATAAATGAACAGTTCTCTATCGTTGTTCAGATGTTCCGAGTGAAATGTTTCAACGCGCAGTATGCTTGATCCGTACTTCGTGTTCATCGCTCCTCCACCCTTTCCGCCGCTAGATCAATCCAATTCTCGACTTCGTAATACAGCTCCAAACCATCAGTAACCGTAAATTTGCGATATGGCACTTCTTGTCCGTAACGATCCGTCTCATGTTTGCCCAAGCCACGAGAAATCCGGAACTCGAACGCCATATCCCGCGGCACCTCGAACGTGCCTCCATATTGCCCTTCATCGATCATTGGCAGCTCAATCCCTGCATACAGCCTTTCGGTAGGCGGCGTATTTTCGGGTACCTTTACGACCAACGTAACTGCAGCCTTCTCCGAAAGATATGGAATGACTGTAATATCTGCATGTGCCGTGAGCTGATCATGATGATAGATCACGCGCGTCTTGCCCGACCGCTTCGGAATGAGCGTTCCATCCACGGTTACTTCTAGGATGCGGGGATCGGCCACTTCATACCGAGCGTTCAAATCCGTCATGACAAAACCGCTGTCGTAATGAACGACCGCATTGAACCTTAGCGTCGGCCCCAGAATTCCGACTACATGGGAACCGTGCAGTTCAGCATGTACAGGCATGCCGATATCTCCGAAGAAATAAAGGAGCGGCGCATGAACCCTTGCGGCCCAATCCTTCTGCGCGTGTCCGGAACCGACGGCATAGTAATACATCAGATCATTCCCTGGCTCATATCCGATCCGAACGAGCGTGTCTACGACCTGCCGCACATGCTTCTCCATAACGGTAAAGCCTTCCGCATCACCGACATCCATCCAGATCTTGAGATCCTTCTTTTCCGTATAGATATGACTTAGCCAGCGATCCTCCATCGTATCCGGATTTACGCTAACGACGAACGGACATAATGCCCCGATCATGCCGAACGTATCCGATTGGCGAAATCCGATATTGTAGGACACCAAGCCGCCAGCGGATGACCCCATTAAGGCAGTGTGCTCCTTGCCTGGAAGTGTACGGTATTCTCGATCGATATAAGGCTTCACTTCCTCTACGAGAAACTGCTCATACCGCTCACCTTGGTTCGCTGTGTTGAATAGGTTGTGCCCATCCGGATTCGCATGCATGTACTCCGCAATCCGTGCATCTTCGATATGGGAAATGGCAACCACGATGATTTCCTTCATCCTGCCTTCGGCTACAAGACGATCAACCGTAAGATGGACATCCCAGGAGTCTCCCTTGTGATCCGCGAAAAAGGCATGCTGCCCATCGTGCATATAGAGCACGGGATACCGCTTCTGTTCGTTCGTCCGATAGCTCGGAGGCAAGTAAATAAATACTTTTCTTCTATTAGATAAGATCCTCGAATAAAACTCGTCGATCTCAATAAGACGTGATGAATCCACTACGCATTTCTCCTCATATATTGATCTACGAGGAGACTGGTAATTTCAAAAACTTCTCCTCGTGCACATACTCCACATCATCAATAAAGCTGTTCATAACGCCTACAAATGAATCGTATCTACTCAAGTCGAAAGTGACCCTCTCTGTATCTTGACCGAGAATTTCGGGACAGTGGCACGTGCACCATGCAATCAAGTTGGGATGGACTTTGGCGGCTTCATTGGCAATAAATTCGTTCAGTACGATGCCCGGTTGGCCATCGAACTTGGTCAAGAAGGACTCCATCCCCTGGCTGTGTTCATATACATGAATCCGTTCTTCCGGCAAACCCGATGCCTGCTTGATGACATCCATCCATTGGTTATTGTTGTAGCGATCCATGATAAGAAACTGCGGAGCTTCATTCAGCAAATCGCGCGATCGTTGAAAGCCCGCTTCCACATCAGGCATAATTTTATGAAAAAGCGAGTCTTCAATATAACTGTCCACGACAAACACGGGTATCCCGAAGCCAAAGTAGGGCGTAATCGTCGCAAATCGCTCCTGATCCACATTGATTAAAAATACGCCGTCCAAATTCCGTTCCATAATAACCTTGTATGACGGTTCCGTATTGTCGATTTGCATATAAATAACATGATAGCCAAGCGCACTGCATTGCTGTTCGATCTTGCTTATGGTCTTGGCGTACTTCAAATCTGACCCAAGGCTTTGTTGATCGTCCTTGAATACCAGAATTCCAATCAAGCCCGACTTCTTTACTTTTAAAGAGCGGGCTGTTCGGTTCGGCACGTATTTGAGCTGCTGCGCGATTTTTAACACCTTGACGCGCGTCTCATTCGAAATGGATTGATTCTTAACGTCATTCAATATATAGGACACAGTAGCAATGGACACACCCGCTGCTTGGGCGATATCTTTTATCGTTGTCTTCTTCATCTTATTCGACCTCGCTTGGCTTAGACTTAAACGTTTAAGCCAATTAAAGCATACCGCCCATAGGGTGTCAATTTAGCCCTAGTCTCCCACAGAACATATCTAGTCGTAGCTTTATTTAGCTTCATTTATCTTGATTCAGTCATCAATACCATCCAGCCATACGCAGGCAAGCTAATCGCAACGTTGTTATTTTCAAACGTAAAAGATCCGTCTCCGAGCATCGAAGGTGATAACGACAACGAATTGGCCTGCTCCAACGAAAAGGAGAACGCTCCTGCCTGCTCGCTATTATTGAAGCAAATATACATTTGCTCGTCAGCATGCTGTCTTCGTATGACCAAGTGATCTCCGGACGCATAAACGAATCGGAATGAGCCTTGCCGCAGTGCTGGATGGGCGGTACGCAAAGCGATCAGTTCCCGATAAAAACGCAGCAGTCCGCCATTCTGCTTCTCCTCTTCCCATACCATGGGCTTCCGGCAATCCGGATCCGGCCCGCCTGTCATGCCCACCTCGTCCCCGTAATAAATGCATGGGGCACCGAGGAATGTGAACTGGAACAGCGCTGCAAGCTTCATTTTGCGTTCATCTTGAGCCATGGTTAACAAACGCGGGGTATCATGGCTGCCCAATATCGTGAAGGTAGCTTCACCCACTTGCTTCGGATAATCAGCCAACAGCCTGTTCACTTGATAAGAGAACTGTTCCGCATCGATTGTCCCTTTTGCAAAGAAATCAAGAATAGCCTCCGTAGCCGGATAATTCATGACCGCGTCAAACTGATCGCCGCGCAGCCAAGGCATCGCATCATGCCATATCTCACCCAAAATATAAAAGTCCGACTTCAATCCTTTGCATGTTCTGCGGAACTCGCGCCAGAAATCATGGTCGATCTCATTCGCAACATCCAATCTCCAGCCATCGATATCGCATTCCTGAATCCAATATTGCGCGACTTCAAGCAGGTAGGCTTTGACTTCGGGATTGACCGTATTCAGCTTCGGCATGTGAGATTCGAAGGCGAAGCAGCGGTAAGATGCTCTCGGCTCCCGCACGAGCGGAAATTGCTCGATATGGAACCAGTCCCGATAGCGTGATGCTTCCCCATGCTTCATAACATCCTGGAACGGGGCGAACCAATAGCCGCAATGATTGAATACCGCATCCAAGATAACGCGAATCCCCCGGTCGTGGCAGGCCTTCACCAGTTTCTTCAACAGGGCCACGTCGCCAAACTGCGGATCCACCTTCAAATAATCCGTCGTGTCATATTTATGATTCGTCTTTGCCTCGAACAACGGGGTAAAGTAAATGGCATTAACGCCAAGCTCGCTGATGTAATCCAGACGATCCAACACCCCTTGGAGATCACCGCCGTAGAAATCATCCTGCCCCGGATCGTCGGCTGTCCAAGACCGCACCTGTTCAGGATCATTGTCAGGGTTCCCGTTGGCAAACCGATCAGGGAAAATCTGATAGAACACCGCATCCTTCACCCACGCCGGCGGCTGTAGCACCTCGCTTGACCATAAGAACGGATAGTCGAAAAACGTCAGTGGATCAGCTAGCTTTTCGGCAACGAATCCCTTTTCCGTATACCATATCGTCTGCTCGCCCGCAGCTAATTCAAAGGCATAACGAAGCCGCTTGTGCGGAGGAGCTACCTCCACATGCCAATAATCGAACAGTTCGTCGCTACCCATGATGAACATGGCAGCTTCCCTTACGGTCTTGTCCCAATCGTATTTATCACCATACAGAGCTGTGACTGACCGAAGATCGCCTTTCTTCGCGCGCAGCCGGATATGGATCGTGTCGTTATCGTAAGAATAGCAGTATGAATTTCCGGGTCTGTGGTAGATCGCTTCCAGTAACATAACAAACTCCTTTTTAAGTCGCTTTTGATCACGAAGATTATTCAAGGTGTAAACTCGACATCGAATCTTGCATTCACTCTCGAATTCCGCTGCTCTTTCTTCGAGTTCTTGCAACCTTCTCGGTGCTGAAAACCGACTTTTAGACACTAATTTATGGTCGCTTTTGATCACGAAGATTGCTCAGGATGTACCCCTGTCGTCAGCCTTTGTCTGCACCTGCCGTCATCCCATGAATGAGATACTTCTGGAAATACATGTACAGGAACGTAATCGGCAGCGCTACAAGAACGGCGCCAGCAGCGAAGGTCGTAAAGCTTGAATTCGTCTCGTTCGCCACCATGTTGTACAAGCCTTGGGCTAGCGTCATCTTCTCAGATGATCTGAGCACGATTTGCGGCAGGATAAAATCCATGAATGGCGTAATGAAGCTGTTCAATGCAACAAACGTAATTGCAGGCAAAGACAATGGCAATATGATTTTGAACATCGTCTCAAGGTGGCCCGCGCCATCAATATAGGCCGCTTCCTCCAAGCTTTTCGGAATCGTGTCGAAATGGCCCTTCATGACCCAAGTTCCCATCGAAATAGAACCGCCCGCATAGATGAGAATGAGACCCAAATGCGTATCAAGCAGCTTCGTCTGCATCAGCAGCACGAAGATTGCCATGATGGACAGAAAGCCCGGAAACATTTGAAGAATGAGCAATGTCATTAACCCTTGCTTTCTCCCTTTGAATCGAAAACGGGAAAATGCATAGGCCGTCGCTGCCACCAATGTCGTTGACAATGCCGCATTCGCAAGAGCGATCGTGACTGTGTTCGAAAACCAGAGCACGAAATCCGTATTTCGAATCAGTTCCGTATAATGAGCGAGCGTGGGCTGATCAGGAAACATTCGGCTTACCATTAAGGAATTGCCCGGGTTAAGCGAAGTTCCAATCACCCAAATCAGCGGATATACCGTTGTCAGGAGCAGCACGGCAAACACCGCGTAAATGCCCGCCACGACCAAGTTGTTCAAAAATTTAGACATTTAGACCATATCCTCTTCTTGAGTTATCTTCATCCGCCGATAGTTCCATAAGGAGAATACGGTGATAAAGACGAACATAATGATCGAGACAGCAGAGGCCATATTGAACTGGCTTTGATTCAACGTCATCTTGAATATCCAAGAGATTAAAATATCCGTGCTGCCCGCGTAATAATAATCAGGCTGGGTCGGATTGCCGTCCGTTAGCATGTAGATCAAATTGAAGTTATTGAAGTTAAAAGCAAATTGCATGATTAAAATCGGTGCCGTCGCCGCCAATACCAACGGAAGCGTCAGCTTGACGAATCTCTGCGTTCCCGTTGCTCCATCCACAGCGGCAGCTTCGTACAAGTCCTTCGGCATTGTCGTTAATACCCCTGACATCAATGCCATCAGGAACGGAGTGGAGAACCACAAGTTCACGAGCAGAATCGTAAACTTGGCCATTGTCGGATCAGACAACCAAGGTACTGGCGCGAAGCCGAGCTTGGTGATCATATCGTTCACAGGTCCGAACGAACCGTTCAGCAGCACCCTGAATACCAGAATCGATATAAATTGCGGAACCGCCCACGGCAAAATGAACATCGTACGCCAAAACTTTTTGAATTTCACTTTGGGATGGTTCACCATCAATGCTAGCAGAAGCCCACTAAAAAAGACGGACACCGTAGAGGCCGCAGCCCAGATGATGTTCCACACCGAAATGCCGAAGAAGGTGTTGCGCCACGCTTCTTGTGCAAATAAATCATAAAACGAGCTTAGCCCCGTCCAATCTACTAAGTTCCGGTCGGGAATATGGTTCGGAGCCGAATAGTTCGTGAAGGCAATCAGCACATTGAAGATGAGCGGCACTACCGTTACGAACAGCACGAAGCAGATAGAAGGCAGCAGCAGCAGATATGGGAAATGCCGAAGCTTCGTCTGCTTGATGGATTCGATGAACCCCGGAGCAGGGTGTCCTTCATCCCGCAATGCTCCGTTTCTCTTTGCGTCATAAATATTCAGGACATAGCACCCGGCGAACAAGAGAATGAGCACCAACGTAATAAGTCCTTCAATCATCATGAAAATAGAATGATCGCCTTTGAACACTTGTCCGGCAACCACCTTCGTAGGCGCGTCGCCTAACGTTATCAGCCCTCTTATTCCTCGATAAGCAATCGGATAGTAGATCCAAAAGAATAACTGTGCCGCGATCATCCACAGCAAGCCCTTCATATACTGCTTGTTGTACAGCTGGCCTAATCCGATACACACAGCGGAGAATACAGCCGCTTTCGTCCGATGCCGACGGGCACCTGTTGTCAGTTCCATTCGGAAGACCGCCTTCGTCGATTTTTTAGATGTAGTTTAAAAAGTCCGATTTTGAGCACCCTATTTTTTTGTCTGAATCGCTGTATTGATCTGCTCGACTGCCTTCTTTAAAACTTCGCCTGGTTGTTGATTGTCATTCCATATTGCAGCAAGGGCAGCCCCCGCCGGCACCCATACGTTGCCCATTTCTGGGATGGACGGCATTGGAGCAGAATGCTTCGTTTGTTCCAGAAAGGCAAGTGCGTTCGCATTCCCCTTGATGCTCGGCTCCTCCATCATGTCTTGTCTCGGCGGCAGCTGTGTTGTCATTTCATATCGCTTGACGAGATTTTTGCGAGAGGTCGCATAGCTCGCGAACAGCTTCGCAGCAACCGGATATTCGGTATAGGAACTCACATACAGCGCCCGGATGCCGGACATGCTTCGTGGATGTTCTCCATTAGGCAGCAGAGGAAGCGGCGCCACTCCGAAATCGATGCCCGCGCTCTTCACGTCCGTCATGAGCCAAGGCCCTCCTATGATAGCAGCTGTTTTCCCTTCCATGAAAAATCCGGTAATGATATTGTCGTTCATATCGTTGCTGTTGACAGGCAGTATTTTTTTCAAAGATTGAAAGAACTCGGCTCCTGCAATCGATTCCGCATTGCTCAAGCCGATATCGCCAGCATCCTTCCCTCCATTGCCAAAGATGTATCCCCCGTAGCCTGCCAGAAACGAGTAAGACTGATACAATTGCCCCACATTCCACATAAAGGCGTACTGTTTGTTTTTTGGATCGTTATACGTATCAGCGAACCGAATGAGCTCTTGATAAGTGGCAGGAGCTTTATTCAGCAGTTTTTTATTGTAGTACAGCGCGTACGTATCGATCGCGGTTGGAAAACCGTAGAACACCCCATCATAGGTGACACCTTCTAGGGCGGAATCCATAATTTGATGTTTCATTTGTTCGTCGTACACATCATTTTGCAGCACGAGTCCAGCCATGACTGCATTCCCCAAATGATCATGCGGCGCGGAAAACACGTCGGCCCCGATTCCGGCTGGTCCATCCGTCGTCAGCTTCGTGACAGCGTCGATTGACGGAACCGCCACTACTTTTACACCAATCCCATATTCCTGTTCAAAATCTTCTGCGACCGCTTTCAAAAAATCTAGTTCAGGCCCCTTCGATTCCCATACGAGCAAATGGGCTCCCTTCTCCGGCTGCGATCTGGCTTGCCCTTCTCCCTGATGTGCATTCTTCCCTTCAGCTTCCGGAGATGTTGAGGTCGCATGCTGTACGCCGCAAGCCGAGAGCAGTATCATGGTGCACAATGAGACCATCAACATTGAAATGAAGAAGCGTTTAGACACTTTCTTCCCCTCCCATCCCATCTATTAGTTGTTGAATTCAAGCAGAAACGTTTTTCACATCATGACAGGTTAACTCAACTTAAACGTTTAAGTAATTTCAGTAACATGATAACTTCTAATGCCCGATGCCGTCAAATAAAAATTGTGGAACCAGGGACAACATGAAGAAAATAAGCTGCTGTTCGTAGTAAGTTCCAAAAACAAAAACCCCCGTATCCGCTAGGGACACGAAGGCTATGACGATATGAATGTCGGAATTAGCAATCAAAATACAAACTATATTCTTGCGGATGGATGCGGATCGCTACGGATTTGGCTTCCTTGCGTTTGATATGCAAATAATTTTCGATAAATGCTTTGGTAAATACGCCGCCTTCAAGCAAGAATTCATAATCAGCTTCAAGCGCATCAAGTGATTCTTCCATCGTCGCTGGAACGCTGCGAATCTCACGCTTCTCCGCATCCGACAGTTCATAAATATTGCGGTCATATGGACCATAACCAAGCTCTGTAGGATCCAGCTTGCGCTTGATTCCGTCGAGACCTGCCATCAACATTGCAGCGAAGGCCAGGTATGGATTCGCCGTAGAATCCGGTGTACGGAACTCAATCCGGCATCCCTTCGGTGTAACAGCCGCTACCGGAATACGTACAGCCGCAGAACGATTGCCTTTCGAGAACACAAGATTTACAGGCGCTTCATATCCCGGCACAAGTCGCTTAAAGGAGTTCGTGCTCGGATTCGTCAATGCGATAAGCGCTGGCGCGTGGTGCAAAATTCCGCCGATATAATGCAGTGCCATCTCGCTCAAGTTCGCATAGCCGCCCTTTTCATAGAACAACGGTGTATCGCCGTTAAAGATCGATTGATGCACATGCATCCCGCTTCCGTTATCCCCGAACAGCGGCTTCGGCATGAAGGTCGCTACTTTCCCGAAGCGGCGTGCCGTGTTGTGCACAATATATTTATACTTCATCAGGTTATCCGCAGTACGCGTCAGTGAATCAAAGCGGAAGTTGATCTCGCCTTGCCCTGCCGTTGCAACCTCATGGTGATGACGTTCAATGCGAAGTCCTGCTTCTTGCAGCAGGCTGCACATCTCACTGCGCAAGTCTTGTTGTGTATCGATTGGCGCTACGGGTACATATCCGCCTTTTGTATGAATCTTGAAGCCCAGGTTCCCTCCCTCTTCCTTACGGTTCGTGTTCCAAGAAGCCTCTTCGGAATCGACGAAGAAGGAAGAACTGTTCATTGTATTCTCATAACGAACATCATCGAAGATGAAAAATTCAGATTCTGGCGCAAAGTAAGCATCCGTGCCTACTCCTGTGGTTGCCAAATACTCTTCCGCCTTCTGTGCAATGCTGCGAGGATCACGCTCATAACGCTCGCCGTCAGGCGTGAAGATGTTGCACATAATAATGAGCGTCGGACGTGCCGTAAATGGATCGACATAACTGCTCTCCGTATCTGGCATCATGACCATATCGGATTCTTCAATTCCACGGAAACCAGTAATCGAGGAACCGTCAAACGCAACGCCGTTCTCGAACGTGCTCTCATCCACTTCGGATGCAGGCAAGCTGATATGATGCGCACGACCTAACAGATCAATAAAACGAAAATCCACATACTCAATTTGTTTCTCTTTCATTAACTCCAACACGGTATTGACTGACATCTCGATTCCTCCCCAATCCGAACATTTCATATTCTTTTCATCCGAATGTTCACTTTGTATTATTTGTTGAAATCATTATATGTAGCAGGATGCTCTTTCGTCAATACTCATGTAAGGTATTTTTTTATTTAATGTAAGGTTATCTAACATTAAAATTGATTTCATTCCCTATACACCTTAAATACTCATGATCATTCCGGCATATTTTAGACTAACTTCATCAATACCTGATCGTTTGAACTCATTTTTATCAGCGCACTACGTTTTGGTACATAACCTATCATTCATTTTATTTGCACAATTATACATATAGATAAGTTTTATCATTAAAAATTACAGCTGCTTCAATTCCTTACTCGTCTAAGAAATCATCTTTTATATCCGTATTTTTTCATGCTTACACCAGCATCAACTTTTACACCTGGAGGTTCATCGATCAATCTTCATTCCTGAACGCATTCGAGATTTCCAAAGGAAACCGGGCTACAAAAGTGATTCTGGGGTTAACGCTTAATTGAGGATAAATAAAAACAGGATGGGCAAATAAATTGCTCCATCCTGTTACATCTATGATTCTTTATAATTCTTCGCGGTAATGACAGTTTCAAATTCAAAGGTTTCTGGCAGATGGTCGGCGTAAGAGTACTCAAAGGTGCGTCCGTCAGTCAGGTAGGCTACCTGTTCGACCCGCATCAGGAAATCCTGATCCTGCACGTCCATAAACTGCTTTTCCCTTTCATCTGGGCGAATTCCTTTGACCCGGACAATCGATGTCCCCACTTCAAGACCAAGCTTGTTTTGTATGTGCGAGTATATTGATTGCTCTAGAACCGAAACTTCAACACCTGGTATGATCGAAATCGGCATCCATGTATGCTCCATAATCGTTGGAATACCGTGAATGATGCGGAGGCGGATGATTTTATAGACAAAATCGCCGGCTGCGATCCCCAATTTTCCGGCAATGGTTTCATCTGCGCCGACAATCACAAACTCGATGATCTTGCTTTCAACCTCACTGCCGTATACAGCTTTCGTACCAGTTAAGGTCTGAATCATTCGCGCCTTCTCCTGCTGATGCCAATCCTGTACCACCGTTCCACTGCCCCGTCGGCGGATAATGTAGCCGTCACGAACTAACAGATCCAACGCCTTTTTGATGGTGAGAACCGACACACCGAATTCTTCAGCAAGGATCGGGCTGCTTGGGATTTTCTCATTGACTTTATACTCACCGTCTAAAATCTGCTGTTTGATTTTTTGGTAAATGGCGAGGTATTTTACTTGCGTAGACCCGCTTGCCATTTCCTCGCCTCCTATGTGCTGGATGTTCTGCTTAGACAACTTCTATTCATTCAAATGCAATGCCTCAAGCTTATAAACGGAAGGGGATGGTGCTGCAAATCCGTTCTCCAAGATTTCCATGCTTGTTATCGCCTCTTCGTCTTTCACAAGCTTTGCTGCGCCATGTACGATGGTTTCATACGCTGCATCATAGAAACGGCCGTAATCGCCAAGCGGAGTTTTGATTTGTTTTTCAATCCAATCACCGTTCGCGTTCCGGTATTTCGCAATGCCATAGTGCATCGGTGAATCTTCACCAAAGCCTGCACTCTCAGGCATAATGCCTGCTTTCAGATCATTTTCCTGCTGATCTTCACCGTACTTGATGAATGAGCCATTTGTTCCGTGAACGATAAAGCGCGGATAATCTTTTGCTACGACATGGTTGGTTTTCAGTTTAACTTTCAATTGGTGTCCGTAATGAAGATCCACATCGAAATAGTTATCAATCGCACCTGCCACTTCATTATTGCGAATATCGTAGGTCACCACATCTGGACGTCCGAATAGCGAAACCATGCGATCCATCATGTGAATACCCAATCCATAGAATGAACCTTCTTCTTTCGAACCTTCGCGGCTGATTGAACCAGGACGGAAATAATCAATATGCGATTCAACTTCCATAATGTCGCCAAGGAAGCCTTGTTCAACGACCTGCTTCACAGCTAAGAAATCACCATCGAATCGACGGTTTTGGTAAGGCATCACGACTACACCTTTTTCGCGGCCTAAAGCTAATAATTCTTTCGCGTGTTCAACGGTATCGCAGAATGGTTTTTCAACGATAACTGATTTCCCTGCAAGTATAACTCGTTTCGCCAATTCGTAGTGCGTGTGTGCTGGCGTACAGATCGTCACCAATTGAATTTCTTTGTCGTTCAATAGTTCATCCAAATCAGTGGTGAAGGCAACACCCTTTTCGCGATATGGAGCCGCTAATTGTTCGTTAACGTGCCGGACATAAATTGTTTTTACTTTTATATGCTTACGCGTATTCACGTAAGGCAAATGATAACGGTTGGCTGACTTCCCAAACCCGATAAAGCCCATTGTTAATGTCATATGCTAAAACTTCCTTTTTTTTAAACTCACTTCTAAGAATATTATATACATTTTGATTTAAAAGTATATAGTTTTATATTTGAAAGGATATAAAAAAGAGGCAAACCCAATGATGTAGGTCTACCTCTTACCTCTCGCTTTACGCCTTACGTCGCCTTTATTTTTCCCACGTATCAAAAAAGGCTGGATCCATCTTCTTCGTCTCGAATGTTTTGCCGCACAGTGGAGCAAGCTGCTCCAGCTCGCGCAGCAGGCCAGCGAATTGATCCGGGAAGAGGGACTGCACCCCATCGCCCGTCATCGAATTGTCTGGATCGGTATGCATTTCAATAATAAGACCGTCCGCACCAGCAGCTACAGAAGCCTTTGACATCGTCTCAACTAGCTCGCGGCGTCCTGTAGCATGGCTTGGATCGGCAATGACCGGCAAGTGGCTAAGCTGCTTCATAACCGGAATTGCAGTCAAATCAAACGTATTCCGTGTATACGTCTCGAATGTGCGAATACCACGCTCACACAGCATGACATTTGGATTGCCGCCTGCCAATATATATTCCGCAGCATTAAGCCACTCGTCATAAGTTGCGCTGAAGCCGCGCTTGAGCAACACCGGTTTGCCGCATTCTCCAAGTTTGCGCAGCAGATCGAAGTTCTGCATATTCCGTGTGCCTACCTGCAAAATATCCGCATGCTCCGCACAAATATCTACATATTCAGGCGTCATCACTTCTGTAATGGTAAGAAGTCCGTGCTTCTCGCCCGCTTCCTTCATCATCTCTAGCCCTTCCACGCCTATGCCTTGGAAGCTGTACGGTCCCGTACGCGGCTTGAATGCTCCTCCGCGCAGAACTTGTCCGCCTGCTGCCTTCACCAACCGTGCAATCTCATTGATTTGAGCAGGTGATTCAACCGCACACGGCCCTCCCATAACTACCAAATTGCCGCCGCCGATTTTCACGCCGCGTATTTCAATTACCGTATCTTCCGGATGGAAGTCACGACTTGCCAGTTTGTATGATTTCGTAATTTTAACCACGTTCTCTACGCCCTTCATTTGTCTAAGATGTTCTGCCAACTTCGGCTCCGCATGTCCAATTATCCCAATTACCGTATGAGCCGTGCCACGGGATATATGAACTTGATTGCCTTGCCCTTCAATGATGCTGGCTATATTCGCGATCTGTTCTTCAGATGTCTCATTATTTACAATAACAATCATGATTGTACACCCTTTCTATGCGCAGTGCCAGTTAACCCCTTAAAGCAGAAATGCGTTCATCAATGACACTTCTTATTGTAGTTTTACTTTTACACTTACTTTATCACTTTAACGCATATAAGCTTTTATGCTTTTAACTGTTAAAGAAACTATACAGAACAACTACCGTATCGTCAACCCTTTTGATGCAACTATTTTTCGAGTAAGTTGTCACAATCGGAGTTTTGACAATTCGTCATATATAAAAAAGAATCGTGCTGAATAGGCACGATTCCTTCGCATCCTCATTCTCATTGAGGCAGCTATTAAAACATTAGCACAACCATATATGGCTCTTCTCATAGCGAAATCACTTGCATGAACTGCTGAACAGTTATATGAATATAACGAGTTCTCTCCATGGGTTCGGTTTGAAATCTACCATATAATAAGAAGTACATGACCAATGTCATCTGGACATTGCGTATTGCAGAGAAGAGGTATTCATCATCCTTACTCACATGCTGTTTCAATAATTGATACAAAGGCTGTATTCCCTCTTCTATCGTCATAACAAGCCGATTCCGTACTTCTTGATTTCGTTGCGCTTCTCCGAAAAACATGACAATTAGCTCTTTTTTGTCATGCAGCATATCCATCAAATTTGCAAAATACATATTGAGCATCACATCTAATGGTTGATTTTTCAAGGAATCCATAGTTGCTGTATTCTTCAATTCATGATTAATGGTGTGCTTCTCTAAAATTGCCCAGAGCAATTCTTCCTTGGAGTTGAAATAATGATAGATTAATCCGTCCGTGACCTCTGCTTCACGAGCGATATCTTTGGTCGTGCTTGAGTCATATCCCTTTTCAGAAAAAACTCTTAACGCAGAATCGATTAATTTGTTCTTGGTTTCAAGTGCTTTTTGTTGACGAAGAGTGATTTTTGTCATTTGCAGCTCCATTTAACGAATATTTCATGTTCAAAAAGTCTAGCTGAGCTTTTAGAAACTTTTAGACCGATTTACTATCAAACTAACAAATCAATCTATACATGTCAATTTTTCTCCGAAGCAGCGCTTGTTTTCATAGGTATACCAATAGCACAAGGTATTGCCGCGATGGCGCTGACCATAAACCCCGCCAACAGCAAGGAGAAGTTTACTGCTGACCCATCGATAGATGCTATGGATAGCCATAACGTAGATACAATCGAACCTAGGTATCGTATGACATAATAAATTCCAGCCGCTATTCCTGCTCCTTGTGCTTCTCCAGCCTCCAATGCCGTTGCCTGTATTGATGCATTTCCACTTCCGAGGCTAAGCCCAGCCAAACCGACACCAACAATAAACAGTGCTAATAGTTGGCTTGAGCTTGCTATCAAGAGTAGTCCACCCGCAATGGCAGCGAGTATACATCCGGCGAGAACGGCTGGGCGCTTTCCAAATCGATCGCTCATTGCACCTCCTGCTGCTGTAGCTGCGATCATAGTGACGGAGAAGACAAGCATTACCGTTCCACTTCCTGCATAATTAAAATACCACTTTTCTTTTACAAGCAATGGCACGCACATCAGCAACAGATACACCATGAAATTGTTTAAGAATACCGATGCAGCAGCAGCTCGAAAGGAGCGAATTTTAAACAGCTCCCTTACTAATCGAAGAAGTACAAAATCATTCGTTTGCCTTATTTTCTTTTTCGTCTTTCTAGATCGGCATATTAGGTTCTTATTCGCTATTAACGTAATAGGAAAAAGCATCAGTATTAATGTAACCGTAAATTGGAAACGCCAATTATAATAATGAATAAATAAGCCACCTAGCGGCGGTCCTAGTGCAGCTCCTATCCCAGCTGCAGCCCCTAACAATCCAAACATTCTCCCTTGTCTTTCAATCGGCGTCATCTCACGCAATCGTACAGAACTAGCTGGCACGAGTGCAGCGCCCCCACTCGCTTGGATGAGTCTGCCTATTAACAAGCCCATAAAGGTCGGAGCAAGCCAACATATTATTGTTCCTAACGCAAACATGACTGTACCGCTAAAAAGAATTGGCATGCTGCCGAATCGATCCACGAATCGTCCTCCGAAGATTTGAAAGACAGCCATCCCTATTAGATATATCGTGACGACCCATGCCCCTTGAGAAAGCGGCACTTGGAACTCGTTTGCTATTGGTTCCAGAGCTAATGCAACCATGGATGAATTGAGCGGAACCACAAATGTTCCAATAATCATACAAATGATAGTAAAGTTATGCCTCATGTCGCCCCCCCGCCTTCATCGCAACAGTTGTACCATGCCTGTTGTTCCGTTCACGATAACCCGATCACCATCAGAAAGGAATTTCGTAGCATTTTCGCATGCCATGACCGCAGGAATGCCATATTCTCTGGCTACAATTGCCGAGTGTGACAATACGCCACCTGTATCCGTTACAACAGCTGCAGCTACAGAGAAAAGCGGTGTCCAAGCTGGATTCGTATTCGCGCATACGAGAATATCTCCCCGCTTCAGTTTATGGAACTCTTGAGGCCCTCGAATCACCTTAACGACACCTTGAGCTTCACCTTGGCTTGCCCCGGCTCCAGAGAGTACTTTTTCTTCAATTTCTGACTTATTGATGACATCGGAATTTCTGTAATTATTCATTCGGTTCCATACTTCTCGGCGCTGAAGTGCGAGTTCCGCCATTTTCGCTTCATGTTTGTCAGCAATCATCCTCTCCAATTCATTGAACGTAACAAAATACAGATCCCGTTCATCCCGTATTTTCTCTTCTGCTATGAGCCACGCAGCAACTCGCTTGATACGGTCGCGTAGAATCGCAACAATCTCTTCGTACATATCCAACGTAGCCTCGCGAGCGACCCAAAATCCCCTAGTCATATCCAGCGCCTTTTCGAATGTTTCAATCCATTGCGGCTTTTTCAATCGTCGTACGATTTCCGCACGGGCATTATGATATTCTTCTGTTCGTTCCTTCTTATCATCAATCAGCCCCTCTGGATGTTGAATCAGAGCTTGGACCATGCTTAAGACGTTGTCAGGCTCATCTCTCCATGACGGATAGCTCGGCTGCGGTTCCATTCCTGATGCACATCGGCATCCGTGTTTGCTCAAGAAGCGTCCAATCGCTTCCTTGAATGCCCTACAGCCATCACTATTCATAATAGTCTCGTACATTCTGCCAAACGGCTGCTTCTCCAATATGTCCAAAACAACAGGACTGGCAACCGCAACTCTAGCTAACTCCTTCATGTCCCGGTTTGCAACAGCCGTTTTATAATCCAGAGCCTGCAGCAATTTTTGCTTCATTAAATAGACTTGCTTTACATTCGCACGATGAAGCATCTTGTCCAGATTGCTCTGGGCCCTGACGCCAGCGGCCATATATTTTCGGAAACGGCGATACATAAGCTCACTTATCACCCCTTCCAATTTCTTAATCTCCCTAACCAAATCTTGCGGTGAGGAATCCAGATGGACGGATTCAACAGGAAGCAGGGAACGCAAATACGGTTGGTCTACCTGCAGCCACTCTTGCAACGGGTCATACTTGATCCAGCCTTTCAGCTTCAACCAGGCAACCGGAAGAGCAGCTATCGTTCGCAAGTTGGCTGGAACAGGCGGATTGAATAAAATTAGTCCAGTCGGATGCTGATAGGAAATATCTTCAGGCATTTCTATACCTAATTCTTTTGCTGCCCTCCTTACTCCGGCAAGAGCTGGAGTAAGACTACTATCAAAATCTAGCGGACGCAGCGGCTCAGGAAAATGGTCAACGAGTACGGGTAAAAATCGCTTACGAGCAAAACGAGGAATTCGTCCGAGATAAATCCAACCAGCGTACACCTGCTCGTCTTCATCGGGAAGACGGATCGCTCCATCTGTTGCATGCTGCAAGCTGTGCAATGTTGTTATAGGACGGGACTGAAGCAAGTAAATTCGGTCATGTTTCACGGCCCACTCGATATCCTGCGGTGAACCATAATGCTCCTCCACTTTTTTGGCTATGCGACAAAGATCAATAACCATCGAATCCGACAAACAAGGTCTCGTCTGTAACTGGAGTGGAACCGGCACGACGACACTTCCCTGCTCCTGTTGGACTACCATCTCTTCCTTTTTTCCAATTTCGCAATCAATGATTCCAAGGGTTTCCTTCGCAATCCGATAGGTATCTGGGGTAACAATTCCAGACACTACAGCTTCACCGAGACCTAAGCTCGCCGTAATTAACATCTGATCGTGGCAACTATTCAAGGGATTGACTGTGAACAGAACGCCCGCAGCATCGGAGTCCACCATTTCTTGCACAACGACACTCAATGCAACGGAGCTGTGGGTAAATCCCTGTTGATTGCGGTAATGTACAGCTCTTTCTCCCCACAAGGAAGCCCAACATTCCCGAACGGAGTGGAGCAAAGCCTCTTCTCCATGAACACCCAGAAAGGTCTCTTGTTGTCCGGCAAAAGACGCCTCAGGTAAATCTTCAGCGGTAGCCGAGGATCGCACTGCCACCCTGACTTCGTTGCCCAATTGGCGATAATATTCGCGAATGCGCTCCTCAATCTCTGGAAGCATTGGTGTTTCCAAAAACAATTTTCTGGAAGAATGGCTTTGATATTCCGGATCATGGCTATGTTCTCTTTCCAATTCTTCCAGCTTACTTGCGATAATCGTTTGCTCAATCTGACGCTTATATGCCAAAGCCGATATACTAAAAGCTCGCGGAATCGGAAATCCTGCCCGGATCATTTCCCCGAGATTCGCCCCCTTTCCTCCAACCAGAGAGATGTCTCCTTTTCCCACATGATGAATCCAAAACACCAAGTCATTTTCCAATCGGACATCCATAAATTTCGAACCTCCTTGACCCTTTTAAGATGTAATAGACATTAGTTTAACACTTAATTTACTAAGTACTTAATAAGTGAAATATAACCCTCAGCTTTCATGTTGTCAATAAGTGCCGTGTAAAAAAATAAAAAAAACCGCGATTTACGCGGTTTTTTCTCGGGCTTTTCGTGATAAGTTCCTTCCTATTATTTTTTATGACTTTTTATGAAGTAACCGGAATTTTCATTTCCAGTGCTTTGTGGTAGTCCTTTATCATGTTTCGTTTTTTATCCTCAAGAGGCAGCCCGTTCTTATCGACAAAAAGAGTAAATGGTTTTACAGTAATAAATTTAGTCCCAGAAACAGATGGAGCATACATGATTTTTTCATTATACTCTTTATCCGGCTTTTTCGCATACGTGCCCAGTCTGAACTGAACTAACTCGTTGCCTTTATCGTCTACGATTTCGTAATACATTTTGGATTGATGATACTTATTCGGTCGCTTCGTGCTGCTGCTTGGAATTTCTCCCTTGCTGTGAATCTGCAGCATTGTCGTCGCGTCGGTCATTCGCAGATTCATTACTTCGTAACTGAATTTCTGCGTATTTTTCTTTGCATTCGGCTGTATGTTAATATCCCGTTTGGAGATGTTTTTCACCGGAATGACTAGGGACACCTCTGCTGCCTCAAACTTCGCATTAATTGTTAGCTCGAACTCATTCGGAAGAATAGGCTCTCCCGTTTTCGGATCGATGGCATTTGTAAACTCAACCATGCACATATTATTCTCTTTTCCATTTTCCACAGGAACTGAACTTGCCATCATCGCCAGCTTGTCCACCTGAAGCGGCTGTCCATTCAGCAGATAGCTCTTACTAGCATATAGCGGATTCTCTCCGCCTTCGGCCTTCAACACCATGACAAAGCGGGCACCGTCGTACATAAGCTCAGGCACGATCAATGTAACTCCATCTTTTGTTGCCTTCGCATTTTTCACTGTGGTCAAGCCTTTTTTGCTGGCTGCCTTTGCCCCAGAGTCTCCCCATTCCTGTAACACACTCGATCCGGATGCCGCTGCACTTGCGGTAGGCAAATCAACGACAGCCATTCCTGCACCTGTACCCAATATAGCTGCCATACAAGTTACTGCTATCATCTTCTTCAATAATGATTGTTTATATGTACTCATAATCCCATCTCCTTTTCATTTTTGGGTTATCCAATATATATAACAACATCAGTCCCCTAAACTGTGACATTATTTTCTGACAATCATCGTTTCCGCAAGTTTGATTAAGTCTTCCTGCGTCAATGTATTCCCTTCGTTGGTTATAATTCGAAATTGCTTGCCTTGTTCCGTCCATAGAAGTGTGTTTTGCTGCGGGCTATCCCGATATTCTGGCTGCAACCTTTGTCTTGCCTCTTCAGCAGTTTGATAATGATACCCTTTCTGGGCAGGGGATGCTTTCGAACCAAGTGCAATATATTCCAAAAGCAACGTATCCTCACCGTTCATATATTTCAGTACAACTTGCCCCGCTTCCGTCCATTCATATTTCTTAGACAACACCGCTAAACCTTTCTTTTTGGCTTCTGCTCGCAAATCGTTCTTAAATTGCGGACTATATGGACACCGTACTTCTGCTTTCGTAAAGGAATACCCTTCTGGCAGATTTGCAGGCTCTATCAATACGGTTCCTTTCAAATCAGTGGCCTTCATTACATAATCCTCATAGGTGTCAAATGAAGGGGAGACATATCCGGTGAAGATAATTTCCTGCCCCTTGCTTTTCGTTTTTTCATTGTCGATAAATACGGCATAAGCATCACCCGGATTTTGCTCAACCAGCTTGTGCAGTCTTGCCAACTCATCTTCAAAGACCTTCGGCTCTCCCGAAGGGCCTTTCACGGTATAGTCAATTGTACTCTTGGCTGGCGCCGCCTCCGCGGCATTGTTCACATAGCTGAACATAAGCAACCCGCATATTGCTGCAATGGCTAGTTTTGACGTCATTTTCATAAACCAATTCTCCCTTGCACCTCTATTATGGAAATTTTCTTCTCATCTATATGAACAACTTAAAAACAAGAATTGTGACACAAATCGACTTTTTATCAAATAAATAAAAAATCCCTTGAAATAAGACTGGCTGTATCGCCGTCTTCTCCAAGGGTTGTAGCGCATGAATTCGAATTTAGGTATCGCTCTTTTTTGATCCACCGTCATCACGGTTCTCGTCAAATAACGATTTTAAATCCTCGATTTCCTGTGCATTTAGCTTTTTATCCTGCAAAAAGTTGGCCACCATCGGCTTCAAAGCTCCGCCATACAGCTTTTTCATGAAGGATTTGGTTTCGGATCGCAGGTACTCCTGCTCGCTGATAAGCGGGTAGTACAAATAGTTTCGTTTCGACCCCTTCTCCAGCTTTGCACCGGCTGCTTCTTTCTGAACCAATCGGCTCAGGAGCGTCCGAGTCGTATTCGGGCTCCACTCCATCAAATCCGTCATTTGATTGACTACCTCAATGGAAGGACAATCGGGATGCGCCCACAATACGCGCATAACCTCCAGTTCAGCATCCGTAATAGGCGGTACTTTATTCATTCATGAAACCTCCAAACTCAATCGTTCAAGACCACGCATGTAGTTATACTCATGCTATAATTGTACTTTTATAATGTCAACCCGTTTTGTGTTTTTAACCATATAAAAGCCCATGTATCCTATTCGGAATGCATGGGCTTGGACACAAGCTATTTCTTCACCATCGTTGTCGCCAGCTTGATCAGGTCTTCCTTCGTCAGCGGATTCTCTGCATTGGTTGAAATCGAGAACCCCTTACCCTGTTCATACCAATTTAATGAGGTAGTAATAAATTTAGGATCAAGTTTTGGATTTTTCTTTTTCACATCCGCAGCAGCGATATAGACATATCCGTTTTGACTCTTTTCCATCTCTTCAATCCGATAACTAGAGAACTGAATATAATCTTTGCCGTTCACGAAACGCAACTGGATCATATTCGTATCCTTCCACTCAAGCTTCTTTGAATAGACCTTTTTGCCGAGCTTTTTCGCCTCAGCCTGCATGGCTGCCGCATACTCATTTGTATAAGGCGCAGCAACAATTACCCCGTCGTACGTATAGCTCTTCGACAGATCAGCAGGCTTCTGCGGAGCCGGCTCTTTCATAACACGCAACAACTTCTCATAGTCCTCGTATTTCTCGTAGCGCGGATTAAAATTGCCATAACCAAAAACCTCAAATCCCTTTGGCTGATAACTGCTGTATATCAGATACATATCACACGGATTTTTTTCCAACAGCTTGTCAAGTTTAGCCTTCTCGGCTTGCTCCAACTTCTCGCCTTCATTTGCAGTCGTTGGTTTCGTTGCTGCCGCCTTCAAGCTGATGCCGCTTATAGCATGATCTGACGCTGTGCCTGACATGAGGTGCATGGATCCGAACAATAGAATGCTGCATTGTGAAGCAATTGCTATTTTCATCTTCGTATTCATATAAAATCGCACCTTTCCTGTTTGACATGTAATATCTACCATTTATATAACAATTTCAACCATTTTATTTGTGACATGACTTTCAATCGAAGAACTGCAAATACCCCCAGGTTAGACATGCTGATCTACGTCTTCCCTGAGGGTGTTCAATATCGAACTATCTTACGTTTCGCATCAATAACATGACGATTCTTACTTTTTGACCATCGTTTTCGCCAACTTGATCATGTCTTCCTTCGTCAACGGATTTTCGGGATTCGTTGAAATCCAAAAGCCCTTCCCACTCTCATTCCAGGAAATCTGATTTTTGTAAGTTATTTTTTTTATTGCTGGAGCAAGATTGGGATTTTCCTTTTCGATGTCCTTTGCGGATTTATATACATAATTTTTTTCTTTCTTATCTTTCTCTTTAACAGCCCCACTGCTTAATTTGATTTCATTTTTACCATTTGTGTACGTTAACACAATGAAGTCACTTTTTGTCCAATTGATCTTTTTGGAATGTATCTGTTTACCCAGCTTTTTGGCCTCGGCTTTCATTGCTACTAAATCCTTAGGTCCGAGCGGCGAAATAATTATCGCTTCAGCTAAGGTATAGCCTTTTGGTAAATCAGCAGGACGCTGTGGTACTGCCTCCTTCAACTTTGATGCAAATTTGTAGTATGCTTCATAAGTATCGAATCTTGGATTAAAATTTCCCATAAAATAAACTTCTTGTTCGTTTTTATTTTTCTTTAATTCTTTGCTGACATATATGATATATGTATCATCTGGATTTTTCTCAAGTAATTTGTCGATTCTCTCCTGTTCTGCCTTCTCTAGCTTCTCGCCTTCACTCATAGCCTTTGGTTCAGCTGCTGCCGTCTTCAACGTTACATCTCTTACCACACGAGAAGACGCTGCCTCTGCCGCGAGATTCATCGAACAGAATAATAAAACGCCGCTTATCGTTGCAACTGCTAGTTTCATCGTCATTTTCATTTCTAATTGCCCCTCTCTAGTTATTCTTTTTAACATCTCATCTTATACAACAATTTCAACCATCTGGTTTGTGACATAACTTTTAATTAAAGAACCGCAAATACCCCCAGGTTAGACATGCTGATCTACGTCTTCCCCGAGGGTGTTCAATATCGGCTATCTTACGTTTCGCATCAATAACATGGCGATTCTTACTTTTTGACCATCGTTTTCGCCAACTTGATCATCTCTTCCATCGTCATTGGATTCTTTGGATTCGTATGAACGGAAAGCAGCTTGCCGTGTTGGATCCAAACCAACGAATTTACTAGATATTTCTCGCCTACATATGGATTATCTTTTTTCATTTTTTCCGCGCTTGTATAGGTATACTCTTGACTATAATTTTTCTTATCCACCGCATCAGGCTTACGGCTGCTTATTTTGATAAAATTGTCTCCATTTTTGAATTCTAATTTGGTTTCATTTGTAGTTGTCCAATTCAGTTTTTTAGAGTAAATCTGTTTGTTTAATTTTTTTGCTTCTGCTTTCAATTCTGCAGCAAAATCAGCGGTATATGGACCTACAATCTCTGCCGCGGAGAAGACATATCCCTTAGGCAAGTTAGCAGGTTTTTGCAGCGTTGCTTCCTTCAAACTGGCTGCCTTCTTTAGATAGTCCTCATACTTGCTAAATTTCGGCATGCTGTTGCCCAACATGTCGACCTCTGCTTTGCCTTTAACTTTCGTCAATTCATTACTGACATATAAGATATAGGTATCTTCCGGATTTTTTTCAAGTAATTTGTTGATTCTCTCCCTCTCTGCTTTCTCCAGCTTTTCGCCTTCAGTCATGGTCTTTGGTTTAGCCGCTGCCGTTTTCAACGTTATATCGCTTATCGAACGAGAAGACGCTGCCTCTGCTGCGAGATTCATCGAACCAAATAATAGGAAGCCGCTTAGCGTTGCGATTGCAAGTTTCATTGTCATTTTCATATCAAAGTGCCCCTCTCTAGTTAATCTTTTGACGCCTTATCTTATATAACAACTCTCACCATGCCTTTCGTGACATCATTATCAAAAAATCCCTGAAAAACAAAAAACAACCCCCTGAAAAACTGCTAATCCTTCACAGCTTCCCCGGGGGTTACTCGATATACTTCGTCCGATTACGAAACCCTGCTTATCTGATTATTTTTTCTCAAGTACCATCGTTTTCGAAAGCTTGATTAGATCTTCTTTGGACATATCCGTATTCGTTTGAATAGTAATTGCTTTGTCTTTCACCCTCCAAGACAGGAAATTGTATTTTGCCTTTTCGCTAGCAGGTTCATAGACATAACCTGTTTGCTTTTTCGCTGTTTTCGGGTCGATCGTGTTCATTTCAAACAGAAACGTGTTCTTCCCATTCACAAACTCAAGCTTGATTTCGCCCGGTACCTTCCAATCATATTTCTTCGCATAAAGTAATTTTCCTTGTCCCTCAATGGCGGCTTCTTTTTTTACTTCTGCTTCGAACTCCTTACTTTTCAGATACTCGATTTCCGCTTTGACTAACTTATACCCCTTAGGCAGGTTGGTTGGCTTCTGCAATACCGGCCCTTGATACGTAGCGGCCTTTTTTATATATTCCTCATATGTTTTGAACGTAAGCGGATTGACTATATAAAGGAATTCCATTCCGGACATCAATTTTTTATTGCTAATAAAAGCAACATATACGTCACCCGGATTTTTAGCCTCTTGACCTATTCTTCTTACTTCCTTTTCATATATCTTATTCTGTTCTTCTAATGTTAGCTCCTGATCAGTCGATGTGGCAGCCGCAGTGTCACTCGCTGTCTGGGATGGATCCGCCTGAACTGTGAAGCTCATAGAACCGAACATCAGGATGCCGCTTAATGTAGCAATTACTAATTTCATCGTTGTTTTCATTGGATGATTCTCCTTCTTCGTACAATTATGAGTATGTATTCACATATGTATAACAATCTTACCGTTCCATTTTGTGACAGGCTTCCAATGATTTCATGGAAAAAATAAAAAAACTCCCCAAAGGAACTTAGCATTTAAGTTCCTTTGAAGGAGCCACTCACATTTTCCTATACATATTGCACATGCAGCACTTCATGAAATGAAGTTACATTACTTTGGACCGAAGCCCGCTTCTTCACGATTTCGACTTCGTTCGAACAGGAGGAAGCAGCTTCTTCATATTTACCGTCCGCGTCTTCTCCCATGTCTCTGGATCCGCCTCGTCGAACTGCTCCAAGAACGCAATGACTTCCTTCGTAATTGGCGTCGGCGTCGAAGCGCCGGAGGTTACCCCAACCTTCTTAACGCCACGCAGCCATTCCACATCCAGCTCAGACAAGTCTCCAATACGGTACGCCGTCGTACCCGCAATCTCCTCTGACACCTGAGCAAGACGGTTCGAGTTATTGCTGCGCGGGTCGCCGACAACGATAACGAGATCACATTCTCCCGCTTGCTCCGCCACTGCCGCTTGACGAACCTGTGTCGCCATGCAAATTTCGTTATGGATTTCGGCTGATGGGAATTTCTCAACCAATCGATTCATAATATGCTTAATGTCCCATTGGCTCATCGTCGTCTGGTTCGTAATAATGATCTTGTCTGTCGCCAATTGAAGCGACTGAACTTCTTCTTCCCGCTCAATCAAATGAACGCTGTCCGGCGCGACACCGATTGCCCCTTCAGGCTCCGGATGTCCTTTCTTCCCGATGTAAATAACCTCGTAACCTTCCGCCGTCTTCTCGCGAATGAGATCATGCGTACGCGTTACATCCGGGCAAGTAGCATCGACAGTCGTAAGCCCCTTCTCACGCGCCTTGCGGCGAACCTCTGGCGATACACCATGCGCCGTGAAGATAATCGTCCCCGACTCTACTTGATCCAGGATTTCCATCCGGTTCGGGCCATCAAGCGTAATGATGCCCTCATCCTCGAATGCGTTCGTCACATGACTGTTGTGCACAATCATGCCCAATATATAGATAGGCCGCGGCAAATCCAGATTGCGTGCGGTTTGCTGTGCAATGACCATTGCATCAACAACACCATAGCAATAACCGCGCGGTGTTATTTTCATTACTTCCACAAGTACACCTGCTTCCCTTCCAATCGCTTCGTCTGCTATAAGAGCTGCAATGAAACCGCACCACTAGCATCCGGCAATTTCATTATACCGGAACTTCCTCGCATTCGTCGACCGAAGCAAGCGGCAGCCAAATGATGAATGTCGTCCCCTCATTTGGCTTCGTGACTACTTCTACAGAACCGCGGTGCTCATCAATGATCCATTTCGCGATCGACAGACCGAGTCCCGTTCCGGAAGTAACGCCGCGAGATACGTCAGCACGATAGAATCGCTCAAAGATATACGGAACTTCCTTCTGATTCATGCCCATTCCCGTATCTTGCACCTTCAAGCCAATTTGCTCGTCCTGAATAATCGCATCCAGACGCACAAACCCGCCATCCGTGTATTTGAATGCATTCTCGATGAAGATGAACAGCATCTGCTGCAAATAATCTTTGTTGCCGTATACCACTTTCTGTTCGATTGCTGCTATATCTCCTAGAATCCATTCGGCCTTGCGCGGCAAGAATTGCGCTCTGCGCACAACTTCCTCAACGAGCGACTTCAATTCAATCATCGACTTCTCCATCACATAACCGGCATCCGCCCGAGCCAGTGACAGCATATCATTGATGAGCCTGCTCATTCGACGCGATTCATCCGCTATGTCGCTTAACGCCTCCATAGACATTTGCTGCTTGTCTACTTCTGTTAACGCCAGTGTCCCGCTTTCTTGCAGCCACATCTTCTCCAGCAGATCAACATTTCCCCGAATCGTAGTCAGCGGAGTGCGCAGTTCATGCGATGCATCAGATACGAATCTCCGCTGTGCCCGGTATGCCTCGTCAAGCTCATTATAGAAGGCTTCCATTCGCCCAAGCATGCTGTTAATACGGTCAGTCAATTGACCAACCTCATCATCCGGCGGCCCGACACGCGGAATTCTTACACTGAGATCCGCCCCCTTCTGAACCCGGTCTGTCGCTTTAATAATGTTCTCAATCGGACGTAATGATTTCTGCGCCAAGAAGAGCCCTAGTGAGAACGCCAGTACAACGGTAACCATGGAAGCAACAACGAGAATACTCCTTAGTTCACGCATAAATCGAGCCTCATGTCCGGTAAAGGCAGCGACCTGTACAGCTCCGATGATCGTATCATTGTTCTCCAGCTTTAGCAGCTTCTCATACACGAGAAATTGAAATGATTGCACCTCAACCTTCCGTATGCCTGCTTTAATTTGGCTTGGATTCGACGGAACCGGCAGCTTCAGATTGAGGGACTTCAAGTTATCCGAACGAATTAGCTTGCCTGAACTGAAGTTAATCGTCTGAAAAAACACTTCCTCATTATTTAACCGATTAGACTGCTGGACATCCCAATTCAGCTGGGAACGTTCCCAATCGATAGATGGGAGGATATACAATTGATCCATCTGGTTGGAAATGCGGGTCTTAATATCTTTATAGATGTTGTAGTCGACAAATGTATAAATCGCAATCCCGAACAAAAATAAGGTAAAGGCAAGCAAAGCCGAATACCAGACTGTAAGCCGCAATCGAATTGACATCGATCTAACTGTCCCCTCTCAATACATAGCCCGTCCCACGGATCGTTAATATGATGCGTTTGCCTCCATGCTCCTCTGTCTTCTGACGAAGCATGGCAATATATACTTCCAACACATTGGATTCACCGCTGTAATCATATCCCCATATCTTCTCCATAATCATATCGCGCGGCAGTACCCGCTTCGGGTTCTGCATGAATAGATGGAGCAGTTCAAATTCCTTGGCAGTAAGCTCGATCGCCTTGCCGTCCCGCTGTACTTCACGTGTATGTAAGTCCAGCACAATATCCTCGAATGTTAGGCGATGCGATCCCCCTTCACTATCACTGCGACGCCGCAACAGGGCACGAACACGTGCAAGCAGCTCCTCAAGTGCAAACGGCTTGACCAAGTAATCATCCGCCCCGTTATCAAGCCCCTTCACGCGATCCTGCACTTCATCCTTAGCCGTCAGCATGAGCACAGGCACACTGCTGCCCCCTTCACGCATGCGGCGGCATACTTCCCATCCATCAACTTCGGGCATCATGACGTCTAATATGACCATATCTGGTTCATGCAGCATCATGTCCCGCAGCCCTTCCGATCCATTCGAAGCCGTACGTACCTCGTACCCTTCGAACACCAACCCCCTTCGAAGCATGGAGGTAATTTTCTCATCATCATCAATTACCAGTATCGTTGATCGCATCATACTCATCCCCTTTTTCCGATTTCCATCAAATATGCAAATCATTTGTTATTCTGCCAATAAAGCGAAAAGGAAGCCAGAAATCGCATAAGCCATTCTGTGCTTCCTATCTGTATACTTAGGGGGGGATGCGTCCTTCAAGTGCCATTGCTCATGTCGTGACGCACTCCCTTCCCCTTATTGCTGCAATTGTTTCGTGAATTTGTTCTTATCGCCAATCTTCACACTTACATCAATCGACTTGCCGTTGCGTACGACTTGAAGCTTAACGGTATCGCCAACCTTCTTCTTGCTAATCTGTTCAATTAGCTCTTCCTTGGTTGTATATTTAGTCCCATCCATACCGGTAATGATATCATAAGCGCGCAAATCTGCCTCATAAGAAGGGGTGCCGAACAACACTTCGCTCACGAGAGACCCCTTAATTAGATTCATACCTAATCGGTCTGCAATATCATCTGTCATCGTAATGAGTGTTGCACCGATAAACGGCAGAGGCTCCTTCGCAATCTCGCGTTTATTCTTCAAATCCTCGACAACCTTACTCATCACATTCGATGGAATCGCGAATCCAATTCCTTGCGCCTGGCGACTTACCGCTACATTCATGCCGATAACTTCGCCCTGCATGTTCAACAACGGACCGCCAGAGTTACCAGGGTTGATCGATGCATCTGTCTGAAGCAAGTGTTGGTATTCACGAGCGCTGCCGTTATCGTCAACATTGATTTTGCGTTCGCGTGCACTAAGTACACCAACGGTAACCGTATGGTCGAATCCAGACGGATTGCCGATTGCAACAAGCCAGTCTCCGATTTGCGTCGTATCGGAATTTCCTAGGCTAACGGTTGGAAGATTGCCGTCGCTTTTGATTTTCAGAACGGCCAAGTCCAAGTCCTTGCTATGTCCAAGCAGTTCTGCCTTAATCGGCTCCTTGCTCCCTTCCACCTGGACCTGAATCGTCTCCGCACCTTCAATTACGTGCTGATTCGTTAGAATATACCCTTCTTTATCAAAAATGAACCCTGTACCGATTCCAAGAGGCTGCAGCTTCGGCTTCACATCCTGGCGGGAATTGTCATTCCCATAGCCGTCTCCGAAGAATTGGCGGAAGAACGGGTCATCCATCCACGGATTGCTGCCACCACCGCTTTGCCCTCTTGTCGTTGCGAATGTCTCGATCTTCACGACCGCAGGACTAGCTTTCTTAAACACATCCGCTACACTGTTCGAGCCGTTCGGCAGTGTAGTTCCAGGCCCATTGGTTTGCACCGCATTCGCACCTGCCGCACTGCTTCCAGCCCCCTCGCCAGCAAGCGCCGTTCCGCCCGTAAACAGGTTCACCTTGTCAGCCGTAATCATAAGCGCCGAAATGACGAGCGCCCCTGCCATGAAGGAAGCAAATATTGCCTTGAAGGAAGTCCCTCTCTTGCGCTTCGAATCCTTGAAGTTCCAATCACCTTGTGGCGGAGCAGATTGGCCTCCTCCGTCACCACGCATATTCGGAGCCATATATCCACTCGCTTGAGCCCCTCCCTGCTGCGTAGCGCTGGAGAACGGAAGCGGCTTAACCGGATTGGGCGGCGTTACCTGCACATCATTCATACGTCCAGTTGGATCTGTCGATGTTGTGGTTCTCGAAGGTTCTTCTTGTTTTACAGATTGATAAGGGCCGTAGGCGTAATAGTAACGTTCATTTTGCTTGCCCAGTTCCTGTTCCTCATTCAGGCTGCCATCGCGCTCTTGTCTAGCAGCGCTGTCGTCTGATGCTGATGTATGAGAATCCTTGTCGGATGCACGAAATAAATTGCGTTTTTGTTCGTCCATTTTGCCTACCTCCTAATGTACTCGTTCAAATGAAGTATCGTAATGATATGTTTATATAATGGACGATAAACCTTAATCCTAGCTTAAAAACAATATAAAACACCATAAAAGATGATAATACAAAAGTTCGACAAAAAAACAGGCCCTTCGGCCTGTTCTGCAATTCCTGTCGACGCAATAAACAGCACAGTTCAAATCTGTTAGTGTCTAGACCTAGAATATTATATGCCTAGGCAACTGAAGTATCACGTTCACAACTACGTCTATTTACAGGATAGACGAAATTATTCGTTTTTAACCCACCCTT
This sequence comes from Paenibacillus sp. cl6col, assembly GCF_900102125.1. Lineage (NCBI taxonomy): Bacteria > Bacillati > Bacillota > Bacilli > Caryophanales > Paenibacillaceae > Paenibacillus > Paenibacillus sp. cl6col. The sequence continues at coordinate 101,286 of NZ_FNAZ01000001.1, forward strand.
TACGATGAGCGAACACCGCAAGCTGTGTACGATCCTGCAGCTCACATTTCATTAGAAGATTCGATACATGTGTCTTAACCGTCTTGATGCTGATATGGAGCTCATCTGCAATATCCTTGTTCGTCTTGCCATCAGCAATAAGCAGCAGCACTTCCTTCTCCCGCTCCGTCAATCCCTCGTCATCCGGCTGAGCTGCACGCTTGCGCAGACCACGGGTCAATGCCTGCGATACTTCTCCGCTCATGACCGGTCTGCCCTGCAGCGCGCCACGAATCGCATATACCAGTTCTTCAGCCGACACCGTCTTGAGCACATAACTGACTGCCCCCGCCTGAATCGCTTCGACAACCTGCTCATCTTCCATGAAGCTGGTCAGCATGACGATTCGCAAATTCGGAAACTGTGCGATAAGCTCTCTTGTTGTCTCTACCCCGTTCAAGTCAGGCATCATCAAGTCCATAAGGATTAAATCAGGCAATGGCTCATTCCGACTAGCCATCGCTTGTATGGCAGCAATCGCTTCTCTACCACCACTAGCCTCACCAATAACTTCAATCTCCGGATCGAGCATTAAGTAAGTTTGAAGACCTAGCCGCACCATTTCATGATCGTCCACAAGAAATACCGATGTCTTATCCCCCAACCGATTCGCCTCCCGTCCGTTCTCCGTTACTCACACATTTCTGTATTAGAATGACCTCCGTCATTTGTCTGCTCTTGTATTTCTTCAAATCGAGGGATATGTACGCGTATCGTCGTTCCCGCTCCCGGACGGCTTATGAGATCCATGTGACCGCCAAGCTTATCCACCCGTTCTCGCATCGTCGTCAGTCCATAGCTCCCTGCCTTGAATGACGCACTCTGAAGATCGAACCCTTGACCATCATCTGCCACAGCAAGAATAATCTGATTCGGCGTCTCCTGCAGAGTCAAGGTAACCTTCGTTGCCTTCGCGTGCTTGACTACATTGGCCATGGCTTCCTGAATCATTAAGAAGCACTGATGCTCTTTGGCTTCCGACAATTCGCAATTTAGTTCAATGTCAATCTTACCTTGCAAGCCATTCTGTCGACAATAGTCAGGGAACCAGCGGCCCAACGCTTCTTGCAATGTCTTGCCGTCAAGCTCAAGCGGCCGAAGCTGTGCAATTAAGCCGCGCATTTGGCGCTGTGCGGTATGGGACATCTCAACAAGATGGCCAACCACCTTCTTCGCCCGATCCATATCCATATCCATGACCTTCGTCAAGGAAGAGGAAGCCATATGAAGTGCAAATAACTGCTGACTAACCGTATCATGCAAATCTCTTGCTAGACGTCTTCGTTCCTCCAATACAACAGCTTCGCATTCCCGCTCCCGATCCATCACTTGCTGCTCGGACATCTTCTGCAAGATACGAAGCTTCTGTTCCATCCCGCTTACCATCGTATTGAAGTCTTCATACAAGCGAGCAAATGACTCTTCATCGCCAAGCGGAATCCGCTCTGACCAATTGCCCTTCATCACCTGCATCATACTATCGTGAAGCACGTCCAGGCGGCGCTGAAGGCGCACGCCTGCGACATAACCCATAATGACCGATACGATGATGACCGTCACAATACCGAACAGCCACCAGTTCATCCCACTATACCAGGAACCTCCATAGACGAAGCCAATCCAGAACACACTCATGATAATGCAGCCTGAAATCACAAAGGTGAGAAGCAGCTCCCACTTGACACTCTTCGTGCTGCGAAACCATCGTGACACCATGATTGCACTACCCCACTTTCATGACCTTTACATCTCCTATGAAGGTACTAACGGAGATTTTCACTTTCTTGCCTGCTTCATAATAATAGGGAGTCTCCACTTGCAGATTGTTCATGAACCCTTCCTTCTCCTGATTGAACACTCTCACATCGCCAAGGAAGGAGCTTGAACTCACCACTACACCAAGATCCATATCATTCGGAACATATACTTTCACATCTCCTATAAAAGAAGAAACATTGATCTTCGTCTCGCCATACGACACTTGCGCCTTCGTCAAGTCGATTACCGTGTCACCAATGAAATGCGAGATGTTCATCGGCTTCAATTCCCAATAATCAGAGCCTAAATGAATATCACCGATAAAGCCTGACTTGTTCACCGTGTCGAACTTCGATCCCGAGCCCATTGGCGGAGGCGGCGGCGGTGGTGGCGGTGGTACTGATCCCTTATACGAAAATGGATCATAATCAGATGATTGGCTTTGATTGCGTCCAAACGGTTCTTTATAGCGTCTGTCGCTATCCCCGCCTACTGCCGAACCAGTCTCATCATATCCCGAAGGCGGAGGAACATCGGATACACCGTCTTTATTAAAATGCTTATTAAAGGTCTGATCAAAGTCATCATCTAATGGACGCGGTTCACTGTACGGTCGATCATGTTGTCCACCATGTTCATGCCAGTACCCTTCGTCCCAACGCTTACGATCACGATACTTATCTCTATGCCGATTTTTTCGTGGGCGAATCAACATCCCTACACCGACCATAATGAGGATAAATGGAACGAGCATCCTCATAGCTGAACCAATATCCACCGTCAGAACTCCTAAATTCGATAACTGGAAGTAGCCACCGATGGCGAGAAGGATAAGCCCCCAGAACGCCCCCTGTATAAGCGCATTGAATCCCGTTAAGATGAGGATTACCGGCCAGAATGTGCGTATCAATTCCCCAAGATCCATATCAATATAACCAAGCTGGTTAAGCATGAAGAAAGCGCCGATCGCGATTAGAAACAACCCTCCCGACCATCTGCCACGCTGATTATTCATACGGTTCCCTCCATTTCTCTACAGTCATTTCATTCTTTATGTAGTAATTGTAAGAGAAATCATGTCCATCTACCAGCGACGGAGGAAGGAAGTTCGTCTCAGTCTCGGGACCGAGGAACTGGAAATGAATTACTATCGCATTTTTCACTTCCGCAATGAAATGAAAATGGCTGCCCAAGCAAGGGGCAGCCATTCGTTACGATGCCTGGCTAAGTCTATAACTCGCCACCGCATCTTGGTGTATTATTGTTGTTGATCAGCTTCCTGCACTTTTTGCACGATGCCTTTTTCTGTTCCTTTTACAGCACCTGCTGTAGGAGCAACCTCTTGGCCAAACTCAATGTCAGCAGCGTTGCTTTGGGCTGCAAACTCACCAGAAGTGTACTTCGCGTTAGCAGGTTGCATGCGGTTCGCTTTGTTGTTCTTCGGCATTTCCATTCACCTCCTGCATCTCCGCGTTTCGGCGGTTCATATTCAGAAACTTGCGTTCCTACAGGAGATATTATGCTTAGCGCAGCACTCGATTATTCGAATGCACACCCCTAGCGCTCATCATGAAACAAAGCCCCAATTAGAGCATGGATTCCGGAATCCCTTTATTTTTAAAGACAGCTGCATTCAAATCGTCCAGCATTTGTTCCGATACTTTACCATTACCGCGTTTAATAAGCTTGACTTCCACTTCTTTCTTGCCCCACTGTCCGTATACTTGCTTCGTTGTATGGAAGAATAGATCAAGCTTCTTACCCTTAATTTTGGCACCAATATCCGTTACAATCCCATATCCATATCCCGGAATATAGAGGATGCTTCCTAATGGAAATACGGATAAATCCGCTGCGATCGTGGACACATAGTCTCGACGCACTTTAACACCGGAATAAGTAATCCCGTACTCTGGATGCCCCGGCTCCTTGCCAGTTGATTCAGCTCCTGCCGTATAGCCAGTAGCAACTACCTTTACCGATCGAATGATGCGCTCCTGCTGAGGAGCAAGCTCAGCAGCTGTGAATGTCAGTTTGGCCGCTGCAACCGCAACATGTGGACGTTCCTGCTCTTCCTTCACCTTCTGCCCTTTTACCGTCGGCAAAGGCTGCACATACACGAGCGGCAGTGTTTCAGATGCGGCGTTCAAGGTCCAGGTCAATTTCTTTGTTTGCTGCACCTGTGAGGAAGCATGAGTGGACAACGATGCTTGTGTTAACGTCCCTTGTTGATATGCACCCGCTTCTGTTGACCACGCTTGAACAGTCATTGGAGCTATAAGCATACCCGCTGCTACATACAGCACCGCTCCAGCAATACCTAACGACAACCTTGTGAATACGATAGCGCGCTTATCCGATCTCGATGTCATGTTTCCCTTCCGTTCCGAACTTGTAGTCGATATTGTAAACATATGGTTACCCCTCCCTTAGTGGGAAGGATGTCCTGCTCATTTCGCTTTTATTCATATTCAACAAAAAAGTGTCAAGCATATTGCGCTTCCGTTAGTCTTCCGTCTTTCATACGGATTACACGATCTGTGGCTGATGCAACTACCGGGTCATGCGTGACGATAACGATAGTCACTTGCTTGTCTGCATTTATCTTGCGCAGCAAAGTTACGATCGCCTCCGATGTTACCGTATCCAAAGCTCCAGTAGGCTCATCGGCCCAGATAACGCGAGGATTATGGACTATAGCGCGGGCAATTGCAACCCGCTGGGCTTGTCCTCCGGACAGTTCATGCGGCATGGCCTTCAACTTATCTGTTAGCATGACATCTTCAAGTGCCACCTTGGCAGCTTTGTGGGCAATTGACCTCTGAGCGCCCTGACTGATAAGCGGCAAGGCTACGTTATCCACGACATTCAACACAGGAATCAGATTGTATTGCTGATAGACAAAACCCATCGACGTCAATCTGAGCGCGGAGACCTCTTTTTCGCTCATTTGGTGTAATGCTTGCTTGTCGAACCAAATCTCGCCACTGTCAGCTGGCTCAATACCTGACAGCGTATAAAGCAACGTGGACTTGCCACAACCGGACGGCCCCATAATGCTCACCATCTCGCCCCTATGGATGTGTAAATCCACCCTTGAAAGTGCGACTGTTTGTGGAGCCGCTTCCATGCCGTAGTTCTTGCAAACAGCTTTGGCTACAATCATGTTCTAGAACCTCCTCACCGATTACTCTGTCCGACTGATCTGTATATGTCTTAATCCGGCTGTGCTGAATCGGTTGAACAACCAGATGAAGATCAGCAATCCGATGACGAGACCGGTCACGTTCAGATAAGGGAATGAAAACCTAACCCCCATCCACGCCAAACGCATCAGCATCTCCGAACCGAGCCTTCCGACCACAATTCCGCTAATTAACCCAACGATCCCAATCAGACAACCCTCTACGATAAAAATCTGTTTCAACGACTTGTGACTGACCCCCATCTGCCATAACATAACCAAATGGGGAACCCGCTCCTGTACTGAGCGAATCTGAATCACATACATGCCGAGCAAGGCCATAAGCATCATGAATGACATAATGTAAGAGAACAGCGTGAATTCCGCTTTCACAATCGTCGTAATGATTGCCTGATCCTCACCTGGTGTACTCACCGTAACACCAGCTGTTTTGGTAAAATGATATTTCAGTGTCTTTATGGAATCTGCCGCCGTCACATCTGTATCAGTCAACTGTAACAGCGCATAGCCTTTGGGCTCTCCAGGCCACTTATAAGCGCCGTTTGTACTATATTTATTGTAAAGTTCGTCAGCCACTATAAATACCCTGCCCATGAAGCGGTTATCATCACCAATGGCGAACGTTCCCGCTACCGTGACCACTTCCTCTCCAATCAGGTTCTCTTCTTTGGCTCCACCTTTCAATAAACGAAGCGGAATCTGATCGCCTACTCGGTACGTTCCTTCCAATTTATCATCCACGAGAACGACAGACGCTTGATCGCTCATGGCCTGAAAAACCTCCGCATCACTCTTAAATTGCGGCGCACGGGAGGCAAGCGGTAATTGGTAGCCCTCCCCTAGCCATTTTCCCCACACAACTTGCGAATATGCCCATTTGTTACCATTCGTAGGGGGTGTTACTTCTGTAAGATCAACTGCATTGTCGGAGGATGAAACTAGGATTCTGTACGCATCCATGTAGGCAGCACCTTGCACGATTTCTTGTACTTCATTCATATTGGGTTTCAGCTTCTCTTTTTCCCGCTCATCGGCATAAGACATATAGGCATCGGTAGCCATAAAAGAATCTCTCTTGTTCTGAGCGGCATAATCTTCAACATTGGAAGCGAAACTTATCATCACAATCAAACAGCAGGATAATACCGTAAACAACAAAACGATGCCAAATGAACGACTAAACCTCATATGCGGGTACTGTGTGCCTAACGTAACAGCCAATCGATCCAACCATCGATGCGGCAAGACAGAGGATGCCCGTTTCATCCAAGGTACAATAAGAAACATCAGATAAGCAGTCGTTATAATTCCAACAAGCCAACTTATAATCGAACCGAATACTTTTGCACTAAGCCTATCGTCATCTGAAAGCCCCTCTGTGGCGAAATAATTGAAATAAATGAATGCCACTGTGACAAGGAGACAACCTAAGATTTTGAGTAGACGCTTCTGTGCTAGATTCACACGATTATCCTCCTTGCCCATTAGGTGCAGAATGGATGTGCGCTTAATGAAACGCCCGACAAAACAAGCGAGGAGTAAGAAAACAATAAACATGGTCATCGCGATCCAGCATGTTGCCGTCACATTAATGTGGGGTTGGATTGGATAGGCGTAAGCGGAATACCGTTCCAGCAATTGTTCGATATAAAATACATTCACAGACAGTAATCCGAAACCGAGTACATTCCCGAGCACAACTCCTAAGATGGTAATGACCGCACACAGTAACGCACACTCACTCAAGTAGATGACAAAGCAGTTGCGGTTACTGAGTCCAAGCGATCGGAGCACGCCAAGATAATATTTGCGCCTTTCTTTCAGAATATTAAACAACTGCGCCAACAGCAAAATTCCAGCGAACAAAGAAACCGCGACAAAAAACAAAAATGGAGGCGTGAAAATACTCTGGACCATCGACATATGAGATAGCGCTTCTTTTTTGATTGCTCTCTCCGTAAGATCCGTAAAGAAGGAATTGCCTGGTAATGATGAATACATCTTGTCCGTCGCCAGTAAGATACTGTGTGCGCTTGCTTCTGGAACGCCGAATATCTGATGCGCAAGCGTATTCGAGAGAATAACTGTCCCTTGTGCCCGCACTGTTCCGCGAAAACCTGTTAATCCGCGTTCCTCTGCTATATCCCGAATCGTTACAGGCACTTCTTTCTCAGCAAACGAGATTACCATTGTTTCACCGACACCAAGTCCCAACTGCCGTGCTAGCGGAACCGATACAATCGCTTCTTCTGCTGACAGGGGATCCGTAGACCACAATGGTTGCTTCGGCTCTAATTCCCGAGCATGTTGAAAATCAAATCCTAATGCAACGATGCTATCTTCCTTAACTTCATCATTATTCCCGCTGTGCACAGAAACGACCCGAGACACATAGGGAAGACTGGCAATATTTCTGGTTTGAAGCTTCGTTTGAACATCTTTAATCTGAGCCTCGGTCAAATCAAGTCCAACACGCGAATAAATCTCTGTACCAATGGCGCCAAAGTGTTTTTCTTCCCATTGTGATTTACTATATGTAATAGAAGAAATGACAAAATAACAAGAAAAAATCAGAACGACACCGATAGACCCTATGAATACGGTGAGTAGCGTTTGCCGTATCTGGGCTATGAAATTTCTGGTTCCCATTTTCCAAAATATGCTCATAATATCACCAACCTTCACTTACGGGCGCTTATAATCTTCGTCCACCGTTCTCCATTATAGAATCAGTTGCATAGACATTTCTCTGTTCAGAATATCCGGAAGGACATCCTACTAATAGCTTAGTTTCCGTACTATTTCAGCTCCTCGATATTTACGAGAACGATAAGATGATAGATTGTTCCCTTGTAGTTGAATGACCATATTCTCGACTTCAAGAGCAGTTTCTTCGATGCTGCATGTCCTTACAAGCCGCTACTCCATCCATTATGCTAATTATAGTATAAATACTATGAAATGGAATCTGATTTCAAACAATCGGTATTTGCGATGTACCTTTTCTATAGGACATGGAGAAGACTCGAGAAACCTCAAACCCGCTGCTGAGATTGTTCCGCAACATGTAGATAGTTCTCTCGTTTTGATGATCATAAAAAAACACCCTCCTTACCATTGATAAGGAGAGTGTATTAAGCAATTCATAAAAAGCACTAAAAGGTTTAGAAAGATGGAAATGGCGGTTGCCAACGAGCCATCAGACGTATTTCCCAGCTTTTAAAGACAGAACCAAGGGGGAGAGCATGTTCTGCTCCAGTCTCTGGTAGAACCGCTATCATAACAGCTTGTCGCAAAAAAAGTCTAAATATGCTAGAAGTGACTATTATGAGAAAGAGTAACGGGACGTTCTTTCGACACCTGCCACTAATGCAGCTTCAGTACCGGCAGAGGTTCGCCTTTACTGCCTAATTTGCCAGCCAGCGCATCCTCGTGAAGGCTTTTCAACCAATTTAGTTCCGTTATTGTATATTTATAGCCTCCGTACAGCATATGCAGAACGGAACGAGGAGCATATGAAATATGCTCTTCATACAGGGCCCACATTCGTTCTGCTTCCTGCTCATAATAAGAAATGCGATTCTGAATAATCTCCATAACTATTGCCTGATCCGCATACTTCACAAAGGACAGCGCCGCATAAAAGGGATGATTCAAATGAGGCTGCTTTTTCATTTCTTCAACTAGCAGTTCTTCAAGCTCACGCTTTCCTTTTTCCGTAATGCGATAAATCGTCTTATCCGGGCGAGAACCACCGCTAACGAATTCAGCCTTTTCTATAAATTCGCCTTTGTTTAACTGGTCAATGGCATAATACAGCGACCCGTATTGAATTTTCATATAATTATGCATTTCGCGTTCTTTCATAGCCTGACTCATCTCATAAGGATGGCGATCTTGCTCCATAAGCAAACCAAGTATGGCCAGCTTCATCGACATGTGTTCCACCTCTTCCTTCATGAAACGACAGCCATTCGCAATCACGCAGGTTCTCCACCTTGCTCTGCGGCTGCCGCACTCCCATGAGAGTGTTTAGACATCATTGTAACACGTCCCATAAGCAAAATGAACAAAAGGGAAAGCACCGCGAGCGGAATGGACCATGCATAAACATGGGCAATGGAATCAGACAGCACACTGGTCAACTGTTTCAAAATTGGTTCCGGAATGGATGAACGCACTTGATCCTGCAGCAGAACCTGCGGATTGCCAAGCTGCTCCACAAGCTTTGGATCAGTCAGCACACCGCCGAAGCAATCACGTAAATAAGAGGTCTGAATACTCCCTAATATACTGATTCCGAGCGTATTGCCAAGTGTTTGAAAGAACCGCACTAGCGAATTGACTGTGCCCCGCTGCTGATAATCCACCTTATGCTGTGCCGCGATCGAGGTAACGGGGAAGGAAGCACCTATCCCCAAGCCCATCATGATCATATATACAACCATCGTAGACATGGAGGTGTCAGGCGTTACCTGTGATAAAAGCACAACAGACAGCAGCAGCAATGTTCCCGATAGGAGCATAATGTTGCGGAAAGACATCTTCCTCAGCAGAAATCCTGCCGCAACGGTGCTGCAGACGAGTGCCAGCATCATCGGCGTCAGCACTGTACTAGCATTCGTCGCGGATCCGCCCACAACTCCTTGAATGAATAACGGAATGAAGGTCGCTCCTGCCATCAACAGCATTCCAATTAGCATCCCTGCCCCCATGCTCGCGGTAAACAGCTTACTCTTGAACAAACCAAGCGGAACGACTGGCTCTGCCACCTTCATCTCAACAATGATAAATAGAACAAACATAAGGAGTGCCCCTGCAAAAAGCGAGATGATCGTCGGGGAAGACCATGCATAATCCTTGCCCCCCATCTCCAATCCGAACATGAAGCACAATATTGCAGCAACCAGCGTGAATGTTCCCAGCCAATCAATCTGCCGCTTATTGAAGCTTAGTGTCTCCTGATAGCCAAGCATAACAAGTAGAAGCGCAATCAATCCTAATGGAAGATTCACGTAGAAGATCCAGCGCCAGTGCAGGTGGTCGGAGAAAAAAGCTCCAGCCATGGGCCCAAACACACTGGATAGACCAAATACTGCCCCGAACATTCCTGTCATCTTAGCTCGTTTTCCCTCTGGGAAAATATCGAACAGAATCGTAAATACAACGGGCATAAGCGCACCGCCGCCAATACCCTGAATCGCACGATACCAAATTAATTCCTGCATCGAACCTGCCATTCCACATAGTGCCGAGCCTACCATGAATACGATGATCCCGAGCGCAAAGAATCGCTTGCGTCCGTACATATCAGATAGCTTGCCGAACAACGGCATACACGCCACGCTTGCAATCAGATAAGCCGAGAACAACCATACATACTGTTCGAAGCCGCCAAGCTTCGCAACAATCGTCGGCACGGCTGTCGATAGTATCGTCTGATCCAGCGACACAATCAACAGCCCGAGCAGAAGACCAATAACCGTTATGCGAGCACGAGAAGAAGAACCCACCCTTACCACCTCTATATTCAAATTTGAATAACAAGATCATAAACTCATTATATTCAAATTTGAATACAAAGCAACTTTTTTTATCGCATTATTTTGAAAATTTGTACGAATGCTTGTCCGTCAATGCACAAACAAAAGCCGTCAAGGAGCTTTACTCCTCGACGGCTGATTCGTTAACGATCTGCTGCCCCTCTTTTGCTTAATCTCCACATTATGATAGCGGCGACGCACAAGAACATACCGATGATTGGTTCAATCGGCGCTTGCTCACCAGTCTGAGGCAAGACGTTCGGGCGGTTCGGCTGCCGATCAACGTCCTGCTTCCCACCCAAATCGGTACCGTCCGCTTCATCCTCATTCGTTCCTTCAACTGGCTCTTTATCAGTACCTTGACCCTTATCTGGCTTCGTATCGCTATCCGGCTCTGTCGCTTCGCCTGGTTCGGGATTCGTATCGCCATCTGGATTCCCAGGTTTGGTTTCTACGATTGTACCTGGAATCGTCGGCCGTTCCTGATCGCCCGGTTTGCCTGGCTCTACAGGCGTTCCAGGATTGGTAGAACCGCCACCTCCAGGATTAGTAGATCCGCCCGTTCCCGGTTCCGGATCTGGATTGACCGTTCTTATAATAAGTCCCGCATCAATCGTTAGATCCCGTGGTCGTTCCGCCGTAAGTACGATGTTGTCTGACCAGCCATTCAGATCCGCATCAGAATCGAGTGCGCGATCATCTCCCTGATACCGTTTCGTGAACGAATACCCCTCTGGGGCAATGAATCGAATCTTATAAGTACTGAGATCCAAATCATTAAATAAGTAGTAACCAGACTGATACACGTAATCGGTCACGGCAGGATCGTAGACCGATCCCGTGACAGTCGGATCATAGACCGAATTTGTCACCGAGCTGTAATACACGGAATGAGTAACAGTCGTAGTCAGCTTCTCATTATTGTGGTTATATAATTCGACCACAACCCCATTTAATCCAGTACCATTCTCATCTTGAATCCCATTGCCGTTCGTGTCGATCCATACATATTTGCCGATGGCTCCCTTGCCAGGATTAGATGGAATATCCTTCTTAATTAGGCCTGCGTCAATGTTATGGTTTTTGCCGCCCTGCTCCAGTGTAATGATGTCTGTTCTGCCTTCCACATTAGCCTTGGAGTTCTTCCCTGGATTCGTTATTGCATCTTTCACCGTAAATGCATCATAGCCTTCCGGCAAGTGGAACGTAACGTAGTATTTGCCCGCATCCAAGCCAGTAAACAGATAGTATCCTGGCTGACTTTCGTGATTATTGCCAGTTACAGTGCTTTGTATTACCTTGCCGTCACTCTCGCGATGCAGGTCGACGCGAACGCCGTTAACACCATGATCCGGTGCTTCATCCTGAATCCCATTGCCATTTTCATCGTACCAGACGTAATCCCCAATCTCTCCCTTTGGATCGCCCTTTATCTTAATGCCGACCTTGAGCGGCTCTGCCGGGAGCATAGCCTTATCGCTAATGACCGGAGTCGCGGTGTATCCGAAGGAATTCCATGCGATCTGATCATCGCTTGCAGGCGTGTCAACAGGCGCGCGCATTGTCCATGTCAATTCCTTGGATTGGCCAGGAGCCAGTATGACATCACCAGCGAATTCGAACTTTAAGGCTCGCACCTTCGATATATCTTGCGGAGGCTCTTTATCCCAGTTGCCGCCTGTCATCGATATCTCTTCATCGACGCTGTAATATACCGTTACACCGTTCGGAGGCGATATCGGCTCCTTCAGAATCGGGGTCCACTTGCTGCCTCGCGGCGATTTGTCGATGACCCCGTGATCACCGATATGCGGAAGGGCATCTACGATCAAAAGGTTTTTGACGCCAATTGATCCCCGGTTCGTTACAGAGATCTTATACTTAAGTTCTCCGCCTGGCGCAACATTTCCGATATTTGGATACTTAGACCATTGCCCGTTATCCAAATCCCCTTGAACCCATTTTTCGGAGATCAAGCTATCGATGCCGTTCACATCAATTTTATCTCCGTTGTATACATACCACTTGCCGTTCTCTTGCTTATAGCGCTGGTTCTTGAAGTTGGTCAACCCGTTAATATAGTTGTGCCGTTCTGATGTGACCTCAACTTCATTGTAAACTTCGCCCGTCGGGGTATCCGGCTTCACTCTCGCTTCGAAGGTAAAGGTGAGCGCTTCGCCCTTCTGCAGCGTCAAGGAGTTGCTGCCTTCTGTACCCCACGCCCATGTAATCGGCGTACGCTCTTGCTGATCCTTCTTGGCTTCTGAGAACGTAGGGGCAGGCACCTGCTTGCCGTTAAGTGGCCCCAGCTTCAAGCTGTCCGGCACATATTCCAATTCTTCCGGCAGCAGATCCGTTACAACCGGGTCGCGAAACGGAACATCAATCGGACTGGCATTGGTTACAACGATCCTATAAGTTACCGTACCTCCTGGGGAAGTACTTTTTCCACTCACAACCGATTTATCCACTTCCAGCAGCGGACGCTTATCCACCGCCAATACCTTAACCCCCGTCAAATACTCGGTCTTCTCACCATTGAAGCTGTATTCCATGCTTGCATAGTTAATCGTTTGTTTCCACTGCTTCGGGTGCTGCTTGGCTTCTTCGTTCGTAGGAAGGCCGTTATTTTTGTCCAGATAAGTAAAGTCATCGTTCGGGTACTTTTCTGTCAATCGAGGGAAATCGCCATACTTATAATCATCATGTTTGACACTATCATAAGAAGTTAATTGGTAACGAAGTTCTAAAACATCATGCGAACGGAATGCAACGGGTACATCTCCCAAAACAAGGCGAATGCCTTGAATGTCAGCGTTCAGATCTGCTGCCAACAGCTTGTGTTGTGTCTTAAAATTTAATTCCTTCCATAGTTTCCAGTCGCTCTCATCAGGCGTGCTTTTCGACGTGTACTGAATTTCGTACTCATCTTTATCTGCACCGTCAAAGGCTGGAATACGGATATACTGCAATTTCATGCCCTTCGGTGTCATATCTGTCATGACGGCTTTATCTAGAGGGACATTGGCAGCATTCCCTACTCCGCCAATATAAAAGCTGACTTCCTGGCCTTCCGACAATTCCTTCTCCTGACCGCTCCAGATTTGCTTGTAAATCCATATTCCTCCGCCAGGCTGCTTGATAAAGTCGTGTTCAGCCTTCGCAGTCAGTTCCTTGGCCGCATCTCCCAAAGGCTGATAAGATGCTTTGGCCGTATTCACCACCGCTTTCGTGTTGCCGGTGCTCGGATCAATCACCTTATCTTTAGGATACAAAACCGTAACGAGTATGCTTTTGGAACGGTCCGTTATTTTCTCCTTATTGAGCTCCTTCGCATCAATCTTCCATGTCAGGGTCTGACCCTGTATGGAATCAGGCGTGGGGGCTGCCTTGGAGAATTCGGCTTCAGGCGGCAGAACGTCGGTAATCACAACATGGTCAATGTTGAGATTGCCGTCTTTGTCTGCCGGATTCTTGTTGTCCTTCAGCGTAATTTCGTAGACAACTTCCGTTCCTGGCTGCGGCTTCACACCTTCAACAGGTACGATTCGCTCCTTCGTAAGTATCCATTCCGCAGATGCCTTCCCTGTAACTGTTACAGGGTTCGATTCTACCTGCAAGCTTCCGGAATGGTGGATGAATGTTGCCGTTGCCGTTCCGGAAGTCCCGTCAGGCGTTGTGTGGTTAGGGAAATGTGCCTTCACCTGCAGTTTTCCCGTCGCGCCGGATGGGGTAGGATTTTTGAATGTAAACGTCACCTTGTCCACGCCGCCCACATTCTCATGTTTGCTTACGACATGTTCAGATCCCTGCACTTCCTCGAATACGATGCCCTCAGGCAAGGGAAGCACAATTTCCGCATTAGAATAGTCCTCTGTCGTGCTCGATAGACTGTAATCAATTGTGTAGGTAAAGGTTGCTCCTGTGAGCACAGTGTCCTTACTGCTGCTTAATCGCAATTGAATTCCTTGTGAGTCGTTACCATCTGCGTTCGCATGCGCCGAAACAGGCAGGAGCACTATGTTCAAGATGAGCAGCAGCGCCCATATTGACGCCTGCGCCCTTCTTAGTGTCCTCCTCAAATCGTTCCCTCTCCTTTCCGTAAATAAATTTGAGCCGTCTGTTTGGGAAGTTTACCCACACGAACGACTTCCTTCCTATCCTACTCAATGGCGCTGAACAAATTCTGAATGAAAGTCGGAAGCAATCTTAAGCGATATGCAAAGATAGGGGAACTGAGACTAAAATGCGAAGACAGAAAAAAGGCAGGCGATTGCCTGCCTTTGCCTTACATGAACGTAACGTTGAATTTCATCTCATGGCATATTAGCCAAACAAGCGTCCAGAGGAACTTTGACGTTCGCGTTATTGGCCCAGCACGAGATGTTCCAGCTTGCGGCCGGTCGGCGTGTTGGCCAGACCGCCTTCGGCAGTTTCGCGGAAGGAGCTTGGCATGGAACGTCCAACTTCATACATGGCCATAATCACCTCATCGGCCGGTATTCTGCTTTTGATGCCAGCTAAAGCCATATCCGCGGCAACGACCGCCGACGAAGCACCGACTCCGTTCCGCTTCACGCAAGGGACTTCTACAAGTCCTGCTACCGGGTCGCATACTAATCCCAGCATATTTTTGAGTGCAATCGCCATCGCTTCTGCCGATTGCTGTGGTGTTCCGCCTGCCATTTCCACGACTGCCGCAGCAGCCATTCCCGTTGCGGACCCAACCTCCGCTTGGCAGCCACCCGCCGCGCCCGCGATGAAGGCATTGTTCGCAATAACAAATCCAAATGCGCCTGCCGTAAATAGAAATTCAAGCATTTGCTCCCGCATAGGGTTCAGCTTCTCCTTGACGGCGAACAAAACCCCTGGAACAACACCTGCCGAAGCGCTACTTCTCTCTCCAGCATGACGCGGGATATTTTACACTGCTTTTCTTCGGCCAATCGGACAAGCTCGGCTACGCTATGGAACATGATTGTCCTCCTTCCGCGCCCATACGCTGATAGGTTTGCACTTGCCATACTTCTTTAATATGGGGGAGCGTATGCATGCGATTGATCACTGTCACATCAACCGCTTGGTCAAGCTCGATGGCCATCAAGGCGCTCTCGCCTTTACCTGAACGGGACACTTCCATATATCCGATGTTAATATGATGCTGTGCAAGCAGCGAGGTTACATTCGCCACGGCACCATGCTTGTCCTCATGCAAGACAAGCATGGCCGGGATTCTGCCAGCTGGGTTCGGATCCAATTGCTTGACTTCGCGGATTTCTATGCTGCCTCCACCGATTGACACACCGACGACTTCGATCGCTCCGACCTTGTCCCGCAACGTGAGGCGTGCCGTATTCGGATGCTCACTCTCCTCCTCTGATGTCACGAAAGTAATGCGAACACCCTGCTCTTCTGCGATGCTGAGGGCATTCGGAATTCGCTCGTCTGACGTGTCAAAGTCCAGAACTCCGCTTACGATTGCCATATCTGTCCCATGCCCTTTGTATGTTTTCGCAAATGAACCGTATAAGGTAACCGTGACGGATTCTGGCAGCCGTCCGAACAGATTGCGGGCTGCACGTCCAATTCGATTGGCTCCTGCCGTATGCGAACTGGATGGACCGATCATAATAGGGCCGATAATATCAAATACAGATGTGAACGGCATAACAATCCTCCTCTTACACAGAATTGATGAATGATTGATGCTACTAACTTCGTTATATCTTGTTCTGGTTTACGCTACTTCAGCGCCCGCCGTGGCTGCAGGCTTAGGAGCCGGCGCAGTGCCGCGAATCTCGGCGACTGTGCGAATCTTGTAGTTTTTGAAGATTCTCGACCCGATGAGACCAGCCGTGATGCCGCAAAGGGCACAAAGGGCTGCCGCAATCGTTACCGTAAGCGGGTCGTTGAAGCCGTACATGACCATGAGTCCCGCAATTGGGGTTGCCGTACCTGTCGCATTATTCGTCAGATTGAACAATGCCACGACGACCCCAGCCATCGCCCCTCCTAGAAAGTTGGTTACATACACCGGAATCGGATTGGCTGATATGATGTCTGCTTGCGTTAATGGTTCAATCGCCACCGCAATTGTGTCTTTGCGGTCACCGAACTTCATACGATGGAAAAAGACGAAGTTCATAAAGGATGATCCCATGACGGACAAGGCTCCGATGGCCATCGGCAAGCCCGTAAGTCCCAGCATGGCAGTAAGCGCCATCGAGCTGAGCGGTGCGGTTGCCACGACGGTTATGACTCCACCAAGCACGATACCCATCACGATTGGATTATCATTAGCCGCCGTCGTAATGATGCCGCCAATATTAAGCAGTGTCGCATTGACTACTGGTGTTGCTATGTTTGCTACAAATCTAACGAGCGGTGCAGCAACAATGATGCAGACGATGAGATCAAGTCCATCCGGGACTTTCTTTTCAATCAGTTTGACAAGGAATGATACGAGATAACCGGCAATGAAACCAGGCAGCAATCCTGTTCCCGCACAAGCTGCCCCAAGCAGCAGAGCATAGACAGGGGAAACGCCCATTGCAAGCGCTACCAATGCAGCTGCGGCCACACCGCCCATACTGCCGGAAGCGAGCCCAACCTCCTTGGCAAGACTGAAGCCAAACAAATCGCCACCTACATAACTTTGAAATGCTTCTACCAAAAAACTGGCAACTGCCGCATTTGCTAGGGCTCCCATTGCCTTCATGCCGTTAGGTGCTTTGAAGCTGAAAAGGGAGAAAAGGGACAATACAAGCAATAGTAGGGCTGTACCGATTACGATGTCCATACGTGACGCTCCTCCTTCATGGGTACAAAGTGTAGTAACCGCTTACAAAACATTAAAAGTACATTTATACTGCGACAAGATTGAAATACATTTTAAATGAATGAATGATTATTAGTTAATAAACTCAAAAATAATTGAGTCTATCAACTTCAATTTGATTGTATCAACTTTTCTATATTTACACAATTCTTTTATACATATTCTCTGGAATTGCCGCAATTTACCTTTGTTAAGCAGTTTGCTATGACTAATAATTCAAGAAATACGGAAACAGAATGGAAAAGGAAAACGCTTTACTATCTTATAAGTGCGGCACGTCTCCCTATTTAATTTCGTAACTTAGCTACAACTCATAGTGAATGTCTAACGGATGATTTTGGAAAGTAAAGATGAATCAGGGATTGATTGCGGTTGAAGTTCGCGTTATGATAATAGTAATTTATCATTACTAATTGTTGATATAATCAACTTCATTTTATTCCATCAACTATTTTTGATTGTAAGATTGTCAGAGCTTCATTATTGTGTTGTATCAAGCAATATAAAATTTCTCGAATGACAAAGAAATCTTCTAGTCAAATTCGGGTTGTCTAGGGAAGGACTTGATGCAATGAATACAAGATTTACAGAGCGAGATCATTTAATTTTGGAATCATACGATGCAGTAGTAGAGGGATTAGCCAACTATTTGGGGCCTGCTTCTGAAATTGTTCTTCATAGTTTGGAAGATTATCAGCATTCGGTTGTCAAAATCGCAAATGGGCATCATACAGGCAGGGAACTGGGAGCGCCTATTACCAATATTGCTTTGCAAATGCTGCAAGAAATTGAACAATCTAATGGGAAGCAGTCGCTCAGCTATTTTACAAGAAGCAAGAATAATCGTCAGATGAAGTCCAGCACGATCGCGATTCGGGGTGATAGCGGCAAGATTATCGGCCTGCTTTGCATCAACATGAATATTGACGAATCTTTTGCTGATGTGCTGCAAACCTTCCTGCCGCAACCGGATATGGAAGCAAGGGGGCAGTCCGAGCATTTTGCTTCATCCGTGGAGGATATGATTCAAGAAACGATTGAGCGAACGATCGAAGAAGTCGATGCTTCTCCAGACATCTCTTATGCGAACCGGAACAAGCATATTATCGGACTGCTGCATGAACGAGGCGTATTCAACCTAAGGGATGCGGTCACCCTTGTGTCAAACGCGCTGAAAATCACAAAACATACGGTTTATCTACATTTGCGCAATAATGCTTCCAAAGGTGAAAAAGCAACGAAATAGAAGCAGAAAGAACGCTGAACACAGCAGGATTAGCGACCGGGTTCTCAAAATGAGCCTGGTCGCTGTTTTTTGTGGGCAAACACCTGTCGTAAGGATAGCCCCCTTTAGATCAAGAGATTCTTTCATTCAATCCTGCGGAATACTGCTTCGCGCTTTCCTCATCTGACTCCGTTCTGAGCGATTCTTGCATATCTTGATCAACATGTTCAAAATGTTCAGGATATCCATACTCGCCATGTTCACTTAAATCCAAGCCGATACGCTCTTGCTCCGCATTGACACGCAAGCCAAACAACCGTTTCCCTGCATACAACAGCACGTAAGAAGAGACAAATGCAAATCCGCCCGCCGCTAGAATCCCATAGGCTTGCACCCATAACTGATGCAGACTGCCTGTATCCAGCCAGCCTCCTTGGCCTACACCAACCTTCTCCGCCAATGCTGAAGTGGCGAATATCCCATTGGACAGCGTGCCCCATACCCCTGCTACCCCATGTACCGACAAGGCTGAGATTGGGTCATCAACTCGCAGACGATCGAACCAGAGCGCACTGTAGTACACTAGAATACCAGCCGCCAAACCAATTACGATGGCCGCCCAAGGCTCCACGAATGCACACGAAGCTGTGATCGCAACCAAGCCCGCCAGCATTCCATTCAAGAGGGTAGGCACATCTGCCTTGCCGCTGCGCAGCCAACTAATAGCAAGCGCCGCAACAGCCCCCGCTGCAGCTCCAAGCTGTGTGTTCATGGCTACATATCCAAAAAATCCATCACCGATCGACAACGTACTTCCTGCATTAAAACCGAACCACCCCACCCACAGCAGAAGCACACCGAGCGTTATATATACTTGGTTATGACCTTTTAATTTCTTGGACGAACCGTCTGAATCGTATTTGTTCATGCGCGGCTTCAAAAGCAATGTCGCAGCCAGCGCAGCCATAGCCCCTGTTAAATGCACAACCGTAGAACCGGCAAAATCCTGCTTCCCATGCATCGCAAGCCAGCCACCTCCCCATATCCAGTGAGCAACCACTGGGTAAATCAATGCCGTGAACAGAATCGAAAACCAAATGTAAGCGGACAATCGCGCGCGCTCGGCAAATCCACCCCACACAATCGAGAGTGACACAGCAGCAAAGGCTAATTGGAAGGTAAAAAATACGGAAGGTGGTAACCCTGTAGAGGAAGCTGGAGTAAAGAAGAAATCACCCCAACCAATAAACGAATTGCCATTCATACCAAAAATCAAGCCATAGCCGACTGCCCAAAATACAAGAGAGCCAAGCCCAACCGTAATGACCGTTTTTGCGGCAATATGACCTGCGTTCTTCATTCGTGCAGACCCTACTTCCAGCAGAATGAATCCCGCTTGCATAAGCAGCACCAGTATAGCCGACAGCATTACCCACAGTGCGTTCAGACCAGATTCCAGTGATTGCACAGAAGCCTCCCCCGCGGCACTGACAGCATCCGGAAATAGGCTAAAACATGCAAATCCAGCACCAAGCACACCCGTCGCCGAAGCAAAACGTCTGCTCCTACTCCGATTAAGGCTCTTGTCTCTGTTCATCCTCATTTTCTCTACACTCCTCGCTATTTTTATGTTAGATTTTATTACACAAAATCTTGTTATTAGAGGAATTATATAAAGGTAAATTGTGCAAATCAATGGGTTATGTTATAAAATGCATAAAATGCGTCAAGTTATACAAATTGAATGTAATATAACCTAACACAATATTCATGAAGATTGTGATAAATAAAAAAAGACTGCAGAATTATTCTGCAGCCCAAGTCTTACATTCTTGCTTCATTTGTCTTGGATTGATTAATCCAATATGCTATTCCTTACTGTTGATTACTCGGCTTGTTCAAAAAACTTGGCAATCGGATTTTCAACATGCTTATCTTTATAAATAGAGCCGTCGACCTTTTTCACAATATGCTGTTGGAAATTGCTCGTAACCGACAAGCTCTGCATGCCAATTCCCGCTAACAACTGCTCTGCTGACTTCTGCGTCATATGATCATCTGTCCAGAAATAATGCACCACTAGACGATCTTTATTGTACGGATGCATAATTCCGTAGCCACCCAGCAGCCCTTTTGTGTTCATTACTTCCTTCCAAGGGAAGCCCGCTTGTTCAGCCTTTGCAATAATCGCTGGCTTCAATGCTTGGATAAATGAATTGGACTTCGGATTGCCGATTACAATGACATTGCTCTTTGCCAGAGAAGTCTCCAACTGTTTTTTCACAGCCTGCTTCTCACTCAAGATCACAGGCTTAACGCCGCCCATGTTCAACACATTGGAAATATTCTCGAAAAATTGCTCTTGCTGCTTTTTCGCTTCTGCGCTTACAGGACTACTGTATATGATCGCTAGCGGTTCTCCATGCATCGCCTTGTTAAGCACCTTGTACATTGTCTCTTTCGGCAACTTAGGATAGGACTGATCGATCCCATCATATATCCCCACAAGCGACAATTGCATATACTCCGCCATTTCAGTTTCCGTCATCTGGTATTCCGGCTTGAGCTCATAATTAGGCTTGTTTAAGTTATCATCCATTCGATCACGAACAGACTTGCCAAACTGATCCTCAATCGTTTGAAGCAATCCCGCTACGGTTGCGTTTCGATACGCATAGCGATTGAAATAGTCCTTCATAAAGGCATCGAACTTCTCTTGACCAACAGTACGGTACAATTCATAGATCGCAAGGCGACCTTTTTTATAATACAGCGCATCCGGGGAATCTCCAGCCTTGTCATTCGGGGAATTGATAGCCCGATCCAATGAGAACGTATCGATGCGAGCACTATCAAATCCATTCATCTTATCGCCCTGGGCATCATAGTAATACAACTTGGAAAAATCAGCAAACCCTTCATCCAAGAACGACTCGGTCTCAGAATCGTTGCCGATGATGGAATGGAACCATTGATGTGCAATCTCGTGGACAAAGACAGAATCCTTTTCAGGAACAGCATTTGGACTTACCCGTCCCATTTGGATAAGGCGTGCAAACTCAACGGCAACCCCTTCTACATGGGATTCCACGATCCGGAAATCTGTGTACTCATATTTACCAAACTTATCGCCAAAGAATTCAATTACTTTAAATGCCTCATCAATATATTTATTGATAACCGCTGTCTTCGCTGGATCATTGTTGTCGTTGTAATATACATATTCAATCGTTAAGCCATTCTTGGTTTTGCTGGCCTTATGGAACTTCTCACTGGAGAAGAACACGAGCTCGCGCGTCTTGTCCGATTTCGTCGTTACGATTTTGCGGCCAGCTTCACCAGACTTCTCCGACATTTGTCCAGGCATCGCGATTTGCAGCTTGTCTGGAACATCCATTGCAACTGTATAGTCGGCAACCTCATAGTAATCCGTCTCGAATGTCTTACTATATGGGGTCTTATTCCACTTATGTGCTGCTTCATCGTACACAGACATAACCGGGAACCAATGCGCCCCATTAATGATGTCCTTATAGTAGGACAAGCGCTGTGAACCAAATGGAATTTTCGTTTTATATTCAAGCTCTAACGTTACTTCTTCATCCTTGCCCAACGCTTTTGCCAACTGAACCGTAAGCGCCTGCTTCTCATTTGTGGTAGCTAGGATCGCACCGGTCGAAGCATCCTTTACACGAATGATATCAATACCGCCAAGGAAATCCTCCGGTTTCTTATCTGGGTATTCCTTCGCAATCTCCCCATTTGCTCGCACGAACATGCTCGATTGCGTATCCTTCGAACGATTGGCATCTGCGAACAGACGGAATACAACATCATTCAGCTTGTCCTCAGACGTATTGCGGTATTTCACCGTCTGCTTGCCTGTAATGGTCATGTCGTCCGTATTCAGCTTCGCTTGGATATTGTATTGGATATGTGAAGTTGCTTGTTGTTGAGACTGCAATCCTGCTGTGCTAATCGTCTTGACTTGATCCGCCGCGACCTCCTGTGCATAAGCTGTGCCACCAGATGTTAGCGGAGCTGCAAGCAGGGTAAATGCCATTGCACATGCTATTGTCGTATGTAGCAATTGTCTTCCTGTGAGTTTCATTCGTCCAATCACTTCTTTCCGTTTGTGTTTCATCCCATGATGATATATTCAATTATAGAGCAAGATACAAATGATATCGTGCGATTAACCTTATGCGGAGCTTACAATATTGTCACGTAAGATTTTAAGGAACTTTATTAATGAATGCCGCGAATCAAAAAAAAAAGAAGCACCCGTCTAAGACGAGAGCTTCTCTATGACAAGGGTGCTCTTAGCTCGCCCTTTATTTCTGTGAATCTTCTTGTGGAGCAGCCTGCGCAATATGGCGCGTACGGATTTCCTCTTGCAGCAGTGCAACCACTTCTGCTACCGGCTTCATGCCAAGGTCTCCTTCTCCACGCTTACGCACGGATACAGCACCATTGTTCTTCTCATTTTCACCGACGACGAGCATGTAAGGTGTTTTCTCCAGCTGTGCCTCGCGAATCTTGTAGCCAAGCTTCTCGTTGCGCACATCTGCTTCAGCACGGATACCTGCATCACGCAGAGATTCCGTTACTTCCTTCGCATACTCTTCGTAGTTCGGCGATACTGGAATGACCTTCGCTTGAACCGGAGAGAGCCAGAGCGGAAGCGCTCCTGCGAAGTTCTCCAGCAAGAATGCAGTCATGCGCTCCATCGTACTGATGATACCACGGTGGATAACGACAGGACGATGCTTCTGTCCGTCATCGCCGACATATTCCAGCTCGAAGCGTTCAGGAAGCAAGAAGTCCAGCTGTGCAGTCGACAGTGTCTCTTCCTTGCCAAGCGCTGTTTTAATTTGTACATCTAGCTTCGGTCCGTAGAATGCAGCTTCGCCTTCTGCTTCGTAGAATGGAAGACCCAATTCTTCAACAACCTCACGCAGCATGCGTTGAGACATTTCCCACATATGGTCGTCTGGGAAGTACTTCTCTGTATCCTGCGGATCGCGATAAGACAAGCGGAAGCGATAATCCTTAATTCCGAAATCGTCATATACGCGGCGAATCAAATTAATAACACGCGCGAATTCTTCCTTGATCTGATCCGGACGGCAGAAGATATGCGCATCGTTCAATGTCATAGCACGAACACGGTGCAAGCCAGTGAGCGCCCCGGACATCTCATAGCGGTGCATGGTTCCCAACTCGGCGATACGAATTGGCAATTCACGATAGCTGCGCATGTCAGACTTGTACACCATCATATGGTGCGGGCAGTTCATTGGACGCAGAACAAGCTCTTCGTTATCCATAACCATGGTTGGGAACATATCCTCTTGGTAGTGTTCCCAATGGCCGGATGTTTTGTACAATTCCACATTCGCAAGCACCGGTGTATACACATGGCTGTATCCCAAGCGTTCTTCGATATCCACGATGTAGCGCTCCATCGTACGGCGTAATGTCGCACCATTTGGCAGCCAGAGCGGCAAGCCTTGTCCAACTTTTTGGGAGAAGGAGAAGATCTTGAGCTCTTTACCTAATTTACGGTGATCGCGCTTCTTCGCTTCTTCCAAGAAGTGCAAATATTCATCAAGCTGTGCTTTCTTTGCAAATGCTGTACCATAAATACGCTGCAGCATCTTGTTGTTCGAGTTGCCGCGCCAGTAAGCGCCCGCCAAGTTCAAGAGCTTGAATACCTTCAACTTGCCTGTAGATGGAACGTGAGGTCCACGGCACAAGTCAAAGAATTCACCTTGGTCATAAATAGTGATCACAGAATCTTCAGGCAAGTCGTTGATAAGCTCCAGCTTCAATTCATCACCGATTTCTGTAAAGATACGAATAGCTTCTTCACGAGATACTTCACGGCGCTGAATTGGCAGATTCTCGTTCACGATACGCTGCATTTCCTTCTCGATCTTCGGCAGATCCTCAGGAGTCAAGGAAATATCAAGGTCAATATCATAGTAGTAGCCGTCTTCGATAACTGGACCGATACCAAGCTTCACGTTCGCATCCTTGTACAAGCGCTTGATTGCTTGCGCTGTCAAGTGAGCTGAACTATGGCGAAGCACTTCAAGCCCGTCTTCTGAGTCTGCCGTTACAATTTCAATCTTGGCATCTTCTTGAATCGGCGTATACAGGTCAACAACCTTGCCATCCAGTTTCCCCGCTAGTGCAGCCTTTTTCAAGCCGCTGCTAATTGAACCCGCTACATCTTCGATTGTAGTGCCTTGCTCATATTCACGAACAGCACCGTCTGGAAATGTTACTTTTACGTTAGACATTTGCGATTCCTCCCAGTTCATATGGCATCATTCAATCTGCTGTCAATCTTCTTTATGCCGGCTAGGAAACAAACAATTACACGTTCTTCCCATCTTCACCGTACACAACACAGCCTATTGAATTTGTCTGAAAAAATAAAAAACACCCGCCCTGTAAAGGGACGAGTGTTATAGACAATTAGTAACCCGTGGTTCCACCCTCATTCAACTGCTGATGATGCTTACGCGATTACAATTACAGCATCATATGCCGCAATGCTCTGTCGTAGGCTTTCTTCAGATCAGTCCTTGAGCATTCGGTAACGGGAATGATTCGTTGGATGATACTAACCGAGATAAGCTCGTTGTTCCCATCCAAAGCTCTAAAGTGGTAAATAAACAGCGTTGCCGAAGGGACTTGCAGCCTCGATCCCTCTCTCTGAACGGTTTCGTCCGTTATTCATGTCTTTGTCATCGCATATCGTATGCTATTGATTACTCAATACCGCATATTATATGCGATCTTCGCAGGGTGGTCAAGCTTCGATTCCTGAATCATGAAATGCTATGGCCGCAGCATCGAACCGTCCTGCACGTTGTTACGTACAAGAGTCTCGTGAGGCCAGCCATCTCCACCAAGCACAGCATGACAAGAACTACACAATACACATACATGCACCCTCGATTCGAAGATTTGCTGAATCGTCTTAATCACCTGAGATTCTGGCTCGCGCGTGTGAATGATAATATTTTGCGGGGATACGTTGATGAGTGTGCTCACAATCATATCCTCCATCTCCATATCATAATCAATCATCTCCACAACCATGCCATTCATCACATGCTTCGGCTCAAGCGGCTGAAGATCCTCATCTAGGAGCGTAAATTCATGACCGCCCTTGTGCATTAAGTGCGCAAGCGGGATCTTCGTCTCCTGAATGAACACGAAGTATTTCAATAGACCGATGAACTCTTGATACTGCCGTTCAAGTACATATTCATCAATCGCATAGTCAACCACTTCACGAAGCTCTGTTAAATAGTGCCGCAAGCGGAACTGAATGAACCCTTCAACATTAAGGGCTGTATGATCTTCTAAATATCGCCGCAGTGCACGTGTAAGCTTCCCTTTGCGTCTGCGTCTGGACTCACTAGAACCGGTTTCATCTCCACCGTTGAGCAGCTGCTGGCAGTATTCCTCAATTTTACGGCGTTCCTCTTCACTGTATTTCGAATCCTTTGCAATTAAGGAAGCAAGAAGCAGCCTTTCTTTTTGGGACAGAATAAATTCAGCAACTGCCTTGGCCGCTCTATTCCATACATCTTGTCCTTGTGTAGACAGTTGAAAACCTGGCAAGATGCCCCGGCATGTAATCCAAGCCGTCTGCCCTTCAGACCATTGCTGGAATTCAACGCCATTCGGCTGTTTATGTAAATCGCTCAGCTCCTGCTGCAGCAAATCAGTCAGCGTTACTGCGTCACATTCGGATCGCAGCGGCAACGAGATCGTGAACAACTCCATGAGCCCACTCCTTTCTGTTCCTTCTTAAGTATATGGGGTCATGAATGGAGATATACGAAGACGAATCTGGAAAACAGAGGACGCTCGCATTCCTTCTGGCATTATTGCCAAAAATAAAAAAACACCTGCTGGCTATCCTCACGGAAAGTCCAGCAGGTGTACTGCTTCATTTTCAATTGACGCCTAATTCTGCATAACAAAATCTTTGGCAACCGTTGCATGTTCATCGTCGAACACACGCAAAATATTATATTTCGTATCACGCTGCGCAGGAATCTTGCCCGCTTCGCGGATAAGCTGCAGCGTGCTCCCGATGTTTACTTTATGTGTAGCACCAGCAGCCGATACGACATTCTCCTCAATCATCGTGCTGCCGAAGTCATTGCAGCCGAAGCTTAGCGTCTTCTTGCCAATTTCCGGCCCCATCGTTACCCATGAAGCTTGGAAGTTCGGAATATTATCTAGGAACAAGCGGCTGATCGCGAGTGTCTTCAAATACTCTTCAGGCGATACGCGCTCTGCCTTCATGTTCGTGTTGTCCGGTTGGAATGTCCATGGAATGAACGCAAGGAAGCCCTTGGAAGGATGGCCGTTCTGCATGCATTCATCTTGTGCTGTACGAATGCGCTCCAAGTGAAGTGCACGCTCTTCCAGCAGCTCGCCGAAGCCGATAACCATCGTGCCCGTTGTATTCATGCCGACCTTATGGGCAGTTTGCATGACGTCCATCCAATCACGCCATGAACCCTTCAAGCGACTGATCTTCCGGCGAGTACGGTCGTCCAAAATTTCAGCGCCGCCGCCCGGCAGCGAGTCAAGACCCGCTTCATGAATTTGACGGATTACCTCTTCTAGAGATAGTCCATTCGAGACTTCCTTCATCTTCATAATCTCCGCAGGAGAGAAGGAGTGCATTGTAATACTTGGGAACCGTTTCTTAATTTCGCGAAGCAGATTCGTATAATAGCTGAATGGAAGCTCTGGGTTTGTTCCGCCCTGCATCAGAATCTCAGTTCCGTCTACATCGATCGTTTCCTGAATCTTCTGGAAGATGACTTCATCAGGAAGCACGTAACCTTCCTTCGAACCCGGAGCACGGTAGAAGGCACAGAATCTGCAGTACGTATCACAAATATTTGTATAATTGACATTGCGCCCAATTACAAATGTAGCAATCGGATCTGGATGCCATTTCTTCATAATTTGGTCGGCAGCTGCCCCCATTTTCTCGATCTGATCAGATTCGAACAAGGTCACGCAATCGTCTGTATTCAATCGTTCACCACGAAGCGCTTTGTCCAAAATGCGGTCTATCGGTGACATCGTCACAGTCACTTCCCCTCTCATATGTTGCCTTACACTCTCGTATATAAAGCGAAGTAGACCCCGCTCACGGCGGGGTTTAATTGTACGGATTATTGCACATGCTGCTTCATCATCTAGTTGTGCATTGTATCGCTCAAGAAGCAGCTTCACTAAATAATCGTAACATACATCGCCCATAAAAAACAGCACCCTTCCAAGAGAAGGGTGCTGGATAGAATCGGTTATTTGGATAACGCCTGATCCAAATCCGCAATCAAATCCTCGACATGTTCAAGCCCAACAGAGAAGCGGAGCAATCCATCCGTAATTCCACGCTGCAGACGAACTTCATGCGGCATTGCTGCGTGAGACATCATGGCAGGATAAGACAAGATGCTCTCAACAGCGCCAAGGCTGACTGCCACAAGCGGGATTGTCACGTTGTTCAGCACTTGCTTCGCCCGTTCGCCAGAACCCACATCGAATGATACCACTGCTCCGTATCCCAGTGATTGCTTCTCATGCACCTCACGGCCAGGATGATCGGCTAGACCAGGGTAATAGACGTCAGCAATGTCTGACCGTTCACTCAGCCACAGTGCAAGGCGGCGGGCGCTCTGCTCACTCTGATTCATCCGAGCTTCCAATGTCTTCATGCCTCTCATCAGCAGCCAGCTGTCCTGAACCCCAAGCACAGCGCCAAGGCCATTCTGCAATTGCTTCACACGGCGTCCAAGACTCTCGTTGGCTGTAACTGCCAGACCTGCGAGCACATCACTGTGTCCGCCCAAGAACTTGGTGGCACTATGTAAGACTAGATCAACACCAAGCTCAATTGGACGCTGATGATAAGGGGTCATGAACGTATTATCCAGCATGGTGAGCAGACCCTTTTCCTTGGCCCATGCGGTCACTTCTGCAATATCCGTAATTTTGAGCGTCGGGTTGGACGGTGTCTCCATATAGACAGCCTTCGTATTTGGACGAAGCGCAGTCTTCACCTGCTCAATGTCGGTCATATCCACTAAAGTAGACTCAATGTTCAACCGGTTTAAGATGGAGGTCAGGAGACGGTACGTTCCACCATACACATCTTCCGTTACGATAACATGATCTCCTGCCGATAACAGCAAGAATGTCGATGAGATCGCTGCCATCCCTGATGCGAAGGCAAATCCATTCGTTCCGCCCTCGAGCAGAGCAATATATTGCTCCAATGCCTCACGTGTTGGATTGCCAGAGCGAGAGTAATCGTACTGAGGCGGATTGTAAATGTCCTCATGATGGAATGTCGTAGCTTGGTAAATCGGGACACTGGAAGCTCCCGTACCGGCATCGATCTCACCGCCAAAATGGATCAGCTTCGTCGCAAACCGACGTGATTGCTTGCCTAACTGACCGTCTGATGCTTGATTCGAATTCTGCTCACTCATCTCCGTTATCCCTCCACTTCTACTCTAGCCGCTTCTATCGCTTGCTCCAAGTCAGCGATTAGGTCATCAACATGTTCAATTCCAACCGAGAATCTTAGCAAGCGATCGTCTACACCAATCTGATCCCGAATCTCCTGCGGAATATCCGCATGGGTCTGAACCGCCGGATAAGTCATCAGCGACTCTACCCCACCCAAGCTCTCCGCGAAGGCGATCAATTTCAAGTGGCGCAGGATCGGCTCTACATAAGCTGCATTCTTCAAGCGGAAGGAGAAGATGCCTGTGTTGCCCGACGATTGGCGCTGTTGAATCTCATATCCCGGATGCTGCTCGAGTGCAGGATAATACACATTGTCGATGGCGGGATGCTCTAGCAGCCATTCGGCAATGCGGGTTGCGTTGTACTGATGCCGCTCCATACGAAGGGCAAGTGTCTTCATGCCTCGCATCAATTGATAGGAGTCCGATGGGCTCAGGACAGCTCCGATCGAATTATGCAGGAAGGCGATTTCTTCCGATAACTGCTCCCCTTTCGTTACGATCAGACCAGCAAGCACATCATTATGTCCGCCCAAGTACTTCGTTGCGCTGTGGACTACCATATCTGCCCCAAGTTCAATCGGGCGTTGGAAAAATGGCGTTAGCAGCGTATTATCAACGATAGTGAGAATTCCATGAGCCTTCGCCCACGCCGCTACCTTCTCGATATCCGTTATCATCATCAAGGGGTTCGTAGGCGTCTCTATAAAGACAGCCTTCGTCTGCGGTGTTCTTACAGACTCAAGCGCATCAAAATCATTCGTATCTACATAAGAGGCCGTCACGCCGAAACGAGACATAATCCGCTCCAGCAGACGATAAGTGCCACCGTACAAATCGAGGGAAACAATCAGATGATCGCCTTGACTGAACATCGCGAACAATGTCTGTAATGCAGCCATCCCAGAACTACAGGCAAATCCGGCATCCCCACATTCCAAAGCAGCCGCCGCTTCCTCTAGAACAGTACGAGTCGGGCTCTTCGTCCGAATATAATCAAACCCAGTGCTCTGTCCAAGCTTCGGATGCCTGAATGCAGTTGCTTGGTAAATCGGATAATTAATAGCTCCTGTTTTTGGTTCATGAACCGATCCAATTTGAGCTAATCGACTTTCGATGCGGTAGTTCTCTTCGTTGCGTTCGATCATAGTTGATGAGCCCCTTCCTTGCGCGGTACGGCTTTGCCCAATTCGTAAGGTGTTTCTTGATATACGTAGTAGTTCAGCCAATTTGAGAAGAGGAGGCTGGCATGCGCGCGCCAAGTGGAGTAAGGCTTGCGGGAAGGATCGTTATTCGGGAAATAATTTATCGGAATGTCCATCTCCATCCCCTTTGCAATATCGCGGTCATACTCCCACTTCAGTGTACAGGGATCGTATTCCGAATGACCGGTCACGAAAATTTGCTTCCCATCATGTGTCGCTACCAAATACACTCCTGCTTCTTCCGACTCCGCTAATATTTCTAACTCGGCAATCTTCGCGACATCCTCTCTCCGAAATTCCGTATGACGGGATTGCGGTACAAGAAACATCTCGTCGAAGCCGCGTGTCAGATTCACATTTTCCTTAGTTAGCACATGCTCGTATACACCGAAAATTTTCTGATCCAGTGCATATTTCGCAATTCCATAGTGATGATAGAGTCCCGCTTGTGATGCCCAGCAAATATGGAACGTGGAAGTTACATTCTCCTTAGACCATTCCATAATGCGGCACAACTCATCCCAATAGTCTACATCTTCAAACTTCATCTGTTCGACAGGAGCACCCGTAATGATCATGCCATCAAACTGCTCTCCTTCAATATCTTCAAATGTTTTGTAGAACGAAGATAGATGCTGTGCGGACGTATTTTTTGATGTATGGCTTGCTGGATGAAGGAGCGTCACCTCAACTTGCAGCGGCGTATTGCCCACTAAACGCAGGAGTTGGGTTTCCGTAGTCTCTTTCGTCGGCATCAAGTTGAGAATGATGATTCGCAGCGGACGAATATCTTGATGATAGGCTCTCGTTTCGTCCATGACGAAGATATTCTCCTGGGTCAAAATTTCTTTGGCCGGCAAATGATCCGGAATTTTAATCGGCATTGACGCTCTCCCCCTCGAAAATGGTAATTGGATGGTGTCGGCACATGAAATCACATTGGCCGCAACCGCAAACAGGCCTGACTTGAAACGGCACAAATGGCTAGAGACATACAAAAAAGACCTTCCTCGACTACGAGAAAGGTCATGTTATACATGCTCATGAGCCTCTCTCATCTGTCAGTAACGACTTCCATCGTCCCTGCAAGAATTAGCACCGTGCGTCGCGCTTCATACTGCGCATCGCCGGTTGCCGGGCTTCATCGGGCTTGTCCCTCCACCTACTCTTGATAAGATTGCTTATATGAATATTCATTTGATTTGGCCTTGGTAATAATGTACGGCAAAGAGAAGCTGTTCGTCAAGAGGTGAACACAACAAAAAATCACGATTCCACCCCCTTCGCATACGATACATTATTGACGAATTCCGGCAATGGATTTTGTCTTGAAAGGTTGAAGTACGAGCGTTATACTTAACAAGGTGCGTCGAAGCCTTACTTAATTATTAGAATCGAAGGCAACAATCGTTCCTTCACTGGACGCATGATATATAAAGTCACGTACAATTATTCAAGCTGAGGTGAGTTCGGATGGATGGCGACCCGAGGTCGTTCCGTAGTACGTACAACCGAATATTACGATTCGACAGGCAGCGGCAAGTTCGCAGTCCAATGTCGGGATTCGTGCCTCTGCAGAGAACCTAGTTCACTAATTGTGCCTAGGCTTATATCACGTGCGCGAACGACGGACTGCGCATGCCCAGCCTTGTTTCGAGTCGTCTGGTAACATTTAGACGATGCGCATGTCGCAATGGCGACAGCGTCAAGGAGTGAGTGCAATGAAAATCCGTCTGGTCAACGAGGGCGTCTTCACGACTGAGGAAGATATCAATGTCACATTAACACCGCCAGAGAATGGCTTCTACTGGATCGATGCTGACATTGAGGATTTGGTCGTTCTGCAGCCATTATTCAACATGCATGATTTGGCAGTTGAGGACTGTATGAGTGAAGAAGAGCAGCGTCCCAAAATCGAAATTTATGAAGGTCATTATTTTATCGTGTTCAACAGCATTCGCTTTGACGATGAAGAGATCTTTTTACGCTCATTGAACATTTTCCTCGGCAAACATTTCATTATTACCGTAACGAAGCAGAAGATTAACGAGCTGCGTATGGTGAAGCCTGTATTGTGGGAGCAGCAAGCGAGTACGCCTGACCTTATGCTCTACCTGCTCATTGACTTGGTTGTCGACAACTACTTCACAGTAGGAGATCGAATTGAAGCGAAGATCGACAAGCTTGAGGAAGAGCTCATTATGAGCACGAAGAAAGAACATCTCAATGAAATCATCAGCTTGCGAAGTGAGATTCTGTGGCTCAAGAAGGGTCTTGGCCCTCAAAAAGAGGTACTGCTTGTCCTCTATCGTAAGGAATTGCGGCTGATCGGCGATGACCTGCAGAAGTACTTCCAGGATATTTACGAGAATGCCGTCAAAGTATCGGAGACATTCGAAACGTTCCGCGACCTCATGGGCAACTTACGTGAGTCTTATCAGCTTAGCATTGCGAATCGCGCAAACGATATTATGAGAGTGTTCACAGCGATTACAACTATATTCATGCCGCTAACCTTAATAACAGGGATCTACGGCATGAACTTCGGATATATTCCAATTATGGACTGGGAGTACGGCTCCTTGTATATGATCGGATTCATGCTTGCGCTTGGTATCTTTATGTTCTACTTATTCCGCAAGAAAGACTGGATTTAATAATCAGCGGGGGGTGTTCTAAAGTCATTTGATAATGACCTTGGACACCCCCGCTTTGTTTTCTTTGCATTACCGTATTCCCGATTATCCCCATTTGCTCACCTTGTTCGCCGATGACGAAAAACGAAGCCAACCACTGCGAATTGTTTTTCGCTGCTTTCCAAACAAAATAGCACGACGCCCCTAAACTAGCCTAAACAGCAGAATAAATTCATTAACGAGCTCGGGCATACGTCCTTCGAATATGTGGCATTCGTCAGCTTGCTGCTTGTGCAACGCTGCTGCTTCTCGCTCTGCTTCGATGCAGAAGCCGCAGCAATCGAATCTGCTCATAGTTCGCTTGTACCTCGGCATAGGATTCGTCCAATGCCGATTCTCCAAATGCCTTCACATAGATTGGCTTCAAGTATTCATCGCCCAGTTCATCGAATGCCAGCTCTATCGTTGCCCGCTGCTCTTCCGGCATAGATTGAAGCTCCGATTCAACCAGCATGCACACATTATAGCCTTCACGTTCTACCGTCTCAATGCGCATAATGAGTTCACGCCGATCTACCTGAAGAAGCTCTATCAATTGCGCAATCGATAACTGCTGCTGCAAGCCTTCCAGCAATACACGGCGGTCTGTCAGCTTGGAGAGCTCTTGATTCTGCTTCGATTCCCATTCGGAATAGACCCACTTCGCGAACTCCTCTTCGGATACAACGGAGGATATCCAATCCAGCGGGAAAGTCGATGTCCTCTCAAACCCCTTCGCAATTGCAATGATGTCGGCTCCATAGGATGCCAGCTTCGCTTCCCCGAATCCAGGAAGCTGCTTCAGCTCTTCCAAGGTGTGCGGAAGCAAGGCACTGACCATACGCAGCATACGATTCGTCGCAATCCAATAAGGGGCCCGGCGCAGCTTGCTCGCCGTCTCCCTACGCCACTTCGCAAGCTGTTCATATACCTCGGATCGGGCATATAAATCCGCATAGCAGGCAATCCATTCATTGCGTTCCTTCATTCTGCGCTCGTGTATATCGGCCTCCGGCACAAACCCAATAGTCAGACGGTACCCAGCGTGCAGCAAACGCGCCATGCCACGCCGCATAGCCGCCCGCATCTCAGCCCATACCGTCCCCTCGAACCATACTTCGGCAGGCTGTCCATCTGGTTCCCAGAGTAGGATCCACTTCCCCTCATCTACTCCAGCCGTAACTAATCCATATGCGGTATCATGAGAAGAATCTACTCCCCTCTTCCGCTTACGAGAAGACACCATCTCCCCATCCTCCAGCACCATTCGCTCTAACCTGGCCATCCATACAATTTGCATCAACTACGCCCTCCCTATTCGATAGACTTGATAATGATACAACCTCTCCGATTGCTGCACCTTCTATTCACTTCTTTCGGACAAAAAAAGAAAGCACCTCATCACGGTACGTATATACGCATCGCAATGAGGTGCTTCCTCGTCCTAGTTATGAATTTATTACCATTATAGCATGCTCTTCTCCAGTGTCAATTCCTGTATTTCTATTTCTAAATGTTGGACGCTACTATATAATAATATCATCTTATTGGAGCAGCAGATAAGGGAGGCTAACAATGAGCAATCATGATCTTGATTTTCTATCGGACAGCACAGAGACGACAACAACACGCTTCGTCACCTTCGTAGGGCACAGCTATCGGCGCTTTGATTTGGCGATTACATCTACAGGCCGTTTTTACGGCAAGAAGCTCGTTACCGACTTGCAGAGCGGGCTGACCGCCATTCTCGGGCAGGACGATCTCAAGGAAGAAGGCTATTTAGAATCCTTTTATCGCTTGTCGGAGGAAGAGGGAGAAGAGCTTCGCGGCTTCCTGTACATGGTCATAGGCGAGGCGCATTTCACCGATTAAGCTGATGACTTGGATTCACGAACCCAACCTTCATACAGCACTTATGATCAAAAAAGGGAGGAGCTTCTGCTCCTCCCCTTCATTCTACCGCCCATGTTCGTTACATTCCGACGTACGATATCATACTTTTCATTTCTAGACGCTCAAATATTGCACTGACGGACTCGCGCTCTGGCGCAAATACACAGACATCCATCTGGCACTCTACCGGCACATCGCAGTTGATGCGCGCAAGCTGTCGTGACAAATGGAGCATCTCAAGGTCGGACTCAATCTTCGTCCGTACACCCTTCGCAAGCTCCGGCAAATTCTCCAATATTCCCTCAATGCTCTGATATTGCTGGATCAGCTTATGTGCTGTTTTCTCACCTATCCCTTTCACGCCTGGATAGTTGTCCGCAGTATCTCCCATAAGCCCCTTCACATCAACCACCTGCTCTGGAGTCAGCTGACGCTCCTCCATGAGTGACAATGGCGAATAGACTGCATAATTGCCATGCCCCTTCTTCATGATGATCACAGTCGTCCGTTCATGAACAAGCTGCAGCATATCGTGGTCGCCTGTCAGGACAAAGACATGCATATCATCACGGAATAAGCGCGACAAGGTTCCGATACAGTCATCTGCCTCGAATCCTTCAGCCGATATATTAGGGATGCCGAATCCATCCATTACATCCCGAATGAGTTGAAATTGTGGTACCAGATCCTCTGGGCAATCGGGACGATTTGCTTTGTACGCTGTGAACTGTTCTGAGCGAAATGTCTTGCTCCCGAGATCCCAGCAGCATGCAATATGAGTCGGCTCGAACCGTTCTACCGCATCCCAGAAATATCTCATAAAGCCATACACCGCATTCGTTGGTGTTCCATCCTTCATTCGACGAATAGAACCGCCGTACGCAGTAGCGAAATAGGCGCGAAATAAGAGCGCCATTCCATCAACGAGCAGTAAGCGCTGCTCCTTATTATCATTCAATTGTACTTCCATCGGTATGGATTACCCCTTTCGCTTCAATGCCTATCGTCAAGTATATCATAATTCCTACAATCACTAGATAACGGATTCTGCCAAGCAAGGAACCCATACTCATTCTTTCTATTTATGCTACAAATGAGACATTACATCATCAAAAGTCACGATCCCGACTAACCGACTGTAATAAATAGTCTCCACATTCGTCAAGCAACGGCGCATCCAATCAAGAACCTCAGCAATTGTATCTGTCGTACGGATTCGGATGATCTCCGTTGTCATAAGTGATCCTGCTGTACCTTCTGGGTAAGCGAGCAATTGCTTAATGTCCTCCGCCTCTTCCCTCTCCATATGATCAAGATAGAAATCCGCCTCTTGATAAGACAGCAATCCATCTTCTTGCGCTCTACTTACAATTGCTCGATCTCTACGCTCACAACATGCTCAATCTTCTTGATGGAATAATAGATTTCCGTCAAGTATTGATTACTTGGCACAGATAGCACTAGGTCAATTCGCTGGCGATCCTTATCCAGATCCTTGAGTTTAAAGTGGCGGATATGGAACTCATCTGCATCCGTTCGATCCTTGCGCTGAATCTTCTTTATGAGATCCGTCATTCGGTGGTTCGATTCTACGACGATCTTCAACGCCACATCATGCCGGTTCAACTTGGCAGGGGCAATCATCTTAATTAAACCCGGAATGAGATTGACAGCCGTAATCAGCAGCGCCGCACCGCAAGTTGCTTCCAAATAGAATCCAGCCCCAATCGCTACACCGAGAGCAGACGCCGACCAGATTAACGCTGCAGAAGTGAGACCGGAAATAACCTCATTGCTTCTTCGCAAGATAACACCCGCTCCAATAAAACCGACCCCGCTTATGATCTGAGCTGCCAAGCGCATTGGATCCATATTCGGATGGTTAGTGCCGCCGAACTTCCCGAATGCCTCAATTGACACAATCGTAACCAGGCAGCTGGCAATACATATGACCATACTCGGTCTCAAACCAAGCTGTTTTTGCTTAATTTGTCTGTCAAGCCCAATCAGCAAACCGAATAATAGCGCCAAACCGAGCTTCATCATCATTTCCAATGTCAAAAATATCATGTCGATCACCTTCTTACCCAAATTCAACTTACTCAAATTCAATCTACTACAAAAAACATCTACACACAAAAAAAGCCCCCTCGCAAAGAGAGAGCTTGATTACATCCAGCAAGTCGATTCCTCACACGTCAAATAAGCCTACTGATTCTTCTCGTGCATACAGCATGCAAGACGATTCAGGGCACAGCAAGACATGGGAGGGCCGCTTGTATAGGACACATCCTCTCTACGAGTGTACATCAGTTGTCGCAAATGACTCGGACTGCCTTCCACCATTACCCTCCCCTTTCATCGCTAGTTAAATACTTCCATGAGGAATCTTACTTGTTCGTTCACGTGATGTCAACCATCATCTTCCTCATCCTGCATGATCTATTAACACGGTTCCTGTTAATCTGAACAGCATCGTACCTATGTGCTGCTTGTCAGGATCAACTGTTGCAAATCCTTCTTAATGCTTGGAGGCCGTGCCCCACGCTTCTGCAAACATCTCTTCCTTGAAGCCGACTGTTGCTCGATACCCATCTGTAACAATAGGACGCTTGATCAGCTTGCCATTTGATGCCAACAGATTCAACTGTTCCTGCTCGCTCATCGTTGGCAGCTTGTCCTTAAGCTGCATCGCCTTGTATACTTCGCCAGACGTATTGAAGAATTTCTTCAACTCCAATCCGCTTTGGGCAACTAGTGCACGCAATTCCTCGCTGCTTGGCGGCTCCTCTACGATCGGGATCAGTGCAACATCATAGCCTTGTCCCTTGAGCCACTGCACTGCTTTACGGCAAGTGCCGCATTTGGCATATTGATATACAGTAACGTTCATATGTCATGTAACTCCTCTCATAACATCATTTCATTATTACTCGCTCCAGTCAACAAGCCGGTCACGCAGTTCTACTAGTTCCTGAGGAAGCTCGGCCTTAAAGTGAAGCTTAACCCCACTCATCGGGTGTGTAAATCGCAGCTCAGAGGCATGAAGTGCATGCCGCGTTAATGGCTCCACTGCAGCCTGAAGCAGCGGAGTATTCACCAGATCAGGATCAGCATAGAACTTATCGCCCAGCAGCGGACTTCCGATATGCTTCATATGCACCCGGATTTGATGAGTACGTCCCGTCTCCAGTCGGCAGCTTACTCTTGCAGCTTGTCCATGGTAGGACTCCAGCACACGATAATGCGTGATGGAATCGTATCCATCCGGTGTCACGACACGAAGATGAGGCTGCTCCTTGTCTCTATCGATTGGAGCATGTACCGTCCCTTCCTCCTCACGAGGAATCCCAAATACAAATGCCTCATACTGCTTCCACACCTCATTCTTCTGCATCTGATCCGATAATTGATGATGAGCGTGGCCGTGCTTCGCAACAATAAGCAGCCCAGAGGTCTCTTGGTCGAGTCGATTCGCTGGTCGAAAGCGGGTTCGCTCGCCACGCATCCGCCAATGATGGACAACTCCATTAGCCAATGTCCCATTCGGATATCCCTTGGTTGGATGAACCACTATGCCTGCCTGCTTATTGAGCACGAGAATATCCTCATCCTCGTATACAATCTGAATTGGGATTGGCTCTGGCTCGATTGTATCCACATGATCCTCTGCAATCTCCACCCGGATCAGATCACCCGCACGAAGCTTGTCGCGCACCGTAAGAATTCTGCCATTGTATTCTGTACCGCCATTCACCGTAATCGCTTGTTCCAACGTCTTCAGCCGCTTCAATAAACGCCTCGACAAATTCAATCTGGAACGGAGAACGGTTCGAAGTTGAATCCCTTCTTCACTCTCAGGCACTACATAGGACAGCTCAGCCGCAATCTCCCCAGACAAGTCGTCCGCTTCTTGCTTCCCTTCTTCTTCAATCATGCTGCTCCTTCTTCCTGAACACGTCAGCACTTCTCACATATTCCTGATCCTGAACGCCAACAAGACCATTTGCCCGGCGCGCCACTGTAAAGAAATAGTCTGACAATCGATTCACATATTTCATTACTTCGACATGTACGGTCTCCTGATGCGAGAGCGTAACGAGCTGACGCTCCGCTCTTCGACACACAGTTCGACATATATGCAAGGCTGCTGCCGCCTCGGATCCTCCTGGCAAAATGAACTTTGTGATCGGCTCATTCGCTGTCTCATGATCGTCCATCCATTTCTCAAGCTGCTCCACCTGTTCTGGACGAATTTTATAAATGAATTTCCCCTGCTTCTGCTCCGCATAAGCGGTATCGGCTCCGCAATCGAACAATTCATGCTGAATCACGGATAACTGCTCCCGAAGTGCTTTCATTTCATCTCCATGACAGCAAGTAATCGCCCAGCCGACGAATGAATTCAGCTCATCAAGCTCCCCATAAGCTGCTACCCGCA
The DNA here is from genome assembly GCF_900102125.1 of Paenibacillus sp. cl6col. Lineage (NCBI taxonomy): Bacteria > Bacillati > Bacillota > Bacilli > Caryophanales > Paenibacillaceae > Paenibacillus > Paenibacillus sp. cl6col. The sequence goes on from NZ_FNAZ01000001.1 coordinate 140,694, forward strand.
AATGATCCTTCGGTACCCGACCACCTATCAACGATGTCGTTCCTTCATCACCTGTACGCGTATATAACTTCATTTGCTATGCCCCCTCATTACCGTTCTATCCTGGGCTTAATGTCCTCTCCACGTGCACATTTCTAGTTTACTTTCGTTTCCGCTTCGCGCTAATGTCCTCTGGAATCCCTGAAGTCATCCGGAACCATTGTGTACTCCGCTTTACAAGCTCGCGATTCAGAGCGGCGTGCTGCACAATATACTCAACTTCAAGCGGATTCGTGAAAGGTGTGTAGCCTGGCGGCTCGTTCGTAATAATGAACAGCTTGCCTTGAAAGATGAACAATGCCTCTTGCAACTCCATCCGCGCAGCTGTCAAGCGCCCAGCGTATTCAGCAAGATCCTGCTTATTGTCCATTTCCTCCATAATTCGTTCGTGTGCGTCATGCAAATACGAGGTAACGCTATCAATGACAAGTACACGCCGGTCGGCCCGGTACATATTGGATTGCTCATTGATTCGATGCAGAACTTCTGGCAAAGCACATTCCGTATGAATCGTCTGCCATGTGAAATGGGGTGGCGCAGGCAATTCATCCGGAAGCGGCGTAAGACGGGTCGTCATGTAGAACCCTTCACGCCCGAACGTTGCAGCATAATGCATTGCAAATGATGTTTTCCCGCTCCCGGTGCTTCCTGTTACACCAATGATCACGAGCGCTCCCCCCTTTCACTTATGATGTCTTACCGTGATGTCCAATGATTGCTTATCGATCTGTACGATCTGTCTGAATCAAGCCACATTACTTCTCTTCAGCAAGAGCCTTGAGTATCTCAACGGATCTGGCTTCATCAGGTGTGCGCGAAGGAATCGTAACAGACAGCCCCTTTTCCTGAATGCCATGTTTCTTCAAGACAGGCAGCTTCTCTGCAGACAACGAGAATAAGAAAGTTCCTTTATGCTCTTCCTTGCCTTCATATACAGCACCGTCGTACACGCCTTCGTTATATTTTTTGGCATCAAAATACTTATCGAGAGCTACGTGTCCACCCTGAGGAGCCATTCTCTTCGCGTCCTCCTCTGGAATGACCATTACACTATTCTCTCCAGCCGCATATTCCACAAACAACTTCTCGATGCTGTACAACGGTGAAGCGACGACTTGGACTGTGAATTTATTTTCAAACGTCTTATTCAGATCATCTTGCAGTGCACTTGTCATTTCGGGAGGTAATGACGATGATGTCATGATGAATACTGTAGCATCGGCTTTAGGCCCTCCACAACCACTTACAAGCACAAGCAATACCGCTAGAACACCGATCCATCTCCAATTGCGCATGATAGCCTGTCCCCTCTCCACGTTGCCCCATATAAATGTATTGTCCGTTTAATAAATCCCAACCTTCACTATATCATAAACAACATAGGCAAAAAAAGAAGACTCCTCATAGGAGTCTTCCTCACGCACCATCTATTTCATCGATTGTGATTTCATATATTCATTAATCTTCAAGTCCAACATGCTGCTAATCTCGATTACTGTCTCTGCAGTAAAGGACTGCTCCTCTTGGAACATCTGCTCCATTTGCTTGCGAAGGACAAGGATTTCATACTCAAGCGCCAATAGCTTGGACGAAATGTTTCTTGTTCTGCCCGACCATCTTACATGAGATCTATCTTCTCTCACTGAACTATGCGGATACGACGTCAAGGTATAGTTCGAACAAAACAATCGACCTTTCCTCCCTTCATGGCGATTCTAGAATATCCTAGGTTTCTCCAGATGTTCCATAACATGGGACAGTTCTGCGAGACATGTTATATTATACCAGAGGGAAAGAAAGAAAACTAGTTCATTTTCGTTGATTATGAATAATTATCACATTTCTTGCTTCATCTTGTCGAGGAAACGACCCATTCGATCAAGAGCTTCATTCAATTGCGCAACGGATGTCGCATAAGAGCAGCGAATATGACCTTCTCCTCCTAGGCCGAACACATCACCCGGAACAGCCGCAACCTTAGCTTCGAACAACAACCGATGGGCAAATTGCTCTGAAGTAAGTCCAGTTGACTTAATGGATGGGAATGCATAAAAAGCCCCTTGCGGCTCATGGCATTCCAGACCAATTTCGCGGAATCCGTTCACAACAAGACGTCTGCGCTGATTGTACGACTCCATCATATGATCCTTCTCGCTCATCCCATTGCGCAATGCTTCAAGGGCGGCAATCTGTCCCATTATCGGTGCACACATGACCGTATATTGATGAATCTTCATCATCGCGGCAATGATCTCCGGATGACCGCATGCATACCCCATCCGCCAGCCAGTCATGGCAAATGCCTTGGAGAATCCGCTGACAAGCACCGTTCTGTCCTTCATGCCTGGAATGGATGCGAAGCTGACATGCTTCTGATCATATGTTAACTCAGCATAAATCTCGTCTGAAATGACGATCAAATCGTGTTCTTCAACAATCTTCGCGATCGGGAGCCAATCCTCATAGGTCATAATACCGCCTGTTGGATTACTCGGATAGCATAATATCAGTACCTTGGATTTCGGTGTAAGCTTAGCCTTCAACGCCTCCGCAGTCAGCTTGAACTGATTAGCAGCATCCGTCTCAATTCCTACCGCTACCCCACCACCAATCGACACGATCGGCGAATATGAGATATAACACGGTTCCGGGATAAGGATTTCATCGCCTGGGGCAACCAGCGTCCGCAGTGCCAGATCAATGGCTTCCGATCCGCCAACGGTAACAAGCACTTCATCTGACGGTTCATATTTTACTTGGAATGAATTGTTCAAATATTCTGCAATCGCTTCGCGCAGTTCCAGCATCCCTGCATTGGAAGTGTACTTCGTACGACCACGCTCTAACGAATATACACACGCTTCACGAACATGCCAAGGCGTGCAGAAATCCGGTTCCCCGACACCGAGTGTGATGATGTCCTTGCTGGCGTTAGCCAAGTCGAAGAACTTACGAATACCGGATGGCGCAATGTCACGTACCAATGGATTAATATAGTCGCTCATGGAGCGTACGCCAGCTTGCTTCTCTTCTTCCTTAATCATAGCACTTCACCTTTCACGGGGTAATTACGAGACGATGATCATCCTCGCGCTCTTCATAAATAATGCCGTCCTGCTTATACTTCTTCAGGATGAAGTGTGTCTTCGTCGACAATACCGATTCAATCGGAGACAGCTTGTCGGATACGAAGGAAGCTACTTCACGCAAGTTCTTTCCTTCTACCTCAACTAGCAAATCATAGGCGCCAGACATCAAGTATACGGACTTCACTTGTGGGAATAAGTATATTCGCTCTGCAATACCCTCGAAGCCACGACCACGCTCTGGAGTTATTTGCACTTCAATAAGGGCGGTTACAGTCTCATCATCAACCTTGCTCCAATTCACTACCGTTGCATATTTAACAATGACGTGCTCTTCTTCCATCTCGGCAATCGCAGTGCGAACTTTCTCTTCGTCAACACCAAGCATCGTGGCGATGAGCGCCGGGGAACGACGCGCGTCCTCTTTTAACAATTTAAGTATGCTAATATTAAAATCGCTCAAATCCTTCATATTCGATCCTCCCTCGACCTGCAGTGGGCAAGCCGACTTTAGTGTAAATATGCTACATATGATACACCTTTTCATATGTGCACGCCAATATCAACAGGCTTTACTGCGCATTTCATGATTTCCTAGTGCATTTCCTACTGCTATGATACCTGTTGCCGTAATGGAATTGAAGGTCCACGACCATGCGAAATTGCAGCTTTGCTGGTTGGTAGGTCATCTCCGTACTACAGCCGCAAGTAAAAAGGCCGCTGAAGTACTCAGCAGCCTTTCCCTGTATTACATGTACTGATTGTAGTTGCCTTGATGATGCTCTTGTTGTTGATGCGCATGCTGCTGATAGTGACCATATCCCGCTTGGCCCAGCTTCTGCTGCACGAACTGGTTGGATTTCATTTGAAGCTGTTGATTGTCCTTCAGTTGCTTGTCCAACTCCTGGCGCAATGCTGGTGATGCGACGGAATACATATTGTTCTTCTCCATGAGCGTGAACAGCTGTCCTTGCATCGTTAACGTACTGTGAGTCAAGTCCGTAAACATCTGCCGAACTACCGGACAAGCCGCTTCTGTTACACCTGTTGTATACTCGCGAGAAGTTCGCTTCAAATCAGCCAAGATCGTGTACAACAAGTCTTCCTCTTGCATGAATTGATTTTGTTGTGAACCATTCATGTTGTCGTTCCTCCTTCATTACTTCGATTATTGAGATTGTTGTGGACTAGTTGGTGCCATATGTGTGTGCTGCTGCAGAGTATGTAGCAATACATTCATGTGCTGCTGATGAACACCGATCATGTGCGTCAGCGCTTGCTGAACACCTGGAGTTGTCGCCATTGCTGCGGTTGCCGCACACTGCTTAATAAGCAAATCCTCATTGGAGATCGAATCCACGATGTACTCCAATTCCTTCGCCGATAACGGCTTCATATTGCCTTGATGTGACTGTTGGTTATGCTGAGCATATTGCATCTGAGCATACTCCTTTCATCCTGTCTGGAAGTTGTCGTTCTCTATGTATTATGAACCCAACATTAGGGAAATATGTAACCGGAAATCTGGACGAAAGGAGATGTCGCGTGGATCTACAATTTGGGTCGCTTCCATGGAAAAGTACGCTGCCATCTAGGCATGTGCATCCCCCATTATCTGAATCCATTCGCTGCGACGTGCTAGTAGTCGGATCAGGCATTAGTGGCGCACTTTGCGCCTATGAGCTGTGCAAGCGCGGATTCGATGTCGTTGTGCTGGAGAAGAGGCATGTCGGGGGCGGCAGTACAAGCTCCAGTACAGGATTGCTTCAATACATGAATGATCGTTCATTGACCTCATGCATCGGTTTATTTGGTGAGAGAAGGGGACTTCGTTTCTATACACTGTGCAAGCAGGCAGCTGAACGTCTGCTTACGATCGCTTCCGAGCTCGATGAGGATTCTGAGATGTTCCCTCGCAGCAGCCTCTATTATGCAAGCAGCGAAGAAGACGTAAGAAGTCTGCGAGTCGAATACGATATTTTGCATCGCTATGGCTTCCATACAGAATGGTGGAACAGTCAACAAATTCGTCATCGATTTGGATTCGATAAGCCGGCCGCAATTGTCACTCATGGTGATGCTGAGGTGAATCCTTACCGTTTCACACATGCACTATTACATACTGCGAAAAACAAATATAAACTGCGAGTATTCGAGCATACCAAGGGCACCCAAGTGAGGCACGAGGGTGGTTTCGTTCAGATACAAACGGATGGCGGATTTGTAGCAACAGCCAAGCATGCCGTATTCGCACTCGGGTATGAAACGAATGAAATGAAGTCGAATCCAAACACAAGAATTACTAGCTCCTTCGCGATTAAAACGCAAACTATCCCTGATCTGCTTGATGTATGGCATGAACGCTTCCTCATTTGGGAGACAAGGCGTCCTTATTTATATTTGCGTACTTCGGCAGATAATCGGATCCTGGCGGGCGGATTTGATGAAGGAGATATAAGTACTGAAGAGCGGAATAAGCTGCTCCCAAGCAAAACCGCACAGCTTATCAAGGAAGTGGAGGCCCTATTCCCACAGTTGGCTCCGCTCATAGCTGAAAATGCTTGGACGGGCGCATTCGGTGTCACGCGGGATGGATATCCCTATTTTGGCGAGGCTCCTCACCGTCCAGGATGCTTCTTCATTGAGGCCTTTGGCGGAAATGGCACTGTATACAGCACCATTGCGTCTCAAATTGTTGGAGATTTGATTGAATTCGGCTTCCATCCGGATGCTGAACTGTTCAGCTACACGAGGAGATAACGGTGAACCCGGACGTTTTAGTTAAACCTATACGTTCTATTCGTGAAAAAGACAGGAATATAAAAGGCCCTGATGACTCATGCGAGCAGCAGGGCCTTTCTTATTTTCCTATTCGCTGATTCGATACTAATGTCCGGATGCTTACTGCACTGATAATAGGAAGAGCCCCCAAAACAGCCAAGAAAGCAACGACAACCGGCTCTGTCGTTCTCCATTGCACAACTAGCAAATACGCTGCAACCCCTGCCATTCGCCCGATCAACAAACCAAATTCACGCAGAACCGTCAGCTCCACGCGTTGGGCTGCTGAACGCTCATCTACCCCCATAATGTCGAAAGTAGCGGTTGTCATCGGGATCACAAACAGTGGCGAGAATAGCGAGGTGATAATCCCGAATAGAAGCAGGCTTCCATATGCAACACCGAAAAATAGAGGAATGACTGCAAGCGCCATTGCAATCGTCCCGATGAACAAGCCCGGTGCCCGGAAGGAAGGACGCATAATCCTGCCTATCACATAGAAGCTGCCTAATGCTACAGCAGATGTGATTAGGGTGTAATTGCCCAGCTTCATCTCATTGGTCGTTGCAATGTAGACCACAAGTCCGATCAGGAAGGTAAAGACCCCATCCTTGGCGCCTTGTGCAGCAAGCGCTGGCAAGGCATGCCGCCAAGGACTGCCAGCCTTCTTCCATGCGGTAAATGGCAATGTCCAATTATAGTGACCCTCAGGGGGACGCTTGCGCAGCCAAAAGCTGAATACGATTGCCCCAATAAACACGCAAAATGATACGGTAAAGATGATGCGGTAGCCCGTTCCATCGCCAAGCTTGGTGATCAAATATCCGGATGCCCACGGCGCGGCCATCCCGCAGCATGAACCGATAAGCCCAACCCAGCCATTAAATAAATCACGATTGTCCGGATCAGTCACTTCGAAATACACCACATTAAAGGCGAGCCAAAAGGCACCGAACGCAGCACCCAATATAAATCCGAGCAGCCATATGTAATCGACCGCACCTTTACCAAGCCAGAGTACTACTGCATAAAATGCCCCCGCCAATCCAATGCCGAGCCGCAGGCAATTCATCTTGTTGCCTTCCTTCACCCACTTGCCTGCACAGTAGAAGGTCAACCCGCTGGATAGTTGCTGACTGAAGGCAAACCAGCCAATCAAGCTGTAATCTGATGCAGCCTTCCATAGAAAAACATTGACGAATGCTCCCGAAAGAGCATTCGCCAACGAAAAGAGACCAAAAACGATCAACAGCAATAGCGATTGAGCGTCAAGACGCGCTGTCACGAAGGGAACCCCTCCCTGCTTAATCGGGCATATAGCCCTCTTCGTTACAGCTTATAAGTTGCCCTAAAGCAGCCGTCTTATGATAATTTATTCAGACTGCGCACGGCGGACGACTTCCATAAGCGGCTCGCGGTGCGGCTCAGCCAGTACTTTGGATACTTGGAAGCAAGAAGTGCATACATATACATCCAAGCGGAATGGCGCTGTTACTACCGGCGCCTTCAAGGCTTCCGATACATGTGGCTCGAAGTGATTGGAACCAATCGTTTCTGTGCCAGCTAGTAACATATATTCTCTGCACTGAGGACATTCTGGCACTTCGGATTGCCCATGAAGCACCTTATCCACGCCTTCTTGGTACTGCAATGAACTCTCATCGCCGAACAAGGCAGCATCTTCTGTCCAGCCGAAGTTGGACCAGCCCTTCTCCTCGGATTCTTCCTCATGATCATGATCATCATGCTGCTTATCAGGATCGTGCTCAATATCCACATTCAATGTTCGATAAGCATTCAGCTCATTGTGGCAATGCGGACACTCTTCTTCTGGACCTAGCACCTCATCCCACACAATTTCCGTATCACACCAAGGACAAATCTGACTCATGTCCGTTCAACCTGCCTTTCTTATCAGAAGGCTCTGCAAGTCGATTACAGAGCACATTCTCCCCTATCTAGATGTCAATTCATAATGATCTGCACTTGTTCGTGCGGGTATCTCTATTATAGAGCATCCATTACAGATTCGCCCAATACACGATTCCAATAATAATAAATATCGCTGCCAATGCAAACAGTGTTCCCCATAAATACTTCATGCAAGACCTCCGCTGCCATAGTAACGAACCTGCTGTTCCTACGTAAAACTACTTAATGCTAGCTCCGATAATGTAGGACATGGATACGGAGATAACCATAGACAGCAAACCAACTGCACGGTTATCCTTCTGAATTTCATCGTCCAATTTGAAATACGGCATCAGAAATCCAAACAAAAAATATGCCATTAATAGCAGTACATACCCTAGTGCTGCCCATGTCAATGACGCATACAACGTATCCCGTGCTTCGATCCCGAAGCGGAATATGTTGCAAATTCCGAAGATTTTGCCAGAGGTAGCCATCGCGACACTAATATTGCCTTTGCGGATCTCCTCCCAGCATCTGTATCTTGTCACTAATTCAAAGATGGACAAGAACACGACAAGCGCCAGTACGGTTACAGAAAAGTAAGCACACATGGATACGTATGGGTTACTAAGCCATTGCTCAATAAATCGTTCCACATTCATCCTCCCCGGTTCGTTCGCTGTTACGAAAGTTCAGCAACCGTAATCCCTGTACCGCCTTCACCGTAGTTGCCGAGACGGAACGTCTTCACATGTCTGTGTCTTCGCAAGAACTCCTGAATTCCCGTTCTCAGAATCCCAGTCCCTTTGCCGTGAATGATATATACCTGACCCAAGTTCGCGAGCAGAGCTTCATCAAGGAAGCGATCGACCTCAATAATTGCCTCTTCTAAATTCGCTCCACGCAAGTCAAGCTCGGAACGTACATTGTCCGCTCGTGTCCGCTTCACATTTGTGCCTGTCTTCACGGACTTACTGCTCTGCTTCGAAGCGGATGAAGTGACAAGCTCCAAATCATCCATTCGAACCTTCATCTTCATAATACCCAGCTGAACAACAGCTTCGTTGCCCGCCATCTCAACCACGCTGCCCTTCTGATTCAAGCTGTATACCATAACGTCATCCCCAGCTTCAATCTTGCGTGCTTGCTTCTTCACAGTCTTCGACTTGGAGGCTAGTTTGCTAGCCGGAGCAGCTTCATCGAGCTTCTTGCGAGCCTCGGTCAACAAATGCTCCTTCACACTCACGCCTTCCTGAGCGAGCAGCTTCAGTTCTGTAATGATATCATCTGCTTCATAACGCGCCTTCCGAACAATTTCACGCGCTTCCTCAGAAGCACGCTCAATTCGCTTGTCCCGCTCCGCCTGAAGCTTCGCTTCTTCTTCAACAATCGAAGCACGAAGGAGCTCTGTTTCCTTGCGAATCTTCTCTGCTTCCACACGCTCTGCTTCTGCGCGAAGACGGTTCTCCTCGAGCGATGCGATCATCGTCTCGATACGCATGTCTTCTTCTGTTACTTCGCCACGAGCGTGCTCAATGATGGAAGTCGGAAGTCCAAGACGTTCTGCAATCGCAAATGCGTTGCTTCGGCCAGGAACACCAACAAGAAGTCTATACGTTGGGCGCAATGTCTGCACGTCAAATTCCATGCTTGCATTAATGACGCCCTTGCGTTCATATGCATATGCCTTCAGTTCGCTATAGTGCGTCGTCGCAACGAGTCTGCAGCCAAGACGATGAATATGCTCCAGAATCGCGATCGCGAGTGCAGATCCTTCTGCAGGATCCGTTCCTGCCCCAAGCTCATCTAACAGCACGAGGCTCTTCGGAGTCATTTCTCCCAATATGCGAATAATGTTCGTCAGATGGCTGGAGAACGTACTCAAACTCTGTTCAATGCTCTGCTCATCGCCGATATCAGCATAAATGGCATCGTATACACATAGTTGGCTGCCATCCTGAGCCGGTATGAACAAACCAGACATGGACATGAGACTTAGCAGTCCCATCGTTTTCAAGGATACCGTCTTACCGCCTGTGTTCGGACCGGTAACGATAATAGTCGTATAATCATTGCCAAGCTCCACATCGATCGGCACCACTTGTTCCCGATCAATAAGCGGATGGCGGCCCTTAATGAGCTTCATATACCCGCGATCATTCATGCGCGGCAGCGTTGCCTTCATCTCATGCGCTAGACGAGCCTTCGCGAAGATGAAGTCCAACTGTTCAATGCAATCCGTATCACTTAACAGCAGATCAACTTGCAAGCCAACGTGCTCGGTCAAGCGTGACAAAATACGCTCAATCTCACGCTCTTCCTTGAGCTTAATTTCCCGCAGCTTATTATTAAGTGTCACAATCGCCTCAGGCTCAATGAAGAGCGTTGCCCCTGAACTGGATTGATCATGAACAATCCCGCCGTAATGGCCGCGGTACTCTGCCTTCACCGGGATTACGTATCGATCATTGCGAATTGTGATCAGCTGCTCCTGCAGCATCTTGGACGCGCTGGATGAACGAATCATGGACTCCAGCTTCTCTCGGATGCGTGTCTCCCCGATGCGCAGTTCACGGCGTGCCGTTGCCAGTTCAGCACTTGCCTGATCCAGCACCTCGCCCTGCTCATCGATGCAGCGTCTAATCTCTTCTTCCAATTCCTTCTGCCAGCTTAGCGAATCCGCCAGCGCCATCAGAAGCGGTACAGGATTATCTTCATGTACACTCTCAATATGACGTCTTACGCGACGGCCAGCAAAGATAAGCGCTGAAATATCCCACAATTCATTGGCACTCAGCATTGCATTAATACGTGCGCGCTTCACGGCAGGACGTATATCGGTAACACCGGAGAATGGAGCTCCCCCCTTCAACCGCTCTATCGTCATCGCCTCATCCGTCGCTTGCAGGCGTCGTTTCACTTCCTCCAGATCCGTGCTTGGCAGCAGAGACAAGGAAGCATGTTCCCCTAACGGGGTAGCCGCATGTCGCGCGAGCGATTGCAGTATTTTATGGTAATCCATTGTTTTTAAAATTTTCGAGTCCAAAACAAGTCACGACTCCTCTCGCTGTTCATTATAGCGGTATACCGAAATAATGGCTATCCAATGTCTGAACATGCCACTCATGAATATCGCGGATAAGGTTACAATAATTGTTGCACAAACCTATACCCTTCAAACGAGTAAGGAGGAAAAGTCCATGAGTTTTCTCGGTCATGTGGTTCGATTCATTGTGGCAGCCATCGTATTGATGGTTACGGGCTGGATTGTGCCGATGTTCACCGTAGGCGGTTTCTGGAGTGCCTTAATCCTCGCCTTAGTCATAGCCTTATTCGGCTGGATTGTCGAAGGCATATTTGGAAAACGAGTTACGCCGTTCGGACGCGGGATCGTCGGCTTCATCGCCAGTGCGGTTGTCATCTACATCGCCCAGTTCTTTGTTGGCGGTGTATCCGTCACTGTACTCGGCGCTATTCTTGCAGCGCTTGTCATTGGATTGATCGACTTGTTCATTCCGGTCGCAACGCCGTTCGAAGCTGGCCACGAGTCCAGATAACGGCGTGATCATCATCCAGGGCTGCTGTGCTCATTCCCATGAGTGAGCCCCTTGTATAGCTTCCTTCTCTTCGCTCCATATAAGCAATGGAAAAAGGATAAAATTTCCGTTACACTATATGGACGAGGAGAGGAGGAAATACGAATGTTGACTCGGGGTAGCCTAAGGTCGCTCATCTCATGCCTATTGCTCGCAGCGGTCATAGTATCCGGATGCGGGGGACAATCTGGACAAAAGCAAGATGACGATGTAAAAACAGACAAAGAGCTTATCATTAAAGCCACGAATTTCAAATTCGATCAGTCTGAATACCGCGTCAAATCCGGTGAACCCATACGCATCGTATTAGATGCCGTCGGCAATCACGGAGTTGCTATTAAGGCATTGAATTTGTCCCTTGATCCAACTCATCCGAAGCAAGTTATCACTCCAGAACAACCCGGTACATATGACATGTCATGCACAATTCTGTGCGGTCCGGGACACAATGAAATGACAGCCAAATTTATTGTCGAAAAATGAGCGGCCGCCGTTGATCCCTGCCTATTGCTTGGGAGGACGGCGGTCTGTTCATTCATGTATATGACGATTCATGCATACCACGCATTTACCAGTGATTCCATTACAGCCACTGAGCCCATTTTACAGCTTCAACCATAACATCTGGCATCCACTTCCCCGTTCGATTTACCCATATCGAAGCATCAACCCAGTCGCGAAATACACCTGCCGGCCATGCCCGCAGTAGTACGTAAATCATACACCACAAAAAGACAAATTGCACCAATCCGAGAACTGCCCCTATTACCCGATCTACGGTTCGTACCGGCGGTACATCCGTGAATTTCTTCAAGGCGAACCGGATTAGCCAGAGGCCTGCCAATACAAAAGTGAACAGAAGCAAAAAGGCCACCACAGCGTGTACGGTATCCATAAATGTTCCCGCTAAGGGCGTACCGCCGCTGGCTTTCGCCCCTGATCCGCTGCTAACTGTTGTTGTAAATATTCTCTTCCTTACCCATGGTACAAAATCTGCATAAAACCGAGCCGCGACGATAAAGGCGACAATATAGCCAAAGAGGGAGAGCGCGATAGACTTGAATCCCCGCACTGCTCCCAGAACAATACATGCGATTGCTGCTCCCACTATGGCATAATCCAAACCGTTCCATGACGCGAATACCGCCGCGATTTCCATCCATACGTTATTAATAAATTTCCCTATATCTTGCATCATTTATTTGCTATTCCTTTGTTCGCTCCTCATGTATATCTACTCGATCATTTCCAACCATTCGTTGAATTCGCTTTGGAGCTTCGCGTACTCATCCTTGAGCTTCGTGAGCTCATCATTAAGCTTGGTATATTCATCAGTAAGCTTCGAATAAGCCCCTTGTGTCTCATCCGCTTGTCTGCGTTCTTTCTCCCGCTCCAGTTGGGATAAGCGGAATTGATGGGAGAGAACCTCGAATTGCTCCTGAATAACCTCCATCTCAGCATGAGACCGAACCTGCTCTTCTGTATGCTTCTTCGCTTCCTCAACTTCAGCCTTCAATCTCTCGAGCTGTTGCTGCAGCTGCTCACGCTCTTCACTCCACGTAGCCGCTGTCTCTGTCCACTGCTGCTCTTGCTGTGCCCATTCTTGCTCACGCTGCTTCAAGAGAGACTTGGCTTCTTCATATTGTTCAAGCTCCGTGATGTATAGCTGCTGTTCTTCCTCCAACTGGTAATAACGGGACTGAACTTCCTCCGCCTGCTGTCTCGCTTCTGCAATAGTGGCAGCAGCTTCATGCTGCGCGTGTTGGATGCTTGTGAAAGCTGCTTGCAGCTCTTCCTTCTCAGATTCAAGCTGACGGCATTTATCTTCATATTCCGCGAGCTGATCGTACAAGGCATCCTGCTCTTGTTCACCCTGTTCTTTCCAAGCATGGCGTTCTGCTTCCCATTGTTCTTGCAGTGCGTTTCGTGCTTGTTCGGCTTCACGCATCCAGGCCGCTCGTTCTTGGTCAAGTCGCTCATTCAGCTGCCGCTCGAATTGAGCACGAAGCGCTTCGAGCTCTTCTTCCTTGCTCTGTTCGATCGCTTCAAGCTGCTGCTGCAGCTCAGCAGCCTCAGCCTGCACATGATCTCGCACGCGTATGAGCCGCTCCATCTCCACCTGACGCGCTCGATCAAGCTCCTCTGCGCGTCCCAGATGTCCTTCGAGCTGATGGATGCGCGCATCCTTCTTCTGCACGTTCTGCTCAGCTTCTGCACGCAGAGACTGCTCAAGATCCGTCAGTTCCTTGGCATGTACAGCCGATGCTTCCTCCTGCAGTGCAGTCCAAGCATCCACATCCCCCTCATATTGGGTGCGCAATTCCTGCAATTTCCGTTCATGCTGGACTTGCTGCTCTTCATGCCGCTTCTCATACTGAGCGCGTTCTTCTTGCAGTTGCTTCTCGCGCTGAACACGTTCTTCTCGCAATTGCTCTTCATACTGGGCAAGCTCATCTTGCAGCTGCTCTACATGTTGAGCACGTTCTGCCTCCAACTGCTGCCCATGCTCAGCACGTTCTGCTTCTAACAGCTCCTCATACTGTGCACGTTCTACTTCCAATTGCTCTTCATACTGAGCACGTTCAGCTTCCAGCCGCTCTTCATGCTTAGCACGTTCTGTTTTCAACTGCTCTTCACGCTGAGCACGCTCCGCTTGCAACTGTTCTTCATACAGAGCGCGTTCTGCCTGCAACTTCTCCTCATGCAGAGATCCCTGCTCTAGCTGCTGCTGCTCGGATTGTGCACGCAGCTCATCCAGCTGCCGCTCATACCGAGCAATCAATTCTTGCTGCTGTTGCTCATGCTGAGTAAGCAGTTCTAGCAGTTGCTCCTCATACAGCTCCGTCGCTTGCTTCAGTGCAAGTTCACGCTCTTGCTCAGATTGCTGGAGTTGCTCTTGGTAGACACCCTCAACCTGTTGAACAGCCTTGCTCCGTTCAGATTCAGCTTGGGCTAACTCCTGCTTCCATTTATCCTCAAGTGCAGCCATCGAAGATTGCTTATCTGCTTCTGCTTGCTCCAACTGCTCCAGATGCTCGATGATCAGTTGATCCAGCTCTTGATCATGTCGAGACTTGGCATCTGCCAGCTCTGTACGCAATTGGGCAATGTCGCTCTCATATTTGGTCTTAGCTTCGTCCAATGCCTTCTGGTTCTGCGCTTGCGCTTCACCTAGCGCAAACTCTTGATTCGCAACCAGTTGAGCGAGTTCTTCTTCATACTTCGTCTTCGCTTCATTTAAGGCCTCTTGATGAAGCACCTGCATATTGTCCATCGCTTGTTTCTGATCAGCTAGCAGTTGAGCTATGTCGCTCTCACACTTCGCTTTCACATCATTCAATGCCTTCTGATGCAGTGCCTGTGCTTCATTCAGCGCCTGCTTCTGCTCCGCTTGCGACTTCGCCAAATTCGAACGGTGTTCCGCCTTAACTTGCTCGATCTCCTTCGCATGCTGGTCGGACAGCTCTTTGACTTTGGCAGCATGACGTTCTTCAGCCTGCTTGCGCTGATTGTCCTGGGCAGACTTCATCTGCTCGGCAGCCTGCTCATGCTTCTGCTGCAACTGCTTGGTATTCGCCTCATGCTGCTGCTTGAGCAGCGTCAACTGCTTCTCTCGATCTTGAACGAGCTCTGCTTCTCTCTTCGACAAGCGCGCTTCCCATTCTATAGCCTGAGCTGTCAATTGCCCTTCCCATGCAGCCGTCTGTTCAGCAAGTTGTTCTTCCCATTCTGCAGATAACTGCTCAGCCTTCTGTTTCTCAGCGTCGAGTTGCTCTCGCCACTGCTGTTCCTTGGCGTCCAGCTTCTCTGTCCATTCCAGCTCCTGGAGAGCCCGCTCTTCTTCCCAGCTCTGTTCCTTGTTCGCGAGCTTGCTGGACCAGCTCTGCTCTGCTTCATCGAACTGCTTCTGCCAGCCTTGCTCTGTATCACTTAGCTTGCTCTGCCACAATTGTTCGTTCTCCGAATACTTCGTCTGCCACCCTTGCTCGGATTCCGTCAACTGCTCCTGCAAGCTTTGCTCGGATTCCGTTAGACGCTTCTGCCAGCTCTGCTCGGATTCTTGAAGCTGCGCCTCCCAGGTTTGATTCTGCTCATTCAGCTTCGTGCTCCACAGACGCTCTGTTTCCTCCAGCTTCTGCTTAAGGGTGCGGGCATGAAGCTGCTCTGCCTTCTGCTTTTCTTCCAAAACTGCCTTCAGTCGTTCTTCTACTTGCTGCAGCTTCTTCTTCTGTTCATTCTCACGAGCTGTCAACGATTGAATCCGTCGCTCTGTCTCCTTCACCTGCTCAGTCAGCTTATGCACACGCTCTTCCGATGCCTTATGCTTATCGGCCAATTGCTGATTCGCTTCCTTCAACTTAGCCGTCTCAGCACGAAGATCAGCCGCTTGCTTCTCGGCCTTCGACTTCTCGTTGCTGAGTTCCTTCTGAAGCTGCTCCAGCTTCTGTGCAGACTCATTGCGCAGCTTCTCTAGTGACTGCTCCGACTCCGTCTGTACCTGAGTAAGCTGCCTCGACAAGTTGTGATTCGTCGCTTCTATTTCCTTCAATGATGAGCTTAATTGCAACTGCTCATCCTTCACCTTCTGCACTTGCTCAGCAATATGTACAGCCGACAACACCGCAATTCGCGTTGTATCCAGCCGCGAGTTCGCAGTTGCAATACTCCGCATATGCTCATCGACCATTGCAGCTACGTTGCGCATATAATCCTTGCTTGTTGATCCTACCAATTTATATTGTGTTCCGTATATTTCAACCGCTACACGATGCTTGTTATCCGGACTAGTCATTCTTTGGTCCTCCTTACCTTAACGTGCCGCATGCTAGGGCTTGCAGCCTACATGTAGCAACAAATTAATCCATGTTTGCATGTCATACGCAAACTCTATTAGTAATTCGATATATTAGTGCCCTTCTCCTCCTACGCATAGAGGAAAGTCAAGTTTCATTTCATAGAATATTTAGGGGAAAAAGATCTGATATACCCTTCTATTACAGGGTTTCCCTATTATAGAGGTAGTAGTAAAGCAATTGCAAATATAGGTCTTGCAAGAATTCTATCTATCACATTTATTTCCATATAAAAGGATGTTCACTTCGTTCCAACCCATAAAAAAAGTTGGGAGCGGAAATATCCGTCCCAACTTACAATGAACTTCTATTATAGAAGCAGTCTCCGTAATAAGAGTGTCTGCTCTGGAGCAACCTTACTTCCGCAGCTCTGCGTTGAAGCTCGTTTCGATTGCCGTCACAACCTTGCCATGCAGCTCTGTAATTTCTTCATCCGTGAATGTATGCTCTGGATGACGGTATACGAGCGAGATCGCGACGCTCTTCTTATCTGCCGCAACATGATCTCCTGTGTATACGTCGAATACATTTACCGATTCAAGAAGTTCGCCTGCCGTTTCTTTAGCAAGAGCAACCACTTGCCCTACTTCTGTACCGCGATCCAATACAACCGCAATATCGCGGTCTACAGCTGGGTAGCGCGGAAGGCTGCGATACTCAATATCGAAGTCTGCTGCATCGATCAACGGCTGCACCAAGAACTCAGCAACATACGTGTCAGCTACATCCTTCGCATGCTGTACCTCAGGGTGCAATTGACCGATGAAGCCGATGTACTGCTCTCCGTTCTCGCCTGTCAAATAAAGCGAAGCGGAACGTCCCGGGTGCAAGCCTTGCGGACGATCTGCTGCATAGCGTACACGTCCATCCAAGCCGAAGTGCGCTACGAGGCTGTCGAGCACCCCTTTCAAATCATAGAAATCAACCGGTTCTGCCTTCACATTCCATTGTGCAGCACTGCGCTTGCCAGTCATCAATAGGGAAGCAACAAGAACCTCTTCAGGTTGTGCTGAAAGCTGCTCTTCCTTCGTCAGATGGAGTGTACCCAGTTCGAAGATGCTTACATCTTCATGCTTGCGGTTGCGATTGTACACCGCTACATCAATAAGACCAGGAACCAGGTTCGTACGGAGCACGCTGCGCTCTTCACTCATGGGCATAGCCAGACGTACAGGTACTGCACCTTCCATGAAGGAAGGGAATACCGAAGTGTCGGCCGGATTCGTAAAGGAATATGTCACAACCTCATTCACACCGTTGTCTGTCAGGACGCGGCGAATCGTACGGCGAATGCGCTGCCCCTTCGTCAAATGGCCTGGTGTTGTTGCTCCTTCAATAGCAGTTACCGGGATGTTGTCATATCCGAAAATACGTGCAACTTCCTCGATCAAGTCTACATCGCGCGTAATGTCGCCACGACGAGTAGGCACGGTGATGTCGAAGATTCCTTCGGATTTCTCAACAAGCTCGAAACCAAGACGGCTCATAATCTTGCAAACTTCTTCAGCTGTCAACGACGTACCGAGCAGACGGTTCGTTCTATTTAAAGTCAGTTCGATAACTTTGCGTTCCACAGATGCAGTTTTTTGTTCCACGATACCTGCATATACTTCACCGTCCGCAAGCGTGCGAATCAATTCAGCCGCACGGTTCAATGCTGGGATAACCGATTCTGGGTTCACTTCCTTCTCGAAGCGAAGTGATGCTTCCGAACGCAGTCCCAATTGACGGGATGTCTTGCGTACGACGCTGCCTGCAAAGTGCGCGGATTCAAGAAGAATGTTCACCGTATCCGAAGATACTTCCGAATTTTCTCCGCCCATAACCCCTGCAAGTGCAACTGGCTTCACGCCGTCTGTAATGAGCAGCATATGCGGCTCCAGCTTGCGTTCTTGGCCGTCAAGCGTAACCAGTTCTTCGCCTTCATTCGCAAAGCGAACGTCGATCGTTCCGCCGCCATTCAGCTTATCCGCGTCAAACGCGTGCAGCGGCTGGCCGTATTCCAACATGACGAAGTTCGTTACGTCCACGATGTTGTTAATTGGGCGAACGCCTGCTGCAAGCAAGCGATTTTGCAGCCACAATGGAGATGGCTTAATCGTTACACCCGCGATATAACGTGCTGCATAGTGCGTGCAGCCTTCTGCCGCGCTAATGCTAATCTTCACTTTGCCTGAAGCAGCTTCCGCACTTTCCTTCACTTCCTGCTCAGGCAAGTGTGCAGGACGCTCCAGCAATGCACTCACTTCATGCGCAACGCCTAACATGCTCAGACAGTCAGAGCGGTTCGGTGTAAGATCCAGCTCCAGTACATGATCGTTCAGGCCGAGCACGTCTGCAATCGGAGTTCCGAGTTCTGTCTCTGCTGGCAGTACAAGAATGCCTTCCTGCATTTCCTTCGGAAGCAGCTTGTCATTCATGCCAAGTTCCTTCGCTGAGCAGATCATGCCTTGCGATTCTACGCCGCGCAGCTTCGCACGCTTGATCTTCATGCCACCTGGCATAACCGCTCCGATTGTTGCAACAGGAACCTTTTGTCCTGCATCCACGTTTTTCGCGCCGCACACGATTTGAAGCTTCTCTTCTGCGCCTACGTCTACTTGGCAGACATTCAGCTTATCCGCATCCGGATGCTTCTCCTTCGATACGACATAGCCCACTACGATGTGGTCAAGTCCTTGATTGCGGTTCTCCACCGAGTCGATCTCGATACCGGCACGCGTCATGCGTTCCGCGATTTCTTCAGCGGATACGCCGGTCAAGTCGATATATTGCGATAGCCATTGGTAGGATACGTTCATTTCTCGCTCTCTTCCTTTCTTCTTTTAAAGGTGGTTCAAAAAGTCCGCTTTTGATCACGAAGCAGCATTAGAAGGTAACTCGACATCGAAACTTGCATTCAGCCTTGAACAGCAAATGCTTTCGAAGTATGTTTCCTTTGGAAACATTTTAGTTGCTCATGTAGTCTCGCCTACACTCCGCTACTCCTTACAAGTTTTGCGAAGCAAAACTCGCATCGGAAGCATACGCTTCAAGTTCCCGCAACCTTCTTGGTGCTGAAAACCGAACTTTTTGAACTTTTATTTTCATTACATCCGTGCGAACTGCTGCACGAATTTCATATCGTTCGTATAGAAATGGCGAATATCGTCTACGCCATATTTCAACATGGCAATACGCTCTACACCCATACCGAATGCGAATCCAGAGTACTCCTTCGGATCATAGCCGCCCATTTCAAGTACGCGCGGATGAACCATACCCGCACCAAGAATCTCAATCCAGCCTGTTTGCTTGCAGATACGGCAGCCGCTGCCGCCGCACTTCATGCAAGTCAGGTCAACCTCAACGCTTGGCTCTGTGAATGGGAAGAAGCTTGGGCGCAAGCGAATTTGTGTTTTGGAACCGAACATTTCTTGTGCGAATTGAAGAAGGGTTCCCTTCAAGTCACTCATGCGGATGTTCTTGTCGATAACAAGTCCTTCAATCTGATGGAACATGAAGGAATGTGTTGCGTCATCATCATCGCGGCGATATACGCGACCTGGGCAGATTACCTTAACAGGACCTTTCCCTTTCATCGCTTCCATGGTACGTACTTGAACTGGCGATGTTTGCGTACGCATCAGAATATCTTCTGTAATGTAAAACGAATCCTGCATATCGCGCGCAGGGTGATCCTTAGGCAGGTTCAGTGCTTCGAAGTTATAGTAGTCCTGCTCTACTTCTGGACCTTCCGCTACCGTATATCCCATGCCAATGAAAATATCTTCGATTTGTTCAATCACCTTGTTCAGCGGGTGAACCGCACCTACCGTCATTGGACGGCCTGGAAGTGTTACGTCAATTGTCTCTTCCTGAAGACGACGCTCCGTCTCTTCACGGAGAAATGCCGCCTGCTTCTCCTCGATGAATGTCTCAATGGCTCCGCGTACTTCATTCGCCACTTGACCAATGAGCGGACGCTCCTCTGCCGACAAGCCGCCCATGCCGCGCAGCACCTCTGTCAGCTCACCTTTTTTACCGAGGAATTTAACACGCAGATCATTTAGATGACCTGCATCCTTTACTTGCTGCAGCTTCTCCAGCGCTTCGGCGCGCAGTGCCTGTAAACGCTCCTTCATTGTGTAAGCCCCCTTCATTTCCACTCGAAATAAAAAAAAGGCCCTCTCGTCACAAGGGACGAGAAGACCGTGGTACCACCCTAATTAGATCCGATTGGAACGCTCTCCTGCTAGGAGGCTGCGAACCAAGCCGTATCTCACTTGTTGCAGCGATAACGTGCCGCAAATCCGGGAACCTCTACTGCAGCAGCCTCACTGTGTGTGAAGTGCTTGTTCAAGGTACCTGCTCCGGAGTGAATTTCGACAGCCCCTTCTTCAGCAGCGCTCTCAATCTACGGCGCCGCCTCCCTGGCAAGTGGTACTGTGTACTTGTCTCCATCTAAGCATGTGTTTGACCTTTGTTATGAACAATCAATTAGTTATTTATTATATGTAATTTCGCAGGTTCATGCAAGGTGGATCAGGGTACAAAATACAGGATTGGCGACATCACTTGATTATTTAAAGAGTTCATGTGATATAATAACAGCTACTCATGCTCGGATTCAATTCCGGGCATGATTTTATTAGGGGTTGAATTTCCTCTATTTATGCAAAGGGTTGGGTGAGGGGCTACGATGGAAAGCAGGTATTCAATTGGTCCGCCAAAAGAAACATATACAATCGAAGACAGAAGCACCGTCCTTACATGACGCTTCTGCAACTGCACGAATTCAGTGGCGGCAGGAACTGCTGGCCGGCGTCGTGTCCTTCTTCGCTATCGTCTATATTGTAATTGTCAATTCTTCGATACTCGCAGATGCAGGCATACCGCAAGAAGCTGGCATTATCGCAACTGTGCTTGCTTCGTCTGTTGGCTGCTTGTTAATGGGGATATGGGGCAAATCCCCCATAATTCTTGTGCCCGGTATGGGCATCAATGCGATGTTTACCTACACGCTCGTTCACGGCATGGGCATGACATGGCAGCAAGCGCTGGGAGTCGTTATATTGGCCGGCGTTTGCTTTACGGTAATAAGCTTCACGTCACTCGCGGGGCAGCTGCGGGCAGCAATTCCAGAATCATTGCAGGAAGCCATTTCTGTAGGTATCGGGCTTATGCTCGTCCTGATCGGTCTGCAGAAGGGCGGCGTAATCGTCCCCGATCAATCCACGATGATTGCACTGCAGTCATTTGCTGATCCGGGAGTACTTGTTACGCTCGCGACATTGGCGCTTACATGCATTCTGTTCATGCGCAATGTTCCCGGCAACTTGCTTATCGCCATTATTGCAGGAACAGCTTTGGCTTATCTAGTTGGCGCAGAACCTAATACCGGCGCGGCACCAGGCGGAGCTTTTTCATGGACTGCATATGGTGATGTATTCGGTCAGTTCACGTTTCAAGGCGTGTCAGCCGTTACGCTTGCTGTAGCAACGTTCTCGCTGACGCTCGTTATTGTGTTCGAAAATGTGGGGCTTGTAAATGCACACCTGCAAATGAGCGGGAATCCGGAACGATTCAGTCGATCCTTGCAGGCCAATGCGATTTCCGTAATTACATGTGGATTGTTCGGCACAAGCCCGAATGTCGCAACGGTTGAGACAGCTGCTGGCATTTCTGCTGGTGGTCGAACAGGACTCACATCTATCGTGACAGGAATCCTGTTTGCATGTACATTGGTTGCATTACCGGTACTGACGTTGGTTCCTGATCAGGCCGTAGCTCCGATATTGATCTTTATCGGCGGCTTGATGATGCCAAGCGTGAAGAAGATCGAATTCGATGCAATGCACAAGGGACTTCCCGCGTTCTTCATTATCGCGTTCATCCCGCTCATGCACAGCATCGTCGACGGGATTGCAGTCGGATTCATCAGCTATGCGTTGTTCCACCTTGCCGTTGGCAAGGGACGCGAAGTGAAGCCGTTGTTCTATGGGATTTCACTGCTGTTCGTTCTGCACTTTGTGCTGCAGACGTTGTAGAGTTAATAAGGTAACTAAGGGAAATGAATTAGGTAACCTGAATTCAAAGGATCATTTGTCATCCTTAAACCTCTGAGGTTATCCGATGGAGATTAATAACTATGCAAATAGTTATCTAGTTATCCTTTACGATGAGAATAGGACTTCAAGAAGAATGTGAAAGGGCCGACAAAATTGTTGGCCCTTTTCATTTGAGTGTGAGGAATAGGTTACGCAGTGGATATTACGTGGAATAAGTCTCACCCGTAATTTCTTTGAACTGTTCAGGCGTAATTTTGCCGAACTCACAAAACTTGCCCACGTATAACGGATCATTGGAATCTTTCTTATATGTCCCCATATCATAATAACGTTTCACCGTTGTATACCAATCCATCTTAGATCACTCCTTTTTCGGCTAATTGTAATAGTAGTGTTGCATGATCCTGCGTAAGCGCTGCGTTATGAGATTGCAGCTCATTCGTAGCTTCTGTGTGCTTATCACTCTTCGCTTCCAATTCGGCTACATGAAGCAATAGCTTTGCATTTTCGATGCGCAACTGATCCAACTCAGTAGGAACCGGCTTCGGTTGCAAGGCTTCGATTTCTTCCTCCGTCAGGCCGTTGCTCCAATAGGAAGATGCGTCTACTGGCGCTGGACGCTGCGGTGCAGGCTTTCCGCTTGACGGATCATGCTTCGCAAGAGCCCCGAGATATTCGACGTAAGCGAGATCGTAGTCTGCTTTCGCTTTGCGATAGCCCTGTACGTTAAAGGTCGGTTCGTAGAGTCCGTCAGGTAAGGGAATGGCTACCGTGTATCCGACTAGTTTCGTTTTTGGTTCTTTTGATTGATCGTGGTCATCCTGCACCGACGACGCTACTGCCAAACCAACTGCATCCACAGCATCTTGTCGGATAGGTTCCATCCTTTCAAAAACGCCCGTCACGGAGTCCGCAATGAGCGTTGGTTCGATGTATCGACCGTCAAGGTCGGTTATGATTGCTTCTTTCAATGAAAGGCCTCCTTATTGTTCTGCTAGGAATGGAGAAATTGTATCTAACGCGATAAAATAATTGTCTCCTGTGATAATATACACTCCTCCATCTGCTGCAATATCTACTGCTGCATTGGACGACAAAGTGGTTATTGCAATTTTTGAAAGCAGTCTCTTTGGTCGGTATCCTACTGGCAAGAAGAAAGCAGGTTTACCAGTTACCCCAACTGTGCCTCCCGTGATAACCCCTTTAAGATATACAAATCCATCTCGATCCTTACAATAACCTGCCTCTGGTCTGCCTGATTCCCCGAACAGCTTCCAGTCATTTAAGAGTGTTGGTTTAATAAAATGTAGTTTTGTGTCATTCTCTGCCTTCTTCGTCTCCACAACACTCAACCTTCGCTCTGCATCGCTTACCCACGATACCATATCCGTTACCGTGCCCCGCAGATTCGTCGCTATGCTGCCGACGATGGGAGCCGAAAGCGTTGGGTCTAGAATCGTGTATGTGACATGGTAAACTGCGGTTGTGTCGAAGTCTGACGGTAAAAATCTAATGTGCTGCTTGCCATATGCATTAGCATCATTTTCAATCTTTGCGGTATTAGCAGCCGATCCATTGCGGTAAACCCTTAGTATATGAGACACCTTATTCTTTAGTAGGCTTCCATTTACTGCTGTATTGTTGATATAGTAATTTCCATTTGCCAGATAATGCGTAGGCTTCGTTGACTCCCGAATCACAATACCGCTGCCGACTTCGACCATGTTCCAGGCTTTTGAGAGCGTCAGGCCAGTTTCGTAATTGCGTACGTGTTCGATGGTTGGCTTCGACTTGATGTATTGGAGTCGATATGGCGTCCAGTTCGGCGCCGTTGTCGTAGGCAGCGTATTGGTTCCACCCGTATAGCTATCAGCGGATTCTCGGTAACACCATGCGCGAGTCCCGGACGTATATGGATTTTTTCCATTAACTCCATCGTACATCTTCCAGCCCAAGAAGTACGCCTTGATTTCGTCGGCTGTCGGCGTGTAGCTGTCGCTCCATCCGCTGTCTTCGTTAGATATAGACAGATAAAGATGCTCATTCTTATACAGCTGAGATAGATCAGCAGTTTCCCAGTTCACACCTTCGTTGATATTGGGTAAGATTTTCCCATCAAATTTAACTACGTACTGACTATACGGTACTCCACTTGCTACAGGAACTCTTATTCTTTTGAATCCCTTATACGTAGCTGCATTGTCATGTTCCCACTTTAACGATCCATCCAACACTACCTTATTCCACTTCTCCAATACGTAAGGCAATCCATCTTCACCAGCGAACAATACGTCCGCGTTGCTACCGTCCGCTGGATTCGAGGCTAGCTGGCATTCGGCTGCCCACATGGAACATGATTCAGGCATAAATGGCTGTGGCTTATCTCCAGGAATGAGCATTGGGTTTTTAAATATAAAATTGCCTGTAGATTGTGCGTCTACACCTACAAGAATACGGATTTTATTACTATTACTTGGGACAGTAAAATCGCTAAAAATAGAGAATGCCCCTGAAGTATTCCTATACGCTGTTGTCTTTAATTCAATGCTCGTCACTGTTTCAGTACTATCTACTGAGAAAACATTTAAATAAGCTCCATATGTGCCTGATGCTAAGAAGTCCGCTTCAACCTCTGTACTGAATGTGAACGCAGTGTTTGGAGGTAGCGATAATGAGATAGTTTTTGTTGCAAATTCATTAGAAGAAGTCTTACTCAATCTAATCTCATACGGACTAGAAACAGACAAAGCAAGTTGCGCAGATTCTCCCCACTCCGTAAACGGCGGTAATAAGTTTCCGCTCGTCGCGATAGCATACGGATTCGTGACGTTTGTGATCGACTCCGTATATGGATACAGTTCTGCGACATCTTCGGATTTCATGCTGGTCAGCCTCACCACTTCTGACGAAGGAATTTCGTAAACTCGAACAGAATCAAAATAACCTCGTGCTTTGGCTTCATTCGCAACTACCCCCATGTTTACGGTAAAACTATTTACTCCTGAAGGAATCGTAAATACTAGATGAATCGGCTGGCGGACAGATGTTTCAGACGTTTTTTTTGACACGACTGTGTTATCAACTACCTTATCACCCGTGTAAAACGTAGCTCCAAATCTTGCGCCTTGTGCGTTTACGTTATGCTCGGCATTTCCAACAATAATGAAGGATCGTCCATTCTGTACGTTCTTAATCCCGATAAATGCCGCGCCGTCGTCGTAACCGGACTGTACGTCGACACGCAGTCCTTTGAAGCTGCTGTCCGTGTCGAGTGATGCCTGCCACATACCCCAAGGAGCCATGTCGTCACATCTGCCTGCATGCCCAAGTAAATTTATCAACGTCCGCCCGCGAATCTCCCCCATGCGGAAGGGCGTATCCTCGGGGACGTCCACGATCTGCACACCCGGTTTCAGCGTAATATCCTTATACTCCGCCACATGGGCGTCCTTCAGGCCTTGCTCGATGCGGTTTAGATCCTTTTCCGTGACGGTGTCGTCGTACTTCCAGTTTGTCTTCGCCTCGTATGGCATTAGGCCACCTCCTTCACTGTAATCGGCTGCTTGATGATCGTATCGGACGTGAGCGGGATGTAGACGTCATTAGCCGTCAGCACCGTGCCATCAGCGGCTCGAAGCTCGATCAGCGATACGCTGTCCACTGATCCCAGCGGAATCATATATTCCAGATTGACGACGCTCTTCGATACTTGCTTCACCGTAAACTCTGAAATCTCATACGTTTTATTCAGTACGACCTTGGCAATTCGTGTGTTGACATGGTTCGCCAGTTCTTTCAGCAGCGTTGATTCGATCATTTGATCTGCACCTCCGGCCCGCGTTCGGCAAATGGCGAACGCCCCAGCTTCCACGTCGTCGAAAGCCTTGTCGTCCGCTTCAAATCCGAGCGGTATATGTTCTCATTCACTCCTACATTGGATAGCAGTGCCGTCTCCTGTTGATAGACCAAGTTGGCAGGCTTCACCGCGTATACTGTGTGCCCGACCTCCTTGAATACGGCGGCATCCGTAATGTTGGCAACGATGCGCAGCAGGAAGGCGTCTGCATCCATAACAGCCCGAGCCTTGTCCTTGCCGAGCAAAAAATCCAGCTTCTCCTGCAAATACCGGATCGTAAACGGCGGCTTCGTCGTGTAGCGGTTGATAATCCGTCTGCGCCGGAAATCGATCGATTCCGCATCGCGATCCGGGAGAATATTCAGCATCCGCTCCCGCCTAACAATCGCATCCTCGCTTGCTGTCATGACGAACTGATCGTCGAACAGCCTCTGCATGGCGGCCAGCAGTTTCTCCTTCTCTCCATCCTGCGTCTCCATAAGCAGAACCATTTCCTTCACGTCATGGTAAAAGTCAGGCAAACGCTTGAGTAACGGTTCAGCCATTCAAGGTCACCGCCCCCATGACCGGCAGCTCTTCCGTGTCCAGCTCCACATTGGCTCCCTTGCCGTTTAGCTTCGTGTCTGCAATATCCGCGATACCCTTTACATTCAGGATACGGGCTTCCAGCTGACTCACACGCACGACGGTGCGGTCTTCCTCTTTCCAGCTCATACGCAGCGTCCGCAGGTAATCGGCGATCACTTTTTCCACATCCGCCTTCACCTGTGACACGGATATTCCCGCTTCAAGTGTAAGTGTGGTCGATACATGAATGCTTACGGACACTGCGCCCTTAATGGTGACGGTATGGCCGATCGGCGCGAAGCCCATCCCCTTCCCTTGATTCACCTCTGGGTCGATGATCGTCTGCACATCCTTCACCAGTTCAGCAGATGGAGATTCGAAGCTGCTCGAAATGATGGTGCACTTTACCGTGCCCCCGCCTTTCCATACCGGGAATATTTTCACGCCGCCAACGCCGGAGAGAGAGGTTAACTTCTTCTTGTAGTCGGCTGCATTGCCCCCGAATGGCTGTTCATTCACTGCTTCAAAGAAACGACGGCGCAGCAATTCATCCGATTCCGCATCTGCGCCTGGTGCAATCACCTCCGCTAATTCAGCTCGGGCAAGACCATCCACGTAATCCACCGGCATCAAGGAGCCGTAGTATTCATTTCCTTTGGCGCCCTTGCCTTCACATTCAAGCACGAATACTCCTGCCGATAAACGTTCGATGACTACATAATGAAGCTCTATCGTTGAAAAGCGAGACCGCAATGGCACATCGAATGGCTTGCCTGCCGCATCATAAAAAAATCCCTTGCGTTTAGCTGTTGTAGCCAGCTTGCGCTTTACGCCATATTCAGCCGTGCGCCGCTCCAAATATTCGCCGCTTGATGTATCCGCATACGACAGCTCATTTTGAAAATGCAAGTCCGTATAAGCCTGTACCAACTCCAAAGCAATCGGGGCAAGCGCATCGTAAATGATACTGCCTTCCCGCTTGTCCACGTCATTCGGAACGCGTTCCAGCATCCGCTCCATAATGTCCTCCAATCGAGGCACGTTCCAAGCACCTTGTTCCCATTCAGCCATCCAACTTCACCTCCTTCGTCATTTCTAACTTCCCTAGAACCGTCTCTACCTTAAAATGAACTTGTAAAGCGTCTCCCGTTTGTTCAAAGGCAAACTCGCCTACGCGCAAAATGCGATCATCCTGAAGCAGTGCTTCGGATATCGTGCGCTCCAATTCTGACTTCACGAAGCCCAAGCTGTAACCAATCTGCGCGCGAAGCTCAGAGCCATAATCTGGGCTATATATCAAATATTCAAATCGTTCGGTCAACAATATCTTAAGCACGGCTTGACGCATCGCTTCCAAGCCATCTGTCATTCCCAAAATGCGCCCTGCTTCCATATCCAGCCGATAGGTGCGCGTAGGCTGTTCCGTATACTCCAACATTACAGGTATATCTTCATTCTCCAACTCGAACCTTGACTTCGGGATCATGCCCCCACCACCCTATCAAGGGCAACATAGCTTTGTCCTCCCTGCATACGGACTAACAGCAGTTTGTCTCCTACGTACAATCCCTCACGAATCGTAATCTCTTCCCCACCGACACGCACCTTGTGCTCTGTAAGCTGTTCCGTAATGACGAGAGCGGACTCCGGCAAGGTGAAGCGCTGTTCTACCTGCACCTCCAAGGGTGACACACTAAGCACCACACCATACAACAGTGCAACCGGACTAGATGCCTCTAC
Organism: Paenibacillus sp. cl6col; assembly: GCF_900102125.1. NCBI lineage: Bacteria > Bacillati > Bacillota > Bacilli > Caryophanales > Paenibacillaceae > Paenibacillus > Paenibacillus sp. cl6col. The sequence continues at coordinate 169,176 of NZ_FNAZ01000001.1, forward strand.
CGCTCCGACACCCGCTTTTTTAATAATGTCCAGCATCATCCTCATTGCTAAATCTCCTTCAACGTTAATGACATCGTATGCCCTGAACCGCTCCACTCCTGGGAGCACTCCTCAATGAGCTTGTTTCGCAGATTCACATTCTGTTCAGGCGCAAAAATAGGAATGTTCATTCCGGCTCGAATGCGCACATCCCCTACAGCGTTCACTTTTATTGTTTTCTTCTCATGGTTATGGAGCTTCAGCAAGTTATCTCCAAGCTGTTGGATTTGAGCCTGATTCATCTTGTCATCTATCTTTTTGTACAGCTGCAGATGTCCCCATTTCGCCATATTGTTACTATCTTTTGATATAAAAGTTTCACGTACACCTTTTTCCGGATTGTCCCGATACATTTTGATATAGTTATACGTCCCATCATCTATGCTGGCCTTATAGGATATGCTCGTCATCTGACTCTCTTCGCCAATCCCGTAATCCGGCATCCAACTTTTCGCTTCCCGCAGCGTAAGTTTGCCGAAGTCGTCATACAGCACATAGATGATTTTGGTAGAGTTTAGGGTGAAATCAAGCGCGCGGAACATCATATCCAAGAGCTTCTTGTTGTCCTCCATAAAAGTTGGGATCTTATACTTCGTATCTACTAACTCTCCAAGCTTGATATCGAATTTTTTGGCAATATATCGAATGATTTCAGTAGCAGTCACGTTTTTAAGCATGCACCAGTCGTTCACCATCAAATAGCGCATCTGATCATAAGCAGTCAGCTTTACAGTATTGCTCTCATCCGTCTCTATGCTGAACACATAGCCGTAAAACACAGGCACTCCATCTTCTTGCACTCGGATAATATCACCATTATTGATGGTAAAGCTGTCCTGAAATATGGCTCCCTTACTAAAGGAAATCGATATGCTGGCAGGCTTGCCAACACGGGAGGTCGACCATGTCATACTCGAGATAAGCTGTGACATGTCCCACGCATTGCCATTGCGATTATCGACCAACACTTCCAACCTGTTCATTTCAAATATTCACCTCCTACGTCGCTGTGTCTCATTGCTTTCGAGGAAGTCGCAGAATACGATTCGGTTCCAGTTCATGCAGAGCCTCATCTGCTGAGATGCCGTTCAGTCTTTGAATGTCGATTGCCTTTCTGGTATCGTTGAAAAACTTTTGTGCAAGCAAACTCAGCTTATCCCCCGGCTGCGTCATATACTCGCTTGTTCCTTTACGCTCATCCGGACGCGGCTGCGACGTTTTTGGCACATTAGTCGCACTTGTCAGCTTCCCATCCAGCTTCACCTTTTTGGCTGCATAAAATTTATACAGCTTCAAGGAAATGTCGTACTCCAAATCCCCCACACTGCCGGCAACTTCACGCCAAGTGAATTTATCAATGGCCATTGCTAGATTCATATGGAAGGTCGGCGTCGTAAGGACGAAACGAATCGGACGCTTCGTCTCCATCCATTCACGCAGTTGAATGATATAATCACTAGGCAGCAGCAGCTTCTCAGGCGGAATATGCACATATGGCCCATAATGGAGCGGAAATAGGCTGCTGAATTGAATATCGGCCAGCTTCGGCGTATGGATGCTCACGACTTCCCCGATACCGACAATATCAAAGGACTGCAAGTTCCCCGCTTCGCTGATTTCCAGTTGAGACGGATTTACAGGCAGCTCAATGACCTTCTCTTGGTTGTTGAAGCTCAAATAGATATGGTATCCACTCATCCGTACACCCCTTCCGCCGTTGAAACAAATTCTTCCTCCAGCTTTTTCTCGATGCGATTGATTAATGTGTCCATATCGAAGCCTTGATGGATATCGCCGGTATTCACCTGTACTGTCGGGGTCAAAGATACGAAGTTCTGGATGGCGTCCATTTCCGCCAAGTCGCGCATCATCTCTATGTTTTCATCCGTAATTTCAACTTTATTGTCGATGGCTCCGACTTTACCTACCTCGCCTACTTTCGGGATGTTCATTGGAGGCATTGTCCCTGAACCGGCACCGGGCACAGTTCCACCATTTCCACTCCACGGATCCGTTTTTCCTCCTGGCTTGAATTTGGATGTATCAGGCATGAAGTTCTTCGTAAAGTCTTTAGTTTTCTCATACGTTTCTTTTCCCTTGTCAAAAGCAGCCGTCATATCCTCTGGCTTGATTCGCAAATGATCTAAATTCACGACATCCTTATCGCTCTTCGGCTCCCTACCCTCCATGATCTTGTCGTAGCTCCATTTGTTGACCATCTCGAATTTCGAGCCTGTGAGACTATTGACTTTACCAATAAGCCAATTGATTCCATCCACTAATGAGTTGACTGTGCTTCCGACAAAATCGATGACACTCTTTGCAATGTCGTAAATGAGCTTCTCAATGGCATAGAAAGGATCAATAAAGAGATTGACGAAAAATTCAGCGAAAGAAACCATCAAATTCCAAATTGTAGCTACTGCGTTGCGAATAAATGTGAATAATGAAGAGAACAGCCCTATTACCGTGCCGACTATCGTTTCCGTCGATACCCCTAATTGATTGAGCGCAGTTAATATAAGGACAATAACGCCAACAATTGCAAATAATGGCCACGCCGCGATAATCCATTGAATAAGCCAAGCTGCCGCTGTGATAGCCGCAATTACGCCGAGAACAATCAATGCGTTTTGTACGAGATCCCAATTTTCGACGAGGAAATTCGCTACGCCAGACGCTGCTTCAGCCAGCAACATCATCCCTGTTTGGATACTTGCAAAAAAAGGATCAAACTTCCCCTCTACAAAGGCTTGATTCAGTAAATCCAGAACCGGAGCAAAAATTTGCAGTGCAGATTCTCCTGCAGCTGCCAGCATTCCATTGAAGCGATTGACTGCCGCTTCCCATTTCTGAATCGGACTGTCCATGAGCATTCCCAATGATGCTTGGCTCATGTTCGCCTTGGTCATTAGAGAATCAAAAGCTTGCATAAACCCACTTAAATCCCCAGTTTTCGAGAACGACTCCAGTTTTTCTTGCTCAGGAGCACTTACTGGCATGTTTAACTGTTTAAGCAAGCCTGCGCTATCGCCAAAATAGGCATCCTTCATGAGTCCAGCAGTTTCTGCCGGATTTCCTCCATTTTCTTGAAAGGCGGATAAGCGCTGCACCATTTCATTCATTTTCAGGATATCACCCGTATTTTTAGAAATGGAGGATAGCTCAAGGCCAGACTGCAGTGATTTGGAGACATCCGTTCCATTTCGAAGCGCTTGTCCTCGCAATGCCCCGAATACTTCGGCGCTTTTCTGAGCTCCCCCGTACTTAACGCCATACTTGGCTCGCATGTCTTCCGATTCCGCAGCTCCCTTTATCGCCGTCATTCCAATTGACTTTCCGACTTCGAACAATTTTGAACTGAGAGTGCCATAACTTGTTTTTATCTTCTCGCCAATCCCTTTAACGGTTTCGACTAATCTGTTCCGTAAAGAATCGAATACTTTCGACAGGAGCGGAATCCCTTTCCAGTTGAACTGAAATGGAAACTTAAGCGTCGAAGCTTCAGCTTTCATGGTACGCAAATAGATGCCCGTTATGAATCGGTTCATAGCATCTGTTGATTTGCGCCATGCATTGCTGGCAAGCCCTACCGTCTCAGTCGTCTTCCGCCACATGCTGCCGGCCAAGTTCATAGCATCTTCCATGTCTTTCTGGACTTTCGACTTGACTTGTTCAAATACCCTCACGAGTGGCTCCATCGTTAACTGAGGCATTTGAAACTGCAACTGCCTCTGCAATGCCATCGTAGTCATACTTCTCTTCCCTCCTCCTGTCCGCAAGATGAAGAGAGCGATTCCCCATCTGCACCTAAACTGCCCCAGCGGAGCTGCCATTGCCATGCCGACTGTGAAATCGCTGCTCTAATGTTCGCGGTTGTTTCAAAGCCTATCCTACCGCTTCTTGCGCATGCTGCGCTGGGCCTTGCGCTCCTCCTCTACACGGATGTCGATCATCGCGTAGACGGCGGCGCGCTCGCGAACCGGGAGCGCAAGCAGCTCATGCGGCAGAATGCGAAGCTTGTGGAGGGCGTAATAGGCATAGTTCGCTTCGCCATCGCCCTCGTGAATTAGTTTTTTACGTCATTGACAAGCTCGTTCATGTCCTGATTGAAGCCGTTCAGCGTCTGAACCTGCTGCAGCAGCCCCGTATATTCGCCAGGCAGAAGCATCTTGCGCAGGAGCGCCTCCGCGCCCATGACACCGTAAGACTGCTGAAGCTCTGCATTTTTCAAGTCTGGATACACAACGCTTGCCACAATCAGCTTCGCAGTATATTCATTGAAGTCGATTTCCGGCGTAACAACTCCGCCCTTGCCCTTCACCTGCTTCGTTGCCGATTTGCGGCACTGCTCATTCTCCACTTCACTCATACTGCGCAGCGTCCATGCAACCGCCTCCCCCTTGTCATCCTTGAAGCGCGGGGACACAATGAATGGCATCTCCGTATTTGGTTCCGCATTTTGGGCAAAGAAATAGCTTAATGTAGTCATTTTCAATCGCTCTCCTCATCTTGAATGGTAGTTATAGTAGTTATGTTATTTTAAATTACACTATAGGCGCATTAAAGTTGCTTAAAATATCAACATCGTCAAACGTAAACTCCAATTCTTCCTCCAAAACGTCGCTCTCTGTATCCAGCTTCGCCATAACGACACTGTTCAGGTTCACGTTCTTCAACATGATCGTCTGCGTGCCCACCGAAGAAGTAGGATCTGAGTTTGTTACATTAATCGTAAAGTTCGTATCCTTGCCGGTCTTAATATAATCAAGCATCATCTTACGGAATAATGGCGTCATATAGTAAATCGTCATGCTGCCTGTTCCCGACCAACCGGAGGTTTTGTGCTGTGTGGCACGGCTGCCAAGTGTTTTAATTTCTGCTTTTTGTTTTTCTATTTTCGCTTCCAGCGTTTTAATATAGAACATCTCTTCATTTTGACCATTAATTTGTGCAAAAGCTGTGCCTTCACGTCCCGAAATCGTATCCTTCGCTTGTAAGAAACCCATCTTACTTCACCTTCACTTTCATGTAAATTTTCTCTACTGCATCGACCGGCTGCACATTCAATTGAATGAGGATACTGTCCGAAGCCTCACCCTTCGCAACAAGCACATCCGTCTGGGCATCGAACGGCTGAATTGCATTCAAGCGCTCAAGCTGATCCAAATACGCGATACACTCTGCACGGAACAATTGACGTCCCTCTTCATTGTTGTTCGTTTTGCCGACATACGTCGTTTCGAAAATACGCTTCATATCGTTGGCGATGCCGTCCAGCACGCGAATAACGCGGTTTTTGGAGAACGGCTGCCCCTTGTCCGGCGTATAGGCCGTCAATGTATTGATATCCTGCTCCACCACGGCATGGCCAAGATGATGCACGAATACGAATTCACCCTTGCGCAGAGCTTCTTCAACCTGCGTATTCGTCATACGAACATCAGCATCGACCGCATCTTCATAAGCGGAGTACGTCAATGACTCATTCATCGCTGCCGATGCTGTTGCCGCAGCTACCCATACTGTTGCTTGAGCAGCATTCAACACTGTGCCGTCTGCCAGCTTCACGCCATTTTTGACGCTAATGATGCCTTCGTTATTCGCAGTTGGATATTGAGCCATAACAGCCTGAATCTTCTTGCCTTCTTCTTCACGCATACGCTTCACGAACATCGCATAAACGGAGCATAGCGCTGCATCAGTGGAAGGAAGCGCAACCGTATGGAAATCATGAACGGCAATTGCTTCGTGGAAAGATACATGATCCGCATTCACCACATTGCCGTCATCTCCACCAGTAAGCGGCAGACCAGCATTTGCTTCAATCGCCCCTGTACCATCAAATTCAACCCACGCATTTGCAATCAGCTGTTCAGCCAGATTCACCGTCTGGTTGTCCACGGTACGTCCGCCAACCTTCGTAATTACATCTACCTTGGTATTGTCATTCACATTGGTCTGTACGACGAGCTGAATATCATTTCCGCGAACACCGCCAAAACGTGCTTTCACCTTCAATTGTTTGTGAGTTGCAGCCGCCTTCGCACCTTCATTCAATCGATACAACAGCACCTTCTTCGCGCGCTTGAACGCCTCGCGCACCAACAGCAGTGCCTCATCCGTCAACTCGTAGCCTAGCTGCTCGAATACCGGCTCCCCTGCGTTCAATTCCAGCACCTTTTTCGCTGGCCCCCAGCTCAGCTTCAGCGGCAGTGCCACAATCCCACGCTCGCCAACCGCTCCCGATGGAGCAGCCTCTCCTTGAAAGCGTACATATACGCCTGGTCTTACCTTGTTCTGCGTCGTCCATGTTCCTCCAGCCATTACTTTACCTCCTGAATTTGAAATTGGTGTAGCAGCGCATCGATCTGCGCCTTCGTGTACTGCTCGTTGCTGCTCAGAAGCGCATGCAGCATGTCTCGCTCGCCTGCACTCCAGCATGTTGCTTTCAGCCACTGCTCCTTCGCAAACGCGAATTCGCCCGCAACCTCGGCATGTTCCACATTACGCTTGTCCTGCTTGTTTGCATTAGACATCTCGAATGCGTCCCTCCTGCTTCATGGCATTCATCTTGCTCGATTCCTCTCGGAAACGTGTCAGCATGTACTCATACTGCACTTGGAACCGCAGCTTGCGTTCCACGATCTCATGCTTCCAGCCTGTCCCCCTGCATAAACTGCCGCCTGCTTCAATCAGTTCCAACGCATCATACAGCGCATCCGCAACATCATGAACGGAAGCAGCCTGCGCATCGGGATAATACTCGACCTCGATGGCTGTTCTCGCTTGATAGCGGCCTTCGCCTGCACGAGTCCGTTCCCCTCGAACGAGCTTCACGACCAAGCAGGGCGCTAACTCATTCGTTCGTTCTTCTGACTCCAACACCGGGATGTCTGGGTAACGTTCCCGCACCCGACTCATCACCCCCTGCCGAATCTCGCTGCTTCGCAAGCCTTCACCTCCTGTCCTGCGGTACAAAAAAACCGTTATACAGCTTCGCCGCAAACGGTTCTCCCTTCCTCCCTGCAAGGTTGTCCTGCCCCCATGCCCACAACCTCACACTATCATCTTAGCACCTTGTCCCGTCCACCAGTGTGCCACCATCCGGCCAGCGGGAGGTCACTGCATCAATCTTCGAACACTTCGATTCCAAGCATAAATGCCAACTCGGTAATTGCCCGTGCTTTGATTCTGCGGAATGTACGCTCACTTACATTCAAGTCAAAGCAAAGCAGATAATCTGGCTTCTGTACATGTGGATTGAGATAACAGTTCTCTATTAGTTCGCGCTCCATGTCGCCTAGATGTGCGACCGCCTTCATGACATTGTCGTGTACCGTTTTCATGTATGCTTCCTTGTCCACATTGTGCAGGGCAATCTCTTCTACTGGCTTGCCTACCTGATTCGTTGCACCGTGGAACCTCGGTTCATAGGAAGTCGTCATTTTCATCTCTCTTCGTACGATGCCTGTTCTTTTGTACAAACGAGCCATAGACAAGTGCTGCTCCACCATTTTTCGCGTAGCCGACCGATTCACCGTTGCCAACATCCTCATCGCTCCTCATATAAAAGTTATTAGTAGTAACATAATAAATAAATATAGTTGTTTAAAATAACGAAAATAAAAAAAGAATTGTTTTATTAAACTTGGCCTTGTGTTGTGTAAAACAACATTATAGAATGATGCTGTTCATTCTAAACAACTCACCGATAATTATTGCGAACACCTGTTCCTGTGTGATACACTGCAAGCATACCATGCTCATAAAATGAACGTCAATCTTGAATTTATGAACATATGTAAAATAAGGGTGGTAGCCATGTCCGTAACGAACAAAGAACTTGTAGGTTCCCGTATTAAGGAGCTGCGGCTCAAGCAAGGCTTATCGCAAGACGATGTTGCCCACGCGCTCGGTATGAAACGCGCCAATATAGCCAACTACGAAGCAGGACGCACGACGCCGCCGAGCGATATCATCGGCAGACTTGCCGATCTGCTGCATACATCGAGCGATTACTTGCTTGGCCGTATCGATAATTCGATGCCGCTGGCCTTAACTTCTTCATCTGCTTCTATTCCTGAGTGGGCCACATGGAGAGATAAGAAGGATTTTCGCCAGTTGCTGGAGGAAGATTCAGAAATTATGTTCGATGGCGTTCCCATCGAGGAGGAAGACCGTGAACGGGTGCTTCAAGTGTTGGAAGCCTTGTTCTGGGATGCGAAGAAGCGCAATAAGCGCAAGCCCCGGGGCTGAACATAGCTCAATGACTAACCTATCCGCGAGGTGCATCTCATGGATGTAGAGAAGATTGTACGATCATTAATTCGAAAATATAAAACGAACTGTCCTTTTCAGCTTGCACAATATTTGAACATTCAAGTTAGAACAGCTGATCTCGGGAAATCAACGCGCGGCCTCTATTTCCATAAGCTGCGACGCCGCTATATCGTCATTAATTCGGAATTGCCGTTCGAATGGCAGCGATTTGTGTGCGCTCACGAGCTCGCCCATGACAGACTACATAAAGGCATCGGGCATTTCTTTACCGAACAGCATACGTTGTTCCATGTAGGCAAGTTCGAGCGCCAAGCCAATCAGTTCGCTCTGCTTCTGCTGCTGCATGATCAAGAGTGCTTACTTGGGGAAACCCGGGAAATGTACTGTGCGCGCAATGATATTCCAGCTGAACTAGCTAGGTTCCTTCCTACAGATTCGGAGCAAGAATAAATCGGTACGAATGCCGTCACCAATTTCAGCCTACTCCACATAGTATAGGGTAATGCCGAACTATGGGTGTATGTTATCAACCTGAGAGGTGAGATCAGTTACATGAAGGCACTTGTCACCGGGATCTCCGGATTCGTAGGAAGTCATATGGCGGAATTTTTGCTGGACAAAAATGTAGAGGTAATCGGCACAATTCGCAATCGCAGCCGTCTAGAACACATTCGCCACATTCTGCCCGATATTCATCTGGCAGAATGTGAGCTTCGCGATGCATTCTCTGTAGAAACGCTCATTACAAATGAGAAGCCGGATCTTATTTTTCATTTGGCTGCTCAGAGCTTCGTCCCTACTTCCTGGAACTCGCCAGCAGATACAATCTACAACAACGTTGCGGGTCAATTGAATATCTTCGAAGCGGTAAGACGCATTGATCTGGATTGTAAAATTCAAATTGCCTGCTCCAGTGAGGAATATGGTCATGTAGAACCGCACGAAACTCCGATACGTGAAGAAAACCCCCTCCGTCCGTTAAGTCCATATGCAGTGAGCAAAGCAGCTCAAGACTACCTTGGCTATCAATATCATAAGAGCTACGGCCTCCATGTCATCCGGACGAGAACATTCAACCATACGGGTCCACGCCGTGGTGAACAGTTCGTTACGTCCAACTTCGCGAAGCAGATTGCCGAAATTGAGAAGGGCATTCGTCCGCCTACTGTCCATGTGGGCAATTTGGAAGCGAAGCGCGATTTTACCGACGTACGCGATATTGTCCGTGCTTATTGGCTCGCACTGGAACGGGCTGAAGCTGGAGACTGCTATAATATTGCATCCGGCTCTTGCGTCACGATTCGTGAAATGCTCGATATGCTGCTGGCTAAATCCAATATTACGATCGATATTGTGCCAGATCCGAGCCGCATGCGTCCATCCGACGTCGAAATTCTGCTTGGCGATCATTCGAAATTTACAGAACATACAGGCTGGAAGCCAGAAATTCCTCTTGATCATACCCTCGAAGACTTGCTGAACTACTGGCGCGAGCGCGTATAGACTAGTTGCAAGCCCCCGCCATAAGCCGATGCGACCGCTTCATCCGTCCACTGAGGTCGGTCGCATATTCTTTCTCTTCGATCCATATGGAACGGATGAATATGGTAGAATAGAGGATAAGGAAAGGAATCATCTATTTATTTATGCAGAGGAGGACAAGCATCATGAAGAATGTTTGGAAGAAGCTAATGAAGAAAGGCTTTTCGGTTGAGCTCGATCAACTTCCACAAAGCAAGCAGCAGTTTTTAGATGAAATTGAGCGATATTGCGTACAAGAGAAAGTCAACTACAAGTTTATTGAATATGATCGACCTGCCGTTATTTCAATTGATGGTGTCGTCTATAAATGCCACGTTGAGAATGCCGGAAGACCCGGATTTGTCCTTCATTTCAAAGAAGTATAAATGCAAGAAATACGTACATAGAGCGTTGAAATTGCGGCGATCCTCTTTTTTGCCGAGATCGCCGCTTTTGGGTAGCAATTACAATTAGTAAAAAAAGAAAAAGAGCCTCTAACAGACTCTTTTCATATAGTAAAATATGGTATAATCACTAGGACAACGAAAACGGTTTAAGGGCAGGAGGCGCCATCCTCGCATAAAGAAGGTCCATCATTTCCTTCCAAGGAGGTGAGCGCCGTGACAATGTATGAGGCATTGACATTAATGCTGTCATTCGGAACATTTGTTATCCTGATGCTGTCCTTCCATAAAAAGAAGTAACCCGTCCGCCTCTTTCCAAGCCGCAGGTTACTTCCTACCTAAACGCCCCCGCTCTTATAGCGGTAGTTGTCACGGGGATCGTGTTCCAGCACGATCCCCTGTTATATTAGCATATTACAATTTATTCCTCAAGCGCTCTTATGATGCTCCTTTCACTCCAGAGCAAATAAAGTGCCTTTTGTCACAATTCTTTTATAAGATTAACTCACGGCTTCGACGAAATGATAATCATAGTCCATTGTCCAATCGTGATGCTTAATCAAAAAGTCGTAAAAGGACATATCTCGCATGAAGTCAATGACCCGCGTTATGAGTTCTGGCTCATCGGCTGCTTCTTTTCCTTTCAACTGCCCGAGCAAAATTCCAGCCTTATTGCTTACGTAAAATCCTCTGTCGTCCTTCTGGCTTACATGGTATAACCACATAATACCGTGCTCGATAACAAAACTAGATAATCTTCCGCGATAAGATATCCATTCAGATAAACGATTTCGTATCCGAGATCGAGTACGAGTTCAATAACTGCCTGTTCCATGCCACACTCACCTTCTCTATCATGAATCTGAGCTTGACCATTTAATAGTGTGTAACCGTAATAACTTCGAAACCTAATAAGTCAATATTGTCTTTGGCATGATGTTTCCCAACGTTACAGCGCAATGTGTGACACCATACATGGTGTTCATGCTAGAATCAGAGCTTGCGAGTTTCCGCATTTACGATTGGTGTTTACTTATGAAAATCTCGTTCAGAAATTCCATTATTCTTAGAGATTTTGCCTACAACATCAGCAATGGCCATTCTTACATTCAGACTACTTATACGGTTGCTAATTCACGTGCTTGTTTGGTATCGTTGATTCACGGTATCTATTGACGATTGAGTACGAGTGTCATCACTTAAATTTTGCTATAGATAGGTCACTTAGCCAATTATATTGATTGTAAACCTAGTAAGGTTGCTGTTTCGTTTCATTTTGACTATTAAGTTAATTGACCTGTCATTGCGCCATGCATATATAATCCGCCCCTTTTTGTCAATGAGAAGCTAGCAAAAAGTTCTATTTTTGGGAATTCGAACAATATGCCTTTAGCAAAACATACTCTTGTAGTCATATTAAATATACGCTTATGGTCATAATTTGTCAAGGGGGATCTAGACAATGTTACGTATTAAAATCAAACTTAAAGAAGTTATGAAAGAAAAAGGAATCACGCAGACAGAACTAGCTCAGCTATCAGGTGTTGCGCAAGCTAGAATTTCAAAGCTATGTAGTACAAAAAGACAAGAGGTAAATCTGGAGATGTTAGAAAAGATCGCTTATGCTTTGAACATTAAAGATATATCCCTAATATTGCAATTCGAAGAAGAAGCTGAAGAATAAACGCCTTTAAACTTAAAATAGACGTTTAAAAAACGCTATGATATCATATAAATAATAAGAGTCGTGCTGGAACACGACTCTGTACAATAGCCGCTTCAAAGGCGGTGGCTATAGGTTTACGTTAAAATAGACCGCATACCTTTTGCTGAGGGCGGTCTATTTCTTTTGGTGCAAGTATATTAGCAGCGTTACAATCAATGTTAGCAACGCCAATATCCACAGTCCGAACTGAAACATAACGGATAGTGCTTCATATACACTCACAGGCTTCACCTCCCTTCAGGGAGATTAGCCGACCGCCCATAAAGCCATTCTATTGTATGGCGAGTATATCCTATTTTTCTCACTTTCGTAAACTATTAAAAACATTGCAGAGCACACTCAACAAGGTTGAGCGGAATCATCCGCTTACGGATGAACTTGGCGATCCTCCCCCAGTAGCTACCGGGAAGCGATCACTGCAAGCTGTTTATCCGGCCTGTATGGTCAAAGCTGCAAATAAAGCCGAGACACCATTCGTGCAGCTTCTCTATGCTTGACAGCCTCGCGAGATTTAATCCTCTTATCTGCGGGAACATCGATCTATCGCTGCTTCACAGCCAAAGACATCGCTGGATTGGCCCAATTCGAAATCGTTTCTTTGTCTACGAATTGGTTCAGATAATCCTCCGTATTCGCAGGGTAAAAATAATGGTTTATTGTTCATGTTGACCCTCGTCCTACTCTTGTATTTCCCCGATGTCTTCACGGACGGTCGAACCCTGGGGTTCGCTTCCCGTCCTTTCTACGCCCCATAACAAAAAAAGCGCCTTTCGGCGCATTTCATTTGTTATGGAGCGGGTGATGGGAATACTCCGGCTGCTTCTCCCACACTTTCGTGGTGGCTCTCGTTATGCCGGACGCTCGCGCTGATTCGTATTTCTTAGAAGCATTGCAGCGCGGTACTCAACATGTCTGATTTAAAAATGGAGCCTTCCGGCTCCAGTGGTTTATTGTTCATGTTGACGCTCGTCCTACTCTTTCACTTCCCTCGATGTCTTCACGAACGGTCGAACCCTGGGGTTCTCTTCCCATCCTTTCTACGCTCCAAATAAAAAAAGCGCCTTGCGGCGCACTTTTTTCATTTGGAGCGGGTGATGGGAATCGAACCCACGCTACCAGCTTGGAAGGCTGGAGTTCTACCATTGAACTACACCCGCATATACGAAAAAACACTCGTTCCAGAATACCTGATAGGAGTGTAATAAGATGGTCGGGACGACACGATTTGAACATGCGACCCCCTGGTCCCAAACCAGGTGCTCTACCAAGCTGAGCTACGTCCCGACATATATTGCACGTCACATCAAGTGACAAGAATTAATATAGCACAGCCCATTCTGTTGCGCAATACGTTTTTCACCTTCGGAATCATAATTATTTTCGATCAATGATCCATCATCATAGGGTTCTAATTATCTACAATGCCGTGCTTCAATGCATATCGCGTAAGCTGCACACGATTCTCCAAATGCAGCTTCTGCATAATGTTTTTTAGATGATTCTTCACGGTATGCTCAGATAGGGACAACTGTCCCGCAATGACCCGGTTCGATTCCCCCTTCGCTACACGCTCCAAAATTTCACGCTCACGAGTCGTCAACGGAGTTGACGTTGGAATCTTGCTCTCGCCCTTCACGGAAAACTCCTGCAATAAGCGAAACGCCAGTTCCTTCGACATCGGCGCCTCATCAATGGCAATCGCACGTAAATACTCATGCCATGCAGAAGGCTGTAAATTTTTGAGCAAATAGCCCTGCGCCCCTTTTTTTAATGCCTCAAACAAGTGAGTAATATCATCCGACACCGTCACCATTACGATTTTCACATAGGGGAACTGCTCTTTGATCCGCTTGGTAGCTTCCAATCCGTCCATAATAGGCATGGAAATATCCATCAATATCAAATCCGGCATGACTTGATCCGTCATACGAAGTGCATCTTCTCCATTCACAGCCTCACCTACAACGACGAATGCAGGATCAATCGCTAAAATATCCCGCATCCCCTCACGCGCATGGGCATTATCGTCGGCGATTAACACCCGAAAACAATGCTGCTTCTCCATCCCCTGTTCCGCATTCACGCTAGTTTCCTCTCCTTCCGCCAACTTCATTAACTTGCAATACGCACTACCGTCACGTCGCCATCTCGTTCCAAAGACAAGCTCCATCCCATATTGGTCGTGCGGTCGCGTACCATCTTCAATCCATACTTTCCCTTCTGTGAAAAAGGCTCTCCTGCAAATCCGATCCCATCGTCCCGAATATCGCAAACAAATCCTTCAGCCACAGGCTGCGCTATGATCCATACCCGTTTCGCCTCTGCATGCTTGCGCACATTCAGCAGCGCCTCGCGTACAGCCGACAACAGCGCGATTTTCTCTTTCAATGACAATTGATCTTCAGGCAGCTCCCACTTCACGTCCAGTGTCCAATCCGTATCCTTTCGAATATCCTCGATCATCGTAACGAGTTGATCCGACCAGCATACATTCATCTCTTCAGGGACAGTTTGCAAATTAGCGATGGACAGGCGCACATCATCATATACATGACGAACCGTCTGTCGGAGCTTGTCCAGCTGCTCTGGCTGCTGTTCAGTCGAAGCTGTCTCCAGCCGATCAATCTTTACCGATAGCATGAACAATGATTGTGAAATTCCATCATGCAGCTCTTGCGCCAATTTGCTCCGCTCCTCCAAGGCCGCCTTCGTCTGCTGCTCTCGCTGCAGCTTCTTTTGCGTATCATCCAGCAGCTTGAATAAGCGAGTCAACAGCGTGGCTGACACGATAAAAACAATGGCAGGGGCGAGCCAGTTCCCAACCTCCATGGAAACGTAAGGGAGCAGGAAAGAGTGGCGCATATATTCCCATAGTCCAATTGTAATCGTAGGAATCCATAGAATCAGATGTTTAATCGTACGATCCTTCAAGGTAATTTTCGCTCCATTCTATGCTCGGTATCATCCATTCACATCTATTCCTATTGTAATGAAAAAAGCATGCAGTCACCAGTTCATAACCGCACGCCTATCTGTCTTACCTATTCATCATACTACGATTGCAATAACTTCGGTGCGCTCGTCGATTCTCGAATCACGATCTCCGACTCTAAACGAGCGCAGATACTGCGCTTATTCGTTCCATTAATCTGCTTCATGAGCAAATCAACAGCCACTCTACCGATATCGTGGGCAGGCTGTCGCATCGTTGTCAGCAGCGGACGCAGTTGGGAAGCGATGACTTGATCATCATAGCCGATTACAGACATATCATCCGGCACCTTGTAACCAGCCTGCCACAATGCATTGATGACACCAATCGCGGTGAAATCATCGGCAGCGAACAACGCCGTCGGCAAACAACCTGCATGCAGCCATCGCTGTACAGCATCATAGCCGGATTGAATGCAGAACTTTCCATCCTCAATTGCAAAAGGTTCGAGACCTGCGTCACTCATTGCATCCCTGAAACCCCTTTCACGTTCAAGTGCACTTAAGAAGAACCGTGGCCCACGAATATGAGCGATCGATCGATGGCCCAAATCAATGAGATGCTTCGTTGCATCATATCCACCTTTATAATTATCCACATTCACGTTGGTCACAGAAGGCTGGATTGTCTGATTGTCGATGAGTACGAACGGGATTTTCCGTTTTTTTAGTTCTACCACGTAAGGTTCCTCATGTACCGCAGATAGAATCAGCATTCCATCCACGCGATCCTCTTGGATTAAGTCCGTACCCACCCCTTGTTCCATCGGCTCTGATGCAACCGATAGTGCTAAGTAATAACCATGATCCTTTAGCAGTGAGTACACCGATTGCACGATACTATCCAGAAATGAATCCTGCAAGGTAGTGACAATCATCCCTATGACACCTGTTTTCCCCTTCGCAAGGCTTCGAGCTGCTGCGTTCGGGTGGTAATCCAGATCCTTCATCGCCTGAAGAACCTTGACCCGATTCTTCTCTCGTACTGTCTTCGCGTTATTTAGGACACGGGATACCGTCACCACAGATAAACCTGATTTCTTAGCCACATCAAATATACTGACCTTCATATCCTTCTCCCCTCATGATCGATCATTAGATATGGAAAGGCACAAATCTCTATGTACCCATCATAACTAACTTTAAAGCGTTATTCCATTAAAACTACCGTAATATCCGCCATTTTACGCCTTTTTTAGTAAATCTTTAGCTATGGACGGCCCTTCTTCTTACGGATTGAACTTCTTTATGAAACGAATAAAGATAATCCCCGTATGAATAATACTAAAAGGGATTGATAATCCCCTTCAACTCTAGATAAGTGTTCAAAAGGAGCTGGCATTCATGATCGTAGTAACGACCGAACGCATTGCAAATTATGAGGTATCCGAAGTATTGGGAACGGCATTTGGCGTAGTTGTTCGAGCACGAGGTATCGGCGGGGACATTATGGCATCTTTGAAAGGTCTCGTGGGCGGTGAAGTCAAGCAGTACACACAAATGATCGAGGATGCTCGCCGACAAGCAATGGATCGTATGATCGAGAATGCGCACGCAATGGGTGGAGACGGAATCATCATGATGCGCTTCGATAGTGGCGATGTCGGCCAGAACATGAGTGAGATTGTAGCTTACGGAACGGTTGTTAAGTTGAGAGCGGTGCATTCCTAATGGATGGGGTCGCACATTTCTTCCAAATCGCTCTTGTGGTGTACGGCCTGCCCCTGATCGGCCTTGTCATCCTGATTGTGATCGGCAAGAAGTATTTCGATAAGCGCTATAAGCAATACGATAATCCGTTGGATGCCATCGGTGTCTCAGGCGACTTTATGCCAACGAAAGAGATCTTTATCGATCCGAGAGATGGTTTAAAATATCAAGTGTACTATAATCCGAAGACAGGCGAACGCAAGTACGTTCGCATGCAATCGTAGCCTGTTCCTCATTCATTTCAACATAAGAAAGACCGCTCAGCCATAGCTGGAGCGGTCTTTGTATGTTCTTATCGTGAAGGAGCTTTCACATTCCTTTACGAATTTTTCTTATGAATAGATACCTCAGGTGTCGTCATTTGATCATAGAAGTCCAAGTATTTGTCCCGATCATCAGAAGCAAGCAGCGCCATGGCGGAACGCGGATGTTCATCAAGTGTACCTGTAATCAAGTATGGAATCAGGTAGCCCCATTCCCACTTTTCACGCATCGGAATCATGTATTTCTCAAGGAAGCCAAGTACGGATCGAAGCTGGTATTTGCTGTTCTTCAAATGAGTCAATAGAGCTTCTGTCGGACAGTTGCCCGCTCCACGCCCCATCCCGTATATGGAAGCATCCAGCATTTCAACCCCAAGCTCTGCAGCAACAAGCGTATTCGAGAAAGCAAGCTGCATATTATTATGCGTATGAACACCGATTCGCTTGTTCGGCAAATGCTCTTTAAATTTATTCACGAGGAAATGAATATCATTATGATCAAGGCTGCCGTAGGAATCTACGACGTATACCACATCAACGACACTCTCTTTGATCATCGCAAATGCTTCGATAAGGTCATTCTCCATCACATTTGACAGTGCCATAATATTGATCGTTGTTTCATATCCGCGATCATGGAACGTGCGTACCAAATCCAGCGCCTTGTCCACATCCTTGATGTAGCAAGCAACCCGGATTAAGTCCAACATACTCTCGTTGCGCGGTAGAATGTCGTTCTCATCCACACGGCCGATATCTACAAGTGCGGATAGCTTCGTAGTACCCTTCTGCGGAATGACAGTACGTAAAAAATCGTCATTCAAAAATCGCCAAGGGCCTGCTTCGTCAGCGCCTTTGAGCAGTTTAGGCGAATTTTTGTAGCCGATTTCCATATAGTCGACGCCAGCATCATTCAATGATGCGTATAAGCTTTGCACGAACTCGACGCTGAAGTCCCAATTGTTTACTAGACCACCATCGCGAATTGTGCAGTCGACAATTTTGCAGTGATTCGTTTTCATTCCGCTATCTCCTTTGCCAAATGTTTTCTCTCCATTCTAATGGAAACAAACTCATAAAGCAAAGCAAAAAAGCTTCATTTTCGTGTCGTTTTCATAGATTTCGATAAATTATCTACAATTTAATCCTTTTTCTATGAAAAAAATCACATGTAATTTTTCTTCCATTGTGCTACATTCAATGTAAATCCAATTGATACCGATTATCATTATAAATAAGAACATAACGAGTTAATCATAGATTGATAGTGATATTGATATGTTGAAGAAAGAAGGATTAACATGCGCCCAACTAATTGTGAGATGCTCGGACAGAATACCTCCTTATGTGAATTGAAGCCTGGGCAGCGTGCATGTATTTGTGATTTGTCCAAAGTCCATGCATCGGTCTGCCATCGCCTGCGTGATCTGGGCATTACAGAAGGAACCCATGTAGAGCTGAAGCGTACCAGCTTGTTCGGCGGTCCGCTTACCCTAGAAGCTAACGGCCAATTGTTCGGCATTCGCCAAAACGAGGCTCGCTCTATCGGGGTGAATGGCGCATGAGTACTTGTACCACCGCACTCGTAGGCAATCCGAATACAGGTAAGACTTCCTTATTCAATGCGCTCACCCGCTCCTACGAATATGTAGGCAACTGGACTGGCGTAACGGTAGAGAAGAAGGTCGGCCACCTGCATCGCAATTCAGGCACGCTCATCGACCTTCCCGGCATCTACTCGCTGCAGCCGATGTCGCGAGATGAAAGCGTCGCTGTAAGTTACCTGCTCCACGAACGGCCAGATACGATCTTAAATGTTGTCGATGCTTCACAGCTCGAACGCAACTTATATTTAACCATACAATTACTGGAATATGGACTTCCCGTGCACATTGCGCTGAATATGAACGACGTGGCACAGGGCCGCGGCATTCACATTCATACGCAGAAGCTGTCCAAGGCACTTCATGCCCCCTTACTTCCCGTCAATGCTAGACGCAAGCAAGGAATTCATGATATTTTGCAGCATATCAATCACCCCGCCCAAGTTGCAGCGAGGGAAAAAGGAGATCCGTTCCAACTCGACTATGGGGAAATTACGGAACTCGCTATTCAGCGTATGTCGGAGTACTTACCACCTAAAGATGGGGTACCTTCAAGATGGATTGCGCTGCAGTATCTGGAACAGAACAATACCGTCCGTGAATGGGTTCACAGCGGATTAAATCAGGAGATGAACGATCAGCTCCTGCATATATGCAATGCAGCAGAACAGCAGCTACAACAGCAGGGCATCGCGCTGCACATGGCACAGCATATTCGTGCGGTGCGTACTGCCTTTATTCGTGAGGTCTGTGCAGAAGCGATTGACAGTACAAAGGAGAAATCCGTAACCTTGACGGAGCGCATCGATGCCATTGTTACAAATCGCTGGCTAGGCATTCCGATCTTTCTCGGCATTATGTTCCTCATGTTCAAGGCTACATTCGAATGGATTGGAACGCCAACGTCGGATGCATTGGATGCCTTCTTCTCCGGCCCCGTAACGGACAGCGCAGCATCCATATTGAATGCGATTGGCGTGTCACCATTTACCCATGCGCTGATCGAAGAAGGGATTATTGCGGGTGTTGGCGGCGTACTCGTATTCGTCCCGCAAATCTTCATCCTGTTCTTATTCATTTCCTTTATTGAGGATTCGGGATACATGGCTCGTGTGACCATCGTCATGGATCGTCTTATGGAAGCCGTTGGCCTGAACGGCAAGGCATTCATTCCATTTGTCATCGGCTTCGGGTGCAACGTGCCTGGGATCATGGCCGCTCGTACGATTGAGCAGCCGCGCGAACGGCTTGTCACTACTTTGCTCGTTCCACTGATGTCCTGCTCTGCCCGCTTGTCCGTTTATGCCTTGTTTGCCGGTGTCTTTTTTAAGAGTCATCAAGCACTTGTCGTGCTGTCCCTCTATGTGATGGGAATTGTACTCTCCCTGCTGCTGGCCAAGCTGTTCACCAAGCGGATGATGAAGGAGGAGCAGAGCATTTTCGTTATTGAGCTGCCACCTTACCGTCTGCCACAATGGCAGACTTTGTTCCGCAGCACATGGGAGAAAGGGAAAGGATTCGTACGCAAAGCGGGAACCTTCATTCTTGGAGGCTCCGTGCTCATCTGGCTCATGACATATGCAGGACCAGGCGGATTCGGAGTTGAGATGGACGACTCCTTCCTGGCGATGATTGGCGGCGTGCTTGCACCATTGCTCGCTCCGCTCGGCTTCGCCACATGGCAAGCGGGGGCTTCTTTAATTACCGGGTTTCTTGCCAAGGAAGTCGTTGTGTCCACGATGAATATCATTTATCACGCACCAGACACGGCTATGCTTGAATCCCAAATCGCAGGGGCATTCACCCCGTTGTCCGCGTATGCCTTTTGTGCCTTCGTGCTGCTGTATGTTCCTTGTCTTGCAACAGTGGGCATTATTAAGAAAGAAACCGCATCATGGCGCTGGACATGGTTCTCCATCGGCTATGCCCTACTTATCGCCTATGTTGTCGCACTCATCATTACGGGAGTCGGTAGACTTCTCGGATTTTCATAGAACAGGTGGTGAATCGCATGTCGTGGCCGGAAATTGGAATTGTGATGATCATATTTGCGTATGCACTGTGGATGGTTGTACGCCACGTGCGCAAGTCGAAGCAAGGAGCTTGTGCTTCATGCGCATTGAATCGCTCCTGCTCATCCGGATGCTCCACACAACCACATCCAAATGCAGCTGACGCTGACTAATTGCTGAAATGACAAGAACAGTAGCCGGGATGAACCTCGTGCTACTGTTCTTTGTTGTTTACATCTATACGCAGCATGCTCCTCGCTCCATGCCCAGTCCCTAATTAGGCAGCATACACCTCATGCGAAGATCACTGTTACCATTCCTTACTCTCTACCACAACAAAAACTCGATTACTCGTACAAGCTTATCAATTCATCAACAAGCTCGCCTACATATGATACAGCTTCTCGGATCGTATTCGTATCGGACATATCCACACCAGCCAGCTTCATCAGCTCCAATGGAGGCAAGGAGCCTCCAGCCTTCAGCGCCGTCAGCCAACGTTCTACTGCCGGCTGTCCTTCCTCGCGGATGCGCTTGGCTGCTGCCGTCGATGCTGTTAAACCTGCTGAATACGTATATGGATATAAGGACATGTAATAATGCGGCTGACGCATCCAAGTCAGTTCCGAACCTGGATCCATCACAACGGCATCGCCCCAGAAATCGCTCTGGACTTGCCTCTTCAGCTGCGACAGCAGATCAGCGGTAAGCGGCTCTCCCTGTGAAGCAAGCTCATATACCCTGCGCTGCATCTCACCTTCGAGCAAATGCGTTACAAAATTATGATAATACGTATTCAGCAGCTGCGTAATAATCCAGCGTCTCATCCGAGGATCATTCGACGACTGACGGAACAAGTGGTCTGCCAGCAACATCTCGTTCATGGTGGACGGAGCCTCGATAAAATATAGCGATGGACGTGTGTTGGATATCCGCTGATGCTTATGTGCCAGCATGAAGTGCCCCGCATGGCCCAACTCATGAGCCAGAGTGAATGCTCCCCGCATGCTTCCTGTCCATGTCATCAATATGTAGGAATGGGAATCATAAATTGATGAGCAGAATGCCCCTGTTGATTTGCCTACATTATCCGCATAGTCAATCCATCGATTTTGGATGGCATCCTGCATAATTGCTGTGTACTCCGGCCCCATGACCTGCAGCGCCTCTACTACCTGCTGCGCTGCTGTCTCGAACGAGACCTCCGGATCGTATTCAGGGTCGAATGGAGCCTTCAGATCGCTAAAGCGGAGTTCATCAAGACCGAGAACACGCTTTTTGAGCTTTGCCCATTTCCGCATGTGTGGAGCCAACTCGGCTTGAATTGTATCTAAGATTGCGTGATACATCTGCTGTGTCACTTGCTGTTTATGCAGCAGCATATCGGTTACATGATCATATCCGCGAAGCTTCGCAAGCACGACCTGCTTCTTCACTTCTGTTGCATATGAAGCCGCAACCCCGTTGCGATATGCATGCAGCGTTTCGGAAAATGATCGGAACGCTTCTCTTCGCAAGTATGTATTCGGAGACTCCACATATCGATTCTCAAATAGAGCAAAAGACAGGGGATAGGTCTTACCCTCCTGATCGGTAACGGGTTCAAACGCCATGTCCGAAAGCTTGATCTGATTATAAATTTTGTACGGAGCTCCTAAGACGTTGTCAAGTGCTGCGAGCGTCAATTCCGTCTCGCTGCTCAGCCGATATGGCTTCTTGCTTGCAATCTGATCCAAATAGGGCTTGAACTCCAGAAGCTTAGGCTCTTCTTCATAATATGCGGGCAATGCATCGTCGCTCATGTCACTAAATTCAGACTCGAAGAAGGATAGAGCAACGGACACTTCAGCCATCATATCCTGCGCACGGCTGTTATTTCCCTGATTCACTGGATTCGTGCTGTCTTCCGTCAACCGCAAATGTGCATAACTGCCGCATAACTGCGCACGGCTCCAAATGACATCCATTGCTTCCAGACAAGCCAGCAATGTACCAGCACCCTCATGCAATTTGCCTGTGAAGCGGGTGACTGAACTCAAATCAGCTGTAATCGCTTGCAATTCCTCAAGCCATTTTGCTTCGGATTCGAATAAATCCTCCAATCTCCATGTCGCTTCCAGAGGGACTTCTGATCGTTTCATACGCGTTGCTTGCGTAACCATTCGTCCATCGCTCCTTTTCCCAAAAGTGGTAGTTGTGCATACTGTTATTCTACTACGATTCCGCCCTCCTTGCGAATCGAGATTGATTATAAAGGCCGCCTGTTGGAGGTTCGAATTCCCTCCATTGAAAGCCCTCCACACCAGCTAATTTGCAACCTAGGGTGAAGGGCTCCTTTTCAATTCCACATCATGAAACGGTTCGGGAAGGAATCGATCCTAACTCATTCCCTATTACTAACGATTGATATATGCAGATTGCTGCAGCATTCTCTTCAGCACTACGACGCCTTCAGCGCGCGTAGCAGTTCCATTCGGAACAAAAGAGTTTGTATTGCGCCCTTCCATAAGTCCTTTGCTCACGACCGCAGCTACAGCATCCTTAGACCATGCGGCAATCTCATTCTGATCCTTAAAGGATTGGAGAATTGCCTCCGTATTCACATCGGTATCCTTTACCCCAGCAATCTCAGCAGCTCGTAGTATGAGCAGACTCATCTGCTCACGCGTGAGCAGTGCATTCGGGCTGAAGTGGTTGCTGTCCGTACCTTGAATCAGTCCCTGCTCTACCGCTGCTCCTATTGCACCTGCATACCAATCTTGGGACTGGACATCGACGAATGGCATCACACCTGCCTTCTCCTTCATGCCGAGCGCTCGCACAACCATCGCTGTAAATTGGGCACGCGTCAGCTTCCCTCCCGGAGAGAAGCGGGTGTCACTCGTTCCCTTCACTATCAGCTTGGATGCCAGCAATAAGATATCTTGCTCAGCCCAGTGTCCCGGTATGTCCGCGAACATTGGCGGCTGCACTTCTGCAGTGCCGTATATCCCCGTCCCCGATAGCTTGAGCAGCACTTCCAAATCCCCTTCACGAGATTCAAATAAGGCAGGGACGAACGCGTAACTTCGTGATTTCCCATCATAATCAATTGCCGTCATTCGATTTCGATCAACTGCAATCGCTGGGAGCTTGAATCGATATTCCGCCCGTTCCCCCTTGAACGCAATCGCCTGCACTTCTTCCCCTTCCTTCACGACTAATCCAATTTCGATCGCGGGCCCTATCTTCTTGGAACCATCCTGCAATAATCGTTGCTGGAGTGCTCTATCCTGTTCTTGCAACAACGTCCCGATACGAATCTGAAGCTCCCTAGACTTCTGATTACTGCTGTCTTTCAGGGCGGAGTTCATCGCGTGAAGCGGCAGCTTCAGGACACCTTGCGGCGATTCGATGACAATGCTGGATTGTGGAAGCTCCTTCGCAGCTTGCACCGCGCCTAATACCGGAATGCTAACTTCCAGCACTTCCTGCACATTCGCAATCGAATATTTCAGAATAGGGTCAGACAATGAAGAAGCTTGTTTCTTGAACTGTTCGATCTCTTCCTGCATCGGAGCAAGATTTACCTTCGCTGCGGTCACTTGACGTCCATCCCGATCTTGTCGATAAGCAATGGACAGCCGCTCTAGTTTATTCGGTGTCGCAGGCTGCTGCGAGACAGCTCCCGAACCGCTAGATGGATTCGAACCTCCTGGATTCGGATCCGTGCCGCCTGAATCGGTGCGGATGATGTCAATCGTTCGACTGTTCGTCTTATATTTATCTACAAACACAGTAATCGTTACGCTGTTCCGGCCAACTGATAGCGGGATGTTGGATTTGAAGCCGCCGTTTGCGTCAATAATCGCGGGCTTACCATTCAAAAACACCTCAGCCTTCCCTGTGCCCAGCACCTCAACCTGACCCTCCACCACTATCTCGCGGTTCGAAGTCTGCCGCCCTTCATCGTCTTGCCATCCGCTAAGCACAGCTGCCCGTATCGAGTTACCCACGTCATACGCGTTCGCCACAAGCTGGCGCAGCGTTCGCGTCCCAGAAGGATCGACGGTTGTAATGACGAATCCCCCCTGCGGAATGACACTGTTATTCTGCTCCGGTACAGCCCAGTTCCATTGGATCGCTTGTTTACGATTGACCACATTCGTCACTTTACCGCCGGCATCTACAACAACCTCGACCCCGAATTGATTCGTGCCCGTTGAATAACCGAACGCGTCGGTCAGCACATTCACATTGCCCTCGACTCGGTTCACATTATAATAGCTCCCTTCCATGAATGAATCCGGGCTGCCTGGCAAGCTGATGCCAAGCTGATAATCCTTCACATATTCCTCATCCCGGAGGGCCGCCGAAGCTATAGGCCAGTTGATCTGGGAGGCATCGAACAACATTAGACCATTCGTGGTAGCCAATCCAGCCTGAAATACCTCCCGCTGCACTGACGGAGTCTGTACATTGACAAGGGATATCCCCGCATATAGCGGAATCTCTCCATTGGTCACGATATTGCCAAGCGTGATGTATTTCTTCACTTCCTTGCTGGTCGTCTGATAGGCGCCGATCATTAAGAAGTCTAAGTATTCAATGTAGCCCGTATCATAATATTCCGGCGTATAGACAGATTGATCAGGCATCCCTAAGCGTGTGTCATAGCGGAAATTACGGCTCCCCCAATTGACACCGTTCAAATAATACGTCTCATACCAAGAACCTACATAGGAGGACACTTGGATCGTCCGTCCCGTTGAGACTTCATAGGAATCAACGAGTGCCTTCACTTCGGCAAAGAAGCTCTTGATCGCCCCGGAACGGAATTCCCACCAGTCTTGAATCAATGGCCCGTATACCCGGACGTTCTGCTCATATCGGTAAATATCGGCCGGCCAGTTCTGCAACTGCTTGCCCCTTGCTTGCAGGAACTGCTCGAATTTGATCCGAGTGACGTCACTGAAATCAGCCGTTTCGTTATCATATCTCCCCCGATCGTGGACGACTCCATCGACATCGTAGTTTTTGATCACTTCTTCGAACGTTTTTAATTGATATGCTCTCACCTCATCGTCTGAAGGATTAACGAATGCAACGAGCCCCTTTTTCGCGCTTTCCCGAAGACGCTTGATCTCCCCGTTGTTTTCTGGAACGTAGATACGCTCCTCCCAATTCAAGTGCTGATCGAGCACTGCGTACTCGTTATGGGCGATCGAACCTTCCGCAAATACATTCAGAGATGCGTGCACCTTTAAGCCAAGCGCATGGCCATGCGAAATAAATTCCTGCAGCAGGTCGAGATTCGGATTCGAGCCTGCCTTCTCCGGCGCTTTTATCTCACTCACGTACGGTCTTCCGGTCAGATCGTTCTTCTTATAGGATACGAACCCCTCTACCCCTTTCACATCGAAGACGACCGTCGTCACGCCTAAGTCCTTTGCCTTCTTCAGGAAGGCCAGCACTTGCTCGCTGGATTGGAACTTCCGAGCATTCGCTGCCTGATCGACCCATAGAATGATGTCCTTCTCAGGTGCAAATCCCGGTCTGCTGAACACGACCATATTTCGCTTATCCTGTTCCTTTCCGTTTTTCATAACCACAATATCCACATAGTTCGTACCCCTGCTCAGCGTAACGGGAACTGAGAAGGTACCATCCGCAGCGAAAGTCTCCTGCTTCCCATGGATCAATAATGCCGTCGACTCAGGATGATCGATATTCACAATCCGCCCAGTAACCACCGTCTGGTTGTCTGTTACGGTATACATCAGCTCATTATCCAGCGTCAGTCTTGCAATCGCTCCATTGCCGCTTCTCACATCCTTAACAGAGACTACCTCTCCGTTTTTGCGAAGCTTAATCTGATCCCCCGCCTTGAAATGAACCGCTAGATACCGTTTGATGAAGTTCGTCGTATAGCTGTCGTCCTGTGCCATTAATACATAACCGCCATCTGGGATTTCCAGAGTAGTTGGCCCCGTCCAGACAGGAGGCTTGCCATTAATAGAAGGATTGACGACACGAAGCACACGATTATGTTCGTCTACTTGAACAGCAACATTGTATTGAGGAACGACAATCGAGGAGCCATAATCACGTGTAAATAAGGCAACTACATTTCCGTGTGCGGCGATGTCTTCGTCTACAGCATCAATTTTATGCCGAGGCCCTTGAATTTCGATTGTGACATCGATTGGAGCAGCCTCAACCTCGATATAGTCTGAGCCCTGCCCGGAGCGTTCATAGGTTGCGGTGATGTTGGACACTGCCAGCTCTGTATCGCCTTGCAACAAGCGCACCGTGATAAGGTTAGCACCTAATGTCAGATACACTTGCTGCAGAAAGCTGCCGTTCGCGGTAATACTCGCCTGCTTCCCACCGATGACAACCTGGATATTCTGGTTCTCTCGATAATTCGCAACATAGCCTTTGACCGCAATCATGGGTACCGTTACCGTTGAATCCGAAGGGGTAATGAGATGCAGTTCAGGCTTCAGTTCAGGCTCAGGCTTCTGATTGCGGAAATCAGCTGCCGTCACTTCCTTGCCGCCTCTCATTAATCGAATGTGATCTCCAACGCCATAATGATGGAATAGTAGTTTTTGATGAATCGAAGAGTCCCAAGTGGTTCTACCAGAGAGCACGATATAGCCCTCCTCTGGAATTGCAATACTTATGTCGTCATCCCATGACACCGGAGGATCAGCATCAGGGCCATATACAGCTTCTACAACACTGTGACGATTGACCACGAGGGCCACATCATATTTTTTGACGAACACTTCATTGCCGTACACCGTATTCGTCACACCGGCTCCACTCGTATATAAGGCCAAGTAATCGGTTTTGTTCACTAATGAATCCCCAGGGGAATTAATATCGCTAATTACAAGCGACTGCGTTGCATCCTGCGAGACGACGGTGACAGGGTCTGCCTCACCCGATGGAAGAAGCAGTTGTTCGATTGGGGGCAGATCCGCCTCAGCCTGCGCATAATTAGGCACGGCCTGCAGCAGCGTGGAGAAAAGGAGAACGGCAACAAGCCAGATGGACAACGGTCTCAGCAAGATGTATCTCATTACGATTACCACCTTTCAGGAGAACAATTTAGGATTTATGCGCTGATACACGCATAGCACTCACGTGTGTATGTTCACCCCCCTTTGACCTTCTCGTTACAGTAATGATTGCCTCCACATTGTAGTGGTAAAACGCTTACATCATAAGCGGTTTCGCATTACCTTTTCTGGTAAAATCATGTTCATTTTTGTAGTCTTCCTATATTTGAAACCTTCTACTCGATGCGAATCCCGGACGCCCCTACGGAATAGTCAGAGAATAAACTTCTTAATTCATTTTTTATCTTGCAGCTTCCATTATTTAGTGTATGATAGGAATTATTTCATTCGACGCTTCTTCCTTCGCATGACGTAGAAGCCTCATGTCGTTCACAGATTGGAGGTCATCTTATGTCCCAGAACACATCCATATCAATGACTTGGCTGCTTCGGTATCTATATCCGGTAAGGGGCCGGCTGCTGCTGCTGCTGATTATGCTGCTCGTGTCCACTGCATGTCAGCTCATTAATCCTCAGCTTGTGCAGCAATTCATCGATACAGCCGCAGCTCAAGGTGCAATATCCACCCTTCTCACACTTGCAGGCATTTATCTGCTCATTGCTGTTTTCGCCCAGTTTATTACGGTTGCGATAAGCTATGTTGGCAATGATATCTCATGGCGCGCAACCAATACATTACGCGGTGATCTCTTGCGGCATTGCCTCGAATTGGATATGCATTTCCATAACCGCAAGACGCCTGGCGAGATGATCGAGCGAATAGACGGCGATGTAACCGGCATGTCCAACTTCTTTGCCATGTTCATTGCGCAAGTCATCGGCAGCTTCATCCTGCTCATCGGTATTCTAGGCTACATGTTCACCGTTAATTGGCCGATTGCAGCTGTCATGACTATATTTACGCTTCTCTCCATCGGCTCTATGGTATTTATTCGCAACATGGGCGTGAATAGCTCCAAGGACGAACGTTCTGCAAGCGCCGCCTTATTCGGCTTGATTGAGGAACGAATCGCGGGTATCGAGGATGTGCAAGCGAATGGGGCTGTGCCTTATGTCATGAATCGATTCCATGGTGCGATGCGGAAGGTGTTCTTATCCGGCCGCAAAGCTTGGATGCTGCGGGTTATTCCATGGAACAGCACGGTCGTACTCTTTTCGATCGCTGTGACGGTTGTACTGTTATTGGGCGTCCATTACTATTTGATCGGTCAAATATCGCTCGGAACGCTGTTTCTCATTTTCCAATACACGCAAATGTTAAATACGCCTATTGAGCAGCTGGGAGATCAAATTCAGGAATTCCAAAAGGCCAAATCCGGCATGCTTCGCGCTCGCGAACTCCTCTCCCTTCGCAGTGAGATTGAAGATGGAACGAAGACGCAGCTGCCAGATGGAGCTCTCGGTCTGGAATTCAAGCAGGTTACCTTCGGCTATAACGAAGATAAGCTCGTGCTTCACGACATCAGTTTCGACGTTCAGCCAGGCCAGCGACTTGGCATCATTGGCCGTACGGGAAGCGGCAAGTCCAGCATTAGCCGTCTGCTGCTTCGTCTATACAACATCAACAGCGGAACCATTCGAATTGGCGGCGAGGATATTCGCAGCTTGAAGCTGGAGACGCTGTACCGCCGCGTAGGAATGGTGACGCAAGACGTGCAGCTCTTTGACGGAACGCTGCGCGACAATCTAACCTTATTCGATCCGAATGTATCGGACGAGAGCATCTTGGAGACAACCGCGAAGCTCGGGCTGCGGCAATGGATCGATGGACTGTCTAATGGACTCGATACCCATTTGTCCTCGGGGGGTACTTCGCTATCCGCAGGTGAGGCTCAATTGTTCGCCTTGACACGTGTATTTCTGACGAATCCAAGTATTATTGTGCTTGATGAGCCTTCATCACGGCTGGATGCCGCAACAGAAGCAATGCTACAAGTTGCAGTCGATCAGCTGATGGAACAGTGTACGGGCATTGTCATCGCCCATCGCTTGGCAACGCTCGAGCAGGTCGATACGATCATGGTGTTACAGCATGGACGAATTGTCGAGTTCGGCTCACGCGGGGAGCTTGCGAACACCCCATCCTCGCATTATGCGAGACTGCTTCGAACGGGAATGGAGGAGGAATTGGCATGACCGTAACCCGCTTTATCACCCGATTGTTCCAGTTCCGACCGATGCTCTTTTTTGTAAACGGAATCATGTGGGGCATGTTTCACGCAATCCCCCTGCTCATCGGTCTCGGCATGCAGTGGTTTTTTGATCGCGCCACTTCACAATCTCATGATTATATGTGGCTTGCGGTTCCGTTAATTGTTATCGCACTTGTACGCATACTGCGGGTTGGCGTGTTTTTTGCAGCATTCTACCAGTGGGTCACTTATATCTACCATATCCAAGCAGTACTACGTACCAACATGCTGGCAGGCATTATGCGTTGGCCGGGACGGCATCTTCCGGCTTCCCCCGGAGATGCTGCCAGCCGCTTCCGCGACGATGTGAATGAAGTCGTGGATTACGTGGAATCATGGGTCGACTTCTGGGGGCGATTGGCCTTCACCATCGTATCCATCATCATTATGGCCAACATCAATTGGCAAATTACCGTAGTTGCAATCCTGCCACTGCTTGCTGTTACCGTGCTGAACAACCTATCGGGCAATCGCGCACGGCGCTATAGCCAGCAGAACCGAGAAGCAACATCGAAAATTACAGGATTCATCGCGGAGATATTCGGAGCAGTGCAGGCACTGAAGCTTGGGCAGGCTGAACGCCATGTGCACCAGCGCTTCGTCGGGCTGAACGAGAATCGTCGTCAAGCTGCCCTTAAGGATACGCTATTCACGCAATGGATGAAGTCGCTGAATCAGCATGTGCTTACCATCAGCACGGGCGGAATTCTGTTGATGTGCGCAACAGAAATGCAGGCAGGGCGGTTCTCTGTAGGAGACTTCGCTCTATTTACCTCCTACTTGACGAACTTCGCCTTCAGCATATCCTTGTTCGGCTATATGGTCTTTCAACATAAGCGCCTGCAAGTATCTCTCGATCGAATGCGCATCTTATTCCAGCCGGGAGAAGAAGATCGAGTCGTGGAACACAGCGAAATTTATCTGAATGAAGATCCTCTGGCTCCACCTGTTCGCACCCTTACTGATTCAGAACAGCTGCAATCCTTGGAGGTTGATCAGGTATCATTCACCTATCCGGATTCTGAACATGGCATTCACGATATTCAATTTCGCGTGAATCGAGGCGAGTTCCTCGTCATTACCGGTAGGATCGGTTCGGGGAAATCCACGCTGATGCGTACATTGCTTGGTCTGCTGAAAAAATCAGAAGGAACAATACGCTGGAACGGGAAGGAGATTGATCCTGCATCATTTCTCACCCCGCCCAAAGCGGCCTATACGCCGCAGGTGCCTCGCTTATTCAGCGACCCGCTTCGGGAAAATATCATTATGGGCAGTCATGATCGAGAGAAAGATGCATTGGAGCACGCCATTCGTCTAGCAGTCATGGAGCGGGATATGGAACAGCTTGAAAATGGTCTTGATACGTATGTAGGGCCTCGCGGGGTAATGCTCTCCGGCGGACAAATTCAACGGGCGGCAACTGCAAGGATGATGATGACCCAATCTGATCTATATTTGTTCGACGATCTGTCCAGCGCCCTTGATGTGGAGACCGAGCAGCTGCTCTGGGAGCGATTATTCACCGAGCGTGATGTCACCTGCATTGCCGTGTCGCACCGCCGCGCTGCCTTAAGCAGGGCTGATCATATTATCGTAATGAAGGATGGCCGCATCGTGGCAGAAGGGACACTGCATGAGTTGCTCGCAACATGTGCAGAAATGCAGCTGCTCTGGCAAGGCGAGCATTCCTCTACGGAGGAAGTACCGAAGGAGGAACTGATCAGTTCCTAGTGGATTGCTCTACTCACTTCTCACAACTTACAACTAGCTCTACCACAACTCATGCTTCATCTGCATAAAGAAATTTAGCAAGAATCCCATGTGAAAAGGAGGATGGCATCTCCATGTCTTGGTTCTCTCCACAGGCAGCAGACACGTTCAAGGCATTCTCTTCAGCACATATGGGGGCACTGTTTCTATTTATTGTGACAGTGCTCCTCTTATATCGATGGCGTCATTGGTTTCGACAGGAGAAACATAACCGATACGGCAGATGCATCCTAATAAGTTTGCTCGTCCTATCTGAAGTAACCTTGAATATATGGTATGTGGCAACAGGGATATTCCGTGCGGCGGATACACTCCCGTTCGAGCTATGCAGCATCTCCTTATACATGTGTGTGCTCATGCTCCTGTTCCGAAGCAAGAAGATATTCCATATTGTTTATTTTACCGGTATCGGGGGAGCACTCCAGGCTCTGCTAACACCAGCTCTGGACTATCCGTTCCCGCATTTCCGATTCGTCCAGTTCTTCATCGCCCATATCGCAATCATCCTCGCGGTGCTGTATATGGTCTGGGTAGAAAATGTGCGGCCTACGTGGAAATCAATCGGTTATGCGATGCTGTTCCTTAATGTTCTGCTCGTTGTAGTTGGGGGTGTCAACTATATAACAGGCGGGAACTACATGTTCTTGGCTCACAAGCCGGAAACTGCTTCCTTAATGGATGTGCTGGGGCCTTACCCGTGGTATCTTCTATCACTCGAGGGTGTTGCGCTGGGAATGTTCATTGTCTTGTATCTTCCATTTCTTATTGCAGGACGACTGCGTACAAGCAGCAGTACCGATAAAAATCTGCGAGGCTGATTCAGAGTGCCTATTGGAGCAGCAGCCATTGCGAAATGATCATGCATATCAAAAAAAGGATTGTGCCTCCGCACAATCCTTTCTCTTATTTTCATGGTAATCATCATATTCATCGCAATCACAGATTACAATTTATTCCTCTGGCTTGTATAATAGATATGTACAACACACCTTGAGTGGTTGGCTCCCTCCAGAAAGGAGGTGAGTCTATGAACTTCTCCTTCTCCGATGTTATCATGTTCGCTACGTTTCTCGTCGCGCTACTGACGTACATGGATAGAAAAAAGAAGTAACCACTCATGGTTAGCCGCCGTGGGTTACTTCTCTATAGCTATATGAAATTTATGGAGCGGAAAATCCACTCAAGATGTTTGTACTGGGAACGGATGGCAGTCCGTTCCTTATTTATTGTATCGCTCTTATTACATATTATACCTGATTACCGCCACTAATCAATTGAAATAAACTACTAATTTCAAGTTTCCAGCTACTCTTATACAGGCATATGCTCCTGTATCCGACGCTTCTCGCGTACTTCCTCCATCGTCTCCATAAAGCGGCGCTCCGCTTCCCCCATATACGTATCACTGCGGCGAATATAGACAACGGATACCATATTGAACGGTTTCGGTATGGTGAATACTTGCAGCTCGCCTTCTTTCTCTAGACGTCTTACTGCGGCCCGAGGGACAACTGTTATGCCGAGCCCAGCTACAACCGTTCCGATAATCGTCTCTAGTGTCCCGAATTCCATCACCTTCGTTGGCGAAATTCCCTCGAGCTGCATCCACTGCTCCAGCTTCGCTCGATATCCGCAACCTTTGCGGAAGACAAGCAGCGGGCGGTGCAGCAATTCCCGCACATGGAATAACGGCTGCTTCCCGTCTACGGCACATTTGCCGCATACGAGCACCAATTCCTCATCGAACACCGGGTACTGTTCTACGTTCGATACCGTTACCGGACCGGATACGAATGCCCCATCCAGCTTGTATTCCAGCACTTCTTCCGTCAGCTTGTCCGTTACCCCTGCCATAAGCGACAGGTCGACCTTTGAATATTTCTGATAGAACAGACTTAATATATCAGGCAATCCGACGACCGTCTCTACTGAACCGATCAGCAGGTTGCCAACAGGATCCTCACTGTCTTGGAACGCCTTCCTCATTTCACTCATGAGCATGGACATCCGCTCTGCATAATAGAGCAGCTTGCGGCCTTCCGCATTCAAGGTCATGCCCCTGCGATGGCGATGAAACAGCGGATGCCCAACCTCCTGCTCCAATGCACGGATGCGAGCCGTTACATTCGACTGCACATACCCCATCTCTTCAGCCGCACGGCTGACACTTCCATGCTCGACGACGGACATGAAAATATGAATGTCACTCAAGTCCATCCTAATTACTCCTTCACACTCTATGTTAGATATCATTATTAGTGATATCTTAAATCACTTTCAATTATTTTACAAGATATCAGAAAAGTCATAATATGAATTTCAGTTGTTATCGAACGTTACTATAAACGGAATTGTTAAGCAATCTCTATTACAGATACAGATAACGCTTGGCATCGTGTGGAGTGGGAGTGAGTGGCATCATGAGTAAGAAACATTTTTGGCAGGGAGCTATGTTTTGCCTCTTTGCAGCAGTAGCATGGGGAGCAATGTTCCCGATTGCCGAGAGCGCGCTGCATCATATCGATCCGTTCTGGTTCTCCGGAATTCGATACAGTATCGTCGGCCTATTACTAGCTGCACTGTTATTGTTCAAGGAAGGCAAGGCAGCATTCAATACAAAGGGACAAACCTTCAAAATATGGCTGCTTGGTCTGTTCGGATTCACTATTTATAACTTCGGCGTATTCTGGGGACAACAGCAGCTCGGCAAATCAGGAGTTCTGCTCGCCTCCATCATGGAATCGTTCATGCCCATGCTGGCTGTACTGTTCGTATGGCTCGTAACGCGCAAAATGCCAAAGATGTCAACACTTGCTTGTGTGATCACCGCATTTATTGGAGTTGTCTTCGTCGTGACGAAAGGCGATCTTCACTCCCTTGCAAATGGAGGACTGAAGCTGCTTCCACTCTTGTCTGTATTTGCAGGGATTACAGGGTGGGTTATTTACACCGTTAGCAGCGGACAGTTCGCTGGATGGTCTGCACTTCGTTTCTCTACCTTGAGCTCGCTGTACGGTGGATTTACAACACTGGCTATCGTTCTCGTCATGACTGCTCTAGGCATCGTCGATGCTCCATCTGTGAGCACGGTTGTATCGATTGCGCCGGAGATGAGCTTCATGATTCTCGCAGCCGGACTGCTCGCCTTGCTGAGCTGGATTCAAGGGGTTCAATTGTTGAAGCCGATTAATGGCATGCTGTTCATTAACTTCGTGCCTGCAACAACGTTCATTATCTCCGTCATACAAGGTTATGAGGTATCTTCTGCAGAGTGGTTCGGCACACTGCTTATCGTCAGCGCTCTAATCGTGAACAATCTGTTGAGCCGCCGTGCATCGGAAGAGGCGGAGACTAAGACAGCCAAATCAACAGCTGAAGTGCGAAGCCGTCTTCCGAAGAAGCGTTCCCATGCACCAACTGGTTAATCCATTCATTTGCACGAACTAACGTAGGCCCCGAACGAATAAAAAGGTGTACCGCGCAAGCGGTACACCTTTAAATAACATAATTGTAAATTACGACAGAATTGTCTCTGCAATTGTCCGAACCATAACTCCAGTTCCGCCCTTCGGATCAACGCCACGGCTGGATGCGAGGAATGCAGTCCCTGCAATATCCAAGTGAATCCAAGGCAATTCGTCAGCGAATGTTCCGACGAACAAGCCAGCTGTAATCGTTCCTGCTCCACCTGGAATAGCATTGCGCAGATCCGCAACGTCGCTCTTCAGCATATCCCAATACTCTTGATTGGAAGGAAGCTGCCATACGAGTTCATTTGTACGGGATGCAGCCGCTTTGAACGTATCGTAGAAGGCATCATCATTCGTTACAACACCTGTTGTAATCGAACCGAGCGCGACCCCGACAGCACCTGTCAACGTTGCTGCATCAATCAGCTTGCTTGCGCCAAGCTCCTTCGCATACGTCATGCCGTCAGCCAGTACAAGGCGTCCTTCCGCATCTGTGTTGAGCACTTCAATGGTACGTCCGCTGTAGGATGTAATCACATCACCTGGCTTCAACGCATTGCCAGCAGGCATATTTTCTGCCGAAGCAATCACGCAGATCACGTTCTTCTGTGGACGAAGGCGTCCAATTACGGACATCGTGCCGAGCATTGCAGCTGCGCCGCCCATATCACAGATCATTTCATCCATTTTCGCAGAAGGCTTCAAGGAAATACCGCCTGTATCGAACGTAATTCCCTTGCCGACGATGCCATAAACATCTGTCCACTCGTCCGTGCCTTGGTATTTCAGAACAATCATGCGTGGAGGATTCACGCTGCCCTTGCCAACGCCGAGCAGACCTCCCATGCCCTTCTCTTCGATCTGCTTCTCATCGAGCACGTGTGCTTCGAAGCCGAACTGTTCAGCCAGTTCCAACGCTTGTTCTGCGAGTGTGCTAGGAACAAGCACGTTCCCTGGCAAGTTCGTCAGGTCACGCGCATACGTTGTACCGAGCGCATAAGCTTGTCCCGTCTTAATGCCTTCGTTCCATGCTTCTGTCGCCAGTTCCGCTGCGTACAGGTTCAGGGATGCAAAGGTATGAGCTGGCTTCGCATCTTTCTTATAGGTAACGCGCTGATAAGCCCCCAAGAGGAAGCCTTCCACCATCATATGTGCGAACGATTGCGCTGCTGCCGCATCAACCTGTACAAGCTGTTCCGGTACGATAACCGCTACACGGCTCAGGCGATGCTTCACCGCTACACGAGCAGCCTCAGCAAGGCTAAGACGTACTTGCTTCTCTGTCAGCGCTTCTTCCTTGCGTCCTACTGCAATCAGAACAGGAGTCTTCTCTTCTCCTGTAGCTACTACATAAGTCTTGCAGCAATCTGCCTCGAACAATCCGCTACGAACTGCTGCCGCACAGGCTTCGGCCCCTGGGAATCCAGATGCATTCTCGAATTCAGCTTTTGTACCAATTACTACAACAGCGTCTGCCTCAATCTGAGCAGATGCAAGTGCTTGAGCTTGAATTTGTACATCATTCATCCATGTTGCATTTGCTAGTTTCATAATGTAATCATTCCTTTGTATTAAAAAATGATGAATGCCAATGTCTCCCTTATTGTACCACAACCCTGATCGTTGTGGCTTCATAACGGCAGACATCGGCTGCGTTGGTGAGGCTTCTTGCCCTTACAAGTATTTATGCGAGCGGCAATCGAATCGTAAACAGCGTCCATTCTCCCTCTTGGCTGTCTACCTCAATTAACCCGCCGTGATTTTTAATAATTCGATAACTGACAGA
Organism: Paenibacillus sp. cl6col; assembly: GCF_900102125.1. Classification (NCBI taxonomy): domain Bacteria; kingdom Bacillati; phylum Bacillota; class Bacilli; order Caryophanales; family Paenibacillaceae; genus Paenibacillus; species Paenibacillus sp. cl6col. Next base: position 206,020 of record NZ_FNAZ01000001.1, read on the forward strand.
CAACCCGAGTCCAGTACCATCGGCCTTCGTTGTGAAGAATGGATCGAATAAGCGCTCCATCGTCTTCAGGGACATCCCTCTTCCATTATCCCGAATATGTATCTTCGCGAACCGACCGTCCCGCTCCGTCACGATGCGGATATGCCCTTTCCGTACAGCGGCCACATCATCAATCGCGTCAATCGCATTGCGTATCATATTCAATATAACCTGCTTAATCTGCTTCACATCAATGGATACATATAATGAGCCCGAAGCGGAGTTGTCGACTAATTCAATCACGCAGCCTTTCATAACAGCATCGCTTTCGGTCAGGAGAACAACCTCTCGTAGAAGGGATGAGACAGGAACTTCTGAGGTCATAGGAGCTGATGGTTTGGAGGAATTCAGAAATTCAAAGATGATATCATTGGCACGATCAATTTCTGCGAGAATAATCTTCGCGTACTCTTCCTTGCCAAGCTGCATCAGATGCGGCCTGAGCAATTGAATGAAGCCGCGAATCGAGGTTAATGGGTTGCGTATTTCATGCGCAATAGCTGCGGCGATTTTACCAAGAATAGCGAGCTTGTCATTTTGATATGCCGTTTGTTCGATGCGCTTGAAGTCAGATACATCTTTAATGCTAAATAAATAATCGCCATCCATCTGATCCCCGTAGGTGACGGTGACAAGATAATGTCGGTCCAGACGATCGGAGAATTCGTGATAGCGCTTTCTTTGGAGGATAGTATCTTTATAGAGACGGAGGAGCATTTTCCGCTTGTCCCTTTTGAGTAAAGGATGAAAAAGCATTTCACGCAAGGAACAACCTACAAGTGCTTTGCGTGGTACATCCAACAGCTTGGCGGTCTCCACATTAATGAAAGACAGTACGCCGCTGCAGTCAAATAATACGATTCCGCTATCCATATGCTGAAGCACGTTCTCGTATTTGTCACGAACGCTCTTGGTGGAAAATAAAGCTTGTGCGGACTGAATCCAAGGCTCACGTATCGGGTTCAGCGCCACTGCAATCCCCTCCTTGCCTCTCTCTTCTGTCTTTATAGCTATCATCCACTCTAAGAAATATAGAAACGAACGATGAAATGCCTTAACCCCATCATTCCAGTCAACATGGGCCAGAACAGTAAACATTGCATCCTCGTGCAAGCTAAGAAGATCCTGCTGCAGTTCCAGTGAATGTAGCTCCATGGCTAATTCCCTCGCCACATGCAGTTCCTTCTCGTCCCCGTTCATGATATAATTCCACAGCCCTCTACAATATCTTTGAATCCACTCATTCTCACTTCGCACTTGATGCTTGCAGTCCGTGGTCAATGTGGCTCACCTCATTTGTACGGTAACCGTATCCAGGTTCGTCCCAACAGCTTCATCATAGTAAACTTTTGGCAAAATCGTCAACACTAGATAATGTCGAAAATGGACAAATAAACTCATTTCCCTTAAAAGTAAGCTAAAATGCCCATCTCATTGCACGACAAAGAGGCGCCATGCGCCTATCGCCCTACGATGAACGCGCCTCGGAGCACGCTGTTTGACGATCGGCTGCCGCCTCTTCCTCTATCCCTATATGACAGACAGCTTCTATTTCTGCTTCAGCAGCTTCGCTCTGCGACGACTCATTAGGGCCAATCGACGCTTCAGCTCCGCTTCCCATTGTGTATCTTTCCACTGCTTGGCCAATGCAAGTAAATCAAGCGCATTATCGATTTGTGTCTTCACTAGCTCTAGCGGATCATCATGCTCTTGATTAATACAGTTCTCGAACATACCTTCATCATCTGTGTGTACATAGTCACGGAAGTCAATTTCTTCAGCGCCGTCATCTGATGAATATTCCGCCAGTATTTCGTATTCGCTTTCAACTAAGTAATGGACTTCAATGCGATGACAGACCGGACACAGCAGCAGGGGAACATTATGAATGCGTGTTCGATAATGCTGCAGGGTACCCGTTGTCCCGATCATGCTTGCTCCACAACAAAAGCTCATGTTCTCCCTCCTCGCTCTGCGGTAAGCTAAGATTATTGTAGTGTATTCGATAGCTCCTCTAATAATTCCTTTAATTCTGATAAAACTTCCTTCAAACGTCCTACCTTAAGCTCCCCGCGTATAACTGTGCGCCCATGGGCATATAGATGTAAATAATACAAAGAAGCGGGAGGCATACTTATGAAATCAAATGTACTGTTCATCGCCTCGAAGCAAATTCAATACGTACATTATGACGAATCAAACCTCAAATTAGTTGTGCACTATGCAGATGGGAAGCAAGACGCATTTTCATCCATATCGTCAAGCTGGTTCGAGCAGTTAATGCATTCTGACAATCAATACGACGATGTCATGAAACTTTCGGAAGGTCTGTTACATTCAAGCTTGAAGAAGCGTCATGAACATGTATGAGCGTCAATATTGCCAAGTTTGAAATCAAATGTAAAAGCATTTTCATTTTCAAAGGTTCCAATCCTTTTTTCAAATATTCATAAAAGGAACAGACATGAAACACCGATTGCATGGATAGTATAGGTTGAAGCATGAAGTGATTTCCAGGAAAGGAGGAGCGCTTATTCCTGCTGCCGATGCACGGACGCCATCATCCTATCGTCAACATTCTGCCTTGCGATTATTACTTAAAGACCCCTTTACCTTATTCGCCTATTGGTTCATCACAGCACGCACACAAGCAGCCGTAGAGCGACACTATCGAATAGGCTGGAACGAAATGACCAAAGCGATACAGCTGTATGAAGTACCGCGTGCCGATTTCCCTCACTGCAAGCTAGGCGCATCTAACCAAGTATTGCTGCATCCCGTGGAATCGCATGAGAGCTCCGTATATCTGCATCCTGTTAAGCCAAATCGTTCATACATAGCTGATTATGGGATCATTCCGGCATCGCAATCCTTTGTACCACTTGCACGTTCAACATTCGTTCATACCCCCTACTTGCAATCATATGGCGAATTCCCTGAGCAGATGGGTGCCTTACAAGCCATACATTTGGAACAAACAGAAGCTGGATCGCCATTTCCATCATTCTCATCTTATACGTTATATGAAAATCGAGAAGGAGTTTGTGAATGAACGCATTTGTCCCAGTAAGCTCTCATCCCAGCATGCACACGCAAGGATTAGTATCCCTCGTTCTGCATGCACATTTGCCTTATGTGCGCCACCCGCATGTACAGCGCACATTGGAAGAACGCTGGTTTTTCGAAGCCATGTTGGAGACGTACCTCCCTCTGCTTCATACCTTCGGCCAGCTTGAGCGAGACAACATCCCGTTTCGCCTTACGATGACGTTAACCCCGACTTTGCTGTCCATGATGAACGATGCGGAGATGAAAGTGCGGTTTGAATCCCACTTGCAGCGTTCAATTGACTTGGCTGAATCCGAAGTAAAGAGATTGGCAGGCCGCAATGACCTGCAGGACGTCGCTGCAATGTATGTGGAGCGGTGGCATCAATTGAAGTCCATCTACGCTCGGCTCGAAGGCAATGTCATTAATGGATATCGGCATTATGTCCAAAAAGGGAACTTGGAATGCATGACATGTGCTGCAACTCATGCCTTCCTTCCTCTAATTAAGCAGCCATCCCTAGCTTACCTTCAAATTGAGGTGGGGATGCGGGAACACGAGCGGCTGCTCGGCAGACGGCCTCACGGAATCTGGCTGCCAGAGTGTGCCTATGCACCAGAACTTAGCCCGCTACTCCAGGAATGCGGGATTCAATATTTTATTGTCGATCACCATGGATTCGTCAATGCAATGCCGCAGCCAACAGCCATGCATTATGCTCCTATCGATACAGGAGGAGGGGTCTTCGCCTTCGCACGCGATCCAGATTCCTCAAGACAAGTATGGAGCACGCACGAAGGGTATCCGGGTGACCATGATTATCGAGAATACTATCGCGACATCGGCTACGATCTTGGCTGGAACAGTGCAGATGAATGGGATTATATTCGTCCTCACCTGCTGGAAAATGAAGCACGAATCAATACAGGACTCAAATATTATCGTATTACCGGAGTACATGACGTTCCTAAAGAACCATACCGACCAGAATGGGCCCTGCACAAAGCTAGGGAACACGCACGTCACTTCTTGAACAACAGAGAACTTCAACTTGAAGCGGCTCAAGTAGATGGGGATCGCCTTCCGATCGCCATCAGCCCCTATGATGCGGAACTATTCGGACATTGGTGGTTCGAAGGCCCGCTATGGATAGAAGCATTATTCCGAGAGCAGTCGGAACGAACCCGCCATCATACACAACGCATTGAGTTCGTAACACCAAGTGATTACCTATCGCGATACCCCAATCAGGAAAAGGCTCAATTATCGTTCTGTAGTTGGGGACGCGGCGGATATGCGGATGTCTGGCTGCAGCAGGGAAATGACTGGATGTATCCACGTCTTCATGAGACGGAAGATCGAATCCTGCACACTGTATCCCATATCGATAAGGAGGCAGCTTCAAGCTTCCATGACATGCAAGAGCGCATTATCAATCAAGCTATCACCGAATGGATGCTCGCAGCGAGCAGCGATTGGGCTTTCATCGTAGATGCGGGGACGGTGACCGAGTATGCTGGGATGCGAACGACTCAGCATCTGGAGAGATGCCACAACTTGCTGTACATGATTGAGCGGGGCGTATACGACCAAGTACTTGTCGAGCGGATGGAGAGAGAATACCCTTGCTTCCCTACAGTTGATTATCGGCTTCTATCCAGCAGAGCTAGGCATTCAATCGAGCGAATGTACCATTTCAATGCAGCCTATCCCCCTACCAAACGAACTATACCATTCAACTGTCCCCAACCTATTTTGGCACATCATCCACAATATCGTTCCAACAAACGCATCTTAATGATAGCTTGGGAGTTCCCGCCGCTCGTTGTAGGCGGGCTGTCACGAGCTGTATATGATCTCTCCCGTCATTTAAGCAAGAAGCAATGCGAAATTCATGTAGTCACTCGCGAAGTGCCGGGCGCACCTGAATATGAGCTAATGGATGGGGTTCACGTCTATCGTGCTCCACTTATACAGACAGCTTCACCACTAGAGTTCATGGATTGGGTGTTCCATATGAACGCTGCCATTTCATTACTCGTTGATGATCTCATAGATGCCGGTCTGACCTTCGACCTCATGCACGCCCATGATTGGCTCGTCTACCCTGCCGCAGCAGACTTGAAGCAGACTTACCATTGGCCGCTGGTTGCTACCATTCATGCCACCGAGCATGGACGCAATCATGGCCGGCTGCACGGCGAGCTTCAGCAGCGAATCCATGACATGGAAGCAAGCTTGACAGCAGAGGCCGACCATACCATTGTGTGCAGCCATGCCATGATTCAGGAGGTCGCATCTCTGTTCGATCTTACACGGCAGCGCGTTACCATGATACCAAATGGGGTTGACGCGATTGACGCAGCTATATCAGCTGGTTCGATCAACAACCTAGAACATCGCACTGATCTAGTAGATTCCCAACTTCTCTTCTATGTTGGCCGCCTTGTCTATGAGAAGGGCATCCATATTCTCATTGAGGCAATGCCACTTATTATACAGTCTGTTCCACAAGCGAAGCTGATTATCGCCGGTACTGGACCCATGAGACAGCAATTAGAGGCTCAGGCCGCACAGTTAGGACTGCAAGAACATATCCTCTTCGCTGGATTTGTACAGGATGAGGCACGGGATGCGTGGATTGCAGCCTCATCGGTATGTGTATTCCCCAGTCTATATGAACCCTTCGGAATCGTTGCGCTTGAAGCAATGCGGTTCGGAACACCTGTTGTCGTATCAGACACGGGTGGACTCGCTGAAATCATTGATCATGCTGTAGATGGATACAAAGCACTCCCAGGTCATATTGAATCATTAGCATGGCATGTAACGGATCTCCTCCTCCATCCTGAGCGAGCTGCTCAAATGGCTGCAAAAGCACAACAGAAGGTTCGAGCGCACTACGACTGGAATACGATAGCTGTGTCAACGAGACAAGTATATGAAGGAGTGATCGCTCGATGAAGGCAGTGATTATGGCAGGCGGCAAAGGTACACGGCTTCGACCGTTGACACTAGGCACACCCAAGCCAATGGTTCCCCTATTGAATCGTCCGTGCATGGAATACATTATTGAATTGTTGAAGAGGTACGACATTCATCAAATCGCCGTTACCGTACAATATTTGCCCGATGTGATTCGCAACCATTTCGGTGACGGCTCCAAATATGGCGTGCAGCTGCATTATTTCGAGGAGGACGCTCCTCTCGGTACGGCAGGCAGCATTAAGAATGCTGAGTCCTTCCTTAACGAATCGTTCATCGTTATCAGCGGCGATGCCTTGACCGACTTCAATCTGCGCCAGGCCATCCACTATCATAAGGAGAAGCAGGCAATCGCTACGATGGTACTGACGCAAGTAAGCTTGCCTCTCGAATATGGGGTGGTCATGACCGATGATGAGGGCCGGGTCTCCCGCTTCCTTGAGAAGCCTAGTTACGGAGAAATATTCAGCGATACCGTCAATACTGGCATCTATATATTGGAGCCAGAAATATTAGATTGGATTCCGGAGCGGGAAAGCTATGACTTCAGTCTGCATCTCTTCCCAAGACTGCTTCAAGAACAGCAGCGACTATACGGATATACTGCTTCCGGATACTGGTCAGATATTGGAAACTTACAGCAATATCGGCAGACTCAATTCGATATGCTCGATCGCCGCGTAGATGTGCACATTCAAGCAGCAGAACCGATGCCAGGTCTATTCGTAGAGTCAGGCGTAAGGCTCCCTTCCCGTATTAGACTGAGCGGACCTGCCTATATCGGATCAGATTCGATTCTCCACCCTTCCTGCTCGATCGGACCATATACCATTCTCGGCTCCGGCAATATTGTGTTCCCGCACAGCGCACTTACGCGCTCCATCTTGTGGAACGGAAACCGCGTTGCCAAGCACTGCGACATTGAAGATGCGATCCTGCTCCATCGCACGAACATCGGCAGTGATGTACACATTCAAGAAGGCGCCGTTATTGGAAGCGGCTGTACGATCGGCGATAAATCCCATATCCGTTCTCAAGTTAAACTGTGGCCGAACAAAGAGGTTGAAGCGCATAGCATCGTAAATGCTACGCTTATCTGGGGCAATGCAGCTGCCTCACTGTTCAAGGGCAGCAAAATATGCGGAAGTCCGAATAGCGAGCTGACCCCAGAATTTATCGGCAAGCTGGCCTGTGCTTATGGATCGATCCTCAATCGGGAATCATCTATTGTTCTGGCTGCATCTTCGCATCCTTTTGACACCATAATGAAGAATGCCTGTGCAGCAGGACTTCAATCACAGGGCATTCATATCATTGATATCGGAGACGCTCCTCTGGAATGCTTGCGGCATGCTGTTACCACATTGAAGGCCGATGGCGGCATTCATTTCAAGGTACTGTCCGCTAGCGAGGATGCCAAGTTCGAACAAATGGTGATGAACTGGATGGATGCAAGAGGAATGCCATTCGCGAAAGGCTTGGAGCGTAAGATCGAAAATGCCTACTTCCAAGAAGACTTTGCGCGAACACCAATCGAATATATGGGGCGCAGAAGAAGTGAAGAACACGCGATAACCTCCTATTTTACAACACTATCCAAGGCCATTGACTTCAATCTAATTCAATCTGCAAGCTTCAAGCTCATCGTTCAGAGCTCAGGTGCAGAATCGGCACTCGTTCAACAATGGTCTTCTCTGACCGGAGGCATCCTGCTTCATACCCAATCTGATGTGCCATCCCCAGCTGCCGTTATTGAGCATATTCGAAATGTTCAGGCTGACATGGGCATCATGCTGACCGAAGATGAAGGGTTCCGCATCTATATGAGTGACGGCACAAGCATGCATCATAATCATCTTCTTCCGCTACTGCTGCAGGCGCTTGTCCAAACGGGAGTCAACGCGAGCATCGGGGTGCCGATCAGCGCTCCTGTTACAGCAGAGCAGATTGTCAGTCGCAGCGGGGTAAGAGTCGTACGGACGCAGGAGCCGCTTCGCTCCCAGATGGAAGCCACGAGCGGCATCGCCTTGTTGCCTGCGGCACATCGCTTATATGCGATTAGTCTGATTTTGCAGCTCATGGCAGACACCGGACAGCCGCTGAACGGACTTGTTGCGGATATTCCAGCCTTGCATACCGCCATTGAAGAAGTGACCTGCCCCCGTTCTGACAAAGGCAGTGTCATGCGCGAAATGACCGAGTGGGTTCGCCAGTCCTCCTATCGCGCGGAATTTCTAGATGGAATTAAGATTGAGACGCCTGAGGGCTCCATTCTTATTCAGCCGGATCAAGAAGAGCCATTGTTCCGCGTTATTTCACAAGCAGACAGTATGACCAAGGCGCGAATTCTAGCTCATGAATATGCAGGACGGTTAATCCAGACGCAGTCCCCGTTAAGGAAGTGATGACGTGCCGCGCCATCTAGTCGTTGGAAATGGCAAATTTCTCGTGAACCTTGACGAGCACGCCTATGTAAGGGATGTCTATTATCCGTATGTTGGTCAACTGAATCATACAGCCGGCTATCCCAGCCGTCTCGGGGTATGGGTGGAAGGTCAATTCAGCTGGCTAGGTGATCCAGAATGGAACATTCGCCTGGCTTATCAAGAAGATTCACTTGTTACCGATGTAACCGCCGAACACGAAGGGCTTGGTATTGTACTTCATATGAATGATGCCGTTCATCAGCGGGATTCGATCTACTTGAAGCGGATTGTCATCTCGAATGGTAATCCAAACCCACGTGAAGTACGCTTATTTTTCCATCAGGATCTGTCCATCAATGAAACGGAAGTTGGCGATACAGCAGGATTTTACCCTGACAATGGCACGTTATTTCATTACAAAAAAGATCGCTACTTCATGTTCAATGGCTGCATCACCCAGCATCATGGTGAAATAGCGGGCATACACCAATACACGACAGGCATCAAGCGATTTCATCAGGCAGAGGGAACGTGGAAGGACGCAGAGGATGGGCATCTTATGGGAAATCCTATCGCCCAAGGCTCTGTTGACAGCACGATCTGCTTGCGCACCATCGTCCCCGGCTCAGACAGTCGGGAGAGCTATTATTGGCTCAGTGTTGGTGAACGGCTTGAAGAGGTGAAACAACTTGATCGATATGTACGAGACAGCGGCCCTGCACAACTGATCCAGCGTGTCAGCACCTACTGGAAGCGTTGGTCGAATCAGCACCAGCTTGATTTCTCCGATCTGGAACCTGAGCTGATACGCCTATTTAAGCTCAGCCTGCTTATCATTCGCACGCAGACAGACGTGAACGGGGCAATCATTGCAGCGAATGATACGGACATTATGCAATTCAATCGGGATCATTACAGCTACATGTGGCCTCGGGATGGCGCACTTGTCGCGGAAGCGATGTCCGCTGCGGGATACCATGGGATGACAGCCCCCTTCTTCCGCTTCTGTGCTGATGCGCTGACTGCGGAGGGATACTTGCTGCACAAGTATAATCCTGACGGCACCGTCGGTTCCAGCTGGCATCCCTATCTGCGCGACGGCAAATCGCAACTGCCGATCCAAGAGGACGAGACCGGACTTGTGCTGTGGGCACTGTGGAGATATTATGAACATCACCGTGACATTGAGCTCCCTCAATCACTCTATCAATCCTTAATCCGCAAGGCTGCCAAGTTCATGATTCACTACCGCGATCCCGAATTGAAGCTCCCCCTGCCTAGCTATGATCTATGGGAGGAGCGGTATGGAATATTCACCTTCACCGCTTCAGCTGTTTACAGCGGCTTAGTGGCTGCTTCCAACTTCGCATCTCTGTTCGGGGATGAGGAACGAGCTGACCGATTCCGCAGCGCCGCAGAGGAAATCAAGACAGCGATGCTTGCCCATCTATGGAATGAAGAAGCCGGATGCTTCGTACGCGGACTGTACCGGAAAGAAGGGAAATGGGCTCAGGATTGTACGCCCGAGAGCAGTATTCTAGCCATTTATATGTTCGGTGTACTTCCTGCTGACGATGAGCGGGTGCTGTCAACCGTTCGCGTATTGAAGAGCAAGCTGTCCATTCGCAGCCAGACTGGGGGGATTGCGCGCTACTGGCGGGATTACTACTTCCAGCGCAGCACTGATCCGAGCCTTGCTCCTGGCAATCCGTGGATTATATGCACCCTCTGGTTCGCAGACCATGACATCGCTACCGCCTCCAACCTGAAGGATCTGCAAGCCGCACATGATACCTTGCGCTGGGTGGAAGCACACAGTCTGGCAAGCGGATTGCTTCCTGAGCAGTTGGATCCATTTGATGGTTCTCCACTGTCCGTTGCACCCTTAACTTGGTCACATGCAACATACATTCATACCGTTCTGAAGTATATTGAGAAATACAAGCAATTGGAGGCAGCCGCAGCCGGTTTAGCTTGAACTTTGAGCTTGAATAACCTCACATTTCGATTCCCTCTAGCTGTTGAATTCGATATCTCTCTTTCATACACGAATAAGCCCCGCAGATTTCTGCGGGGCTTTCCTTTCATTTGCCTTGCTATATATCAAGTGGCAGACCGTCTAGGCGTTCAAGTTCTTATCGCCCGGCTTCCAATTGATTGGGCATAACCCGCCGGACTGCAGCGCCTGCAGCACACGAAGCGTCTCCTCTACGCTGCGTCCTACATTGTTATGGTTCACGACTTGATATTTCAATTCGCCCTCTGGGTCAATAATGAACAAGCCACGCAGTGCAATGCCGTCCTCTTCTATTAAGACGCCATAGTCGCGTGCAACATTCTTCGTAATATCGGAGGCGAGCGGGAAGTTGATTTTGCCAAGACCATTCAGCTCTCTTGGTGTATTGATCCATGCTTTGTGGCTGTGGATGGAATCAACGGATACCCCTAAGATTTCCGTGTTCAATGCTTTGAACTCTTCCGCAGCTTCGCTCAATGCCGTTATCTCGGTCGGGCATACAAATGTGAAATCGAGCGGGTAAAAGAAAAATACGAGCCATTTCTCCCGGTAATCCGACAAAGATGCTGCTCCAAATCCTTGTCCGTCACCTTTTGCAGTTTCCATATTGAATTCTGGAGCAGGTCTGCCTACCAAACGTTCTGCCAAGCTAAATTCCTCCTAAGTACTAACTGAATTGGTGTCATTTATTATATCATTCTACCCGTTCGATTCAAAAATGACACGCCCCAAACCAACCTGCATGCAATCAACGGCTTACTGGAGCTATTGTCATCTTATAGAGCTGATCATTCCCATGAATGTCTGTCCAAAATGACTGGCAACAAAGCAAAGGCCAACTCATCCTTCTAAGAGTTGGCCTTATCATCATCCCATTATTTTGTCATAGCTGCCACAATCAGATCGCCCATTGCTTCCGTTCCGATCGCCTTAGACTTATCTGTAGCGATATCGCCTGTCCGATGTCCGCTATCCAGCACTTCCTTCACTGCATCTTCAATGGATTGTGCCGCATCTTCATAGCCGAATGTCAATCGGAACATGAGAGCAACCGATAGAATGGTCGCAATTGGATTCGCAATTCCTTGCCCTGCAATATCCGGCGCCGAACCATGTACGGGCTCGTACAGACCGAAGCTGCCTTCCCCTAAGGAAGCAGAGGATAGCATGCCGATAGAACCGGTGAGCATGGCTGCTTCGTCACTTAAGATATCACCGAACATATTCTCGGTGACGATAACGTCGAAGCTTGCCGGACGACGCAGCAGCTGCATCGCGCAGTTATCCACCAATACATGCTCCAGCTCCACATCTGGATATTCAGGTGCAACGCGGTTCACCGTCTCTCTCCACAAGCGCGAAGTCTCAAGCACGTTCGCCTTATCTACCGAAGCCAGCTTCTTGCGGCGCTTCTGAGCAACCTCGAATGCTTGGCGTACAATGCGCTCGACTTCCTGTACATTGTAGACACAAGTATCAACGGCTTCCTGTCCATGTTCGCCCTCGCGGCGGAACTTCTCTCCGAAGTAAATCCCGCCCGTCAGTTCACGTACGACAATTAGATCCGTACCTTCAAGCACTTCAGGCTTCAATGTGGATGCATCCTTCAAACAGTCAAATACGACTGCAGGACGAATATTAGAGAACAAACCGAGAGCCTTGCGAATGCCAAGCAGTCCAGTCTCAGGACGAAGCTCCTTCGGATTGTTGTCCCACTTCGGCCCTCCAACTGCTCCTAATAGAACCGCATCTGCATCCTTGCATAGAGCCAGCGTCTCCTCAGGCAGCGGCGTTCCCTTCTCGTCTATCGCGACTCCCCCGAACAGTCCATGACTCGTCTCGAACGAATATCCGAAAAGTTCCTCCGTACGCTTCAATACCTTCTCCGCTTCTCTTACGACTTCCGGTCCGATTCCATCGCCAGCAACAATCGCTATCTTCTTCACTTCTGCCATGTCTGCCACTCCTCGTTCAAGTAATGTTATTCCTGTTGTATCACAAATGAACGAGGTTGACTAAGATATAAAAGCTATTGTTTTTATAGGTAAAAACTATAACTATCAAAATATCAGAACCGCTTCTCTCTCTATGTTACTTGTTGAAAAAAATTTTTCCGTCCTATACGCCGTATCTCAAAGCCACTCTCTCTACATAGAATAGAATATCGTAAGCTAGCAATGGAATCTGAAGGGAAATACTTGATTGAACACAACTCTATCTAATAGGGAGGGAAGAGAATATGTTTACCATCCCAGAACAATTTTACGAGAAAGCAAGAGACTGGGCTGCCACCTATGCGGCACAACAGCATCTACCATTCGAACTCTTTTACCAAGTCATTTATCCAAAAGAATCACTCGCACTGCGTCCTCCAAAAGGCATCGATCCTATCCGCTGGTCTACTATATGCAGCTATGATGAGGCTTTTGTCGCCACAATTCCGGGTGGACGCCTCATTACTGGAAGTTGCTATGTGGTCACACCGGATCAAAAACGGCTGCTTGACGTGGAATATTATTATCCGTACGCTTCTCAAGCTCTGCCTCCGCCAGAATATTATCCCGGGACGATTGCTACCGTTGTATGGGGATGGAATATTCCGGATCTCGTATTCACACAAGCCATTTTCGGACATTGGTTTTTTGACATATTGCCGCGATTTCACTTGCTCCAGCAGAGCGGAATACCAATTGACAAATATGTCATCGGCAAACTAACGCATTCCTTCCAATATGAATCGTTGGACATGCTGGGTATCCCGCTTGAGCGGCTTATTCAGGCCGATCGAAATGAATTCCATATCATGGCCGAGAGACTTCTTGTCCCGGCAGTACCATGGATGACAGGCAAAAGTCCTCGCTGGGCATATGAATATATACGGAGACAACTGAAAGACAACCATCCGGTTCAACCTGTCAGCGGATATGAACGAATTTACGTCACTAGACAGGATGCTTTCGCTCGCTTCGTGATCAATGAAGACGAGGTGCTGGAGCTGTTGCATTCCAAAGGATTTACCAAAATTGTGCTTACTCCGCTAACAACTGCTGAGAAGATCGCGATATACTCTTCTGCTCAAGCAGTCGTTGCCCCCTTCGGGAGCGGGAACATTAACTTTGCCTTCTGCAATCCCGGTACGAAGGTCATTGAAATGACGCCGCATACTGTTACGGACGATTACTTTTGGAAAATAAGCAATCATGCAGGGCTTGACTACTATGAAATCATCTGCGACATTGAGTACCCTGCAAAGCAAGTCGGAGGTGCCGATAATTTGTATGTGGATCTAAATAAGCTGCGGCACGTACTTCATCTGGCTGGAATCGAATAGGAGATGCTCGTCATGTAGAGAATCTGTTACGACTAACGATTCTATTTTGAAAAGGGAGGTAAGACTGAGGCATGTACACCATTCCTGATCAATTTCATAGAAAGACGATCGATTGGGTGCAAGCCTATGCGTCCACGCAGCACTGCTCGATCGAACAAGTGTACAAAGTAATCGTTCCGCAACATGATCTGCAAATGCAGCCCTCAAGAGGTATCGATCCTCCGCGTTGGCCATCGACCTGCCATTATGATGAGACGTTCGTAGTCAGTATCCCCAATGGCCGCTTTGCTACAGGCAACTGCTACGTGGTTGCACCCGATAATAAACGCCTACTCGATATGGAATTATCCTATCCTTATTCGTTCACTTCATTGCCACCTCCCTCCTATTTTGAGGGGACTGCAGCTGCTCTGGCTTGGGGGTGGAATATCGCTGAAGTCGCAAGAACCCAGGATATATTGGGCCACTGGATGTTCGATATTTTACCACGTCTTTACTTGCTGGAACAGAGCGGGATCCCTATCGATAAATATGTAATTGGCAAACTTAGTCACCCTTTTCAATATGAATCGATTCAAATGCTCGGTCTTCCTCTGGACAAACTTATTCAAGTCGACACGAATCATTTCCACCTTCAAGCCAAAACATTAGTAGCGCCCTCCGTCCCCGTTATCATCGGAAAGAGTCCTCAATGGGCCTTCCAGTTCATACGTGGTCGCCTTCTGCCTAAGCATCCCACACAACGGATAGAGGGTTACGAGAAAATATATATTACTCGGCAAGATGCAAAAATGCGTTATGTGCTCAACGAAGAGGAAGTAATGAATCTATTGACCCCCAAAGGTTATCAACGCGTTGCTTTATCCACATTGTCCATGCAAGACAAAATCTCGTTATTTGCTTCCGCCAAGGAAATCATCGCCCCAATAGGCAGCGGTAATGCGAATCTTGTCTTCTGCAATCCAGGCACCAAGTTCATAGAACTCACACCGTACACAATTGTCGATGATTACTTTTGGAGAATCAGCTGCCTTGCACAGCTCGAATACTATGAGGTCATATGCGACGTAGAACTTCCTCCCAAGCCCGCATGCGGCTCCGATAATCTCATTGTGAATATGAACAAGCTTAAACAGACTCTTGAATTAGCCGGGATATAAGCCCGGCTCTCTTTATTTTGCAGAGGTGCCTTCTATTGAATGCAGACAGTCCCCCTGCCCTGCCTCTCTTTTGGCACACGAACGTCCGTATTTCACCCATTTTAGACGCAATCATTTGTTATGCCTAAGTCGTCCCTCTCACCATCATCATAATGTATCATTACAGACACTGTAGTCAGGAGGAAGTGCTTCGTGTCAAGCAAGCAAAAGACTGTAATTATTGGTGCAGGCGGACATGCAAAAGTGATTATCGATATTTTGCAGCATGATTCATCGATAGAGATCATTGGATGTACGGATAAATCGGAGAAGCCGCAGATTATGGGGATTCCCCTATTAGGCGATGATTCTATCTTGCCTACTTTATTCGCGGATGACATACGCCATGCCTTTGTAGCAATCGGAGACAACAAGCTGCGTTACAAAATAGCAGTTCAAGTAGAGAAGCTGGGCTTTACCCTGATCAATGCCATCAGCCCGTTCGCTTATGTTGCCCCCTCTTCACAGTTAGGATCAGGAATTGCAATCATGCACAACGCGGTCATAAATGCAGAAGCTCAAGTCCATCACTACGCAGTCATTAACACAGGTGCCACAATCGATCATGAATCCGTGATAGAGCGTGCGTGTCATATTGCTCCTGGCACCACACTCTCTGGGAATGTACATGTTAAAGAAGGAGGCTTTCTCGGCACAGGCTCCAAAGTAATCGACGGGGTTACCATTGGGGCATGGTCTATTTTGGGGGCTGGTTCTGTTGCCATTCGCAATATTCCAGAATCCTGTGTTGCTGTTGGGGTTCCAGCTCGCGTCATTAAGCAGATTCACGGTTAAATCGAGCTAATTGCAGACATGAATGTTGGAGGGAAATAACATGAACAAATACTACCCTATAGCAACCCCTGTCTTGAATGGAAATGAAACGAAATATGTGCTGGATTGTTTGAATACGACCTGGATCTCTTCCAACGGCCCATATCTGGATCAATTCGAGCAGCAATTCGCTGCCTTCTGCCAATCGAAGCATGCAATCGCCTGCAGCAATGGAACAACAGCACTGCATCTTGCCCTGCTTGCTCATGATGTCGGACCAGGTGACGAAGTCATCGTACCTACACTTACGTTCGTTGCGACAGCAAATGCGGTGACGTATTGCGGCGCACTACCTGTATTCGTTGACGTTGAAGCCGATACGTGGAACATGGACATTCGAGCAATCGAGCAAAAAATCACTTCCCGTACGAAGGGCATTATCGCGGTACATCTATATGGGCATCCCGCCGACATGGATCCAATCATGGAGCTTGCTCACAAATATGATCTGTTTGTCATTGAAGATGCTGCTGAAGCGATTGGGGCGCAGTACAAAGGGAGAATGGCAGGAGCGCTGGGACATACAGCGACATTCAGCCTATTCGGCAATAAAGTCATTACAACTGGGGAAGGCGGTGTTGTCACGACAAACAACGAAGCCATTGCAGAGAAAATAAGATTGCTGCGAGGCCAAGGAATAGATAAGAACAAAAAGTACTGGCATCCGGTCATCGGTTACAACTATCGAATGACGAACATTCAAGCTGCCATCGGGTGCGCCCAATTGGAGAAGGTTGAGTGGCATATTCGAGAGCGAATCCGAGTAGCGATGCATTATTATGATTACTTGAAGCACGACAGCCGGCTGACACTGCCTGTACAGCGAATATGGGCCAAAAATGTATTCTGGATGTTCAGTATTGTGCTGAACGGCTATTCTGAGCAGCAGCGAGATCATGTCATGCAGCAGCTGAAGGACAAAGGAATTGAAACCCGGCCATTCTTCTATCCGATGCACATCCTGCCTCCTTATCGCGATGGCCAGCTGTATGAAGAATATCCAGTCGCCAACCGAATTGCTTCGCAAGGCATGAATCTTCCCAGCCATGGCGAATTAACCAAACAGGACATTCAGTATATCTGCCAATCCTTGCAAGATATACTGTGACGAACAAATGAGCTGTTAGGAGGAGACATTATTGGATCTGCAATATCGACTCATCCATTTTATACAAGCAATCTGGAGGCAGGATGGTCAACAATTCATCGCCGAGTTGTTCCGGCAGCTCCTTAACCGCGAACCAGGAATGATAGAATATCAGCACTATATGAGATTGTTGACTTCTCAGCAGACCAAACTAAGTATTATTGAGCAAGTCATGTGCAGTGAGGAGGCAGAGCAGAACTACCTTAGGCCCCCTACAAGTTTTATTCCTACTGAAGCTACTTCCGCTGCTAGTCTCATTCGGCGTTTTTACGCCGCGGAGCCTTTTTTCTTCATCCATTCCTTATATGATGAACTGTTATGCCGCAATCCAGACTCACTGGGCTTGCAAGGTCATCTAAAGGGATTAATGGCCAGACATAGCAAGAAACTAATGCTTCGGCAATTTTTGAATACCACAGAATTTCAACAATTGCTTGCACATCCGCAGCTACCATTGAAATCGGAGCCCAACCCTTATTCCATCCTGACATCGTCCCCGCGAACGGTTCAGCATATTGGGATTTTCCTAGCTTATCCGCACCCGCTTGCCATGGATGGTGAAGGAATTGGCCGCTTCCTGTATCGGCTTACGCGAGGAATGTTGTCCAACTTCCCACATGTGCACATTCATATTGCTGCTACTGGCTATAATTACGCAGATGCAGAACAGTCTTTCTCACCGTTAAGACCAATGTTTCCGGGCAGAGTTCATATTCACCATTCCAATAATGTAGAGCATTTCAATACGAATGTACCCGCTGAGATATGGATCGTCCCCATTATCTCGCTCGATTTGGCCATGTTTTTAAAAAAGCCGTATATTTTATGTCTGCATGATCTCGTTCATCATCAGTTTAAAGAGCTTTATTTCACTACCTACCCAGAATTTTGTCACCGTGTGGATCGAAATGGCTATTATATTTTGCATAAAGCCGCGGCGGTTGTATCGAACTCGAATTATGTGCGAACTCACCATGCAATTGGCATTGCTGGGCTGCCTGCACACAAAACGCATGTCATCCGACTTGCTCCACCTAGTGACGAGTATCAAACCTTTTCATTTATGGATCAGCAGCATTTTAGAGCGAAATATCAGCTTCATCATGAATATATCGTATTTCCAACCGTACTTCGCCTTCACAAAAATTTCGAGCGGCTTCTTGCTGCATTTATTCAATTCCGATTAACGATAGACGGATACCATTCGCGTCTGCGACTCGTCTTCACTGATCAATTGTCCAGCAGTCCAAAAGAAGCCGATGTCATGCGCATGCTGCATCATGTACAAGATCCTGAGATTATAAACAGTCTCATGTTCATCGGCAGAATTCCGACCTCCGACATGCCTTCTCTCTACAAATATGCAATCGGCACAATCGTGCCTACCTTGTTTGAAGGCAGCTGTCCTTTCCCTATTCTTGAATCTTTAACGGTAGGAACGCCTGTCGCTGCAGCCAATCTAGAGGTGACAAACGAAATTATTCCCAATATGAGCGCCTTCCTGGCCTTCAATCCATACTCCGTAGACGAGATCGAAGCCAGTCTTCGCGCTCTATGGGTATATCGCCACACCTTAGTGCCAGGACAACAGGCAGTGATTCAAGGAGCAATGCAGCGAAGCTGGTCGGATGTTGCGAACGAATACTACGCCCTTCTCCAACATGTTATATCGAACCCGGTCTAAATCATGCCGTAATATTTCAAATAGGCAACGCGGAAGACATGAATATATTGGCTTGCAATATAATCCCACGTGTCTGTTGGATCATTCATGCCCTGCACAGCAGACGATTTGTAATGACTGGAATGTTCAAAAAATAAATTCAGTGCTTGTGCGATGGAATCAGGGGATTCTGGATCGAACCAGATGATCTCCGCGCTATGTCTTGCCATATGCTCTCTCATCACAGGAATATCCGAGCACAGCACCGGTACACCAAGACGCAGCGCTTCTTCTACGGGGTAGCTTCCTCCCCCCTCCGACATGCTCGGCATAATAAGTGCTTGCGCGTTGCGAAC
Source organism: Paenibacillus sp. cl6col (assembly GCF_900102125.1). Taxonomy (NCBI): domain Bacteria; kingdom Bacillati; phylum Bacillota; class Bacilli; order Caryophanales; family Paenibacillaceae; genus Paenibacillus; species Paenibacillus sp. cl6col. Next base: position 225,065 of record NZ_FNAZ01000001.1, read on the forward strand.
TAGAGGAATCACGTTCGAGTCATGAATGAACCCCAGCGGATAGATGTCTGCATCCAAGCAAAGCCCTGTCCTTGCTAATAAAGAAATCAGCGTAGGCACATACATTTGTTCCGGCCATTGTGGAGGGACAACTCGCAGCAATTCTGTATTATGTCCAAACAGTACGAGCGGGACTTTGTTAACTGCGGTGCACCTGGAATATCCCAACAGCAGATTATAGTGATTTTTGTGCGGAGATATATTACTTGGGTAGACCACATATTGCGGCGGGAGACGGACGGCCACATCAGGGCTCACGTTATCGCTGACGAGATGACTTATCGGATCTGCTGGCAGTATGGCGTGCGGAATAATGGTCGCGCTGTTGCCTACCTCTCCGAAATGATGGAGCAGCCTAGTCTGTACATGGCGTGAGGATACGACAATTGAGGTCATGTTACTGAGCCATTCCTTCGCTTCCCGCCAAGCCTGCTCAATAACGGCTCCTGACACATAGGGTGGTACAAAGTCAAAGATAGTTGCATCATGAAAGGTGCATATCGTCGGAAGATCTACCTTCACATAAGCAGGCCCATGCGGCCAGAAGAAATACACAACATGGCAATCTGCTAACAGCACCCTCGCTTCTGGCGATTGAATGCTTCCGTTAAAATACACAATGTTGATATTCGGATAGCTGACCGTATCGATTCTCTCTTTGAACTTCGTGTCAGGTGCAATGACTAATCGTACGAGATCAATATCAACCTGCCGAGCCATCGCAGGCAGCATATTCGATAGCAATCTTGCTCCGCCGCCTGCCGATATCATATTCGCGCACCATATCATAATTCTCATTATCCACACTCCCTCGGAAGCGATATCTTGTTGAACGCAGCAATCAGTTAATCCTTATGCTGCATTCTGCACTAAGATTCGTGGGAGTAGCCGTGACGCATGAAGCATGCTTCCGAGTACAATAACGATAGCTAGATTGGAGGGAATATTAGGATGGCGCAAGTTATATGGCATGGCACAGTATTCGATTCCACTGGATATGCTAAGGCAACCAGAGAATATGTACTCGCACTGCATGCTGCCGGCGTAGATGTAAGCCTTGAAACCTATCAAGGACTACCGCAAGTAGGACTTCCCCCAGATCAACGTTCTATACTGGAGCACTTGCTGAGAAAGCGACGCAGCGCTGGTCGCCGCGTTAGTGTATACCACTATATTCCGGACCTCTGGCGGAGAAAGCTTCGGGCTTCATTCGGATTTACCTACTGGGAAACGTCGAAGATACCAGATAATTGGATTAAACAAGCAAATCAAATGAGCGGCATCCTGCTGCCCAGCATTCATAATATCAATGTTTTTCGCCAATCCGGCGTTAACGTACCGCTGCATTACGTTCGGCCCTGTCTCTCCGAACCCTATCATCCTCCTGCTCCTGAGCATACACCGCAGTACGTGAATCATTTACCGCCATTCCGATTTTTGTCCGTATGTTCTTGGATTGATCGCAAAGGAATAGACATCTTGCTCAAAGCCTTCTGGAGTGAATTTACGGCGGCTGATCCGGTATGTCTCATTATTAAGACAGCAGGTACCGCAGAGGTATATCACATGATGGAGCATTGGAAGAGAGAACTGCAGCTGACACATCATCCTGCTCAGGTCTATATCGATTTGGAACTGCGCAGCGAGATGGAGATGGATGCCTTATATCGAAGCAGTCATGCATTTGTGCTGCCGAGCCGTGGAGAAGGTGTCGGCTATCCCGTATTGGAAGCCGCTATGAGGGGAGTGCCTATCATTGTAACCGGCTGGGGTGGTCATCTTGATTTCTTGAATGAATATAACAGTTACTTAATCCCCTACCACCTCGTACCCGTAAGGCCTCAGCCTTATTACCAAGGATACCAGAGTGATCAGCTGTGGGCTGAGGCTTCTGTAGACGCCCTGCGCAGCCAGATGCGGCATGTCGTTACCAATTATGCGGAAGCGTCTACCAAGGGCCAAATTGCTATGCACCATACGCTCACTCATTTTTCACCTGATAAGGCAGCCCAGGATCTCATTACTGCCCTATCACGTACAACGGGCTTCACCTTTACCTAGAAGGTGAAGCCCGTATTTATTGCCTTTATTACTCCGGTCTTCCGAGATGTGCCCTAATCTGCTTCAATGCGTCTTCCAGATGTTCAGCTTTAATGGAAAAGATCTGGCCTTCATAGCCCATCGAAGCATGATCATACCTGGAATCATAGTAATGCTCCAGCATGAGCGACACCGCTTCTCCATAGTTCTCCAGGCGAAGTGCTTCTGCAATTGCGTTAGCATGCGGGGTATGCATGCGCCGCTGAATGCGGGCGAATGCTTCACGGATTGCAGTCGGGTGCTTGGACGGCTCATATTCCTTCACAATATTTCTAACCCGTACCTGTATCGGCAGCTGGATATCAAGCACCGTTCCCGCCTTCTTCGCATCCATCAGAAATTCTGGCAGTATGACCTTCCCGATTCGACGACTCTCCGCCTCCAATAGGAGGCAAGGTACTCTTGCTGACTTTAACTCCTCCAGCTTCTCAAATAGCATCGCATCAAACATCTTCTGATTGTTCGGGACTTGTCCAATATGCCCAAATACAGAGCCTCGATGTCCTGCCATCTCCTCAAGATCAAGGACAGGATACCCTTCCGCTTGAAGCTGCCGAAGCATATCTGTCTTCCCTGTCCCCGTATGTCCGGACAGGACAATGCACGGTATTCGCCAGTCATAGTTCACCAGCGACTCTTGTATCCATTGTCGGTAGGTGCGTATTCCCCCTGACAATCGGTATGGCTTCAATCCCATTAAAGACATCACAGTAGCCATCGTACGGCTTCGCATGCCGCCCCGCCAGCAGTAGATGATGGTCGTCCCTCGAAGCTCCTTGAACTGCTTATATAATGATGGAAGCTTGGCTGACGCGATCTCTAACCCACGTTCCTTGGCCGCTTCTACACTTACTTGCTTGTATATCGTTCCGATCTCCGCCCGTTCTTCATTCGTGAACAAAGGAATATTGATGCTTCCCGGTATTCGGAATTCCTCGAATTCTCCTGGCGAACGCACATCAACAAGCGTTGCCTCCTTGTCCCGCAATGCCATACACTGCTCTAATGAAATATCGTGCATACCTCTCACCTCTTGTTGTCTCATACAATCTCGTGATATCGAACTATTGTTAAGACTATAGCATTCCGCCCAAGAAATCCACTCTGACAATCGCCGTGCCCTTTTTTACGTTAGGTACATATGTAGTAATAACCCATGATTGCCATCATTGTCTGTTTCCCAGGAGGTGTTTCACATCACGACCGTTAAGGCAGTTATATTAGCTGGCGGAACCGGAACTCGTTTCTGGCCTTTCAGCCGCGCAGATTACCCGAAGCAATTTTTGCCGATTCTTCATCAACAATCGATGCTTGCTGACACGGTACAGCGAATGCTTCAATATTTACCGCTGGAACATATATATATCGTATCCCTTGAAGAATACATCCCTATTATCCGAAAGCAGCTTCCTGACTTCCCGCTGCAGAACATTATTGTGGAGCCTATGGCGAGAGATACCGCTGCATGCATCGGTCTTTCCGCGCTTCAATTAAGTGCAGACGATGAAGATCCCATTCTGATTACCTTACCTTCCGATCACTATATTTCGGATCCTGATGCTTTTCACGAAGCACTGCGCACCGCCGTCTATCGTGCAGATCAGGAACGATGTGTCGTTACTTTGGGGGTGAAGCCGACACGCCCTGAGACGGGATACGGATATATCCGTATCCAACAGAACAGCCCTACCCCTACTAACGGAAATGAAGCAACCGATATATCCACTCCACTTACCCCAGTTGAGAAATTCATCGAGAAGCCAGAACTTTCTGTTGCAAACAATATTTTTGCTGATGGCTGCCACTATTGGAATACAGGGACGTTCATTTGGAAAGCTTCAACCATCATGCATCTGATCCATCTGCACCTACCTGACCTGTATCGTTCCTTGTTTGATATGAAGACACTCTTAAACGATTCACATAACGGTCAACAACAGCTCGCAGCCGCATACAGTAGTCTCAAGAAGCAATCCATTGATTATGGCGTTATCGAAAAATGTGAATCCATCTACATGATTCCTGTCCATTACGGCTGGGACGATCTCGGCAATTGGAATGCACTTGAGCGCATACACCAGACCGATGAGCTCCTGAATATTGTTCATGGGCGTCATGAGGGGATCGATACGGAGCGAAGCATTATCTACGGTGCAACAAAGCAGTTAATCGCGACGGTAGGCATTGAAGACATCGTGATCGTCGCCACGGATGATGTGGTTCTCGTCTGTCCGAAAGAACGAACACAGGATATAAAAAAGATGGTGAAGCACTTGAAGCAGCGCGGATACGACACGTTCTTATAGAAAGGTGGATACGACTCGATGTTTCTTCATAATATCGGTACCATCTACGAACCAACTGGATATGCAAAGGCCAATCGTCATGTCGTGCTTGAATTGATGAAGCTGGGGGTGCAGTTTCACTATACGCCAGTTCATTCCGAAACAGTCAGGGTTCCTATGACCCCCGATATCGAGGCGGCCTTGCAGGCGATATCGCACACTCCATTGCCAGAGCCCCATATCGTATTTACGCATTACCCTGCGATTCAATTTGTGAAGGACATTCGCCATTACTCAATCGGAATGACGATGTACGAATGCAGCCGACTGCCGTTCATGTGGTCTCGAAGATGCAGCAATATGGATGAAGTATGGGTACCGTCCACCTTCAATCGAGATACCTTCCACCGGTCTGGAGTCCCGCTGCACAAGATTCACGTCATGCCTTATGGAATTGATTCGGACTTGTTTGCTCCCGGCCACCCCCCATTCCCTATTCCGGGCCAACGAAGCTATACCTTCTTATCCGTCTGTTCCTTCGATGACCGCAAAGGCATTGATATCTTACTTACCGCCTTCCTTGAAGAGTTCGCGGAGTCCGAGGATGTATGCCTCATTATCAAAACGCGTGCAACCACTGAAGAGGAGATTGGCAGACAGCAAGCCTATATTGACGCTATCGCCTTCAAGACAGCCGGAAAGTCCCGTTCATCGGTTATTCTCATCTCAGCAATTCACAGCTGGAGCGAGCAGCAGTTAGCTATGCTCTATAACAGTGCCGACAGCTACGTGCTTCCTACACGTGGAGAAGGATGGAGCTTAACCGTAATGGAGGCAATGGCCTCCGGTCTCCCTGTCATTACAACGCGCTGGTCAGCTCATCTTGATTTCGTCAACGATGCGAACGGATACCTCATCTCCGTCCAGAAGTTCGCTCCCGCCCACCCCACGAATTCCAGAATGCTGTGGGCAGTTCCAGACAATATGCATCTAAGACAGCTGATGAGGCATGTATATATGAACCGGGATGAAGCAGCCGCTAAGGCTGCCCTCGGTCGAAACACAGTAAAGGAGCAATTCACATGGCAAGCAAGCGCAGCCCGCATGCTTCATCGCTTGACGGAAATAGCCGCGCGTTAAAAAGGGAGATGACAACGCTATGATCAGCGTCATTGTTCCTACGATCCATCACACCGATCTCGTTAAACATTGTGTGCACAGCTTCATCCATACCGTACATGAGCTGCCTTTCGAGATCATCGTTGTCGATGACGGCAGTCCTGCCGCGATTCAAGAAGAACTGGCACGATGGGCTGCTCCGCTCCAGGTGCAATTCATTGCAAAGCCTCATAATCATGGATTCAGCCATACTGTCAACGCTGGCATCCAGCATGCCAAGGGACAATATATTCTGCTCGTCAACAATGACGTGTTCTTCCACGAACCCGGGTGGCTTCATCAGATGGTCGCAACCATGAACAGTGATCCAGCCATCGGCATCGTAGGAGCGAGACTCCTCTATCCCGATATGACGATACAGCATGGCGGCGTTATCCCGACAGCGAAGGGGCATTTTGACCACCGCTACCGCCGACAGCCAGCTGATTATGAGCCTGCATTGGCCATAGAAGATATGAATGCCGTAACGGGTGCATTAATGCTTATACGCAAGCAGCTCCTCGACCAGATTGGGCTAATGTCCGAGGAATTCTTCATCGCCTTCGAGGATGTTGATCTCTGTTATCGCGCTAAGGTGCACGGCTCCCGTGTCGTGTATTGCGGAACGGCTAGTGCCATCCATGCGGAAGGGTATACCCGCGGTACGACAAAAGCGAACAAAAATCCATATTGGAGACAAAAAGAAATGGAAGCTCGAAAAAAATTCTGGATGAAATGGGGAGGGAAAATCATCCGATGACAGCTCCTCTGGAAGTCGTTTATGTGCTTGAACTGACTGGATTGTCCGGTGGCATCCGCAACGTATTCGAGCAGGTCAACCGCCTGCATGATATGGGGGTCAACGTACAATTATTCGCACTCGATAAGCAGCCTAATTGGTTCCCGCTCAAGGTGCCCGTACGGCGCTTCGGCAATTATCCAGCCTTGATGCGCGCCCTGACGCCAATGAACTGTATTAAGGTCGCCACTTGGTGGAAGACGCTTGCTGCCGTATGGCATAGCTGCGACCGCAAGCGCGGCGGCAACGGTGTGCCGGTATATCTGGTGCAAGATATTGAGGAGAGTTATTACCCGAACTGGAATGATATGCAGGAGCGAGTTCGCAATACGTACCGTGTGCCCGTGCATATGCTGACGATAGCGGATTGGACGACCAGACAATTGCTGGAGCGGTTCCAGAAGCATGCAAGCAACATTTCCATTGCAGTTGATTTCGACCTCTATAAGCCGAATCGCACTCATGACTATGATCCATTCCGTATTCTTGCCTGCAGCCGCCGCAGCCAACACTTGAAGGGATTCGACATTACGGTTCAAGCTGCGAAGGATGTGTGCTCCAGACTGCCACAAGCATCTATGGTCACCTTTGGCGTGGAGCCTCCCCATCTGCATGGCATTCCTCATGGTCATTTCTCTCACCCTGATGACCACCATGTTGCCTACTTATATGCCAACTGCGGAGTATTTGTCCAAACCTCTTATCACGAAGGCTTTGGGCTTCCGATATTGGAAGCTATGGCTTGTGGCGCCCCTGTCGTGACCACGAAGGCGGAAGGAAATGAAGAATTCTGCCATAATGAATGGAATTGCATCCTTGTAGACAAAGGAGATGTTGCCGGGGTTGCACAAGGGATCCTGCGCATATTAACCGATCCGCAATTCGCCGCGTATCTCACGACGAATGCCATGACAACGGTGCAGCACTATAATTGGCCGCGTGTGATGCATAATCTGCTTACGGTATTTCATGCCGTGACGCCTCAATTACAGCAGTGAATGCATATGAAATAAGCCCCCTCCGAACCTCGGAGCGGGGCTTACTTTATGTGCAGCATATCCTAATTCCTTATTCCCACTTGATAGTGAATGCCGGCAAATACCTCATTCCATACTTGATCGCACGCAGCATCCCATCCGATCGGCAGCTCTAACCCGCATGTATTCGCAAGCGGCCATTCCTTGTCGATGATCCGATGCTCGTTTCCGGGATTGACAACCAACAAGCTGAATTGATGCTTCACAAGAGATGCCAATGCTGCTTCCAGTTCCGCTGCCTCGTCATATGATGCATTAAATCGGAAGTAGAAGATACGCTTGCTATGCTCCGCCTTATCTAGAAATCGATGAATTCTCCGCTGAATCGTCTCAATGAATTTCGGATATTTCAACGCGATCCCTCTCCGACGTTCCGTGTACAAAAAATCATGAACTGATTGTACACCATACACCCGGTCTAATATACAATAATTATGACGTTTAAAAATGATGCTCTCCACCACTAAATGATCCGGATGCATGAACTTGGCAAAGCGATTTCGAAGCAATAAGCTTACACCAGGTGTCCAATTGGAGTACATCCAATCCACGACACCACTGTACGGCCGCAAGCCATAGCGTTCCAGCCGTTGAGCCGTATAGCAGTTCGACCCCAAACTGTACACGGCATCGTATTCGCCTTTTACATCAGACAATCGCAAGGCAATCTCCTCCACTACGTAAGGTTGAACGGTGTCCTATAGGTTTCCTCGGCCATTTTGCCGCCCCACTTCAACTCATAATACCGCTCGTACAAGGGCCAAGTCGTATCAATGATAAAATTGTAATGAGCATCCGACTTCCTTGTTGAGCTTCCATGATGATCGACAGGCAAGCCCGTGAACACTTCATCATATCCTGCCAACCTGAGCCTGCGATGATAGTCTATATCTGCGAAATAACTGCTGAATACCGTGTCCCATGATCCCGCTGCTCTAACTGCCTCCATATTGTAAGCAGCAAGCGCATCGAAGTTCGTTAAGGCAAGCCCCCACTTCCGCCCACTGTTCTTCAACTCCTCAAGCACTCTCAGAAATGCTTCTGGCGTACCCGGATGAGCCTCCGCATCGTTATGCATATAGAACACAGAATCGGCCCCCTGATCGAGAGCCACCCTCTGGAACCAATTCATAGATTGGGTAAATGTCAGCGATACAGGGGGCTCATATATGGTTACGCGCCGAGACAATTCAGAATCATATCTCAAATCGTGCGCGGGAGAGTTATCCAATACGTAAGTATGCTTCCAATACAATTCGATACTGTCTAAGGCCCGATACAGCAGATCCTTACGATTCACGTACGGAATTCCCACAACGTAACGCAATGCCGATCACTCCTCATATACATAGTCATCAAACGTTCCATATGCCTTATAGATGGCGAATCCGCTCCGCTATTTTCTTCGCCGAGTTCTCCCACGTCCAGTGCGACAGCACAAGCTGGGATACGGCCAGACTTCGCTCTTTAACCACTTCTTGATTCTCGTACACAAAACGCATGACATGAGCTAGATGCTCAAAATCCGGCTCCGCCCATTGAAATCCTGTATAGTACGGACATTTTGCAACGGCCGGAATCAATCGCTTCACTTGAATGGGGAAGCCCGTTTGGATGTTCAAAAAGTCCCGCTGCGCACTCCAATCCGTCGCGATAACAGGAATGCCGCAAGCCATCGATTCCAGTATTGGCATTCCCCAGCCTTCTCCCCTTGTAGGCAGCACGAAGCAATCCGCTGAACGATACAAGCTGCCAAGCAAATAAGAAGGAATGGTCTGATTTTCGATAATAATGATTTTGGACTCTGCATGCTTTAGATTCAGCTTGCGAATCTCGGCACGCACGTTTACTTCCGGGTCTTTGTTCGTAATTTTGCAGACAAGCACCACATCATCGAAGGCGAATTCATTGGCGAACGTTCGCAGCATTTCTTCCGGTGCTTTGCGTTCCCCCCACTCGAATACACTTAAGAATGTAAACTTCTCAGAGAACCGGAAAGCACGAATATCCGGGTTGAAATAGTTAGGATCTACCCCTAATGGGATAACATGAATCGGAACATGAACGCCGCTGTTGCGGAAGGTTTCTACATTGAAGCTAGATGGAACCCACACTTCATTCATGCGGTTGCACTGACGCACCCACTCTTCAGGCAGACCGTCTACTTCCAGCATCGTGTAACCAATCTTGTACCTGCCTTCATTTTTGAAGAACACATCGCCCTGTCCGTACACCACTTCAGGTGCTGATTCATTTCGTTTGCGCGCGCTAAATAGATTCACCCGATAATCATCGCTCATATTCGGTTCCTTCGTATGGAACGGTGTTCCAGGCCCGTATACATAGCGATAATGCATCTTCACACGCTGTTCGTCGAGAGCAATCATGAGGTTGCGGGAGGAATTCGCATAACCGCTTGGCAGGTTCACAATCGAATGCCAATTCAGCTGTGTATGATACTCTCCTGCAAGCTGGTGGCCCCACTTGCCATGGAAGATGCCCTGCGACTGCAAGAATAATTGGTTGAAATCGATGTTGTTTACCTTCGTAGAGGTGTTCTGCGCATGAACGAGCGTTACTCTTCCATCATAGACAACCCGGAAACCGGCAGCTAATGCCCGCAAGCAATAATCGGTGTCCTCGAAATATGCAAAATAAGCGGTATCCAGTGAACCGATTAGATTAATCAGCTCACGCTTTATATAGGCACACGCAAATACAACCCCTTGTACATCGCGAACACCTTCGTATTGACGAATATCGGTCTGCAATCCACCTATCTGTTGTCCCCAGCATGTATCCTCGAAGATATACGTCCCCGCATGCTGAAGCTTTCCGTCTTCACCACGCAATCTGCAGCCTACAACGCCGATATTGGGAGCTAGAAAGGCTGTCTCTTGCAAGCGCTCCAGCCAATCTGCCTGTGTAATCAGAATGTCGTTATTCAGCAGCAGAATATCACTGTCTAGATCACAATGAGCAATTGCCAAATTGTTTCCAGCCGTAAACCCTATATTCTGTGGACTCTCAATTAACGTAACCCACTTCAAACCTCGAAGATAGTCCACACTTCCATCCGTGCTTCCATTGTCCAGTACCACAACATCCACCAATTCATGCGCAGCCAATGGGGAAAGCGATGCGATGCATTGCTTCGTATGTTCTAGTCCATTCCATGTCAGGATGACAATTGATACTTTGCGCCGCAGCGGCGGAGCCGGAGCACGATTGCCGATCGTCTTGGCAGGAGGGTATTCCATAATTTCGAATCGTTCAAAGTCAACAGGACCATTATGTCTTGGGGCCTGTGGGGCATGAAGCAGCATCTGGCATTCCGGCGATACCAGAATCCCCATTAAGATTGACATTCGCGGCTTCCCCTGTCTCAGCATGAAGTAATAGTGCCGGAAGGCGCCGTCCTCCACCTCTCTACACAGCATCTCTCGGTATAGCTCATGCGGAAATTCGTTTGGATCGATTGTCAATAAGGTGTAAATCCGATGAAAGATACGAAATGGAGTGCCGACCATATCGACGGAAACTTCACCAGCGAATGTCTGTTTCAACTCTTTGCTTTTCAGGAAATGGGTAACAATGGTCATCTTCGTGTGCCCTGCGCGAAGCAGTGCAGTAAAATGGCTCAATCCTGGATAATCCGGCTCTCTATTTAACACCTGTCTATATAGCTCCGACACAAATGCTTCCTCTTCCAAGCGGAACATCTGGTGTAACGTCTGGATGATATTCAAACTCGATCCCTCCATACACATTACGGATGATACGGTCATTTACATTAGTGTATTAGCACAGGTTCCAATTTGCCTGTGTATTTGACAGAAACGGGCGCGAAATAACAATTGGATGTACGCCTAATCAACATCTCCATCATCGCTGAATACAGTGAGTACTAGATTTAGGTGATGGTACATGAATAAGGAGTGAAGAAATGAGACAAATCGTTAAAAATTTGGTAAAAATATGTTCGGACATTCTTCCATATGAAGTGCCAGTATATGAATTTGGAGCGTATCAAGTGCAAGGTCAGGAAGGATTCGCTGATTTGCGCCCCTTCTTCCCTGGCAAACCTTATGTCGGCTGTGATATGCGGCCAGGTGTGGGTGTAGATGCGATTTTGGATCTTCATCATATCGACCTCCCTGCGGAGACGGCAGGGCTTGTAATCTCCTTGGATACGCTTGAGCATGTGGAAGATCCCCGTCTTGCCATGCAAGAGGTTCATCGCATCTTAAAACCAAATGGCATTGCCATTATTACCTCGGTCATGAATTTCCCAATCCATGATTATCCAGCCGATTATTGGCGCTTCACACCCCAAGCATTCGCCAGCATCTTGAAGCCATTCGATACGGTAGTAACCGACTATGCCGGGGAAGAACTATTCCCTCACACTGTCATCGGTATCGGCATTAAGGGCAATGCCGTACCTGCCGAGACGATTAACTCGCTCCAGCAATACTTGGACATGTGGAGAGCTGCAAGCTATCACCAGCATTAACAGCTCGGGGGAGGGGAAGTTCAATGAGCTACTTTTTGAACCAAAATCCAGCTTATCAACAATACCAAATCGGTGATTGGTCCTACGGCTACCCTAACGTACTCACATGGGGTGAGAAAGCAACATTAACGATTGGAAAATTCTGTTCCTTCGCTTCGAATACGACGATCATGCTGGGCGGAGAACATAACGTGGACTGGGTTACTACCTACCCCTTCAACCCAATATTCCCCAATGCAGCAGGCTTCCTTGGACATCCCAAAACAAAGGGTGATGTTACGATTGGCCACGATGTATGGATTGGCTTCGACTCGCTGATTCTTTCTGGAGTATCAATTGGAAATGGTGCAGTTATTGCAGCAAGGAGCATCGTTACGAAGAACATTCCTGCTTATGCGATTGCCGGCGGCAACCCGGCTCGTGTGATTCGTTATCGCTTCCCACCTTCCATCATTGACGATTTGCAGCGTATTGCATGGTGGGATTGGCCACTGGAGTACATCACAGTCGCTTGGCCCCTCCTTCTCTCCAATAGAATCGAGGATTTCATTCGCACGTACAAAACGTGGTGATCATGGGAGGCAAAAGAAGTGATTTATTTCTGGAATCAGGTCGTACATCCTATCCTTCAGCTGACAAGGCCGAAAGTGATCGTAGAAATAGGATGTGCCCAAGGATATAACACCGTTAATTTGCTCGAATATGTAAAGCCGATGGAGAACGGTCAGCTTGTGGCAATCGATCCCTCTCCCTTGTTCGACATTGAACGAATGAAGCAGTTATATGGCCATAAATTCCTTCTCGTGCAAGATTACAGCCTGAAAGTCCTACCGCACATTCACACATGCGATGCCGCGTTTATTGACGGGGATCATAATTGGTATACCGTGTACAACGAACTGAAGCAATTCGAGCGCATCAAGAAGTTCCCGATCATCTTCCTTCATGATCTGGAATGGCCTTATGGCAGGCGAGATATGTATTATTTCCCTGAATCAATTCCGGCGGAGTTCCGCAAGCCGAGCGCCAAGAAGGGAATCTTGCCAGGAATCAATGAGCTTGTAGACAATGGACATAATGATTCTGTCCACAACGCGGCATATGAAAATGGAGATCGTAACGGAGTATTGACTGCAGTAGAAGATTTTATGAAGGAAGCCCAAATCCCGCTCCAGCTGCATCGCGTACGCAGCCAGTTCGGACTAGGCATCATTATGCCAAACATTACAGAAACACATCATTACTTCAATCGCGAAATACGCCGAATAATTGAACAATCCGGTCTGTAATGCAACCGTTCTATGTATCTCTAGCCACAGATTCTCCTTTTATCTGCGGCTAGAATACACCCTATGTGTCAAGCTGAATTGCTGCGCGATTCAATGATAGCTATTCGTAATGATAAGAATATGGAAGTCGTGTCTTGACACATATGTCGTTGTCACACCTATAATTGGGCTTAGTGAATCAACCTTCACCTCTCGTCTCGCTATTATAATCCCGAGGCTGCCAGAATCGTTTGGACATGTATATCGATCGATGGGTGCTTCGGTGCAATAATACCTAGCCCGCTATTGGACAAGGCTTGATGATAGCTGACGTACCAAGGCGTCTGCTGCAGGAAGTCCTCAACAGCAGTCAACACGCCATTGCGAGCTCCTCCTTCATAGAGTGCATTATTCAGTAAATTGTTTGCCCCTGCGCCATGAACGAGCTGCGATTGACCTGATACCATCCCCATCTTCGCATAAGGGTGCACAAAACCTGCGGGAATCGATTCCGGGAAATAATACATATCCCTTCTGCCATACGGCCATTGTGTGTCATGCAGAAAAACTAGCGGGAACCGTTCCTGCTGCTGAGCCATTATCTCAACTAACTTCAGTTCATGATATACGGTATACCAATTATGATCCCCATCAATCAGGATACAATCAAATTGCTTCAGGTGCGGAAGAATCTCTAAACTATAGTCCAGCAGCATATGAAATTCCTTGTGGAAATGCATCTTAAACTGCTGAATATCAAATCTCGGTGCTGGATCTATAACAAATAATTCACCATTCACCGCACGACAATACTGCAATAAGTTGCTCGTATTCAAACCATGCTCCGCACCAATCTCTACGATTCTCTTCACACCAAATGATTGCAAAAGTGGAAGTATAATTTTTTCCCAAAATGCAAGCACCTTACTCACCTCCGTATATCACTATATGCGATTCAACGAACTTGGTATAAACATTCTTCCCTAGACGATCAAAATGGGACTCGCTATGTTCGAGCGAGAATTTCAATCCTAGATGTGAAGATGTTTGAATACATTGAAATGTAGAGCTTGTGCGAACCTAGGGGGTGTAATCCGATGACGCGTATGTTGTTATCAAACCGATATCATTTCTCCTCGTTGCAGATGAGAGACGGCAGCTTATTATTCGAACCACAGGAGCATTGTCTCCTTAAATGCCCTAAGCCGATGATATTCCACGATGCGGCCGGCCCGTTCGGCGTATGTCAGGATGACGCACATTATGTTCATCTCTTGTACGTGAATAGGGATGACCAGCTCATTCACATCTCAATCAATCCCTGTTCCCTGCAGACGCACAAGCGTGAAATAGCAGGCTTCTTCAAGCATGTCAGGCATATTCAACTGACGAATTGCCACAATCAGCTTCATGCTGTGATTCAATACCGTTCCCGTATTGAACATGTATCGTTATCTGGCATTCATTGGTCAACCGCAGACGTCCTATATGATGGCGAAGAAATCCATTCCCTCCGTCTATTCTCACATCAAGATCATATCTGGCTGTGCACTGCATTAATAACGGCGACGCCTCCCCATCAGCAACTACGACTGCTCCTGCAATCGTTCCATACAGCATCCAGCCGATGGCTGCCTTCGACTTCACTGCCTGTTGTCCCACTGGAATCGAGGGAAGATTTTCTAGCCTATGATCTCTACTCTGTACAAGGGCGACTTGGAATGTTCCAATTTCAGCGCATTGGGAACAAGCTCTTATTTGCATCATATGAATGGAATAAGCATAAGGAATGGACATTAACGGCTCATAACCAAACAATCATCCCCCCCACTCTAGCAGCACAAGCCATATGTGCATACGATCAGGGGCGGTATCGCTTAAGCTGGGTAACAGAAGACTTGCTGTTCCGCATTCATTACAGCATCCATCAAGAAGAATGGAGCGACTTATATACAACAGCAATTCCGTGTCCTGCAATCTGGACATGTATCTATGACAAGCAGTCAGGTTGCAATGGCCCTAGCTTTTGGATTGCTTCTGACCAGGAGACGATGCCCGACTTCACTGGATTAACAGCACCCGCAGTTATCCAGGGCTACCGAGCAACGCGCGACCTCACTCATAGCATCGATTCAGCCGAAGCAGTCATCGCTTCTATCACACACATGAGAGAATGTTGCAGAACAAGAAAGAGGAAACTTGTCCAATTGAAGCAAATCCAGAAGGAACGGCAAGCCACAGCGGATCGACTGACTGAACGAATCGCTGCCCTGCAGGAAGAAGTTCAAGTGCGCCTTGCCATTCAGGAGCTTAGTGAGAAGAATACATTATTAATGAAGAAAGAAGATAAGATAGTCGCACGAAGCGGCATGAAAGAACAATTATCACGCATTGTATTCAAACTATCGAACCCCCGCTAAGGAGGAGCTTGTGATGATGAATAATCCGGAAACTTCCATTGATGTGATCCTGCAAACTGCAGCCGATGTTGATCTGGAGACGCGCAGAATCTGCTTGATTACCCATATCAAATTTCGCAATATTTCAGCTCAGCCTGTGTCGTTGTCTCATATTTTGCTAACGCTATCTCCAAGCCAATTCTCAGTGGTGAGCGGGAAAATTGTACCCCCTCAGCATGCTCTGGTGTTTGGTCTCCATAAGAAAGGCAATCAGCAAACGGGATGGAAATTCGATCGTGATGATTGGTTCTCATACGGACGCAAAAATGGGGAGTACCGGATTGAGCCTGTCCAGACTCTTCTGCTCCCCCCACGAATCTGGTCAGACATAAGAGATATTCATATAGAGTGCGATATCGATCGTCTCATCACTCCGCTGCACATACACGCTTATGTATGTGCAGGAGGCAAGCAGTTCCCTGCCGCGAATCCGAGCAGTATCAGCTTCCGAGCTGCCGTTCATCCATAATTGGTCTATTCTAAACTACATGAATGACGAGTATCTTGACATAAGTTTGTACGAATGAATCTAGTAATTCATCCAATCTTATGACGAGTCCCCTTCATACATTAACAGTGTAGAAAGAATTCTAGCGGGTTCTTTCGCTCATATGATGAAGGGGAGGTTTACTAATATGGTCCTTATTCCCATTCAACGGATCGTAAGCAGCACAGCGAACGTAGTTACTGCTCCTACAAGCGCAACTGCAGCGACTCTAGCATTGGCAGGTGCAGCGCCAAACGTAGTGAACGTAGGGAACGCACCGCGTATTTGGCCTCAGATAGCAAAATTCGACAATGATAACGGTCCATTTGCTGCAGTTCCAAATCCGCAATTCATCTGGTCCCAAGCCACATTCGTTCCAGGGGAAACGCACGGTTTTGCTACTGTTTCTGTACCAATTCCGCTTACTATTGGAATTGCCGCTGACTTTGTCATTGCGATGGCTGTATTCGCCGACAATGCTGTGGTTGCACAGATTCAAGCTTTCAGCCCATTGCAAATCAGCTTGTTCCCAGTTCCTGGATTGAATGTACCATTGATTGGAGGCTCCTTGGATCCAACTACTGGCTTAACTACAGATGTCGCGCCTCCATACAACTGGCAAAATGTGCGCTTCTATACAATTCCAGCATCACTTGGACTCATCTCAATTGCGCTTAGCGTACAATTTGTATTCCAATTCCAAGTAACAAACTACTTCACAACTGGCGCTGTCAACACAGCTGGCCTATCTTTCATTGCTGACATTTATCAGTCCTTGCTGTAATTGCTGCTGCTTGCCTCTAGCAAACCAGATGATTAGCTGAATCGAATGAAACAACACGAAGCATGATGCGATTCCTAGAGCGCATCATGCTTCGTGCCATGTGTTACAATTCTTATTAACTCAGGTTGTGCTTGACGCCCCTCAATCCGATAGCTGCGTACGCGAGGACGAAGCCGTGACAAAGATACAATGATGTATGAGCACGGATAGACAGCATGCTCAATGTCGAAGGCGGACGGGTATGGAACAGAGGCTGGATGAGAGTGAAATACGGCGAGCAGCTGTTCTCCACTCCCCTCCATGTGCTTCAGTGCATGATCCAGCTGCTCCATATCCATCGTAAATGATACCGGACTGCGGTCAATATTATCGATAATCCAGCAGCGGTTAGCCAGCCCGTCGTTTCCTGACAGCAGTCCACAAGCTTCCAATGGCTTCTCTCGCAGACAATGCCCTACCATCTCTCGATACGTGTTCTCCGTTAGCTGTAGTCCCACAGCATTATGATTTGTCGGTAGATGATTGTTCACGTTTTGCCCGCTCCCTTTGCATGAGCAATAGATCTTGAGCTGGATCTTTCGGACTGCGAGGCTGGCTCGTTAATGCTTTTTGATTCATATAGCTAAGCAGTGAACCAGACTGCTTGCTTGCTCCGTCTGCACGTTTTACCGTATTAGCATGAAGCCATGTAAACGTCGAATATGCTGGAGCCTGCCGCTTCTTGTCTTTCACCTGCTCCTGCTCTCGGCCCTCCAACTCATCCGACTCAGCTTGCCGTTCACGGTGTGCTTGCTCCTCAACTCCGATCAACCTGCTATCTGATTGCTCCCCCTTATGCAGTGCATCGGGTTCAACCACCGTAGGAGAGTCGTGACTTTTCTCTTTATCTTCCCATTCATATTCCGCGACCAACACGCTTCTGTTCACGAACATGTCATCATCATAACCGGTGTCATTAAGGCTCTCCTCAACGATATCTACAGCTTCTTCAATATCCTCTTCCTGCCAATCATCTCCCGCGGGTTCCTCATTATCCTTATACTTTTGCCAATACACTTGCTCATTCAACTCATTCCCATGCTTAAGCTCATGCACACTTACTCGCTCTTCACTGTGCTCAACGATATTTGCCCCTGAACCCTCATAAGCAGAACGCGCTTCTTGAGCAAGCCGCTCCTCCCTATGCCCCCGCTGCTTCGAGTGTTCGTGCGGTTCCAGTTCATCCCTGCGTGAATATTCTACAGACTGATGCATATTGGGTGCATCCATGAATGAGGTCTGCACATGCGGAACCGTCGCCTCTTCCTCCCGCAGCGATACAATGTCTTTAGCGTGCCGCACCTCAGTAGTAACGGGACTTTTTTCATTCTCTCTATCCGATTCAGATCCCTCGCCATTATCCATCGCTCGAAGCTTCTCAATGACATCTAGAATCGGAAGATACGAGAAGTAGGAGGCAGCTGCACGGGTGATTCCATTGCCAAGCTGCACGAGCTGTTCCGTAGACAATCGCAGAAATCCGCCGTATGTGAGTGCCACTGAAGTCCAAGATTGCCCTGTCAGCGATATCTGATAATTCGATCGATCCTTCCAATTCAAGCTTGCTCCACGGATAGGCAGCTCACCGTGCTTCAACATATTCATAATAAGTAATTGGGCCAACTGTTTGCTCTGTTTGCGATGATGGAAATAATAATGAACACTTACCTCCATTGCATCATCCGGTACTGCTGATATCCATATCCCCTGCCGCTGATGATTCGATTCGCTTAACAGCTGCTTGCGCGTATCCTCTGAATCCACAATCGTGACCTTCAATCCGGCTTGAGACAGCGTGGATTGTATCGGGTACCACAACCGATCCACAATCTCCGTCATCTTGCTCTCTAGTACAACTCGGCACCCTTCAAGCGGATTCATAATATCGAGCATGCCTTGTCGTTTGTCCAGATGAAATGTGAACGAGTACTTGCCCAGCAGCTGGTATACATCAACTAACCGCGTCTCCGCAATCTTGCATAATGGCTTGCCATTCAACTGAATGTGCATTCCATGCCCCTCCCTCTTGTATGTACTCACTAACGTCATTGTATGAGGCGAATTCCGAATGGTGCCAAATTGGAACCAAGGGCATGCAACTGCTCCAATACGCGAACCTGCTCCCGCTCCATCTCTTCGATAAACGATTCCAATCGCTGCAGCGCATGCTCCTCTTGCATCAGGCATTCTTCAAGCAGCATCATCTCTTCTTGCCATACAGCAATTCGCTCAGATGCAAATTCATGCAGTACGCCTAACTGCAGCTTGGCATAATGCAGCAATACATCATCCTGTACAGAAGGACCCATTGTATTCATGGTCAAGAACGGATGGAACAAATCAATGAGTTCGATCGGACGGAAGCATGGATACCCGATGCCAAGAAGCGGGACAGGCACATGATCCTGTTCAGAACAACGAACCCCTTGGATGATGCGAAGCCTCGATTCCCGGGCGAACGGTACTTCCATAAAGGATCCCCAGTTCCTCCCTCCATTGCTTGAATATGCACAGGCTAACCATGAGGAACCTGTAATCGAGAGAAACAGACCATGTTCTCCTGCAATCGTAAGTCGAGGAACGGAAAATTGATTCTGAAAAAACACTTTCAAAGGGATACAGGAATTCGAAACTTGTATGCCCCGCGCACAATATACCGTAGCTGTGACTTCGTTGTGTACGACCCACGCGAGATACGGATCTCCTTCCCTCGCCGCGGATATTGTAATGCTCCAACTCTGCCCTGCTTGCGCAGAAGAAAAGACGTGTTGCCATTTTGCCTCCTCTGATTCCATATCGAGTTCGAGCAGCATTAGCTGCTGTCGATTCGTATCTCCATGTCGGATCAGGAACAGCCCATATAAAGTCCCTGATTCACTTATATCGCAGCTTGCTTGTTCAATATGTACATTGACGCCATAATCTTCGTGAACATAGGAAAAAGCCCTCTCTCGCCACCTCCCCTGCTCAACCTGTCGAAGCACATACGTAAACTTCTTGTTCAGTATTGTAGTGAAGCCGAAATAGAGGGTTCTGCCAAGGTTAAAGAGATACGGATTCGATGAGCTGGGATGCCTGCTTATTCGCAATTCTTGCTTTTCATCTGCACGCGCATTCACGCTGCAACGTGCATAATAGATACCCGATTCATAAGCCATCAACATATGTATATGGCCATGAAGCAGAATGGCGCTGAACTGCTTCACGGGACTGCTGAACCTCCATAGGTGATACTTGACCTGTTCAACTCCGCGGTATAAGGAATGAAGCAGCGACCCATCGGATTGAAGTTCTACCCAATGCACGCCTTCTGAGGAATATAAGCAAACTTCTTGCCTCACTGCGATCCCCTCCAAATTATTTTATGGGGGTGTCACCTTTTCTAGATCGCCCCCATAGACTGTATTGAATTTGAATTCAGATTCTATAAAGGAGGCAGGAAACATTCATGGAGAGCAAGTTAGTTCAAGGGCAAACAACGCCCCCCGAATATTTGCCACTACCCTCTTTGGAATGTATAGAGGTTCCTAAAGTATTCGATTGGGTGTTGTTAACGACGCAAATTGTTGATGAAGCCTGCATCGATCCAGCTATCTGCTTGCCATTGCCGGCTTCATTCAGCGTTCAAGCAACGGTACTGTCAGTAAGCTGCGGCGAGAAAGTCGGTTCAATCAGAGAAAATGTAGTAGTTACTGTTGGTGGCACACCAGTTACTCTACAACGTGTTGTCATTAAGAAAACAGGAACGTTTGAAGTCACGATCATTGATACTACTGTCGTCCCTAACGTAGTACATTGCTCGTTTACAAAAACCTTTGTACGCTTCGAGAAAGTTCTGTTGTGCGCGCCTCCGGGAACTACTGTATCTTGCGATATCGTTCCGAACACAACAACAATTGAAGTTCTCGATATTGTCGACAACTCTTGTGTCAACGTAGATATCGTGATTTGCCAAAGCATTCAAGTAACAGCGCCTGTCAAGTTAGTTGTTGAAGCTGAGCTGTGCCAACCACGTGCTGTGATTCCAATCCCTGAGAACGTTTGTGTTGTCACATTCCCGCAACAATGTCCTACTATCTTCCCTGGTGCACCTTATCCGTTCCCATCATAATCAAAATGCTGATCGGCTTGGGGTGGTGGCTAAAACCATCCCCTTTTTTATTTTCTCGATGACAGGAACGAGGAGGGGCTAATGCGGCTATACTATATCGCTTCCGGTTATCGGAGGCCAATTGATATCCTCGATAATGCGCTCATGAAGGCTCTGTACGGTCAGTGTCATGAGAGCAAAATATTTCTGTTGAATCGTGCACCACTTCAGCAGCTTCTTCCCGATATCCGCGAATTCAGGCCTGAGTTCGTCTTGACCATTTGCGGCCCGCGCTCTTTTCTGCCTGTTGATCAAGTTCGCAGCATACGGAGGATGGGCATTCCAATTGGCGTGTGGTTCGTTGATGATCCCTATGCCATCGACAATGCGCTGCAAGTAGCAGCCGAATACGACATCATCTTCACCATTGATTCTGGTTGTGTCCCTTACTATGAGCGCCACGGCTGCAAGCGAGTTCACCACTTGCCGCTCGGAACAGACACCGATATCTTCCGTCCCTTCAACGCGCACCCTTCTTATGAGAGCGACATCTGCTTCATCGGTACAGGGTACGATAACCGACTCCGTATGATGCAGCAAATGCTGAAGGAACTTGATCCTGGCTTGCATGTGAAACTTGTCGGACATTTCTGGGACACCGTCAATTGGTCGGGCGGTTGTATCCCTCACCTGCGAACCAAGTGGGTCAACTTCTCTGAGACGCCCCGTTATTACAACGGTGCCAAGCTTGTGCTGAATATTCACCGCAGCGAAGATGATACGTTAATTGATAAAAATAAGACAGGTGCTCCTGGCCACACCATTAACAATCGCACCTTCGATATTGCGGCATGCCGGCGTGCGCAGATCATTGATTATCGCCCAGATCTTCACATGTTCTATGAACCAGGCGCGCAATTGCTATGCTTCGAATCGCCGAAGGAATGTGCCGAGCTCATTCATACGTACCTCTACGAAGATGCCAAGCGGAGCTCCATCGCCTCTCAAGGCTATGAACGAACTCGGTCAGAGCATACATTTTCGAAGCGTCTGGAGCATTTGTTGAGTAGAGTGCGGGAACTGGAATAACTTGTTCACCACTTCGATTAGCAAGTTCCGCATTTTCTATCAGCTCTGCTATATCTTATGATGCGGCTTTCGAAATCTTGAGAGACAACAGCCTGATGACGAGGAAATGTGCAACAAGCCCGTGGATAGAAACCTAGCATATAGAAGAGGGTGCTTTTAGCCTTTGACAAAAGACTCCATAATCCCGGCCGCACCCGCAATAGCAAGCAGGAGAATAACCGGAAATGCATAAGTGGGGATGAGAAGGTAACATACTGTTATAAATGCGGCAGACCATACCCCCGTACACCAATAACAAGTAAGCAGTTTGCGCATAAAGGCATGAAAACGGCCGCCTTTTTCTTCGATCACCGCAAATATAGCTCCATTCTCATCCGTATGATATCGCTCCTCTACAAAGGGTTTGCGAATGAAAGAAGTAATTTCATCGAATACGATGAGTCTAGTTAGGCGATAGCTCGCCAAAATAAGCAATGTCAATGACAACCAGGATATGTTATGCATAACAGTCCTCCTTAGCCGCTCGTATACTCTTTCGATCAGATTCATTGTATGGACTTCTTGACAAGGATAGAACTGTTCCCTATCACTGCCTTGGACATTACATAGCGCCACCCTCCCTTGCAGCGGGAACAAAAATCAGAAGGAGGAAGAAGATATATGCAGGGACTCCCCATCATCGCTACTGAGGAGCAGCTTATCAGCTTGATTCAACAGACAGATGAACGGCCGTTGTGGCTCTATAAGCACAATACAAACTGCGGTTCGAGCAGAGTAGCTCACCTCGCACTGAATCAATTTTTGACTCGTTATCCGCATGTATCTTCCCGCTTCTCCTACGCTGTCGTTCGTGTCCTCGAAGAGAAGGCGCTGTCTGGCAAAGTAGCGGAACTATTGCAGACTCCCCATAAATCCCCGCAAATTCTGCTTGTTTACAAGCAGAAAGTCGTTTGGAATTCGTCTCATCAGCAGATTAACTCTGTACAGCTGTCACAGCTTGCACAGCACTTTCTACAGCAGCATCCTTCGCTCTAAAGTAAGTTGCCATTTCCGTTGGCGCCTTGCCGAATTCACTTGCTTACATCAAAAATACCGCCAGGAATGGAGGATAACCTCTCCTCTTCTCCTGGCGGTATTTGGTACA
Organism: Paenibacillus sp. cl6col; assembly: GCF_900102125.1. Classification (NCBI taxonomy): domain Bacteria; kingdom Bacillati; phylum Bacillota; class Bacilli; order Caryophanales; family Paenibacillaceae; genus Paenibacillus; species Paenibacillus sp. cl6col. Next base: position 248,359 of record NZ_FNAZ01000001.1, read on the forward strand.
TGTATTCTCTATTTAACTCTGATTGTTGTTATCTACCGACGAAGCTGCCCACTACATGAATCTTACCTGGATGCTCGGCCACCACTTCACCGATGCACACCGCTTCTACACCACGAGCTTGCATCTCATGAATCATCGCTTCCGCATCACTAGCTGCAACAGACAAGAGCAGTCCACCTGATGTGACTGCATCACACAGCATCCACTGTGCGATCTCATCAAGTCGCTCGTCGAATACAACTTGATCCTTCACATGATTATAGTTATTCTTCGTTCCGCCCGGTACAGCACCGTTCTCAGCCAGTTCACGAACTCGTGGCAAGAATGGTACGTTCTCCGCGTGAATAACAAGTCCTGCCTCGCTGCCTGCTGCCATCTCTGTACTATGGCCGAGCAAGCCGAATCCCGTAACATCGGTACATGCGTGGATCTCGTATCCGGCCATTACTTCAGCTGCTGTCTTATTGAGTGTCGTCATCGTCCGTGTTACCAGCTCAATTTCTTCTGGCTGAAGCAGCTCACGCTTCAAGGAAGTTGTCATGATGCCGACACCAATCGGCTTCGTCAACACCAGCTTGTCGCCAGGTTCAGCCCCCGCATTCGTCAGCACCTTGTCCGGATGAATGATGCCCGTTACGGCCATGCCGAACTTCGGTTCCGCGTCATCAATGGAATGACCGCCAACGAGTGTTGCTCCCGCTTCCTTCACTTTATCTCCCGCTCCGCGCAAAATGTCTGCCAAGATGGACTTGTCCAGCTTCGAAATTGGGAAGGCCACAATATTCAATACCGTGAGCGGCTTGCCTCCCATTGCGTAAATATCGCTAAGTGCATTCGCAGCGGCAACTTGACCGAACGAATAAGCATCATCGACAATCGGCGTAAAGAAATCAACCGTTTGCACTAATGCCATGTCGTCATTCAACCGATACACACCCGCATCATCGCTTGTATCCAATCCTACGAGTAAATCCGGATGCTTCTCTGTCTGCGGTAACATGCGCAATACTTGAGACAGATCGGACGGCCCTATTTTGCAGCCGCATCCTCCTTTGCTTGACAAGGTTGTCAATCGAACCGTTGGTTGTTGTTGATCCATCACTTTATCCTCCCATCGCATAAGGCGAATTTCTTCCATTCGTGCGTATCATACATAACTCTTTTATTGTAACATATCCGGACAATGCGATCGTCCATACGGACGCAAAAGCTGGTTCTGTAAATTAGTCCATTCGCTAGCAAAGCAAAAGCTGTCCATTTGGCCAATGATGAATGAGATGTGCAACCAAAATATATTAATTTGTTGGGAGGAGCGCTGATATTACAGGCAGCAGCGATCATAAAAATAATCGGAGAACTCATCCAAGACACTAGATGTGCATCGATTATAATAATTACGTCATTCTCGAAATTATCAGACATTAACAAAAGTACGATATCGAGAATAGTACGCAGTGAAATAAAACGACCCTAGTTCTCAACTTTAGAACCATTGGCAACAGCATTGGATATCACCTATAAAATATTGGCTTGATTATAATAAAAATAACTTTGGCCTGTTAAGCGCCAAAGCTATAATTCCATGGTCATTTAAATTACCTTGTGTTATCTATCGACTGCTTACGAAGAAAATGAACTTGTACTGTTGACATATGTAACTATACCAATAACAACCGAAATGACAACAATAGCTATTATGGCACCGATGATAACTTTCTTCCTTGATTTTTTTTTGTTATCGTTCTGCTCATTCATAAGGACACCTCCTACATTAAATATATTAAATAACGGACAACATTATGAGTTGCCCGTTATTTAATTTACAGTAATAACCAGATATTCAAGATATTTTAGATTTAGAAGCTCATGTAGCACTCAAGCTCTTTGGTTGCCACTCTTCCAATGCCGTCAATAATGATGTACAAAGATAACTCTCCGACAATTGTAGCACTTCCACCAGTTCGCTGACTGTTGACGTTAACACTTGATCTCGAACTTTTATGCTCCCATGAATTTCCAGGATGGAATCCGTACAAACCACTATCAGTAGTTGGAGTGCCAATAATTTTTCTGTCTTTATTATATGTTGCAATAACATATGCTTTCATCCATGAAATCTTGTTGTCATTCCACGTTTTCTCATGTTTAATTGTGTAATCGCCGTCAGCCATGGTAGCAAATTCGCTTGAAATACTTGTTGTGGCAGTATTTTTTGCAGAAGAGAATTCATTGTAATAATTTAACAGAGCAGCATATTCATCGACCGTATTGATTTTGACATAATTTGCGACTGTGTCAGAAAGCACTCCTTGCCTTGTCTGCGATACCTGGCTTACCGCAAATCCTGCTGCGTTTGCTGCTTCTTCGTAAGACTTGTACTTTCCAGCGTATTTAGCAAAATACTCAGACGGCACAACATCATGCACAGACACTTGTGACGACAAAGAAATGGCAGCATTAGGAGCTGCTTCTGCACCTGCCGAAAGTGCAAATACATTAAATACCATAGCACAAGCAAGAACAATTTTCCATGTACGAATTTGTTTCATGTTTTAGAAACTCCCTTCATATTTGGATTATTCTTATGTAATATACATTATGTTGTTATTAATGTAACATATTTACATCAAGTAATCTACGATAAAATCTATTTTTACGAAAATAAAAGAGAGCGCCCTTCAATCAGGCACTCTCTCTGTTCTACAATAACAAAAACACTTTTGTCTTTTGTCGCTTCACGGGAAAGTATGGCTAACTAATCGCATACTTTATACCACTTGTTTTAACCGTCGTGGAAGCTTTGCTTATTAGCTGTCGTCCATTATACGAGGCCGATCTTGTCGCGACGACTGGCTGTACCTTGCTTGCGTTTCTCAATCAGTCGATTGAGCGCATCGACATAAGCACGTGCACTCGCTTCGAGAATATCTGTACTTACACCACGGCCAAGCACAGATATTTCATTTTGTGCGAGAACGACATGCACTTCACCGAGCGCGTCCTTGCCGTGCGTGACCGACTTAATGGAATAGTCAACGAGCTCAACATCTTCCTGAGTAGCCTTGTCGATTGCTTTATAAATCGCATCAACAGAGCCATTGCCTTCCGACTCTTCCTCAAGCACACTGCCTTCCCATGTTACGATACGCACTTTCGCAGCCGGAATTGCTTGGTTCCCGTAAGCGACGTATATCGTCTCGAGCGAGTACACCTCAGGCGTATCGATCAGTTTCTCCTCGAGTATGGCTCGGATGTCCTCATCCGATACTTCCTTCTTCTTATCTGCCAATTCCTTGAACTTGGCGAAAGCTCCGTTCAGCTGTTCTTCATCCAAGTCATAGCCAAGATCAATCAGCTTCTCACGGAAGGCATGACGGCCGGAGTGCTTGCCGAGCACGAGTTTGCTTTCCTTAAGTCCGATCGTCTCTGGCGTAATAATCTCATACGTTGACCGTTCCTTCAGCATGCCGTCTTGATGAATGCCGGATTCATGCGCGAAGGCATTGGCGCCCACGATCGCCTTGTTGCCTGGGATCGGCATGCCTGTCAGCTTGCTGACGAGTCGGCTCGTACGCGCAATCTCAGACAAGACGAGCGAAGTCTTCGCCTCATAGAAGCTCGATCTCGTATCAAGCGCCATCGCAACCTCTTCAATTGCAGTATTGCCTGCACGCTCCCCAATACCGTTGATCGTCCCTTCGATCTGATCTGCACCGTTCAAGATTGCAGCGAGCGCATTAGCAGTCGCCATTCCCAAATCGTCATGGCAATGTGCACTAAGCTGAATCGTCTCGATTCCCGGTACATTCTCCTTCAGCGTCTTGAATATGTTGCCGTACTCATACGGCGACAAGTATCCAACCGTATCCGGAATGTTCACAACGGTAGCGCCTGCTTTAATCGCCATCTCTGTCATTTGGCATAAGAAGTCGATCTCCGTACGGCCCGCGTCCTCTGGAGAGAACTCAACTTTGCTGAAATACTTCTTCGCATAGCGAATAGCTGCTTCAGCTGTCTCAAGTACCTGCTCCTTCTCCATGCGGAGCTTATGCTTGCGATGAATTGGCGAAGAGGCAAGGAAGAGATGCAAGCAAGCATCCTCTGCACCCTTCAGCGCTTCATAAGCTGCATCAATATCCGGAATACGGGAACGGGACAGGCCGACAATCGTAGATTGCTTCACCGCTTTTGCCACTGCATTCACGGCTGCCAAGTCACCAGGAGATGCCGCAGGGAATCCCGCTTCGATGCGGTCGACGCCTAGGCGCTCCAATTGAAGCGCGATTTCAAGCTTCTCCTTCGTATTCAGGTTCACGCCAGGGGACTGCTCTCCATCCCGAAGCGTCGTGTCAAAAATATAAATTTTGCGCACCGGCTGCACCTCCTTCTGTAGTCTGTGGAGCTTTACAAGTATCAGTTTATGTTCAAAAAGCCCATGAATAGCACCGAAAAGGCTGCAGTATGGACTTTTTGAACTATATATATGAGATTAAATCTTACTTTTTACTTCCTATTTTTTGATCCAGTGCATCAATTCACGCAATTGACCGCCAACCACTTCGATCGGATGGTTTGCTTCGTTGCGGCGAGTTGCTGTCAGGAATGCACGATTCGCTTGGTTCTCCAAGATGAAGTCGCGTGCGAACTTGCCTTGTTGGATGTCGGACAATACTTCCTTCATCGCCTTCTTCGTCTCTTCGGTTACGATGCGAGGACCTGTAACATAGTCGCCGTATTCAGCCGTGTTGCTGATGGAGTCGCGCATTGTAGCCAGGCCTCCTTCATAGATGAGGTCAACGATCAGCTTCAGCTCATGCAAGCACTCGAAGTATGCCATTTCAGGAGCGTAGCCTGCTTCTACCAATGTTTCGAAGCCTGCTTTGATCAATGCGCTTACACCGCCGCACAATACTGCCTGCTCGCCGAACAAGTCTGTCTCTGTTTCTTCCTTGAAGGAAGTCTCGATAACCCCTGCACGTGTACAGCCGATGCCCTTCGCGTATGCAAGGCCGATAGCCTTCGCATTGCCAGTTGCATCTTGCTCGATTGCGATAAGACCTGGAACGCCGAAGCCTTCTACATACGTACGGCGTACAAGATGTCCTGGGGATTTAGGAGCTACGAGCAATACATCGTTGTCTTTCGGTGCTACGATTTGACCGAAATGTACGTTGAAGCCGTGAGAGAACATCAAGGCTGCGCCTTTTTTCAAGTTCGGCTCGATTTCATTTTTGTATACAGATGCTTGCGTTTCATCCGGCATCAAGATTTGAACCACATCAGCACGGGAAGTAGCTTCGCCAACGGACAACACTTCGAAGCCGTCTTGACGAGCTTTGTCTGCAGATTTGCCTTCACGAAGACCGATTACCACTTGAAGACCGCTGTCACGCAGGTTTTGCGCTTGAGCATGTCCTTGGCTTCCATAACCGATAACGGCGATCGTTTTTCCTTGCAGTACGTTAAATTCAGCGTCATTTTCATAGTACATTGTAACTGGCATAAGTATGAGTCCTCCTCTTTCTTCCTATATAAATAGTGTGTAGTAATCTCCCCCGAATGAGGCGGGTATTTCAAGTGACAATCACGGGCCTCTTACAGCTTCCGCTTGTCCCCTGAGATACCCCCTCATTCGAAGGCCGTTATTCGATTCAATCCATACGTGTAGGAATAAGTCCAGACGCTTCCTTACTTATCTGTTACTTGACCGCGAATCAAGGCTGTAACTCCTGTGCGGCTAACCTCACGAATTCCGTATGGCTCCAGCAATTGAATCATCGCTTCGATCTTCTGCGATTCGCCGACAACCTGCACCATAAGCGTGCTTGGTCCAATGTCGACGATGGAAGCGCGGAACGTCTCCACGACGCCAAGAATCTCTGGACGTACGTGTGGCTCAGCCTTCACCTTAATGAGTGCAAGTTCACGAGCAACCATTGGCTGGGAGCTTAAGTTGAGTACCTTGATCACGTCAACGATCTTGTACAGCTGCTTCTCGATCTGCTCCAGCATATGGTCATCTCCCGTGGTCACAATGACCATGCGGGAGAGACCTTGCTCCTCAGAAGCACCTACAGTAATACTCTCAATGTTGAATCCTCTGCGGCCAAATAGACCGGAGACACGCTGCAGAACACCTGGCTGATCGTTCACGATGACGGCAATGGTATGTTTGGTTATGTTCATCATTCACAATCCCCCATTATCATTTGGTCAATCGTGCAGCCCTGCGTTACCATCGGGTACACATTCTCGTGCTTGCGAACAACGAATTCCACAACCGCTGGCCCCGGTGTATTCAGTGCTTCCTGCCATGCCTGTTCTGCTTCCTCTTTGTTCGTCGCGCGGAATCCTCTTACCCCGTAAGCTTCCGCGAGCTTCACGAAGTCTGGGCTTCCAGCAAGGTCAATATGGCTGTAGCGATTGTCATAAATAATTTCTTGCCACTGGCGAACCATCCCCAGCACGCGGTTATTGATGATCGCTACCTTGACCGGTATATTGTTAATCGCACAGATTGCAAGTTCCTGCGCACACATTTGCATGCCGCCATCGCCATTGATCGATACAACGGTACGATCCGGGAAGGCCATTTGTGCTCCGATTGCGGATGGGAATCCGAATCCCATCGTTCCAAGGCCGCCAGAAGTAATCCAGGAGCGCGGATGATTGAAGCGATAATATTGCGCTGACCACATCTGGTGTTGTCCGACATCTGTCGTAACGATGGCTTCCCCTTTGGTCGTATCATTGATCAGCTGGATGACCCATTGCGGCTTCAGTTCTTCATCCGAATCGATGAATTGAAGCGGTTTATCCGCCTTCATCTGCATGATGCGAGCGCGCCATTCATCCGCATGGTTTGCACGTGCTGCTGTCTTATTGGCTAGTTCCAATGTAGTACGGATATCGCCTACAATCGGAATGTCCGTTGGGACATTTTTGCCGATTTCTGCCGGATCGATATCGATATGGACGATTTTCGCATGTGGCGCGAAACCTTCAAGCTTCATCGTCACTCGGTCATCGAAGCGAGCCCCGATGTTAATGAGCAAATCCGCCTGCTGAATCGCATTGTTCGCTGTATAGGTTCCATGCATGCCAGGCATGCCCATCCACAGATCATGACCGCTTGGGAATCCGCCAAGTCCCAGCAGCGTTGTCGTTACTGGAATTTGTGTCTTGCTCACGAATTCATACAGTTCTTCATGCGCTCCAGAATGGATAACTCCAGCTCCCGCGAGAATCACAGGTGACTTCGACTCTTCGATCGCTTTCAGCATTTTATCGACTTGATATTTGTTCGGCTGAACGTTAGGGTTATAGCCGCGAATATTTACAGTTGATACCGGTTCGAACAGCGTCTTCGCCGCCGATACATCCTTCGGAATATCGATGAGAACCGGCCCCTTGCGTCCTGTGTTCGCAATGTGGAATGCCTCGTGAATGACACGCGGCAGATCCTTCACATCGCGTACCAGATAGCTATGCTTCGTAATCGGCATGGTGATGCCTGTAATGTCTGCTTCTTGGAATGCATCGGTGCCAATCAAGGTCGTCGCTACGTTGCCTGTAATAACAACGAGCGGAACCGAATCCATATAGGCAGTAGCAATTCCTGTAACCAGGTTTGTCGCGCCTGGTCCAGATGTTGCGATACATACACCGACCTTGCCGCTTGCACGGGCATATCCGTCCGCTGCATGAATCGCTCCTTGCTCGTGCCGGGTCAGAACGTGGTGGAAATCCTCACAGCCGTGCATGGCGTCATAAATATAGAGCACCGCGCCGCCTGGATATCCGAACACACACTCCACACCTTCCAACAACAAGCTGCGAAGCAAAATATCCGAGCCTGTAATGACTTCAGGCTGCATCCATTTCTGTCTTAATTCTTCTTTTGACCTCATTGCCGTACGATGTGAGCTCATTCGACATCCTCCTTACGCATATTTACTCATTTCCATACTCGGGCTCTAGGTTACATTTGTGAAGATATGTCTTGCCTGGCCAGGCACATACTATGCCAACTCATCACATGAAGATGAGAAATGAGAGAGTTGGCAAATACAAAAAAACCTTCCATCCCACGCAGCAAACTGCTGCATTAGGGACGAAAGGTTGTGCTTCCGTGGTACCACCCGCATTCATTTCATATCTCGCAATATGAAATCTCAGCAAGTATTCGTATGCCATAGACAATAACGAATACTCATAGCGTCTAACGCGCGCCCTACGATTCTCCCTACTCGCATGATAGAACGATACATTCTAGCGTCCTAATCATCTGTTCAGGAGAACAGCTCCGAGGTGAGCTCGCATATAAGGGGTTAAGGCGTCGGTTTCAGCAAAACCTCCGACTGCTCTCTGTTCATAAGAGCCCTTACTACTTCGTCCTCTTCATTGCCGTTGGTATTATGTGTCATGTTTCAAATGTTTAGAAACATTATATTCCTACACCTATCAGGAGTCAATAGGGCATTCTTTATTTTTTTCTTTTGTGAATCATTATGGATTACTGCTCATTTTTGCATGATTGTTCCTGTTTTCGCTCAGTGGACAGTTTATATCCGAACTTTATATTTGGAAAAACGTAATAATATACGCCTTTTCACTTCCCTACTAAAGCGTTTTCAATCCCCCTGAACAATACAACGGAACGATGCGCTAACGCAGTAAAATCAATAGGATGGAACCCTTCGACATCCGCATATAAAGTATCGTTCAATGGCTGCACGAAATGTGCGGGAAGTTGCTGATGTCCCATAGAAGCTCCTAAAATGGAACCTACTGTCGCTCCATTGCAATCCGTATCGAATCCACCCAGCACGGACGTTGTTACACCACGCGCGAAATCTCCTTTAGAAAAAATCAACGAAGCGGCAACGAGCGCGGCATTGTTATTGGTGTGCACCCATGAATAATGACCGAACGAATTCCAAACTCGCTCAGCTACTTCCTCTTCACTCTTCGACGTCTTGCCAATCTCAATCGCTTGGGCGATATCAGCAGCCAGACGCGACGTGTCTGGAATCTGAGCAAGCCCCGCCCGAACAATGCGTTCAGGATCCGGTTCATAGAAAGCCGCAGCGATCATTGCTGCTACGAACATAGAACCATAAATTCCATTCTTCACATGGGATAGGGAGGCATCACGCCAAGCTAGCTCTGCTGCTAATTCCGGTCGTCCAGGAGCAGAATAGCCGTATACATCCGCGCGTATCTGGGCGCCAATCCATTCCCGGTAGGGATTCAGGTGCATACGCACTCGTTCCCAGTCTACTTCCCGCTTATTACTGGAAGCTGACATCTTGCAGTCCTGCACGGCGGCCAGCTCCTGCTCTAAATTCACGAAGGTCATGCATTCAGCAGTGAATACCTGCTTTAGACTGAGCCGTTCCAGCCATACCGCTGCGACATGCTCCGTCTTCAGTTTCAATCCATGGCGTTCCATTAAGAGCTGACTAAGAACCGCGTAACGCATATCGTCATCCGTCTCCATGAAGCGAATCTGCTCGAGCTGGCTGTCTGGAAAGAAAATCCTCAGTTTCTCACCTGGACGAAACTCAATAGATGATGCGCGCGAATGTCCCGGCACGTAATTCCGAAATGGCCAAGCATCGGCATCTTGAAGCCATGTTCGAATCCACTTCCAACCCGGAATTCCACCCGCTCCGTCAACAAATGGAGGCACCTCTAACGGTTTGCCGAGCGCACAGCCGATTGCGCGCCCAACCCATGCCCCATGAAAACGATCATGCCAGAACTCGTCATCCCGCAGTGCCGATTCCCGTTTGAGCTCCTCTTCTGAGCGAAATGGAGCGTTCGTAGGTCTCAGCTCCCGGATGCTCTCCAAGTCAGATGGCTCAGTAAAGGGGAAATCGCTGCGAATGCGGCGATTGGACATGTCGCAATACAGCTTTGCGGCAGCCTCCTCATCATGCGAATGATGATGGATCCAGTCCTCTAAGGCTTCCGCAATGCCCTGTGTCTCCTTGCCTTCTTCGATCATCTGCTTCCATTCCGCCTGCAGCAACTCGCTCCAGCTTCCATGCGCCCAATTGTGCTGGATTTCCTCAGCCTGCATATGCATATTCCCTTTGCACATAACTCCATCTCCTCTTCTTCTAAGGCAGTAATCCCATTATATAGTAAACACCCCATCATTCTCGTGCATGCACATTACTCGTGCTGCGGAAAAGGTATGGTTTGTAATACTATCCGACAAGCCCCGTACGCTCAACACTCTCTACAAAATACTTCTGGGCAAATACATACAAAATGATCATTGGCATCATGACAAGCAGTGCTCCTGTATTCATAAGCTGCGAAATATAGGAAGGATCTGTCGTAATCCGCCCTAATGCCCCTGGCATGCTGGCAAGCGTCGAGGACAGCACCTGCGTATAATTCATATATAGAGAGACATAGTAGTTGTCATTCCACTGCCAGACGATAGAGAACAGCAGCACCGTTACGATTGCCGGCACGGTATTCGGAATAATGACTCTCCAGAACGTACCGAGAACCCCTGTTCCATCCACATAAGCGGCTTCCTCTAACTCCTTCGGCAGGCCGCGGAAAAATTGACGGAAAATAAAAATGAACAGCCCGTTTTTCATCCCCATTGCTAATGTAGAGGAAATAAAGAACGGCCAATAGCTTTCCAGCAAGTTAACCCCTTGCTTGCCGGTGAACAGCTCATAGAGACCAAAAATATCGAAGAATCGATAATTCAAATACGTCGGGATCATAATGGTCTGCGGCGGGATGACAATCGTGAACACTACTAACGTGAACAGAATGCCCCTTCCCCTAAATTTCAGCCGCGCGAAGCCGTACCCGGCTAAAGCGCAGGAGACCATTTGCAGAACGGAAGTCCCTAGACTCAGCATCGCAGAATTCCAGAACGCGGCGGGATATTCCAGCATATCAAATGCCGTCTTGAAATTGTCCCATGTAAAATGACGCGGAATCCATACGATCGTCGTATCAAACAAATCCATCCGATCCCGAATCGCCATGGACAGCTTCGTAATGAGCGGGTACAGGATGATGTAGCAGATCCCAACGATAAGCAAGGTTCGCGCACAAATCCACAGCCACTTCTTCAGCTGGTCAAGGGGACGAACTTCCGCATTCCATCGTTCCATACGTCGACCTATTGCGTCTGCCTTTTGTCTTGCGATAGAAGACATGCTTCTCTCCCCTTTCTCAGTCATAATAGAAGACCCGTTTGGAAATAAAGTAGACACACGCTCCGAGCATAATAGATACGATAAGGAAATATGCCCAAGACATCGCTGAGCTTAAGCCAAAGTTATTCTCCCTAAACGCCATCCGATGAATATAACCTGTAACTCCATTATTCGTGAACGAATCTACGACCGTATAGACCGTATTTGTCAAAATAAGCGGCGACATCATCGGGAATGTAATCTTCCAAAATGCTTCATAGCCCGTTGCTCCTTCAATCTTGGAAGCCTCATACAAGGAAGGCGATATGGACTGCAGCCCAGCTAAAAATATCAATATCTGCACACCCGACGCCGCTACAATGTAATAGATGCGATCAACAGCGCTAGTCAGATAAAATACGATATCGCCGCTCATCCCCATCTCTATCAGCAAAGAACGCAGTCCCATACTGCGAAGTCCTGAGAAATTGCCCTCTACGCTTGATGCAACATCCCCTAGCATCTGGGCAAGATAGTTCGAGCTGTCTATGCCCTGAATAACACCGGAAGCAAGCACTACCGGCAGGAAGAAGATTGCACGGGCAAGCATTCTCCCGCGGAACTTCTGAGAGAGCAGCACTGCTGAAAATAAGCTAAAAAAGATTATTAGCGGCACATTCGCAAGCATGTTCATTGTCGCTTCAATCAAGAGCCGATTGAAGTTGGGATCAACGGTGAATGCTTTTGTATAATTCTCAAATCCAACAGATGACAGCTTGTAGCCCGTCTCTGTCAGACTCAAATGGCTTATGCTGAAGAGCAGCGATCGTACGAGCGGGACAGCCATGAGGAGCAAAAATCCGATCAACCATGGTGCGATAAAAAGCCAGCCGAACATCGCCTTCTTTCGTTCAAGTGAGGGTCTTCTTCGCTTTCCAATCGACAGCTTCACTTGCTCCCCTCCTCTATGCGATAGTTGGCCGCTTCCACCGCCACTCCGCCTACCTGAACAGGCGCATTGCCGTAGTTGACGATGACGCGTACACCATTGCTGTAAGTTGTCTGCACTACCTCATCCGCCAGGCGCTCATGCTTGATCATGAATGCATCGCCAACCTTATGGTGCAGCTCATTCAGCTGCTGGTACGCAGAAGCTGCTTCGTCGAGCCATTGCGAATACTCTGCGGCGAAGAAGTCATCCCACATCGTATCGCGGAGCTGTTCTGTACTTGCCGCAAGCCAGCTGAAGAATACGTTAGAACCTGTCTCTACCGCTTGCAGCATCCGCCTGTTCACATCCTGATTCCCCACCCCGTTAAATGCTTCACCTGCATAAGGAATCAAGCCATGCATAACCATCGAATAGAAAGGAATCATCTCGTCCGTTATCTGAAATCTGTTGCTCTGCATCGGTGCGCGGATAATCTGGCTCGCATAAGGAAGCACATACGCATTGCCGCCTTGTAGCATGACCTTGCCCCGATCCGCCGCTTGCTTCAGCGCCTTGCTGACGAAGGCAATCGACTTCTGACGCAATATGGGTTCATTTAGATTGAAGTTGGAATAGATCTCGCTTCCTGAATCCTGAATAGAGACACCATCATCCGCTGGCAGCTCTGCATGCTCCAAGTAACGGCTCATGACGGTTGGGTACAACGCTGGCGACAATAATGAATGGGAGAATGCTTCGTAATTTTTCTTGAAATTAGCTGCATTGAATCGGAAAAACTTCAGCGAGATTCGGCCAAGCGATTGTACGCTGTCCTTGGTTGCGTTCCACCCATCATCATTGTATACGCGTCCAAGCGAGAACTCCGGATACAGGGTTCCCCCTCGGGCCTGCAGCTGTTCACGCAGCCGGTTCAGTCCATCTCTTCCACCCAGCTCACGAACCGCCTTCACGTTGTTCGGCAGCTTATGCTGAATGCCTCCGTTCATCCATCCGGCATAGTTCATCTGAATATTGGAGACTCCTCTAACTGCAAGCTCCTTCACCATCTGACCGGCTTCATCGAATGTGGTGAGCGGCACTGGCGAATCATAAGAAACGCCCAAGAAGGCCTTTACTTTAGAAATCGAACCGATCGCCTCTACGTAAAATGGCGCATCCGCTGGCTTAACAGCCTTATCAGCCTGTTCGCGCAGCGGCTTCAGCTGGTATTTGCGCATCAAATAATCCCGGTATGCATTCGCCATCCCCGAATATCCTGCCTCTTCGCGATTCTGGAACATGTAGCGAATTTGCAGCTGTCCTGCGTATGGCTCTGCAGGCGTCTTAATAAGCTCCTCCCTGGCATTCAGCATAACTTTGTCCTTCGGCAATACGGTGAACTGGGGGCCAATCCAGTTATATTCATGCTGCCTTCCACTGACATCTGCATAAAGGGTCGACATCGCGTCTCCGTCCTCGATGACCGCTAGAAAAGAGCTCGTGTCCCGCTTCATGCCGTATATAGGCATACGAACCGTCTCATACGTATTCAACTGCTCTGTCTTGAAGAAGCTTGGATCCTCGCCGTATACAGGAAGGACTAATCCTTGGGCGTAGTTCTTGCCATTATTGAAATGAATAAGCGAGCCCGAACCATCCGGCACGAACAAATAGCCGTTCTCCTTCTTACCTGCCGCACCGAAGGAGGATAGAACATCGAGGGTATGCAGCCGGTATGGGGGCTGCGCCTTGATTGCCGAGGCATCCACACTTACCAGCAGGTGCTCCCCATCAAGCTTGTAGCGAAGCGGCACCGTAAAGGATGCACTGCCTCCGCCCTCTCCTTCAATAACACCGTTCTGCTCATTGTCGGACTTCAGATCCTCTTCGGTATATCCAGCCTTCTCTATTAGATCGAGCACTTTCTTGAGCGCTGACTTCGGAATCTCTCTACGTTCATAGATCCCCGTATCCTCATTTAGACGGAAGCGAGTCAACATCTGATTCCGATCCTTCTGGTCGAGCTTATTCAATATTTTCTCTTCCAGCCGCTGCTTGCTAATCTTGAGTGGAATCGCTTCTGCGCCGCGTTCCGGATTACCAAATTCATACACGACGGTCATGCCGTCTGACTCCGATTGGATGGTGAAGGTCTTATGGACAACACTGTCATTGAAGCTGTCATAATCCTTCGTCTGTCCATTCGGCATTAAGTAGGTAAGCGACAATTGGGCGCCAAGCTTGCCCTTGATTAACGGGCTGGCCATACCGTCCTGGTCTCGATCCTGTGGATTCGTCCACCACACCGCAGCACTTCGAAGATCTACGACGGCAGCTTCTGCCGTGCTTTTGTTTACGTATAATTCCAGGACATCTGTTGCTGCCACTCGATCCATGCCTGCTACCTGTTGACGGGCTGCTGATAACTGGGTATTCGATGCGAGCGCAACCGTTCCCTTGACCGCTCCTAGCGATGTGGATACACCGAAGTCCGGCATCGCTGCATCTCCTGTGCGCGGCAGGCTTCTTGGTTGGAACAGAACGAACAGGAGCAGCAGCACAGCCATAATCGCCCCAGCTATGCTTATGGTTCTCCAATTCCACTTCCGTCGCCGTGTGGGTGCGACAGTTCCGGAATCACGAGACTTGCGTAATGAGATTTTCATGTCGTCACCCCTCTCCGATCCGGAATGAGATTTCTTGATATACGGTGGATACGAACATCACCATTTGCTGCCCCAAGCTGAATGCTAACAGACCGAGGAACAGGATGATCCCGATAACGACGAAGGTCAGGCCCATCGTAGCAACTGTCTTTGATGCCGTATACTGATGAACCGTCAGCATACCGACGAACAAGAGCAGGGCGCACCATATATAGCTGATCGATTCCAGCAAGTAGTAGAACGAGGTTTCCTCTTGCGTCATGATGTTGGATAGAATCAATAGTGGAATTTGCATGACAATTAACGGCATAAGCGCGTAACCCGTTGCAGTTACAATCTCCTTGAACTTGCCCTCTCCATCCATTAACGTAGTCAATGACCAATTCGCAATACACCAGAGGAAGAATGGAATAACGGCAACCTGGACTTCCATCCATATACTGAACTGTGTCTCCAAGCTCTGAAAAATAATAAACCCGGTAAATTGCCGCTTAATAACTGATAAAATGATGAAGATGAGAAGCAAGAGCAGGGAAAAGCCCCAATGACCTGCCTGTTCATATTTCAGTTCCCAGAAGGACTTGAATGGCCTGAACATCAGTTTCCAAGCAAATCGAATCTTACCTGGTTCAGAAGCAAGTCTGCCCTTCAACATCCGATTCCCGATTATCAGGCCAACAACGAGCACAATGCACAAGGTTGCGATGAGTCCGAATTGATCCCAGATCAACTGCTTGCGATAACTCTTGAATGCACGCGAGTAATAGTCTGGGCGCATCCCCTGGCGAAATTCATGGATGGCCTCCTCAGATTCGCCAGCCCGCAGCTTCGCCTTGCCAAGGCCAACATGCGCCATATCCAAGTTATTATTCAGCTTCAATGCTTCTTCCCACGCGGCCTCGGCTTCTTCCTCATTGCCAACCTCCGTCAATTCAACCGCCTTGCGCAGTACGCGTCCATATCGAGTTGGCTCGAACACAATAATCTGATTCGATCCTTTATCAAGAATAAGCACCTTATCCCCTGACATCTCCAAGTCAATTGGAGCCTTGAACTGGCCAAACTTATCGCCATTCTGCCCGAAGATGTACAGCAGCTTGCCTTCCTTGTCATACGTAAAAATGCGGCCGCGCTTATTATCGAGCACGCTATACATGCCGAACTTATCAGCAGTAACCGCAATTAAGGTGGAGAATCCGCCCATTGTGGCGCTGTTGCTGAAGTACAGATCCCCCATCGGCTTTTCGTAGCCCTTGCGCTTCAATACATCCACCCCAGAAGGGTTCAGGCGGCGAACGGGCTCGGTAGACATCTCATCGGCAGTGGTTACGTACATGAAGCCTTCATCATCCAGTGATATATTATTGAACTCGACTGGGATGAACAGTGCCATCTGCTTGCGCTGCTCCTTCGTCGCAAACTGCTTCCAGAATAGCTCAATCGGGTTATACAGAACAGGGTTCACGCCAATAAATCCATTGAATTCCCCTTCAGGCGACAACTCCATAATGCCGTCGAAAACGCCCTTGCTCACGACATAAAATCGTTTCGTTCGGTCAACGACCAGCTTAATCGGAACATACTGCAGATCCGCCCGTATCATGTCCGACTTCGGCGTTCCAAGTGCACGTACGAAATTCCCCTCCGGTGTCAGCTCCACGATTCTCGCCTTGCCGGTATCCGCCACATAGATGCGATTGTCTTCCGTCACGAAGAGGCCTTGCGGGCGTTCGAACGTATCCGTTATCCCTTGATTCGTGAACTTGCTTACAACCCACTTGGGCCTCAGCCTATCGTTCAATGCGATCAATCGGTTATTGCCCGTATCAAGAACATACATCGTCCCATCAGGGCCAATAGTCATATCCTCCGGCGAATTCAATGCGCCAACGCCAAGCGCTTCACCCGTCCAGCTCCGCGAAGGTTCATATGGGAGCGGCGCCTTGATCGGCTTGCCGTCATACCCATAGTTGTAGCCTTCATAGGGAGCCGCAGATGCTGTTGCATCGAACAAAGAAGTTCCCAGCATGGCGTAGATGACGAAGGCAAGCACGATTCGATATCCCGCCTCCACAAGGCGGAACGGCGGTGTTCGGTTGGGTTGATGTAACATACGTTCCCTCCTTGGCTTACTCTTTCATGCCGGACGTCGACATCGTCTGCAGCACATTGCTCTGTGTAATGATGAAGATCGAGATTGGAACAGAGATGAGAATGAGCGTTGCTGCCATTGATGGCCCTGTACGGATAATGCCTCCCGCTAAGATTTGGCTGAATGCATAATCCAATGTCTTGAGCGTCTCACTGTACAGGAACAGTGAACCGGCCCCGCCGGCTCCCCCTACATTCCACAATCCTTGGAAGGAGAAAATAATCAAAGTCAGCCATGCCGGCTTCACGATTGGCATGACAATGCTCCAGAAGATTCTCCACTCTGAGCATCCGTCCAGCTGAGCTGCTTCCAGCAGCGCATCCGGCACCTGCTCCATGAACTGCTTCATTAAATACAAGCCGAGCGAGGAGCCAACCGCCGGCAAAATAATGGCCCAATACGTATCAACCAAACCAAGCCATGACATCGTCATGTAGTTCGTAATTTGCGTTACGGTCGCAGAGAACATCAAGGACAAGACGACAACCGTGAACAGAATCCCCTTTCCGGGGAACTTCTTCTTCGCAAGCGGGTATGCCGCCAGTGAGGCAATAATGACATGAAGCGCAGTACCGACAAATGCGATGAACAGCGTATTGAAAATGTATCTGGAAAAGGGCACCCATGTGCCCGACATGAGATGAAATAAATCCGCGAAGTTATTGAACGTAGGGTTGCGAACAAAGAAGTTAGGTGGAAATTGTAAAATTTCATTGATTGGCTTGAACGCATTATTGATGACGAACACAAGCGGCATCGCCATAAAAACACCGATGCAGCTCAAGAATAAGAACAGAAACACATCACCGGTACGAGAACGATTCACCTTGCGTCCGATACGCAGTCTCCATCGAAATATACGTCCCATCTTAATCCCCCACCTTCCGCAGCAGCTTCTGCACAATCAAGTTCGAGCCAAGCATAATCCCGAACAGCACCGTGGCAATGGAGGAGGCATAGCCCATCTCATAGCGCAGCGATCCGAAGTCCATTAAGTGAGTTACAATCGTATGCCCTGCATACTGCACGCTTGGGAATCCGGCAAGCGTCGTCGCCACTTCTGCCACAGCGAATGATGAGGTAATCTGGATGACTGCACCGAACAGCAGCTGGGGTCTCATGGAAGGCAGTGTAATGTACCATAGCTCCTGCCATCGATTCTTTACCCCATCGATAGCTCCCGCTTCATATAAGCTCTTATCCATACCCTGCAAGCCTGCAATGAATGCTAGGAAGCTGGTGCCTAAGCTTAACCATAGCTGTACGATAATAATGATCGGCATAATATACTTCGTATCTTTCAGCCAGAGAATCGGCTCCAGAATGATGCGCCACTTCATGAGGAAAGCGTTGATATACCCGTAAGCATCGCCGCTGAACAACAGTGTCCAGACGATGAACGCATTGCCGGATAGCGCTGGAGCATAGAACACGAGGGTCGCGAATGTACGCACCTTCGGCGATAATTCATTGATAATCCAAGCCAGGACAAAACAGGCAATATAACTGACTGGGCCAGTGATTACTGCGAACATCAGCGTATTTTTCAGGGCAATGAGGAACACATCATCCTGTACGAACAACCGAGCATAGTTTTGCCAGCCCACCCATTTCGGTAGTTCCAGCATGTTGAAATTTGTAAAGCTAATAATGAGCGACAACACTACCGGCAAGACCGTAAAAGTAAAGAAAATGAGGAAATACGGCGCGATCATTGCATATAATGTTCGATTGCGCCGCACCTCTGCCAATTTATGATTCAGGCGCATTCGCAGCTTAGAGGCAGGCTGCACCGACTTCGCAGATGCTGGAACAGGTCGATTCACTTCCATCGGCTATTGCTCCCCCTCTCGGATTGGCAAATTGAATTCTTTGCGCTTAATGGTCAATTCCTGATTAATAATGCGTACATATTCTTCTAGCGTTTCCCGTACATCCGTTCCGTTATTGAATACCTCGAAGAATGCATTCTGCAAGTGGCGATCGAAGGAGTAAGAACCCGGAACCGCAGGCTTCCCAACAATCCATTTCCACTGCTCATTCAGTGTCGCCACTTCCTTCGCAGACCATGGCAGCCGCTTCAACGCCTCAACATTAGCTGCCGTATATCGGCCAGATTCGCCGAGTATAGACTCCATCTCTCTTCCGAAGGATGATTGCGTATCCGCATTCGTCCACCAGCTTATGAACTTCCAAGCCGCTTCTTTATTCTTGGCCTTCTTGAACATGACAGAGCCCGTTGCTGACGACAGACTTTCCCGATGTACAACACCGTCTGTTCCCTTAACACCCGGAATTGGAGCGAACCCCCATTCCCCGCGAATCTCGGGAGCAAATACAGCTAAGGTATTGAATGTCGTGTAGTCTGCAATACCAAGCGGTATTTCCCCCGTTCGAAAGCGATTCACAAACTCGAATTCGCGCGGCAGCTTGTAATGGGTATACAGCTCTGTCCAGTGACGGAATGCCTCCATTCCTTCCGGCTTGCCAATCGCAGTTGCAATGCCATCACCTTCGTAATAGCTGCCGCCCAATTGATAGAGGAGTGTATCGAAGGTCGGATTCGGCATTAGTCCGATCTGCATATTTCGCTTCTGCAACTCCGGCACGAGCGACATCATTTCTTCCCACGTATCCGGCACCTTCATGCCTAGCTCGCTAAGTACATCCTTGCGATAGAACAGCATCGGGAACAACTGCGCTTCCGGAATGGCAAATACACCGTCCTTGAACTTGAAGCTCGCAAATGCACTGTCATGGAATCGTCCATATACCTCTTGGAAATTCGGATATTGGCTCAAATCCTCTAGCGCATTTCGCATCGCAAAGTCAATCACGTTGGCAGTTGCAATCGCCACGTCCGGCCCTTTGCCTGCAAGTGTTGCAGGAAGCAGCACATTCTCCCCGACAAGCTGCAGGTCAACTTGAATGCCGGTCTCCGGCGTGAAATAACTGTCAATTAAGGTCCGGATCAACTGTGCCTGATCGCGTCCGCCAGCTACCCATACCGTAATGTCCGTCTTCTTCCCGCCGCCTCCCAGATTGTAATCATCGGTGAAGGAATACCAGAACGACGATAATTCATGCTTTACGGATGCCCACAATCCCGCTCCCGCTTCAGGCAATGCCGTCTTCGGCGAGCTTACAAACAGATAATCAAGCGTTAGCGGCTGCGTGTTCACACTAAGCATCCACGTTCCTAGCGACATGATGCCATCTTTGAAGCTGGTCAGCCGGGATGTAATCGTATCTGGATGCTCGCCGAGATCCTGCAAGCGATAGCTTGTCGTTCGAAGCACAGTTGCATTTACACTGGCTCCCCCTGCTAGACGATCCATCTCATCTGCAACAAGCGATAATTGCTTGCTCTGCGCATGGAACGTATCCGCCATCGTCGGGATCAAATCCTCAAGCGGGTAATCGCGGAATTGATCTGGAGCAGTGCCCGTAATCATAATAATTTTGCGATACAATCCGTTCAGCTCTTGAATGCTATCCTTCACGATGCGAACCATATCTGCGAGATCGCCCATCGTTACTTCCAGCCGCAGCTCATGCTTACCCTTCGTCAGATAGAACAAATAGGGCTTCCCCGTACGCTCATCGCCTGCTGCCTTCACATCCCATGAAGTGCTCGGAGGAAACGTAATCTTAGCCGCTTCGGCAAATGGAAGCTCGCCATCAACCATCAGCTTGCGTGTCACCTTAAGGCCACGAGCTAAATCCTGCTTGTATTTGAATCCAATCTCATATAATCCATCCGCAGCCACCTCTACGTTCCATGCGATCCATTGCCCAGGTGCCTTCCAATGGTCGCCTCCAATGGCATTCATGCGAATGCGGGATGCATCGTAGGGCTCTACATCCGGCCCAGAGCGATCGTTAATCGGATATAGCGATGGGCTTGACTTATGATAGGCCGACTCTCCTTGTACTTTAATCAGTGCATCGTCTGCCTGTTGATAGCCTTTCTCTGCATACTCCTTCTCTATGTCTGCATATGACTTGGCTACACGCGGTTCCAATGTCACGCGCCCTACCATCATCGGTTCTCTTATTCCGATAAATTGAAGCGTATGCTTCCCCTTCGCCAAATAAATGGCAAGTGTGTCGGCATAGTATCCCTCTGCGTCATTCAAGCTTCGTTCCGTCCAACCAGGCTGTTCGACCTGACGCGGTCTTATATCGTTATCGTTGCTGTCACGTTCGATGTCCTCTCTCTCATTGCCCCAAATTCGCGGATACAGCATCCGTTCCGCTTCTGCAAATGGAATATTTCCGTCCACCCGCAGTTCTCTCTCGATTGGAGATCCTGTTCCACTCACAGGAAAATAACGAAGCTTTACATCGTACCATCCATCTTCCTCCACATGAAACGTCCAGCCGAACGTCCCCATCTCCCCACTGCGAATCACTTGTCCTGTTGAGCCCTCGTACGACGACTCTATAGGACTTCCCTCGCTTAGCGAATGATCCAATTCGCTCGCTAAGAGTTCAATCGGCTGCGATGCGATTGCAGATGGATTCCCCACTTTCTTCTGGTACGACTCATAACGAAGCAGCCCTTTCGGATTGGAGTCCGAAGAAGCACTTAGCGGCTTAACTGCACCGCTTGCTAACGCTGGTTCAATTGTTGAGCTCTGCGAGTCATTCGAGAACAGGGCTGCTCCTGTCCAAATGGCCCCTGCGGCAACTGCGACTCCCAGCATCATGCTGATTCGCCGCTTCCATGTTGAATCCATGTGCTTGCCCACGACGGTCTCTCCTTTCTCTCTCCAATCTTCTAACGCTTCCAACATAAAACCCCCGCTGTGAGGCAGCGGGGGATGAATAACCGCACAACTATTTTTTGTTCATTATAGTATCAATCTGCTCTTGGGACGATTTCTTTATCTTCTCAATAGCGGATTCCGGTGTATCCTTTCCTTTGACAAAAGCTAGAACCGCTTCGGTGTATTTCTTGCCGAGGTCGCCGATATTGTCGTAATAGAGTGGTTGAACCTTCTCTGCCAGCGCCTGAGCAATCTCCACATCCTCTGGGCTTTGCAGCGAACTCTCGAAGCCCTCCATCCGGAATTCTTCTAATTGATCCCATGGCACCATGTCTTCAAAGATTTGCGCCTTCTCTTTGGCCTTCTTCACGTTAGCCGGCATGAACCACATCGTGAAGTTTGTAATCGGGTTCGCATAATCGGTTGCCTTCGGCCCTTTCGGATAATATACAAATCCATATTCATCCGTCATATCTTGCCGTGTAGAGCCTTCCCAGATCTCTCCCGGCACGAATAGCGCTTTCCCGCTGTTGAACACCTTCTGCGATTCGTTGTAATCTTCGAAGTTGCCATTGCGGTTCGGCATTGCCACCTTGAGTGTTGTGTATAAATCGCCTAGGAATCGGAGCGCTTCCATTGCATTCGGCTCACCGAGTGTAAATTGCAGCTTGCCGTCCTTGTAATCAATAATGCTTCCCGCATTCGAGTACACCGCTTGACGAGCTTGCACCGGCGCGTAGGATACAATTCCCCATTGATCGGTTGCACCGTCTCCATTCGTATCCTTCGTTGCTTTCTTGGCCATTTCCAAATATTTATCCCATGTCCACTCGCCCTTCTTCGCAAGCTCTTGCGGATCTTCCAGACCTTCGCGCTTCAGCATGGAGCGATTGAAGAATATGCCTGCTCCTGCTCCCGAATCTTCTAAGATCCCGTAGGATTTTCCTGCAAACGAGGAGAACTCCTTAATTCGCTTCGGCCATTTCGGATCGTTATAGTCGAATAAATCGTCTACCGGCAGCAAATAGCCTTTGTTCGGCAAGTTAGGAAATGCCAAATATAAATCGAGGATAACAAAGTCCGCCGGCGCTTCTCCCGATAGTGCGCCTTGTGCAATCTTCTCTGCTCCTTCGCCCCACGGCACGGTAATCCATTCAATTTTCGTATTGTATTTCTTCTCTATTTCTTTCATCCGCTTATAGCGAATATCTTCAGCATTTGATTTGCCTTCCTCTAGCCCTTTGCCCCATGTCAGGAATCGTACTGGCTCTCCACCCATATCAAACGCGGGCAGCTCCTTTTTCTCTGACTTGGGTTCTTCCTTTGGTTCCTCTTTTTTTGGTTCTTCCTTCGGAACCTCTGTTTTGGGCTGTTCCTGCGGCGATTGAGCTGTATTACCCCCAGAGCCCGAGCATGCGGTGACGAATAGCATCGTTAGTGCAACAAGCATAATTGCGAACGCTTTCATTTTAGGTTTCATTGGTATCCCCCCTGCTTATTATGAAGCCTATTCATCTGCTAGATAGCGATAGACAATAACCGCTAGCCTCGATTCATCCCCAACAGCTTCTCTCTATTTAGAATGATCATCCATAATGTCTATAAATTTTGGATGTATCCCCCTTAAGGTTATTCACATTATATGCTTTTATCTCTGGAAGCATTTTGACTATAGTTCACAGTAGTCGGCTTTTTTTCCGAAATCTCATGAAAAAATAATCGATGATCACCGCTCGATCATTAAAGTCATAAACTAAGAAAAACAAACGGAACAGAGGGAATGCCTATGATCCGACTTCGACGGCCTGCACTGGACGATGAAGCAATTATACAGCTTGTGAAGCGGGAGCTGCTCCCACACTCCCATCTGACTGCGAGCCATGAGCAATTATTGAAGGAAATTCCTGAACGGTTGAAGGTAGGGCCAACGTATGTCGCCGTTGATCGTCATAATCGAGCGATAGGATTTGTTCATGTATATGTAAGAGAAGGTACACTCATTATCGATATGCTGGCCGTTGCTCAAGATTCGCAGCATCGAGGCATCGGAAGGCAACTAATGAGAAAGGCTGAGCAATACGGGAAATACAAGCGCTGTGCCCAAGCACGCATGATGGTCGATTACGGTAATGTCCAGGCAGAACGATTCTATGAACGCAGAGGGTATCGGTTCATTCGCTTTGTTCCCGCCGTGGTGTGCCATGAGATGGGAAAGAAATTGTAAGAGCGAGTAGCCCGGGCATTTGCCCGGGCTCACTGTCGACTCTTCTCTGCTTAGCAGGTAACTACGCTCTTCTATTTGCAGATCTTCCTTATGTCCGCATGTTATCTATAGTATCCATATCCTCCATAAAATCCGCCATATGACCCTGGTCCTCCGTACCCGGAATATCCGTAGCCGCCACTATACGGATATCCGCCTCCATAGCCACCATAGCCGCCAAATGCAAAAGGCGCCGTGCCGATTGCCAGCAAGTCAAATAAAACAAGCGGGATAATCGCTTTCGTCTTTACTTTTTTCCCTTTGCCTTGTTCCAGCACAAGCCGGTTGCCCTTCACCTCAAGCAGCTTGCCGCTTACGACGCTCCCGTCTTTATGCTTCACATAGATTTTCTGGCCGATTAAGCTTCTAGCCTGTTCTTTCGTCACACCACGCATAATACTCCCTCCTTCACCGGTGTACCCTACATGGTATGTCCGTTACGAACATACGGATTGGATATTGGCCTTGAATCTATGAATCTGTGCCACTTCACTTCGTATTTACCACGGAATCAATAATATTTTGCGCGGGCTTTTTCATTTTCTCCACTGCCGATTCAGGCGTATCTTTCCCTTTCGTAAATGACACGATGGCTTCATTGTACATTTTCCCTACATCACCAATGCCATCATGATAGAGTGTAATATTTTTCGTAGGGATATCCATAGCAACATCCACATCCTCAGGTGTCTGGAACACCGACTCGTTACTTTCTCTTTGGTTGTCCTTCAATTTATCCCACAAAATCCAATCTTCATAAATTTGCGCTTTCTCCTTCGCCTTCTTCACATTCGCCGGCATGAACCACATCGCCATGCCCGGGTTTGGACTTGTGTAATCAGTTCCTTTCGGACCTTTCGGGAAATATACATAGCCAAATTCATCGGCCATTTCTTTGCGGCCCCATGCCTCCCAAATTTCTCCGGTCACGAATAGCGCCTTGCCTGTATTGAACATCGCCTGGGTATCCTCATAGTCTGCCATGCTGCCGTTTTTATTGGGCATAATAACCTTGTCTGTTGCAAATAAATCATAAACGAAACGCAGCGCTTCCATCGCATTTGGCTCACCCATTGTAAAAGTAAGCTTGTCGTCCTTCGTCTCCACGATGCTGCCGTTATTCGAATAAATGGCCTGACGGGCGAAAATTGGCGCATACGATACGATTCCCCATTGATCGATTTTTCCGTCGCCATTTAAATCCTGTGTCGCCTTTTGGGTCATTTCCTTAAAATGATCCCAGTTCCATTCATCCTTCTTCACGAGTTCATGCGGATCGGTCAGACCAAGCTTTTTCAGCATCGTTCGGTTATAATACATCCCTGCACCGGAATCAATGTTCTCGACAACTCCATATACTTTATCCTTATAAGCGCCAGAGCTGCGCAGCGAGGACGGCCACTTCGGATCATCGAAGTTGAATACATCATCGACTGTACGCAAGTACCCTTTTTCCGCTAAGCTTGGGAAGGCCAAGTACATGTTCATCAGCACGAAATCTGCCGGAGCCTCACCCGACAATGCGCCAGCAGCAATTTTGCTCTGCCCCTCGCCCCATGGAACAACGATCCACTCAATCTTCGTGTTGTATTTCTTCTCCATCTCCTTCTTTCGCTTCAGACGCTCATCGCCCGCATTGGATTCGCCTTCCTTCGGCAATCCTCCCCAAGCCATAAACTTGACGGGTTCACCGCCCATATCAAATGCAGAGAGCTCTTTCTTCTCTGGCTCTTGAACGGCTGACGGTTCTTCCTTCTTTATCTCCTCTTTCTTCTCCTCATTCCCTTGGCTCTGCGCCTCCTGCTTCTCCGGCTGCTTCGCTCCTTCTGTTGTTCCTCCCGCTCCGCCGCACGCAGATAAGAGCAGCATCGATAGCGTGACCAGCATAATTGACAGCGTTTTCAATTTTCTCATAAACTCAAGCCCTCCTCTTATTCTTTCCCTTCCTGTCTGCCCACTTCAAGGAAAAAATCATCGATGACATGACTTGATACTACATTCGTACCTATTGTTTTGAATTGCGATCTCTGCTGCTTCCTAGGGTTACATTATATTCAATCTGTGAAATTAACATTTTAAATATATTGCAATAAATTCGGCTTTTTGTTCTAAAACTACAAATATCCATGCAATCAAACAAAAATCCATACCAATTCTGGTATGGATGTAGTGGAATGAATCATACTCACTCTATTCTTCTTCGTTAAAGAATACTTTGTAATAGTGCATGCCACGCTCTTCATCATAACCCTTTTCAATGAAAGGGAAGCTCTCTGGCTTGAGCTTCATATCGATCCCCGTGTCTGTACGGATATTGTTCTTATGAGAGCGCTTGGCCTTCTTCAATGCAGGCTGCGAAATTGGAATTTCCGTAATCGGAGGCAGCTCATTGGCCTCCTCAAATGTTTCCTTATATGCCTTGAACAACGGTACAAGCTCAGGTTGCCCGATAACCTCTTCCGCGAATGCTTCCTCTTCGAATTGCTCATGCTTCGCAAAGTACTCCATTGTACTATTAATGAACATCAGCTTGTCCTTCTTCTCAGGGCGCTCTTCCGCAGCCGGAACGATGACATCTTCATAGAATTGCGTGCACATATCGATTGCCTTGTCCGTTAAATAATGCTCATCCTCAAGCAGCTTCACATTGAGGAAGTCCTCCATCCAATATTGTGCTGCCTCTCCGCCTTTGCCCGCTGACGTGTCAACGATGCCCAATACGTAACCAGAGTCCGCATACACGTTCAAAATAATGCAGCCCTTGTCGAGTTTGCGAATATTAATGCCCTGCTCCACCTGGAGCCCCAAGTCATCGGATGCTAGCTCATCAATTCGCATATATACATCCTTATTTTCGGACTTAAAGATCCCGATCGCATCAATACTGAAATTGTTGTACAAAATATTGTTTAGGTACACAACGTACAGCTCGCCAGCCTTAATTTGCGGATGCGAGGATTGCTCATACAAATGATTCAGCATATGAACCGACTGTTCATGGAACGAGCCCGCCTGCTGGAATGTGCGGCTCGCATAGGTATACATTTCATTTAAAGGTAACTCAGCTTCATGATGGAACGTATAATGCATGTCAAACTTAAAGCTGGAGATAAAATATTTAAGCAGCGTCTCGCGTACGTCGTCATTCGGTATATGGTACAGTTCGTTCGATACACGAACTCCTTCATCTTTGGATTGGTTGCCCACCTTATGAATCACCATCTGGTGAATGTCTACCTTGGATAGATCGATCATGTAATTCCCACTCCTCTTCTCGAAGTCACATTCCTCTATTGTAACGAAAAAGGATAGGATTCGGAAACTACAAAATGATAGAAACTTCTCCTAGATGTATAAAAAGAGGTGCCCGCTGGCGAAGTTAGTAAGGAGAGGAGGTGAATAACGATGGCTAAGGACGTACTATGTGAAGTAAACTCCTGCAAGTACTGGGCAGCAGGCAACAAATGCGCTGCAACTTCTATTTATGTGGTGAACAATCGTGGCAAGCAAGCTGGCGATTCCGGTGACACGGACTGCAAAACATTCGAACCAAAGCTGTAAGGAGAATGGGGCGGCCGACACGCCGCCCTTGCTTACGCACGAATCACTCACAGTGATAATTATTCTCAACTATGGATGCGTTTATACACATCTATACACAATCCCCCTATTCCCTACGTTGTTCATCAATCATGAATACATCGTCATACATAAGGCGCTTTCAATGAATAGTTTGTTTCTTTTTCCCGCGTAATTGTTATTCTGCTGTAAAGTCTTCGATCTCACAAAGGTCTATACTAATAGAGCAGTCATCACAGAAGATCGTACACACGAAGGGATTGAAACATCAATGAACACAAAAAAGACAGTTGTTACACTTGCACTCTCCTGCACAATGATCGCAAACATGGGCACAGCAGCTTACGCGGCCCCCGTTGCAAGCAAAGCAGTCACTCCTACTCAAACAACAGCGACTCCATTGAACAATACATATACAACAAACAAAGTTGGTCTTGGTCTTACCTTGAAACAATTGCAGCAAAGCAAAGGCAAAGGGAAAATCGAATATACAGGCAAAAAAGCTACGATGATCGAGTACAAAGAAAAATGGTTCAACTTGAAACAGCCGATTACTGCTCAGTACATGCTGGACGATAACCAAAAAGTGTTCCAAGTTACGCTCGTATTCGACAATGAGATGGCAAAACAATTGACTCCGCAAATTTCCAAAGAGCTGGGCAAAGCATCTGAGCCAGTTTTGGATAAATCGGCACCTTCCGATTATGCGGCAAATTGGAAAACGAACGGCGTACTCTTTGATCTGCAAGGCTTTGGCAAATTGTCCGAAATGTACATATCCGCAATTCCAACACCAAAGGCAGCGAAGCAACCGATTAAAGCCTCAAATAAATTTGTGCATGTCAATATGAGTGTGCCTGTTCTATCGGGCTTGAAAGACAGCAAATACGAGGAGCAGCTAAATGATATTTTGATGCGTCATGCGATGAAGGAAAAAGCTGAAGTCTATGAAGCTTCCAAAAAAGCCGCTGAAGCTGCGAAAAAACAAAAGGCTTCCTTCGAACCGGCTGTGTTGAATTCTGATTTCCGCTTTGTAAAGAGCGGCAATGTCATGTCCCTGATTGCCGACACGTACAAAATCACGAGCGCAGAGGCTAACGGCACCAGCCGTACGGACACATATACCTTCCTGAATGAAGAGAATGCGCACGCCCTGCAGCTTGGCGATCTGTTCAACAAGGATACTGATTATATAGCCCTGCTTGGCAATGTCGTTCGCAATCAAATTGCTCTGAAGAAAAACAAAGACGATTTTAATTTCGATCAAATTAAAGAAACACAAAACTTCTATGTATCGAACGGGTACCTCGTGCTGACATTTGACCGTTATGAAATTGCTCCTGGAGCAGATGGATCGCAAAGCTTCAAAATCCAGCTTGCTGCGATTCAATCGAAGCTTTCTGACTCTTTCAAGCAAGCACTGAAGGCTTAATGAGGGCTTAAGAAGGCATAACGCCGCATCAGCCAATCGAGCACACGAACAAGCAGCAATAAGCATACTCTAACCGCAAATTTTGTTGGACTGGCATTCCTTGTGTCAGTCCTTTTCTTTGTATACAGTATACGAATCTGATTGCTTACAGGCTATTGTCTATTCTCCGACCTCGAATGTCATTTTTTTCTTCCGCATGAATGAGACTGAACCCTTTATAATATACCTATGATTTCTTAGAAAGGGCGTAATGAAGGCTATGTCAGAACAACAATCAACAACTTCTTCACTTCCTGCACCCAAACACTGCAAGGAATCCCGCGTCTTCAAGACCGGTCGTGTATTCCCTAACGATGTCAACAACCATCAGACGCTGTTCGGCGGTAAACTGATGAGTCTGATTGACGAGACAGCATCCATCTCCGCGATGCGTCACTGCCGTCATAATGTCGTGACTGCATCCACGGATTCCGTAGATTTTCTACGGCCGATTCGTCCCACAGATTCCGTCTGCCTAGAGTCCTTCGTCACTTGGACAGGCAAGACTAGCATTGAAGTATTCGTCAAGGTCATTGCAGAGCAGCTATATACCGGCGAGCGTGTTGTTGCCGCTACCTCCTTCCTGACCTTCGTAGCACGTCATGAGGACGGCTCAGCTGCGTTTGTGCCCCCTGTTATCCCTGATACAGAGGAAGAGAAGCTGCTTCATGAATCGGCCACAGAGCGAGCAGAGCTTCGCAAAGTAAGACGTATAGCGAGTAAACAGTTAGCGGATAAGCTAACAACGAGCAAGTACTGGGAGTAAACAACACAACACTTTACTCCTTTCAATAACGAGAAAAGGAAGCATACGATCTGCAAATGATGCTTTCTTATCCCTATATGAAAAAAAGCAGCGTTTCGAATTAGTTTCGAAATCGCTGCTTTTCTTATATCAACGCACTCTTACGCGTTAACTTTTTCTTTTGCAACTGTAGCCAAGGAGTTGAACGCGTTGATATCGTTCACTGCCAAGTCAGCCAACATTTTGCGGTTCACTTCAACACCAGCCAATTTCAGGCCGTGCATGAATTTGCTGTAGGACAAGCCGTTCATGCGAGCCGCTGCGTTGATACGAGCGATCCACAATTTGCGGAAGTCACGCTTCTTAACGCGACGATCGCGGTAAGCGTACAGCAAGGATTTCATCACTTGCTCGTTAGCTGTTTTGAACAATCTGTGTTTGGAACCGAAGTACCCTTTTGCCAATTTTAATACTTTTTTATGACGACGACGTGTCGTAAATCCGCCTTTTACTCGAGCCATTTCGTATTAACCTCCCAATCGATTCGATGTTTCCGTATAATTGCTTATTTCAAGTTAGCCAATTGTTGCTTCATACGACGAACGTCGCCTGCTGCCATTACTGGGCTAGTAGCAAGAACGCGCTTCGTGCGGTTCGATTTGTGGGAAAGCAAGTGATTGCGGTACGCTTTGTAGCGGCGCACTTTACCTGTTCCCGTAATTTTGAAGCGGCCTTTCAAGCTGCTGTGCGTTTTCATTTTAGGCATTATCGTTTCCTCCTCAAGTTCGGTATTCTTATCCGCCGCCTTCTTCTGCGCGGCGGGCCGAATTAGCTGTTCGTCTTCGGCGCCAAAATCATAATCATGCTGCGGCCTTCCAGCTTCGGTGTACGTTCAACGATGCAAAGCTCAGTTGCTTCTTTCAGAACGCGCTCCAACACTTTCTTCCCGATATCAGCATGCGTGATTTCACGTCCGCGGAAACGAACAGAGCATTTTACTTTATCTCCATCACGCAAAAACTTCAAGACATTGCGGAGCTTCGTATTGAAGTCGTGCTCCTCGATATTGGCGCGGAACCATACTTCTTTTACATCGACGATCTTCTGGTTCTTGCGCGCTTCCTTCTCTTTCTTCTGTTGCTCATAACGGAACTTTCCGTAGTCCATAATACGACATACAGGCGGTTTTGCCTGCGGAGCCACGTTTACCAAGTCCAAGTTAGCGTCGTAAGCCATTTGCAGTGCTTCGCGGAACGGCGTAATGCCAATCTGCTCCCCAGCTGCACCAACTAAGCGAACCTCTCTTGCACGAATGTCCTCGTTAATCAAATGATCCTTGCTAATGGTGTGCCACCTCCATAATCGAATTTCCTGCATCTAACTGGTTATCGCATAAAAAAGGGATGCAAGCTCATCGAGCCCACATCCCTCACATAGACATTCTAATCTAGTGAGCACTGCCAAGGCAGTGCGAGTCATAACCAGCCAACAACATGTCGGTCAGGTGAGAAGCGTGGGCTTCTTCTTTCCAATTGCAATATGTGTTTCAAATACTTGAATAATATATCACAGTGAACTGGATCAAGTCAAGCCACTGTTATTATTTTTTCACGCCTTACACTTGCTTGCCTTGCATCTCTTCCAAGCGCACAACTCGTGTATGCTCAGTGTGGCTCCATACCTTGTTGTTCTGAGTGAAGAATGCGTAGAACGTAATCGGCCACCAGGACAGCAAGAATACTGGGAATGTAATCAGAGATACATAGATGCGCCAAGACTTGACACCTTCCAAAATCAACGCCAGTACGAATACAGCACAGGACAGCACAAGTGACACAACCGGAACCCACTCAGGCAGGTACTGGAAGAACGTTGCCACGTTCGGCCCATTGAAGAATGCTGCATCTACCCACATGAACGCCGTCATGAGGAAAGTAACCAAGACTGTATACACCGTAATTGTGTATAGCGCCATATCGAATTTCGCCAAGTTGCGCTCCTTGATGCTCTGCCACAGCAGCGGGAAGAAATAACGACGCGCTACGGTAAAGTGACCTTGCATCCAGCGCAAACGCTGACGAGCCGATGCCTTGAACGTAAGCGGCTTTTCATCAAACACGCGTGCATTGTAGTTCAACACTGGGTTGATGCCGTTTTTAACACAGCGGGCAGTGAACTCCAAGTCCTCAACCAAACTTGTTGCACCCCAGCCCATTTCCTTCAGCAGCTTGCTCTCAAAGCACATTCCTGTACCGCCGAGGAAGTTAGCCATGTTCAAGTTCTTACGGGACAACTGCCATAGACGGTTGCAGTACCAGTATGTTACGCCATAAGCGGCTGTAATCCAAGAATCCTCTGGATTCTTCGTATCGATGTATCCTTGAATAACGCGTGCCCCCGAGCACAGATCGTTGTTCATTTCAGTCAAAAAGTCTTTGCTTACCAAGTTGTCAGCGTCGAGCATAACAACTGCATCGTATTGACGCGGCATTTCCCACAGCTTCTTCAACATCCATTCGATGGCATGACCCTTGCCTCGTTGATGCGGATTATGACGTTCGCAAGCATATACGCCATGCTCTCTTACGATATCGGCTGTACCATCCGTGCAGTTGTCGCAGATGACAAACACGTCGTACATTTCTCTTGGATAATCCAGCGCCTTCAGATTTTCAACCAATGCTCCAATAACGGCTTCTTCATTGTGCGCTGCTACGAGCACAGCGAAGGATTTTTGCGGTTCGTATACTTTTTTCTCTTTTTTGCGGTAAATACCGAACAGCGACAAGGTAAACTGGTACACCCCAATCGCGGCCAGCAGAACCTGCAAGACGATAAATAACGTATCCACCATGCTTGGTGTCCCCCTTTTAAATAACCCCTACTTCAATTTCATTATTGCGTCAACGAACATGGCGCTCTCTTTTTATGTATGAACGCATGCTCATCAACTCTATATATGGTTTACCCCGCTGAAAACGGTCGATCACGATTTTCTAATGTTTGCTTTCATTTGTCAAAACCTTTTATTGGCTTTCAACGCTTGAATATGAACATTATCGCCGCAGTTACTGTGCGAAGTCGCATCGAATCATGCTTTCCCGCAAGGTTATGTTATATTTTCATCCAAATGCTAAGAAATTATGGCTTTTGACCCCCTTTTCGTCAAAATTTGCTGTTCTTTCAAAGCTGATCCAGGATCCGAAAGACAATGAGAATGGAACAATTTACTTTTTTTGTGTTAGGGATATGCCCTCTCTTTATTATGGACGTATTACAACGGAAGAAAGTTTCAGGTAATGTTTATTACCCGTTTGGAATATATGGAAAACATGTCTCCGGCATTATCTTCATACAGCATTGCCAAAGATGCTGATGAATAGAACCCTTACCATTCATAACCTCTGTCATAGCGGATTCACCACATAATCCTACCGTACATGCTACACCTTTCATTACAGGGCACTACAGCAAGATAATCGAAGAAATAGGCATTCTACGTGCGTAATTCGCGATTTTGCAGGCAGTATCACTTCAAGGTAAAATAGGAATAACTTGTTGAAATGCTCGGCATTTGAAAATATGATTAAAGATGCTCTTTGAACTTGTAGCGACTTCAGATAAAATTCACAAACCCATCATCTTCTGTTAATGTTACGCTGTTACGATCATATTATTAAATACCGGATAACGGAGGAACCGACATGACCCGTGTTATCGCGTGGCTGGGTAATCGTGAGCGCCAATTATTCTTTTGGATTAATCACCGGCTGCATCACCGGAGCATGAATATTATATTGTATACATTGACCCATCTTGGCGGGGCAACCTTTACGATTGCCTTTACCTTGCTGCTTGCCTGGCTGGCGCCTAATCCATGGAATATCGTTGGCTGGCAATGTGTTGCTGCGCTTGCCGTTAGCCACCTGCCTGTCGCCTTAATTAAGAAGTGGTATCCGCGTGTGCGTCCACACTTAGCATTGCCTAATATACGCACATTCCGCAAGCCGCTTGTTGACCATTCATTTCCTTCTGGACATACGACAGCCATATTCTCAGTCGTTGTCCCGCTCATAATAGCTAACCCGACTCTGTCATGGGGACTTCTGCCGATTGCATGTATCGTCGCACTGTCCCGTATGTACTTAGGACTTCACTATCCATCCGACTGTCTTGCTGGCGCATTCATCGGTACAGGCGCTGCCGTAAGTACTGTCGCTTTATGGCCTATTGTGTAATTATGGACATCAGGTATAGTAGGGTATAGAAATTATGAGAACCATTATATACCTAGAAGATCGAATAAAAGGGTGAAATACCGTGCATCAAGCAATGACATTTACACTTCCCTCCGGTACCATCACACTTGGTGCCGAGCACGAAGGAAAGAAGCGTATACTGCTGCTGTCAGAGCGTTTCGGAGCTGGTCACACCCAAGCTGCCCATGCACTTGCTGTCAGCCTTCGCAAGCTGTCTCCGCATGTGCAAACTCGTGTGATGGAGCTTGGGAGCTTCCTTAACCCCAAGACAGCTCCGCTCATTATAGAAGCATATCGCAAAACTGTGCTTGTACAGCCGAAGCTGGTAGGCTTTATGTATAAGACACAGTACAATAGATCGCTAAATCGACTGACTACAATGGCGCTTCACCGGGTATTCTATACTCATGCAATGTCCGTTATGCGCCAGCTTAAGCCTGATATGATTGTATGCACTCATCCGATCCCAAGCGCTGTCATTTCCCGATTGCGCAGACTTGGACTTAACGTTCCGCTCTGTACGGTCATTACTGATTATGATGCGCATGCAGCCTGGGTGAGTCCTGCTGTGAATCGCTATTTTGTATCAACGCCTGAGGTGAAGGAGAAGCTTGAACTTCATGGCGTAAGCAGCGACTCCATACAAGTGACAGGAATTCCTGTTCATCCGAATTTCTGGGAGCCGCATGATGGGATGGGCAAATCATCCATCCGCGCCCGTTTCGGGCTGAAAGACATGCCGACTGTGCTCGTCATGGGCGGCGGCTGGGGAATGATGGATTCGACACAGTCCACAGAGCTGCTCACCCGCTGGCGCAAAGATGTACAGTTTATTTTTTGTATCGGGAATAATGAGAAACTTCGCCGTCGTATGCTGGAGAATCCTCGCTTTCAGTATGAGAATATTCATCTGATGGGTTACACCAAGGAAGTTGACCAATTGATGGATGTGTCCGACCTGCTCGTCACTAAGCCAGGCGGGATGACTTGTACCGAGGCGCTGGCCAAGGGAATTCCGATGCTCTTCTATCAGCCGCTTCCCGGCCAAGAGGAAGAGAATGCCCACTACTTCACGGAGAAGGGATATGGCGAGTCGATCGAGTCTGCACATACGATTACGAAGTGGATGAATCTTCTTGTACATCATTATGATGAGGTCTCCGCACGCCGCTTAGAGCATGAGCAGAAGGCATCTCGTTATCATCCTAAGGTATGTGCGGAAGCAATCCTACAAATGATGAATGTGCCATTTACTTCAATCGAATAACAGTAAAGCCGCTATCAAGCATGCGAATGATGAAGCACTGTCATCCATCATTCATGCAGAATAGCGGCTTTTTTGATCTTCCATATATGATTTCGACCCGTAATTAACGGGATGCGTAAGGCTCATTGTGAGGCAAGGAAGAGCGGTACTGCTTGTACGCCTGATCCCCAACGAGCACCTCGACACGATGAATATTCATGCCTTTGCCCATAAATTTCTCTTCGTACTCTGTCATAACATGCTCTTCATTGATGCCATCACGATGCAGGTTCAAGGAGATATTCCGCATTTGAAGCCCCATCTCTGCGAAGGAGTTCAAGGAAAACTCGAACAAGGTCTCTGAATCCGTTTTGAAATGAATCTCACCTGTCTTGCTCAATGCATAACGATACTTCTCAACAAGTCGCGAATGAGTCAAGCGACGGCGTGCGTGCTTCTTCTTCGGCCACGGATCACTGAAGTTCAAGTATACGCGCTCAAGTTCGCCTTCTGCAAAAATTTGCTCCAAAAATTCGACATTCGCGCGCACCAGTCTCAGGTTGGACGCTTCCTGCATTCCTGCTTCTTCTCGAAATAAGCGAGCCTTCTCACATCCGCGAGCGATCAACTCATCGTACATATCCACGCCGATGAAGTTGATGTCTGGGTACTTCAAGCTCATCTTACTGATGAACTGCCCTTTTCCCATTCCCAGCTCAACATATATGGGGCGGTCATTTCCGAACGCCTCACTCCATTTGCCCTTCAACTGCTCCGGCTCAAGCACGACCAAGTCGGTTTGCTCTGCAAGCAGCTCTTTTGCTCCTCTTTTGCCACGTAAGCGCATGTGTGCTTTCCTCCATACTGATTATGCTCCAAGCCCTTATTGTGCATGACAAGCGATAAAAAGTAAAGACGGCGATGCAGACAAATAAGAACAACAGAGCTTGCCCGCTGTCTTCGCTTTTACGGCCAAATCTGCTACAATAATACAATGGGATTGTTATCGATAAGCTTCCGTTATGGACGGCGTACGTTTTGCATAACAATCAACTTACACTGCAATTGAAAGGGCTTGTATGCCATTGGACGGCTTAATACACACACAATCGACTTCCCCCCTCTTGTGGGGAGACAAGCGGTTTCATACATGGAATTATGAGATGCGCGAGCAATTCGGAGAAAAGGTATTCAAAGTGATGCTCGACGCTGGGTTTACCTGTCCGAATCGGGACGGAAGCATCGCAATTGGCGGCTGTACGTTCTGCAGCTCTCGTGGTTCCGGAGATTTCGCCGGTCGTCGGCGCGACGATCTGGTCACTCAATTCAACACCATTCGAGACAGACAACATGCGAAATGGCCAAACGCCAAATATATTGGCTATTTTCAAGCTTATACGAATACGTATGCACCAGTGGACGTATTGCGAGATTACTTCGAAGTCATTCTTGAGCAGCCTGGTGTCGTCGGCTTGTCCATTGCGACACGGCCTGACTGTTTGCCGGACGATGTTGTCGAATACTTGGCAGAGCTTAATAAGCGCACGTATTTATGGATCGAGATGGGACTTCAGACGATTCATGAATCGACGTCTCAACTTATTAACCGCGCACATGATACAGCATGCTATATCGAAGCCATAGAGAAGCTGCGCAAGCATAATATTCGCGTCTGCACCCACATCATCTACGGACTACCGCAAGAGACGCACAGTATGATGCTCGAGACGGCCCAAGCTGTCGCTCAGATGAATGTGCAAGGCATTAAGCTTCATCTGCTTCATCTCATGCGCAAGACCCCGATGGTGAAGCAATATGAAGCTGGATTGCTGCGCTTCCTGGAGATGGATGAGTATATCAAGCTTATCGTCGATTCGCTTGAAATGCTTCCTCCGGAGATGATCGTCCACCGCGTTACAGGTGACGCACCGCGGGACTTAATTATTGGACCGATGTGGAGCATGAAAAAATGGGAAGTGCTTAATGGCATCGATGCGGAGCTGAAACGGCGCAACACATGGCAGGGCAAGTATTGGAGGGAGTCATAAGATGGGATTTCTATCCGTACTCGGCTATGCACAGCAAGTGGTGAAGGAGCGCGTGCAGCCCGGTGAAAGCGTAATTGATGCAACGATGGGAACAGGTGTAGATACCTTATTTCTCGCCCGCCTAACTGGATCGCGCGGCTCAGTAGCCGCCTTCGATGTCCAGGAAGAAGCGCTTGAGCTGACTCGTAAGCGGCTTCATCGTGAGCTGGGCGAAGACGAATACGCACATGTCAGCTTGCTTCAGGCAAG
The DNA here is from genome assembly GCF_900102125.1 of Paenibacillus sp. cl6col. Classification (NCBI taxonomy): domain Bacteria; kingdom Bacillati; phylum Bacillota; class Bacilli; order Caryophanales; family Paenibacillaceae; genus Paenibacillus; species Paenibacillus sp. cl6col. The sequence goes on from NZ_FNAZ01000001.1 coordinate 285,917, forward strand.
CCATCATACCATGAATGAAGTGCTGGGCGAAGAATGGTCCGGTACAACCGCTGCCATCATGTTCAATCTTGGGTATCTGCCTACGAATGAGGCAGATAAGCGCATTATGACCGTCCCTGAAACGACACTTCAAGCACTCGACAACGGTTTATCTATGCTGCGGCCCGGCGGAGTGCTTAGTATTGTTCTCTATCCAGGACACAGCGGCGGCGATGATGAGGCCGATCAAGTACGAGCTTGGGCGGAGTCTCTTCCGGCGCGTCTTGGGCAAGCCGTTATTTATCGAATGCTGCAGCGTCCAGATGCACCATATGTCATAGCGGTAGAGAAACGAAAATAACATCTGAACGCGTTAGAGCCTTTCCCACTTGGATTGGCGATTGCAGCTTCCGCTTCGATATCTGTCCCACATCCTGTTCACCATGTTGAAGGAGTTGTTGTGAAATGGCAGTTCGCAAAATGGAGCACGTTGGGATCATGGTTCGCAATATAGAACTATCCATTCGATTCTATGAGGAAGTCATCGGCTTGAAGCTGAAAGGAACCCTTCTCCATACGAATGGTGTCATTCGCCTCGCCTTTCTCGGATGGGACGGTGCTGACGAAACGGAAGTTGAACTTGTAGAAGGTTATCCTGGAAGCTTAACGGAAGAAGGCAGGGTCCACCATATCGCCTTCACTGTTGACGATATAGAGGCTGAGTTGGCTCGAATGAAGAGCCTGCCTCAAGTTGAGCTTATTGATGAAGAACTGGTTACCTTGCCGAACGGCAGCCGCTATTTTTTCTTTAAGGGTCCGGACGGCGAGAGACTTGAGTTTTTCCAATCAACTAGATACTAGACAACTCGGGAGTGAGAGAACATGACAAGACCTTATCCATTGAAGTTTCAACCTGAATTCAAAGAACGCGTATGGGGCGGCCGTGCTCTGACGCAATTCGGATTGGATTTGCCAGAAGGACATATCGGTGAAGGTTGGATGATCGGTGATCATCCGAACGGTACGACGAAGGTCGTTAACGGTGAACTGGCTGGACTTGGCTTGGACGAAGTACGTGAACAATACGGCAAGGAATGGTTCGGCTCCAAGGGCTTCTCTGAGAAGAACGGCCGATTCCCACTGCTTATCAAGCTGTTGGACTGCAATGATGATCTCTCTGTTCAGGTACACCCTACTGACACGTATGAAGGTCTGCCGCAAGGCGAACTGGGCAAGACAGAGATGTGGTATGTGCTAGACGCGAAGCCAGGTGCGAAAATCATTTACGGTTTGAAGGAAGGCATTGATCGCGCAGCAATGGCAGAAGCGATCGAAGATGGCCGCATTATGGAAGTTCTGCAAGAAGTATCCGTCCAGGCCGGGGACACCTTCTACATTCCAGCTGGTACGGTTCACGCGCTGTGTGCAGGTGTCGTAGTCGCTGAGATTCAACAGAACTCCGATACGACTTATCGCTTGTACGACTACAACCGTCCAGGTCTCGACGGCAAGCCGCGCGAGCTGCACATTGAGGATTCCTTGAATGTCATCGCGTACGAAGGCGCGGGCGCAACTCGCATGTCTACAAATGGCGCTGTCGCTAATGAGTGGCTGGTGCTCGCGGAGTCTCCGTACTTCCGTGTAGAAAAAGGCATCGTTGAGAAGCCATGGGCACTCGCAACAACAGAAGAGAGCTTCGTCATTCTTGTTGTGTGCGAAGGAACAGGTACACTTACAACTGCTGACGAGCAGATCGCATTCAAAGCAGGCGAATGCTTCTTGCTTCCAGCTAACCTTGGTGAATATACGCTTGATGGCAACTGCACTGTATTGCGCTCTGTTGCTCCTTAATGCACGCATAATTGACTTGGCATCCGGCTCCTTACGGGGAGACCGGGTGCCATTTTATTAGCAAGCGGCCTACACTTGCACTTACACTTGCACGTTCACTTGCATTTACACGAGCTCTTTTTCTTTTGAATGGAGGGACATAGATGAATACGAACAAGGAATATCTAGAAAATCAGGAACCACCGCAGTCAACAGATGAATATGATAACAAGCTTATTTCCTATCTCCGCGCGAATCAAATGGCTGCTGAACATCTGCGTCTACATACACTGTGCCATTCCGTTGAGGATGCTGCTCAAGCGGTGCAAGCCGATAAAGCTGATTTTGTTAAAAATGTCTGCATGATCGATGGTGAAGGTCACTTACTTGTAGCCATCGTCAAGGGCGAAGACCGTGCAAGCACCAGCAGAGTTGGCAAGGCACTGCTTATTCCTCCTCCACGCTTGGCGCTCGAGCAAGAAATGCTTCAGCTTGCTGGATATCCTGCCGGCGGGATTCCTTCCTTTGGCTTCACAGCCACATTTCTTATCGATCCGAAAGTTCTGGAACAGGAATTCGTATATACCGGCGGGGGCTCCCCCTATTCACTGACGCGAATCTCTGTTCAAGAAATGATGCGTGTCAATCAAGCCATTGTAGCAAGAGTACGGAAATAACCGTGCCAATACACAAATAAGCGCCTAGTGTGTTCACTAAGCGCTTTCTCTCTATTCATACAAGACGTGCTTTCCGTGCTGCATTCGCAGCCGACATCCGATCGTTTACTCCCATCTTGGCATATAGGCTCGAGATATGATTGCGAATCGTTCCTTCAGATAAATAGAGGATCTGAGCGATTTCACGATATTTCTTACCTTGCGCCAAATAATGGAGCACCTGCTTCTCACGTTCAGTTAAGCCGAATGGATCTACATTACTTTCGATGCACGGCCCCTCGCTCCCTGCCACTCCCATTCGTTCCTCAGCTTGATCCATATGTAATAATTGATCGGTCATCAATCGTGCGATCGGCTGCGATAGGAGCGTTCCCCCTTGATGTACAAGACGGACGCTGGCAAGCAGCTCCTTCGGATGCATGGACTTTAGCAGATACGCTTCCGCTCCCGCATCAATCGCTTGAACGGCATAATCTGATTCCTCAATCGTAGTCAGCAGAATGATCTTCACATCCGGCCATCGCTCCTTCATCACACGAACAGCAGCCAAGCCATCCATTCGCGGCATTCGAATATCCATGAGCACGACATCAGGATGCTCGCACTCCATATATTCAACTGCTTCCTTCCCATCCACCGCTGCACCTATGACATAGACATCATCTTCTTGGCTGAATAAATAGCACAAACTCTCACAAAAGAGCTGCTCATCATCAGCAATGAGCAAGCGGATCGGCTGATCGCCCTCTATATGCAACTTGCGCGGAAGCTTGCATACAATTTCCATGCCGTTCCCTAATGAAGTACGTACCATTAAGTGCCCACCATAAGCATGCAGGCGATCCTGCATTGATGACAGACCATAGCCAAAGGTTAGCTTCTCATTGCCTAGCCCATTGTCCCGAATCGATAAGCATACTTCTGTCTCGTCATAGACAAGGTTAACCTCGATCGATGATGCTCTACCATGACGCACTGCATTTGTAGCGGCTTCCTGCACACAACGCTCTAATACCATACGGTGTGCATAAGGAATAGAATAGATGATGCCTTCTGTTTTGAGATTACATGCAATACCAGTTTGATTGCAAAGCGTGTCCAGCAAGTGCTTCAATACCTCATCCAATGTTCGCTCCCCTTCTTCAGAAGGTGCGATATCATGAATGTGATGTCGTATTTTTTCAAAGCTGCTCCGTGCGTGTACAATCACACTCTCAAGCCTACTTTTTGCTTGTTCAGGGTCATCCCCCATAAGAACCTTGACCGATTCCAACCCCATAACAATCGATGCATGTGAATGACCTAATGTATCATGCAATTCGCCAGCTACGCGATTGCGCTCCTCCTGAACGGTAAGCCGCTCCACTTGCTCCGCATATTGACGAATAATATTGAATTGATGCTCATTCTCTTGAAGCAGCTGCTTCATTCTTCGTTGCGAATGCAGAAACACATGAAAGCCAACACCGATCCCGAACAATATGAAATGATTAACAGACGAGTCCAAAGCCTGAAGCCAAGATAACTTGCCACTCCATAAACCAATGAAAGGAAAAAGTCCTACAATCGAACCTCCCCACCATACATTCTTCCTTGACGTCATAAATCCAATGAGAAGTGCGGGCAGCACCATATTGTCGAGATACACAGGCATCGACAAATGCATGGAAATGTTAATGCCTCCCGACAAAATTATTTCCGAGGCAATAAATTTCGACGGATGAATGCTGCCAGGTCTCCAGAACCATAAAGGCAGCGCAGAACACAATATAAACGGTACGATTGTACGTCCGGTATGAACCGTACTAAAGTCCGGTGATATGGCAATATAAACTGCCCCTGATACAATCCAGAGAATGTATAACCCCACCAGAGCTGTATCGATCCAATGCCATTGTCGTTGTTCCATTCACTTGCCTCTTTCTATGTAAGTAACATACTTCTCTATATCAATCAGCCAGATTGATTTATACATCTTCTACATCCAAAATAGGATATTCATATGACAGCATTTCAGATGTTCCTCACTAGGAGCACCATCCTTATTGTAATATGATAGGCCCATGAAAAAAAGCGAAACCGGAGGAATGCAGCATGTTTTCTAATTTACACAGCCATACAAAAGCACTGATTTACACAGCAATCGTCTTCATTCTAGCTATAGGCGTCAGTATCGTTCCGAACACCAATTCCTTACTTTATATGCTGACTCCAACAGTGGCTGCCTTCATTATGCTCCTGTTCGTGACGAAGGACGGTCGATCGCATTCCGGTTGGGCTGCGCTTGGATTTCGTAAATGCGGGTTCAAATGGTGGCTCCTATGTATCACGGTTCCAGCGGTCATTGTAGCGCTGAGCTATGGATTCGCCTGGGGAGCTGGTGCACTAGTCATTGATATCCCTCCCACCTATGCAGGCTATGATTGGACGGCCTTCCCGATCGTTGTCGCGATACAATTAGTCAGCGCCGTACTTACGAGCTCACTTGGCGAAGAACTTGGCTGGAGAGGTTATTTGCTCCCGCTTCTTGTAGATAGAATGGGTGAGAGAAGAGCGTTATACGCCACTGGCCTAATTCACGGACTATGGCATATCCCGATTATATTGCTGTCTCCCATTTACCACCAAGATCAAAATCCATTTCTCGCATGCCTATTCATTGTCGTATCCTGCCTATTCCTAGGCCCTGTCATCGGATATATTCGATTGCGTTCATCCAGCGTATGGACAGCTTCTATCTTCCACTCGGCACATAATGTAATGTGGAGTGTTCTGCGCGGCATTGCGGTTCCGACTTCAGGAATTGCTATATATGCAGCAGGAGACAACAGCATCGTTGTCATTCTCTGTTATATGCTGCTTACGGTATGGGTCATGAAGCACTTACGTCACCATACCAATGCTCGATCCATAAACACATAAAAAACAGTTGATGTTCCAAGAGTGTAGTAACAAGAGAGTTCGTCTGACAGATAAGCAAAGACGCCTCCAAAACCACTGTACTTGTGGGATGGAGGCGTCTTTGTTCATGCATGTTCATACCCATGCTGAGCTCCGTTCTTCAACTTTGGCACTTTACGAGACTCTTCCTCTGTTTGCCGAACTACGACGTCATATCCTTGGCTTGGGTTAGGATTACTTGCATTAAACCAGGAAAGCGCGCTTCGAGCTCATCCTTGCGCAAACAGATGAATCGCTGAGTTCCCTCCATTCTAGTTCGAATAATGCCTGCTTCGCGCAGTACTTTGAAATGATGGGACATGGTAGACTTGGACAGTGATAAATCGAATCCTCCGCAGGTTTGCTCCGGAATGCTCATCAATTGCAGCACGATACTCATTCGAATCGGCTCGCTGAGCGCATAGAATACTTGCGAAAGTTCAATATGTTCGATATCGGGATGAAATAATGTTCTCATGTCATTATTGTACCGAAATGATTGACATCATTCAATAGTTCGATTACACTCGAACTATTGAACAAAGGTGCGCACCTTCATATTCAGTGAATCTTACCTATATTCACTATCATTTGTAACCTATGAATCATCTCGATTAAGAACGATCCCTTGTGTCCATCATTGCCGCATGAGATCGTGTATTCATTACAGGAGGCCAGTTACAATGAGCAACACGATGAATCAACCGCATGCCGCATCATCATTCCGTCCTATTATGTCTTTATTCTTTGCCACGATGTTCATCATCGGTACAGATACCTTTATCGTATCTCCTATGCTGCCAACACTACGAGAAGTTCTGCATATCTCTGTCGAACAATCAGGATGGCTTATTTCTGCTTATGCACTCGGATACGCCCTTTTCGCCCTAATCGCCGGACCGCTATCCGACGGACTGGATCGCAAGTCTTGTCTCCTTGGAGGGATGCTGGGATTCTCTCTGTTCACAGCACTGTGCGGTTCAACAACAAGCTTCACCCTCTTATTCGCCTACCGCGCCTTGGCGGGAATAAGCGCGGCAATCGCCTCGCCGCAAATATGGGCATCCATCCCTCAATTAGTAGCACCGCACAAGATCGTCAAAGCGATGGGCGCCGCAACTGCTGGCTTAGCCGTCTCGCAATGTCTCGGCGTACCTCTTGGCAGCCTGCTTGCCGCGAGCAGTTGGAGACTGCCCTTCTATGCCATCGGAGTAACTGCGCTGCTCATTACCATCATATTGGCGCTAAAGCTCCCTTCTATCCCACCAGCGACGAAACAACGAAGTTCGCTGAGCTCTCTTGGACGACAATATCGCGCCCTTTTCTCGCGCCGCAGCACCACCTTTGCTTTTCTCGGATATTTTTTATATCAGCTAGGTACTTTTTCTACCTTCTCCTATCTGGGGAATTGGCTCGCTGATGACTTTTCTCTTACTGTACAGCAAACGGGACTATTCATCCTTGGCTTTGGGATCGGCAATTTATTCGGCAGTCTTCTCGTCTCGAGGGTGGAACGCACGCTCGGCATTCGGCGAACTGTTACATATTCACTCCTTGGCATGATTGCGATGTATGTGATCGTCATGACCAGCCATCTTATTGCATTCATTAGTATCGCTTATGCGCTGATCGCCTTGTGCGGCGGCATGCTGTTCCCTCTCTTAATGGGAACTCTTCAGCAGGATCAGCCGAATGCACGTGGCACCGTATCCGCGCTGGCGAACAGCACGATGTATTTCGCAACGATGCTTGGATCCGTTCTGGCTGGTGTTCTCTATGCACGCGTCGCGGGGTTTGCTTCCATCGTAGTTGTTACGATGCTGTGCTATACAGCTTCCCTGTTTATCTTCCGCAGCCTGTTGCACAGCCCGCAAGCGATCAATAGTCAGGCGGCCATTCAGCAGAAGTAGATTCGGCCGGCCACCTATTAGATACGAGTAGCTAGGGCTGATGAATCTAGTATAAACTACACGGCTATCGTCCAACTATTGCATTCTTTCTCTATCATCTGGTTTCATTTGAGCTATAATGTTCAATGACACGAAGACACGATAGGGAGAGATCGTTCATAATGAGTCAACGGCTATTATACATAGAAGATGACAAAGAAATCGGAACATGGACCAGCAGTTATTTGCAAGATAAAGGCTATCAGGTAATGTGGCTGCTGTCCGGCGAGCATGCACTGGTGCACGTCCCTGATAGCGATCTGATCATACTTGATGTGATGCTTCCTGGATTAGACGGTTTTACGGTAGGACAGCGTCTGAAGCGCGAATACCCAAGTACGCCCATCCTGCTGCTGTCAGCTCGCACGTCTATTGACGACAAGCTTCAGGGGCTGCAATTCGCCGATGATTACGTAACGAAGCCCTTCCATCCGGATGAGCTTACTGCAAGAGTGGAGGTACTGCTGCGGCGCTTCGAGAAGCAGTCCCCTGCTTCCATCGAGTTGAAGCATCTGCGCATATCCCTGCACGATAATCACATTGTGCATGCCTTGACCGGTGAAGAAATCACACTTACCGGCAAACAGCACCATATATTTGCCTTCATGCTGCGTCATGCCAATCAGATCTTAACGAAGGAACAAATTTATGAGAGCGTCTGGGGCGAACCCTACATGGAGGGCGATAAGACACTCATGGTTCATATTCGACATCTGCGGGAGAAAATCGAGAACGATCCAGGCCAGCCGGAAATTATTGAAACGATTCGCGGCATCGGATATCGGGTGAAGCTATGAATTCCCGTATTCCACTGCGCAAATCACTGCTGATCCGGTATTTGACGCTTGTATTTGTCGCGCTCATGATATGGCCGATTATTTTTCCATTAACCTCTACGATTCTCTATTATGTATCTCTCTTGCAGAATGGAGGGGAACCCGTCGAGAATCGTTATGCGGTAGCGGCCAAGTTGGAAGAGAGATGGCACCAAGAAGCTGCTCAATTCAAGCAAGCCGATCGGGCTGCGATTGAACAGAGACTGCATGAGCTGAAGAAGGAGTACCCGGAGGCCAAATTATTCTGGGTCGATAACAGCGGTACTACTCGCCTTCAGCTTCCTGTACAGCCCAGCTTGCCAGCACAATGGAATGCTGGGGACGCTATTACCTTTATGAAGAAGAGCTACGATGGAGATCCGTTCACCGTCGTAGCTTTTATCGGGCAGGACCCGAAGCAGGGATTCATGGTTATGCAAATTGCTCGAAATTTGATGGTATCAGATAGAGCGGGATATAGTACAACACACGCTCTTATCGTCATCGCCCTCGTGTTTGTTCTATTTACAGTTGCCTCTTGGTGGTTCTTCTACAAGCTTCGGGGACGGCTTGTTCGATTAGGCAAGGCGATGGTTCCCGATAATGCCAATGGCTTGCCTTCGCCAATCGAAATAACGAAGTGGGATGAAATTGGACAATTGGAGCATACCTTCAACCAAATGATCAAGCAGCTTACCTCCAGCCGTCAACGGGAACAAGAGGAAGAAACGCTGCGCAAGGAACTGATCGCTAATTTGTCCCATGATCTCCGAACACCGTTAACCACGATTCGGGGACATGCCCATTCGCTCCAACGAGAGCCATTGTCCGAGCAAGGCCAACAGTCGCTGGTTCTTATCGATAAGAAGGTCAGTGATTTGGGACAGCTTGTTGATAATTTATTGGCGTACACGCTGCTGTCTGCTCACAAGTATTCGCTGAAGATGGAAGCAACGGATATGCTGCGGCTTGTCCGAACTTCTGCGGCGAGCTGGTACCCGATTTGGGAGAAAGAAGGCTTTGAGATTCATATTGAGCTCCCGGAGCAGCCCGTTACTTGGAGGGTCGATTTACAGTGGATGACGCGCATCCTCGATAATTTATTTCAAAATATTGTGCGCCATGCCGCAGAAGGGCGATATATCGGGATTGCGATTCATGCGCATGGAGAGAAGACTGCAATTGTGATTGAGGATCACGGACCCGGTATGAGCGCTGCGTCCACAAGCAGAGGCGTTGGCCTTGGGCTGACCATTGTCGAGTTGATGACCGCAGAAATGCAGCTGCAATGGGAAGTAACGAGCAGCCCAGAAGGGACAAGGATGAGGATAGAGCCTATGAAGGCAATGAGCGTATCAAACTAAAAGACAAACTAAAGAGAACTCAATGAAATTATGAAATCCAATGAATTCATTGAAATCAATATACTATAAATTCTATAAACTCAATAAATCCTAGGAACCATAAGAATCAAATGAATCCAACACGTTAACGAAGACCATATTAAAGACTCCACTGCGAAAAACCAAACTAACCGAAAGTATCCGTATGAATAAACGTACATCCCCTACTACGCCCATGGACGCGATCATGTTCATGGGCTTCTTCTTCTCCCTTTTTAAACAGATCCTTTCTTAAACAGAATTTAAACAAGCAGCCGCTTTTGTTTTAACCTTCGACCTGTATCGTTAACTGACGAGGTGATATACATTGAGTGAAACAATCATACAAACCGAAGGGTTGACGAAAACATATGGCGACCGCCGAGCAGTCGATCAGCTTCGGCTTACGATTAACCGCGGGGATATATACGGCTTCCTTGGACCGAACGGCGCAGGCAAGACAACGACGATCCGCATGCTGCTTGGACTCATTCGCCCTACGAAGGGCAACATTCAAATATTCAATAAGAACTTGCACTCCCATCGGTTAGAGATCTTACGCAAGGTCGGATCGTTGGTTGAATATCCATCGTACTATGCTCATCTGACTGGACGGGACAACCTAGAGGCCATACGCAGAATTATCGATGTGCCGAAGTCGCGAATCGATGAAGTACTTGCCGTCGTTCGACTCACGAATGATGCCAATCGCCCAGTTAAGGGGTACTCGCTTGGCATGAAGCAGCGGCTTGGTATTGCCGCAGCTTTATTGGGCAGTCCAGAGCTGCTCATCTTGGATGAGCCGACCAATGGCCTCGATCCATCTGGAATTCTGGAAATTAGAGAGCTGATTAAGAGCCTGCCCCATCAGCACGGCATTACGGTTCTTGTATCCAGTCATCTACTAAGCGAGATTGAACAGATGGCTACGCGCGTAGGCATTATTCAGCATGGACGTATGGTCTTTCAAGATTCCATCAGCGTATTGCAGGATCAGGCCCAGCATCGCATTCGATTCGCGGTCTCGAATCCTGCCAAGGCAGCGAATCTGCTCGCTGCATCTGTATGCGCTGTAGAGCAGCAGGAAGGAAGCGTCTTGATGAACTACATGCCAGACAGTCAGGTCGCCTCCGTCGTTGATCTGCTCGTCCATAACCAACTGTCCGTGTATCGAGTAGAAGAACAGCGGCAGTCGCTGGAAGAGATCTTCCTCTCAATGACTGGAGAGGGGAACAATCGATGATCGGGAAGCTGCTGTCATCTGACTTTGTAAAAATACGCCATACATGGATATGGCTGCTCATTGTCCTAGGGCCTGTCGGCGTCATCAGCCTTCAGGCGATCAATTACAGCTTGCGCTACGACTACCTCGTATCGAAGCTGAAGGATCAGGTATGGATCGGCCTACTCAGCGACATTAAAATACTGGCGGTTCTCGCCCTATTATTTGGCATTACACTCGTAACATCCTTGATCGCAAGTATCGAGCATCGCCAGCGATCATGGAAGCAGCTGCTTGCCCTTCCCGTGTCTCGATTCAGTGTATTCACATCCAAATATATTCTAAGCTTGTTCATGATGTTCACTGCATCGCTGCTGCTTGCTGTCGGATCAGTTCTGCTCGGTCTGCTTCTCGGCTTCGGTGCTGATATCCCTTGGTCTCTGCTGCTCAAGAACAGCTTCTATCCGTTCTTAGCGGCTATGCCCATACTCGCACTGCAGCTATGGTTATCTACCGTTATCAGCAACCAAGCCATTCCGCTTACTTGCGGAATTCTAGGAACGATCGTATCCGTGTATTCGATTAGAATGCCGGATTGGATGCCGTACAAGTGGCCGCTGCTTGTAAATGAAGCAAATATTCCAGAGTACTCCGTCATCGCAGGTATCTTGATCGGCTTCGTCGTCTTTCTGTTCAGCCTTGTTCACTTCATTAGAAGGGATGTGGATTGATGTGGCAACATGGCTGCGATTATTTCAATCTGAACGTTTAAAGTTGGGCAAGTCCCATATTGGACTGCTTACCCTGATCAGTCCTCTGCTGGCCATGCTCGTCGGCCTATTCATTTCTGAGCAGCAGCCGCCCGAAATCCAGTGGCTCTATTTATGGTCGACGATGTCAATCGCGCACGCGATGTTGTTCTTACCGCTATTGGCTGGCGTGTTCTCTGCATTTATATGCCGGTACGAGCACGCGGGAGGCGGTTGGAAACAAATGCTTTCCATGCCTGTGTCCCGCTCCAGCTTATACTTGGCGAAATTCGCCCATGTTACACTGCTGCTGGGACTAACACAAGTACTGTTCCTACTAGGTGCAATTGCTGTCGGCTTATTAAAAGGATATACAGCACCTATCCCTTGGACTGAACTTCTGAGAGCCTTCTCCAATGGCTGGCTGGCTACCCTGCCTGTTGCTGCGCTTCAATTGTTCGTGTCCGTATCGTGGTCAAGCTTCGCGGCTCCGCTTGCTATTAACGTGATGCTGACACTGCCGAATATGCTCATCGTCAATTCGGAAAAGTACGGCCCATGGTATCCTTGGGCACAGCCTGCACTCGCGATGAACGGCGTGGAAAAATACGGGGCATTCAATGTATCGCTCGGCACTCTCTTATTTGTCATTGTTGGCGGATTCCTGTTCTTTCTACTTAGTGGTCTTATTTACTTCAACCGCAAAGATATGTAGCTTTATGAGGACATCCTGCATCTTGTAAAGACGTAGAAAAAAGAGGCAGATAGACATCATCGTCTAGTCTGCCTCTTTCCATATAGGATACGATCCTGTTCATTTTGAATTTATGACATTGGCGGCTGTTGAGATGGAGGCTGCTGCGAGGATTGCTGAGAAGCTGATTGTTCATCACCTGCAGCAGATTGCACTTCCTCTTCTTCCTGCTCCTTGTTGCGCTTCTTGCCTGTTAAGAGCTTCCACAAGCCAGCAATGACAGCCACGATAACGATCCAGAACTTTTTGAACAAGCCGAGCGCCAATGCGATTAATCCCGCTTTTTTGGCAACGGCAACACCCGCTCCGCCAAGGATAAGTCCAGCCAAGCCATACTCCGCCACCTTATCCGTCGATTCATTGAAATCCTCATAGCGCTTGCCTTCTTTGATTTTCAGTGTAGACAAGACCAAATCATTCATTTCCTTGCGCGATGCTTCTACCTTTTTGGGATCACAAACCAAGATCGCTGACACATAACCCTCTCGCGTCAATATACGCTCGTTATAATTGACCATTGAGGCATTGTCTTTGTCATGCAGTAATAGCGACCATACAACTCTACGTGCCGTTTCATCATATTTAGGCGCTACGTCCCAACCATCCACGAATAGATGATTTTCAGGGGTCATTTCTTTATTTGCTTCTTCTTGTCCGTCTTTGTAACTTTGCAGCAGTTCATCTGCATCGATCTCATTTTTATCGCTATCTTTGATATGTCCGGAATCGGTGTACTCAAAATACAAAAACCAGCGCCCGTCTTCTGGTATAACCGTACCGATTTCGGAGCCGGAAGGTTTGCCGCCATTTCTCGTAATCATGGCTTTCGTTTCCGTGCCATTTATGTATTCCATTCCTTTTTTCAAAGTCACGGTCGCAATGCCTTGATCAAGCTCTACCGCCTGTCCCGCCCCGACAGTGTAGTTCGCAGTACCCTCAGCATGTGCAGGCATCGATCCTGTCATAAGAAGTGCAGCACACCCCATTATGACGGCTGTTTTTTTGAACCATTTCATCACAATCTTTTACCTCCTAGAATATCTCTCTATTTTTCTCTCGACAAACTATACCGGAAGAAGGAATGTATGAAAATAAGTACATATGCCCACATTTTGATTATACAAAGTGACAAACCGTAATTTTCTTGAGACTTTTGGTATGTTTTTCATTTCCAGATCCTACCCCATCCTATTTTATTTTTGCTGATAGGACTAGACGAGAAGAGATAAAAAAAGCAATCTTAGGTCTAATACCTAAGATTGCTACTAAAGTCCTATTCAACAATAACCATCATGGATTGGTTCACCGTAAACAGCAACGGTTTTTCATCATCTGTCTGCTGATACAAGAAAATGCCGTACACTTCATCTGTTAACCCCTCGTTGGTTGTCTCGAAACCATGTTCCGTATGTTGGGACATTCCGAGTGAACGGCTGCGAACAACTGCCTCAAGCGGGATCATCTCTACAACAGCGTGCTTATGCAGCTCCTTCTCCGAAAGACCTAGAGCTGCGAATTGCTCAGACACAAGCTCAGCCTGTACTGCCGCCCATTGCAGAACGCGCGAAGCCTCCTCTTTCTGAAGCTGTCTGTGCCACCATACTTTGCGCGGCTTATACTTTTGGTTCATGAAGTAGTCGAGCTTCATTAACCCCAATGCCACATACGGCTTTTTGAGTCCGTGCGCAGTTAAAAAGGCATGCAGTCTTACGAACAAATCCTCTAATTGATGTCCAATCTTCTGCCAGCCATTTGCTTCCCAGAAGTCGCCGAATGCTTGGAAGAAATCAAACGGTGAGTCGAATTCGGTATGCATCAAATACTCCATCGTCCGATCCATGCGATGTGCGTTCCAGTACTTTTCCAGTACGTCTTCCAGACGCTTCAATCGCACGACATCACGGAACGGAAGCGCATCATTCGATAGCATTTCGTATGGTGCGTGATCCATGAAGACATAGCCGTACTTCTCAGCATCCAGACGAAGTCCTGTACCACGCAGCATCTTCAAGAATCCGAGCTGCAATTCCTCCGGACGCAGTGCAAATACATCGTTGAATGTTTTGCGGAATGTATCGTAATCCTCAAGCGGCAGCCCTGCAATCAGATCCAAGTGCTGATCGATCTTGCCGCTGTCCTTCACCTTCATGACGGTTCGGGTCAGCTTCGTGAAGTTCTGGCGCCGCTTCACAAGCTCATTCGTTGGATCGTTCGTCGATTGGACGCCGATCTCAAAGCGGAATACGCCGGGTGGTGCATGCTCAGCCAAGTAATCAAGCACCTCTGGGCGCATAATGTCCGCCGTGATCTCAAATTGGAATACACAGCCGCGATGGTTCTCAATGAGGAACTGGAACATCTCCATTGCGTAATCACGCTTAATGTTGAACGTCCGATCGACGAACTTAATGAGCTTCGCCCCATTGTCTATCAAGTACAAGATGTCCGCCTTCGTGCGTTCAATATCGAAATAGCGAACGCCAACCTCGATACTAGATAAGCAAAATTGGCAGCTGAACGGACAGCCGCGGCTTGTCTCGAAATAGACAACACGCTTGCCGAGGCTCGGAATATCTTCCGCAAAGCGGTGGGGGGATGGAATTTCATTCAAGTCCAGCTTCGGGCGGGGCGGATTGATAACGACCTCGCCCTGCTTGTTCCGATACGCCACCCCGAATACAAAATGATACTTCCCTTCGCCTTCGATCTCCCGCAGCAAATGAAGCAGCGTCTCTTCTCCCTCACCCATGACAATGAAGTCAACATCCGACAGCCGCTCCATCCATTCCTTCGTGTCATAGGACACCTCAGGGCCACCAAGT
The DNA here is from genome assembly GCF_900102125.1 of Paenibacillus sp. cl6col. NCBI lineage: Bacteria > Bacillati > Bacillota > Bacilli > Caryophanales > Paenibacillaceae > Paenibacillus > Paenibacillus sp. cl6col. Next base: position 301,036 of record NZ_FNAZ01000001.1, read on the forward strand.
ACGATGCGGATCTCCGGCCGCACCTTGCGCAGCATGTTGACGACCTTAATCGTTTCCTCAATGTTCCATATATAACAGGAGAACCCGATCACATCCGGCTCTCGCTGGTACAGATCCGAGACGATATTCATCACCGGGTCCTTAATTGTATATTCAGCAATGTCGACATCGAACTCGCCTTCGCAATGCGCCTTCAAGCAGCGTATCGCCAGCGAGGTATGAATATATTTAGCATTTAATGTTGCAAGTACGACTTTCATCTAAACCTTCCTCTCATCAGACACTACCTTAAAGTGACCGAGCTGCTCGGTCAGCCTCTACCATTATAACCAAAGTGAAGACCGATCTTGACATCCATCCCCAAAACCACCATGAACAGAAAAGCAAGCTGCGGGCAGCTTGCTTTATTCTGTGTCAATGCAATCGCAAATGGATTATCGAATCATGCCGCCACTATAGTGCAACTCGTAAACTCTATGATCTCTTTTGACCAAAGTAAATATCCCGATATACGTAGTCTCCACTGCGGTATTCCAACTGCACGGAGCCAGGTAATATCGGTTGGACAGATGTGTTATTGTCCGCTGCAGCATACGTGCGTTGCTTCGCATCTACTAAAAAGTGCGCAAGCTCTTGATCATTACTCAACATCGTGTACCTCTTCCTCGTAATCAATCACACTATGCAATTGGTGTGCCGTTTGGAATGATCTCATCTGTATTTAGTAGAACAACATCGCCTTCCTCAGGCACTCCACCCAATACGAGCACTTCAGAATCGAAGCCGGCGATACGGCGCGGCGGGAAATTCACGATAGCAACGACCTGTCTTCCTAACAACTTGTCCGGCGTATAACGAGCCGTGATTTGCGCACTTGATCGCTTCGTGCCGAGCGGCCCGAAATCGATTGACAGCTTAATCGCGGGCTTGCGCGCTTTCTCGAACGGCTCTGCCTCCACGATCGTTCCAACACGTATATCAAGTTTCATAAAGTCCTGAATGCTTGCTTCATCCTTGATTTGTTCCAGATTCAACTCATGCATCATGCTTCAGCTCCTTATTCATCGCTATCCATTCGTCGTTCCCATAGCCCATTCGTCTATATCTGCAATCCCCAACCCTATTCCATATCGTAGCGACCCGCTTCTTCTTCCCGCTGCTGGAAAAATTCAAGGAACGGCATGCCGAACTGCTTCAGCTTCGCTTCCCCAACCCCTTTAATACGGAGCATGCCCGCTTCGGTCGTCGGCTGCATCTCCGCCAATTCCCGCAGCGTGCTGTCATTAAACACAATGTAAGGCGGTACTCCAGCCTGGCTTGCCAGCTCACGCCGAATAAGACGCAGCTGCTCAAATATCGTCTCATCAATGGCAGTGCCCGCCTTCGGTTTCAACGACTTCGCTACCCGCTGTTCAACGGTCCGCTTGCCCTTCAATACATCCGCTGCCAGCGGCAGCAGCCGCACAACGGGATACTGCCCTTCGCTAAGCTGCAAGTACCCCTCGGCTATAAGAACATAGATGAGATCCGAAATTTCCTTCTCCGCCAAATGCCGCATTTCCCCATGCGTAGATAGCTTCTCAAATCCATACTGCATGACCTTCTTGTTGCGCGACCCCTTCAGTACGGAAGCGACCATAGATACGCCGAACCGCTCACGCATCCGATAAATGCAGGAGAAGATCTTCTGCGCTTCAATCGTGATATCAATCGATTCACGCTCGTCCTTGCAGTTGCCGCATACGCCGCATGGCTGCTCTCCTTCTTCTCCAAAATAACGAACCATATAATTTTGCAGACAGCCGGTCGTATAGCAATAATCGATCATGACTTGCAGCTTCTTATATTCATGCGCCTTCCGTTCTGGAGCCGCCTCGCTTTGTTCGATGAAGAACTTCTGCGTCAGTATATCCTGCGGATGGAACAGCAGCACGCATTCGCTCGGCTCCCCATCGCGTCCCGCGCGTCCTGCCTCCTGCACATAGGCTTCCATATGCTTCGGCATGTTGTAATGCAGCACATACCGTACGTTGGACTTGTCGATGCCCATGCCGAACGCGTTCGTCGCTGCAATGACACGCACATCATCATAGAGGAAGGCTTCCTGCATTTTCGCCCGCTCCTCATCTTCGAGTCCAGCATGATAGCGGCCAGCAGCTATTCCTGCACGTCTCAGCATGTCATAGATGTCCTCGACTTCCTTCCGCGTCGACGCATAAATAATGCCTGATTCGCTCGACCGCTGCCGGACATAATCAAGCGTGAACGCCTTCCGCTCCTCGCCGCGCAGCACCGTAAACGCCAAGTTATCCCGCTTGAATCCCGTAACGACAAGCTCGGGTTCCAGCAGTTCCAAGGAATGAATAAGATCCTCCGTTACTTCCGGCGTCGCGGTTGCGGTAAATGCCGCCACAATCGGACGCTCGCGGCCACTTTGCACAAGTTCCTGAATGAAAGGTGCAATTGTCCGATAGCTTGGGCGAAAATCATGTCCCCATTGCGAGACGCAGTGGGCTTCGTCTACCGCTACCATCGATATTGGAATCGATTTCGCACGTTCCCGGAACCATTCTGTCTCTAACCGCTCCGGCGCTACATAGAGCAGCTTCATGCGTCCTTCCTGCGCCTGCCACATGAGACGGCCCGCTTCCCCCATCTCAAGCGTGCTATTGATGAATCCAGCCTTGACCCCCAAGCTGTGCAGCGCATCCACCTGATCCTTCATTAATGAAATAAGCGGCGAGATCACCAGCGTTACCCCAGGCAGCAGCATTGCTGGAATCTGATAACAAATTGACTTCCCCCCGCCGGTTGGCATAATACCCACCGTGTCCTTGCCTTCAGCAAGATGTTCAATAATTTTCCGTTGTCCATCGCGGAAGCCATCGTAGCCATATACTCGCTGCAATGCGCTTCGCGCTTGGTCCATTGTAAACATGTGCGTAGACTCCTTTTCCCCGTTCCCTTGCGGCAACCCGTTGTTCCTGTCCTTTATTATAACATGGGCTTTTCCTATGAGGTAATAGCTTCCACTTCACCATTCTCTGGCCATATGTACGTCTTTTCGCCTATTCTGAATAGAATCTGCACGAACTTTCTGCTATAGTGATAGCATTCCATAGAACATGTCCTACAGCGCGCCATCAGCGCCAGCTGTGAAGCGCACTGTTCTGTATAGTGTTGTCTACTCATCAAGGAGGTCTTACGAATGCGTAAGCGAGAGAACCATAAACCGAGAAAAGGCCCGCAGAAGAATCAACCGGCGAAAGCTTACCAATCCGCCAAACCAGCCAAGCACGTCAAACCAACTAAACCAACCCATCGGACACCGCCGAAGGCTCGCGAATATACAGTTCAGGAACCAGCTGAATTGCTCAGCTTCTTATTAAATACGGTAGAAAATATGGGGCGCAACTCCATCAAATCCGCACTTGCCCGCGGTCAAATTTCTGTCAACGGACAAACAGTAACAGCCTATAATCATCCGCTTCAGCCTGGACAAGCTGTAAGCTTGTCGAAGGAGAAAATCGTTGAAGCTCCTCCATTTGTAGGTTTGTCGATACTGCATGAGGATGAAGATATCATCGTCATCAACAAGGAAGCCGGTCTGTTGTCTATTGCCTCCGAGCAAGAGAAAGAATTGACTGCCTACCACCAACTGACGACGCATGTTCGCTTGCAACATCCGAGCAACCGGATATTTGTCGTGCATCGCCTCGATCGTGATACGTCCGGCGTCATGATGTTCGCTAAGAATGAAGACATCAAGCAGCAGTTGCAAAATAATTGGAAAGAGATCGTACAAGAACGTTCCTATGTTGCGCTTGTTGAAGGCAAGGTTCGCCAGCCAGAAGGTACAATTTCCTCCTGGCTGAAGGAAATGAAAACATTAAAAATGTATTCGAGTCCGTATCAAAACGATGGCCAGCATGCGGTTACGCACTACAAAACACTGGAAGCGAACAGCGCTTACTCCCTACTGGAGGTTCATCTCGAAACAGGGCGGAAAAATCAGATTCGCGTTCACATGGAGGATCTCGGTCATCCGATCGTAGGTGACAAGAAGTACGGCGCCAAATCAAGAGGACTAGGACGACTTGGCCTGCATGCCCGCATACTGGCATTTACCCATCCGACTACGGGCACGCCAATGCGATTCGATACGGGCATTCCGAAGCCGTTCACCCGCTTATTGCAGCAGGACGGCTCTGGTCCAGTCAGAAAAGATCGCCGCTAAATTTCCTCAAATTAGATTACGATCCGATATCGCAGACGAACAAACACAAATAGCCGTTCTCCTTACATATAAGGGATCGGCTATTTTCTTTCCTATATAGTCGGAGCCCCCAATCTCTAACCCTTCAGCAGCGCGTCTCATACCTCACCATGCCTTATGCCTGCACATAGCGGCCCCTACCATAACAACCTTCTGAGCGACATAAGAACAGTCAGAAGATTGGGCATCAGGCTTTCTTCTCAACTGTTGACCTGATTTACAATCGCTTGCTCATCTTGTAATTCATCAAGCCGACTCCTCTGCGCTGCACCATCTGAGCTTGAAGGATGCAGAACCCGTGCCGCTCGAAGAAGGGAACTGCCGTAATACTTGCATCTGTTCTCATTTCGGACAGCCCCAGCTTCCTCGCTTCCTGCTCCAACTTGGACAACAATGCCGTTGCAACCCCTTGCTTCTGAACATCCTTATGAACATAGAGTCGATCCAAATACCCGCCAGCATCCATATCGCTAAATCCGACCAATTCGCCCTCCCGAATCGCTACATACGTCATGTGCTGGCTTAACGACTCTGCCCAGCGAGCCAACTTCTCTACCTGTTCATCGGCCGGCGCCCAGGCTTGCAATTGTGCAGCGGTATAATCTTTTGCGTTCACGGTGTGTACCGTATCGAAGAATAAGGCGACAATCTGCGCGATATCTTCTATTTCAAATGATCGTATATGCATGATATTCAAGACTCCTTCCGTTACAAGTCTACCAAAAATAGAACCCCATCGTTCACCTATATTCTATTATAATAATCATTTTTTTTAATTTCTCGTGAACCTCCTCTCCACTTCAAGCCATCTAATAGGTACATCAACCAAAACCAATCGATCAGGAGGATTCAATATGAAATCTTATAAATTCATGCTTGCTGCTATCACTGTAAGCTTGCTCGCCACAAGCCTTCCAGCTAATTTCACGCTTCATACCGCATATGCGGCGGAACAGCCGACAAACGAAGCGGCAAAAAAAACGGCAATCAAAGCATCGGCATTGGACAACCTTGATCCCGCAATAATCGAAACAGCAAAGAAGGCTCTACAGGAGCTAGCTCCTAAAAGAACGATGGAACTAGCTGCTATGCACAGTGGTGCCGAGGCAGGCTATGAATATCTCGGAGAGGATCGATTGTTAATCGAAGACAAAGACAATCGGGCGCGCGTCATGATCGGCAAGGCAAAGGGCGATATTTTAGCATGCGAAATCAACTTCACATGGCAAGAGCTCGATACTTCGCTTCAGTCCGTTATCCAAAAAGCAATGAAAAGCTTGGATGCACAACAGAAATTCAAGATTACGCAAATTACTCGTGTCAAAGCCGATAAAGACATGAACCATTGGACATTCAACGGCAGCAATATTTCAGGCATGGTTGATGCAGTCACAGGCAAAGCAACATACGTGTCAACAGATTACGCCTTGGCGAAAATCGATTCAAAGTGGAGCGCGTTAGCCAAGAAAACAATTCAATCCCTGTCAGCAGACAAAAACAAGCAGCTTCGCAATTTCGTCCAAGTATACATAGGCATGGAAGCAGAAAACCAAAAAACAGCCTCTTTCTCCGATGAAAGCGGCCGTTATCTGGTCAAAGTCAATACTGCTACAGGCAAGCTGACGTCCTTTGTCAACTATAAGGATTTTATCCATTATGCCTCAGAAGAAGCGCGCAAGAAGGCATTCGCCAAGCCTTTTTATACGAGTGACAAAGCCATTGCTGCGGCTGCTCCAATGGTCAAGCAATATTTCGGCCTAGACTTGAAAGGCTACCAGGTTCACGTCAAGCAAGAACAGTATACATTCACGAAACAAGGAAAGCCGAGCGTCTATGGTAAGATCAATGGAAAAGGAAAGTTCTGGAGCATGTCCCTTACTGCTCCAACAGCATCCTGAACAAATGAATTAAGCATAGGGATTGCGTCTCGGCCTCTATCGCACACCATGATACGGGTCTTGGCGCCCACTATAAATAAAGGAGATCACCACTGTGCAGCAGCCAGAACAACTCGCAGCACGAGCTTGCAAGGGGGACAAGGAAGCATTTGGCACACTTATTCGCGCCTATGAAGCCCCCCTATACAGAGTGGCCAAGTCAATTGTACATTCCGATGAAGATTGTGCAGATGCCATACAAGAAGCCGTGCTTAAAGCATATCGTTCCATCCATTCGCTGCGCGAGCCGAAATATTTCAAAACCTGGCTCGTTCGCATCCTTGTGAATGAATGCCGAACATTGCTGCGAAAGAAAAAACAAACCGTACCCTTCGTTGAACTGCAGCACTCGAAGGCCGAAGCTAGCGAGTACGAACATATCGAAACACTGGAAGTCGTCAACGCGTTGGAAGAAGACCTGCGAATCGTTGTAACACTGTTCTATATTGAGGATTTGCCGCTTAAGGAGGTAGCCGATATGCTGGATCAGCCTGTTGGCACCGTGAAGTCTCGCCTGTTCCGCGCCAGAAACAAGCTAGCGGACATGCTTCATATCTCACGTGAGAATGGAAAGGAGCTAATGATTTAATGGATTCGAATATCGACGAACAAATCCGTACGCACCTAACCGGCAATCTCAGCTCTGAAATCCCTGAGCTCGTGAAATCGCGATTAGAGCAAACACTGCAATTGCTGGAGACGGAACCCATGCCGATCCAGCATCGGACTCATTCCCGCCATCGGAAAGCTTGGTTCGTTGCGGCCGCAGTCGTGCTCGCAATTGGGGGAACATTAGCTTCCGGATTCATTTCACCCGCTATGGCTGAAACGCTCAGAAAGGTGCCGTTCATCGGTCAAATCTTTGAGGCACTCGGCGATAACGCCTTGCAGGATGCGAATCGGAAAGGATTGTCCCTTCCCGTCAATCTGAGCGCAACGGATCAAGGCATTACGCTGACCATTACCGAGGTGTTGTATGATGGCGTGGAAATTAAGCTTGGCATACAGGAAAGCTCGATGAGCAAGCTTCCTATTATATTGGATCGGTCGAACAGATATGAAATTGTGAAGAGCAAGACTCAGGAGGATCCAGCATATGCGCTGGATATTTGGTACCATGCTGGGTCAAATGTGCGCTCGGAAACCTCCACGAAAAACATCGGAATATTATCGTTCGAATCGATGCTCGGTACGGAACCGGATCGAGACGCCAAAATATCGAAAGAATTCCCGCTGCCGATCACGATTAAGAAGGTCGGAGATGTGGAAGGAAACTGGAAGTTCGAAATTCCCGTCAAATGGAATGCGTCCCTGACGAAAAAAATCCCTGTTAATAAGACCAACAAGGCGCCTGACGGCATTGGCTCCATCACGCTTCAGTCCGTCGTTACTTCGCCGCTAGGAACCGAGATTCGATTCAAGACCGCAGAAGCCTCCCCATCGACTTCTTCTAGCTGGAGCGGATTCAACAGCGACTATATGGTTGTGGATGAGAACGGATATATTATTTCATCTGCAGGCGGTCATGGCGGGCCAGGCAATCAAATGCAATCGAATATTGTAGAAATGAAACATACGAAAAAGTATGATCCAATACCCGAGCGCTCCAAGACGCTCATATTCAAGCCCTATAAATCGGGAAGACGGTATGGCGATACAGCGATCACGCTGAATCCAAGTGCGCTTCCACTGACGCTGCAGCAGGGAGAGGTTGGCTCCGTTACGGTGAACAGCATGGCATTCGAAGAGGACAGAGTCGTTATTCAATATGATGTGAACGGCAACGACCCTGTAGGCCAGAAACTTGCCATGGAGTTCATCCAAGACGGAAAACGAGTATTTAGCGACAATTCCAAGCTGCTGCGTGTGAACAACGGCGTATATTCGTACGTTGGCGAATATCCGTTCCAGAAAGAAATGCCCATTAAGCTGTATTCAAGCAAGCTGCGCAAAGCGACCTTTTATAAGGAGCTTGAATTCCAAGTCCCAATACGGTAAAAATATAGAGAAGTAAATTTCGACAACTCCTACTGTTCATTTCAGCAAGAATCGTTCATAATGAGGATGAGATGGAGTCAACATCTTACCGATCTATTTGCCGCACGGGGGTGATACGATGACTGAGCACATGGAGAACCAGGGTAATGCTGAAGCAACGGAGAGCAAGAAAGTAAGCTTGGTGGATGCCGCGAAGCGCATGCTGCAGCAGAAGAAACAAGCCCAAGGGAAATCGCAAGGCGTGCACAAGCATCAGGAATCTGGCCAACCAACAATGAAGAGCCAGAATACGAAGAAGATTAACAATCAACGCAAGCGTATGGGTGTGTAAGCCTATAGAGGGGTGGGATCTCAGAATTCATGTTCTGAGGTTCAGCCCCTTTTTCATGTTACAGCCTACAGACTATTGCACCAGAAACTTTGCTGCAACCCCTCCAATAATGGTATATTGAGAACATACTGAGGAATGACTTCAGATTTATGAATTCAAGGAACAGAGGTGGCTACCCATGGTAAATTTCGAGCAACAATTAGAAAAGTATGCTGAACTTATCGTAAAGGTCGGCGTCAACGTACAGAAGGATCAAGATGTATTCGTTAATAGTTCTATCGAAGTCGCTCCACTTGCCCGCCTCGTTGCCAGCAAGGCATATGAAGCAGGCGCACGCAACGTACATATCGATTGGTCGGATGAGGCTACAACTCGCTTGAAATTCGAGAAGGCATCAGACGACGTGTTCACTCAATTCCCAGAATGGGAAGCATTGAAGCGCAATACCTTCGTGGATAAGGGTGCTGCATTCATCTCTATCGTCTCCTCCAGCCCAGACTTGCTGAAGGGTGTGGATCCACAGCGGATCGGCAATAACCAAAAGGCATCTGGACAAGCACTGGAGCACTTCCGCCAATGCGTTCAAGCGAACAAAGTAAGCTGGACAGTTGTTGCAGCTTCTTCCCGCGATTGGGCAGCCAAAGTATTCCCTGGCGTAGCTGTAGAAGAAGCGGTTGAGAAGTTGTGGGAAGCGATCTTCCAATCCATTCGCCTGAATTCCGACAACCCGGTTCAAGCTTGGACGGAACATAACGAAACATTGCATAAGAAAGTTGAAGTATTGAACAGCAAGCACTTCCACAAGCTGCACTACACAGCTCCTGGAACGGACTTGACGATCGAATTGCCTGAGAAGCATCTGTGGGTAGGCGCAGGCAGCGTCAACGAGAAAGATGTGCCGTTCATGGCGAACATGCCAACAGAAGAAGTATTTACAGTTCCTCATAAGCTCGGCGTGAACGGCTATGTATCAAGCACGAAGCCGCTTAGCTATGGCGGCAACCTGATCGACAACTTCAAGATCACGTTCGAAAATGGCCGTATCGTGAAGGTAGAAGCTGAACAAGGCCAAGAAATCCTGCAGCAGCTCGTCGACACAGACGAAGGCTCGCACTTCTTGGGTGAAGTGGCGCTTGTGCCGCATCAATCCCCAATCTCGGAATCGAACATCTTGTTCTACAACACGTTGTTCGATGAGAATGCATCCAACCACTTGGCTATCGGAAGCGGCTATGCATTCAACGTAGAAGGCGGAACGAAGATGTCTCAAGAAGAGCTGGAAGAGAGCGGCGTAAACCGCAGTATTACGCACGTGGACTTCATGATCGGCTCTGCGGATATGGACATTGACGGCATTCTTAAGGATGGCACAACAGAGCCAATCTTCCGCAAGGGCAACTGGGCAATCTAATATTGGGCAAGCAGAGCAGTAGAAGCAGAACGCTTCTACTGCTTTTTTTATCGCAATAACGTATTGCTCTCCCCGTTCTACTGCCGCATAATGGGAGAATAAGACAGAAGCAAGAGCGGAAGCGCACAAGATTCCTCCTCTCTCGCTCTGAATCTATTTCAGAATCCGAGGTGTCCTCCTCCATGCGCATATGGCACGATTTCAAGCTATTTCTGCGAATAAAAGGCGCTCTGCATCTCGTCCTTACCTTGTTCCTGTACGGCATCGGCATGGGGATTCTAGCCCCCATGAACGCGATTTATTTGCGGGAATCATTAGGGCTTGGCAAGGTAGAGATTGCGTCTATTTTCGCAATTTCCTTACTTCTGAACATGGTACTTACGATTGGTGTCGGCATTGTTAGCGATTCCATGAAACGCAAGAAGACGATTCCTCTGCTCGCGTCTGTCGTCTGTATGATCGGCCTCGTCATCTATATGAATGCAGACAGCTATGCGCAGGCGCTGATCGGGATGGCTCTCGCCACCGCTCCTTCCGGCATGATTATGGGACAGCTGTTCGCGATGGCTCGGAATCATGTCACACGGCTTGCTCCTGATATTGTAGAAATGGCGCAAATCTGGATGCGCGCCACGTACAGCGTCGGATTCTTTACTGGGCTGCTCGTCGGAGCTAACCTGTACTTGCTGGCGACCTTCCACGGTGTACTGTGGGGCAATCTTGCAGGATACGCCTCCTTGTTCCTGCTGCTCTTGTTCTATAAGGAGATTACGCTCGATTCTTCAATTGCATCCGCCAAAGCAGGCGAGCCCTTCTCCCTCATCATGCTCTTTGCCATTCTGCTCCTATCGTGTGCGGATGCCATACGCGGCTTGTATTTGCCGCTTGTGGTGAACGAGCAATTCGGCGATCCGCGATTGATGTCCTTCATATGGAGCATACAAGCCGTGTTCGAGCTCCTATTCATGACCATGGCAGGCTATTGGGCCGCCAAGTATGGAAGCAAGCCCATTATTATGCTTGGTGGATTGTTCGCTCTAATCACCTATATTGCTTATTGCACGAGCGATTCCTTGACGGTATTTTTCCTCATGCAGCCGTTATACTCTTTCTTCGTTTCGGTTCTGTACGGCGTAGCAATGGGCTACGTGCAGCGCATGTTCATACATAAAGCAGGCTTCGGCGCTAGTTTGTACGTGTTCATTTCGCAAACAGCCTCCTTAATTGGCTACTTCCTGCCGCTCTTCATAGATGGTGTCACGCCGCAAATCTTCTGGATTCCGGCTGCGCTTATCGTTGTTTCCATGGGGTTGATGACAAGAGCGTTATACGTGGGGAGGCAGCAACAGCTGTCTGCTTAAGCGGAAGGAAATTGAAGAAACTCGGCATCAATGATAAATACTATTTTCCATCACTATATAAATAAAAACCGGAAATAAAAATGAATATTGGTAAGAGAAGATACGATAAGAGATTAACGGAATGAATTGTAATTAGATTATCTAACTATATGAATAAAAAATTATCTTCCTGCTCCTAGTCGCTTTTCCATGTTTGTATTAAGCTTAACGAGCACTTTTTTTAACAACGCCTGCTCCTCTTTATCTAGTTCTTCAACAAGAGATGCACAAGTAGACCAAAATGTAGGCAGCACTTCCTTCACAAACCTACTCCCTTCGGAGCTGATACGAACGTGGGTCATGCGCCCGTCCTTGGCATAGGGTTCCCGAATGATCCAATTTCTTTTTTCCAACCAGTTCAATAATGCCGTAACGGAGGATCGGCGAATCCCTAATCGATCGGCAAGGGATGAAGGCGTGACGAGATCCTGCCCTTCATGCAGTGATAATAGTAATAACAGATCCAGCTTGCTTTCGGTAATGTCGAAAGCGGATAATTGAATATCCATCAGATCCAAGGTATTATCTCCGAGCCAAAGCATAATAAGTCCTAAAGACGCTGATTCCCGATCCGTATCGGGAGAAGTTGTACGATCCATTAATTCTAAATAAGGTGAAGTTCCAAGCCTGGGCAACTGTTGTTCTGTCGGATACTCCTTGGCGGGCTTTCTGTTCGGCAACACAAAAAGACTGCCTACCGGCAGTCTTTCGTATTTGCATCATCACTTATATATGCATAATTACAAGCCGAGCTTCTGTCCACGTTCCCAGCGCTGAATCTGTTTCTCGCCGTTGTCAGCAAGCTCCCGGAACTGGTCGATTGTATCGCGCATCTTAGGCAGGGCTTCCTGCTTGTAGGAGCTAATCGAATCCAAAGCAGACAGAACATCCGTAAAAGCCTGCTTCAAAGTTTCCGCAGAAATATTCGTTTGCAGCGACTGCTTATGAATTTGAACGCCTTGGTCTTTCAGCATGCGAGAAGTACCCGCAATCAACTCGTTTGTCGTTTGATTCAACAATTCAATTTTCTGTAGCACAATCTTCTGATTATACAAGGCACTGGCTACGGTAACCGCAATCTTCAGTGCAGAGATCGTAACGTTCTTCGCCCGGTCGACACCGCGAATCAACTCTTTATTATTGCGGATAACAACCTCCATCGCCATAATCCCCTGTTGGTTGACGACCATCATCTGCTGCATATCCATGACACGCTGACGAAGCGGGAACAGCACTTCTTCCGTAATGAACCGAATCTTCTCCGGATCTTCATTGCGGGATTGCGCTGCTTCAATCTGTGATTGAATCGAGTCATCCATCAAGGAGCCCAGCTCGATTTCTTTCTTCAGCTTCTTAGTCAAATCACGCAAGGCAAGCTGTTCAATTTCGAGGGTCGTGTTGTCATTTTTCAAGGTAACTTTCCCTTTATCCAATGAAGTTACGATTTCCGCAATCATGGTATCTGCCTTCTGATACTTCAAGAAATACGTACGAAGCGGATTGAACAGCTTCCCTAGAAACCCAGTTTTCGTAAAGTCAATGACGCTCGGATCGAGATCCTTCAGCTGCTGATGCAGCTCGACCAATCCCTTCGCAACCGGGCCCCCTTCGTCCCCTTTTTTCGATAAATCGCCTACGGAAACCTGCAAGGCATTGTTCTTCGTCGAAGAGGAACGCATAGTGTTCATGCCAAAACTGTCTATCGATTGCAGAATATCCTTTCGATTCTCTAAGGAATCCAGATCTAAATTCATAATTGCTGCCACATTCGAATCCGCTTGTGCCTGAAGCTTCGCAACTTCCTCAGGAACTGGTTTTACCTCTTGCTCAATTTCCTTTTGAATTTCTTCCGGACTTGCAACTTCCATCGTAAATGACATTGGAATCCCCCTTTAGACTCATGCTACATTTGCACGTTGAACAGGTTTGCGATTTTATAGACCACATCATCGGTATCTGCATTAATGCTCGCTGCCTCGTTAATGCTGGAAATGCTCTGCAGCGCTTGAATATCCGCGTTATAGCCAATGGTGTAAATCGGAACTTTAAACGTTTCGATAAGCTCCTTAATGTCCTTAAGCGAGTGGCCGCGATTCGTCTCGCCATCACTCAGCACGAAGATCATCGGCTTGATGTTCGGATTGACGGCCTTCTCTTCTTGCAGCATTTTCAAGGCAACAATAATTCCGTCGAAGGTAGCCGTGCCGCCATCTGCTTGAAGGCTGTTGACCGCACCAACGAACAAGGAGCGCTGTGTGGTGTCATACTTCTTGATAGGCAAATTAATCGTGACATCATTCGAATAGGATACGAGACCGATACTGTTGTCTTTCCCTAAATTCTTTTGTCCTTTAAGCAGTGATTCCTTCAGTCGATTCAGCGGTTCTCCCGCCATGCTTCCCGATACGTCAGTAACAAAGACAGCCGCGATTGGCTTGCCGCCATTTTTCTTGTCTTTCCACAATTTCTGTGCGGAGGCCAACAAGCTGCCTTTCACAACGGGCATTTCCGATTTATAATTATCGAGCTCATTGAAACCTTTTTGTTGAGCCTTCTTCTGATATTTCTCCTGCAACGCGAATTCTCCGAACTTCTTGACGATGTCCAATTTCCCTTTAGGCAGGTTCCCAATCGCATACAACGGGTTGTCATGTCTAATTCCGAAAGGTGTGAACACGTACTCATTTTTCAGTTCATCCGTATTGATATACGTTTGATACTCCAATACAAACCCATCCAGCACACCCGACTTCGCTGCATCACGCATTTGCGTCGTTGTCGAAGCGAGAAACGGGATATTTTCTTGGAATTTCTCAAATCCTTGAACTGCTTTATCACTCAACAAATTCGACTTGTCGAATGTACTGAGTGCCGTAACTAGAAAATTAATTCCTGTAGAACTGGAGAATGGATCCGTATATCCCATGCTGAACTCGTTGTTCGAGATGGCTTCCGTCACCGTTTTGACATTTACCGCTCCGTATGAAGAGATGAGTGCATCATGCTTGGATTTTGAGATCACAATGCCTGGAACATTGCCCGCGAGTCGCTTGCTGATAAGCTCCGTCTTTACGCCGCTTGATTTGATCATCTCGCCAAACAGCTCATTCGAAGGTGTATAGGCATCAGGCATATATTTGCCGGATCGGATATAGTCCGCAGCTGTACCGGAAGCTATATTTCGAATCTTCACAGAAACAGGCTTCCCGTTCACTTGGATCTTCGCATTATTGAACTCGGTTGCCACATCCGCCAGCCAGCTGTCCATGCCTGTGCCGCCTTTTTCCGTTGACGTGAAGATCTCAACAAATTGATTCGTCGTATTCTTCACCGTAATCGGGAACTTCGATATATCCGGCAGGGTATCGCCCACATCGGCTGGACTAATATCGATCTGCCCCTTTACTGGAGCTTCGGTCGACACAGATACGTTCGCATACAGTTTATTCAACTGTTTGGTCGCATCTTCTGTCGTAACCTGTGATTTGCTTTTTCCTAGGTTGGAGGTCAACGTCACCCCTACATAAATGAGAATAAATACAAAAATTAAAGCAAAGACAGATATCACTAACTTCTTCTTTCCCGCCATTCGCTGCACCTCTCACGCTTTATAGTATTTGGTTTGCTTGATTAATGCGTCCAATTCCTGCATGCATGCTAATTGTTCAATATCCTCAGGCTCCACATTGTCCAAGCTGGATATCTCAAGCAGAAGGCGATCCAACTTGACTAAGATTTCTTCATTATTCGTAAGAGCGTTTTTCATAGATGTGAGGTAATCGTTATATACTTTTGCTTTCTTCTGGGATAGTTCAATAGATAGGCCTGACATCTTGTGATTGGCGACCCGATCGAATTCAGTCTCGTCAAATACACTAAGGATGTTCAGGATATTTCGAATATTTTGGTAGAATAAGTTCTCCACATCAAGTGCAACGGACGCGAACTTAGAGAAGCTTAATTCCGACTCGTTAAATCTCTGCTTCAGTACTTGGAAAAACGTACTCTTCCGCTTCTGCATCCGTTCCATCTGTTCCAGCCCAATGCTGATCTCTTCTTCAATACCCTTGGTTTCTCGATATTGGGACAGGCGTTCTACATACTCTTCATGCGTTCTAATTTCTTTCACAGGTATGACAACAGGCTTCTTGAACAAGAACTGATAGATTCCATTAATGAGAATCCATGCACTGGCTACAAGCAAGGTAATCCCCGTTGCTGTGGAGAGAGCGCTCGCTCCGATCTGCACGCCTAAGAAGCCTGGTGAGAGTACGAGGACATTTACAGCAGCTACCACTAGCATTAGACCTACTAGCTTGATCACATTTGTGTTGGACAACATTCCATCCTCCTCTGCAAATCGTATAGGAACAAGTTACGTGTACGCTGGTGTATTAGATTTCATATGCCTTACGATGGCGCCGTGCAATGGTCGATAAGGAGTTGTGATGTGTGTCATGAATGTCATCAGATTGTTCTAGAATTAATCCTTCTTGAACGAAATACGTATGGATCTCCATCCACTGGTTTTTCATCACTGCATTGTATCTACGTTGCATTCCAGAAAAAGTAACAAGCAAAATGCCATCCGATTTGCGAATCTCGTGTGGATAGAACTCGCCGCGTTCCAAGGCTTTACGAATGGTCGCTCCCCCGCCATCAATGCCCCACAGCCGAGCTGCTTCCGATAATCCGAATACTTCATTGACACTGATCCCATTCGGCGAGTAGGAAGACAGAGGGCCTTGAATCATCGCAAGTCCGGCTGCATCAAAACGCTGCTTATGCCTATGCAGGCATTCCCCATGATCATCATATGCCGTTACGGAAATGACTACTTCCCCATCATGTTCTAAGAATCTGCGAACCATGTGCAATTCCGTTAATGCTGTGTGCTGATCTCCAGCAGGAAATATGGATGCAGGCCACAGTCTTTCTCCATTCGGCAAAATGACCTGAAAACATGTTAGTTGCCCCATACATTCCTCCACGAATGTTCCAAGTTATGGTTCAATATTAAGAAAATAATACCATCGTCACGAAGTCGTGACAATGCAAATATTGGATGCCATTGGCCTATAAGGAAGAAGAGAATAGGAAGTGCTTACCTATTTAATAAATGAATCTAAGACTAAAGTCAGCATATCTTACTCAAGAAAGAACAAAACCCTCTACGAATAATAATCGTAGAAGGTTCGCTATTTGAAACAATAATCGTATTTGACATGGTAAACTATAATGTAAATTTCAGTATAGTGATGGTGATGTAATTGTCTATCATTTTACAAGCTACACAGGGTTTGTTACTATCCACAAATCAAAAAAAATGCGAAAGCAAATGGCGAAATGACTGTTCTTATAAGCTTATCTATTCTATAAAAGGATCTATGTATTACCAGACCGAGAGAAGCGACATTTTCTTATCTAACAATGAATTTATTCTTCTTAACCCGAATGAGTTGCATAGACAAATTTCAGTGGATAATCATAAATTTGTAATAGAACTTGATCCAACATTTTTAAATCAACTGACGGCTGATATTTCATGTATTAAAGATAATATTTCTTTCGCTCTTACTGTTCAAAAACATCCATTAGTCCAGAAATGGGTCCATTTTATAAATGATTATGTACAAATAGAAGAAGGTAACGAAAGTCATTCAGTAGAGTTATTTTTAGACCATAGCTTCACTCAGTTAGCATTAATGATATGTAAAGTTATGGTTGGTACACATTCGTCTGACATTAACATACAGCCATTTAAAGAAATTCACCCTGCACTATACAAAACAATGAACGTTATAAAAGAAGACTTCCAACATGCCTGGAGCCTAGATGAAATGGCAGGGATTTTAAATATAAGCAAATTTCAGTTTGCCCATCTTTTTAAGGAGTACATTGGAATTTCGCCCTTTTCGTGGCTTCAACTATATCGCATTATCAGAAGTCAAGACATGCTTATCCATACCAAGAAATCGATTGTAGATATTTCATATAGTTGTGGATTTTCTTCCATCTCTGTTTATAATCAGCTATTTAAACGTCTCTACGGAATCACGCCTAGTTTTTTTCGAAGGAAATATGCGAAATAAATAGACAAACGAGCCGATAACCATCATACTTCCACAAAAAACAAAAATATACCGAATTTCCACAAGAGAGGATAGTGCGCCAAACAAGCTCAACGAGAGCACATTAGAACCATATAAGAGAACTGCATTGAAACTAAACGCTCTGCCTAATTTATTGACTGGTATCCATGTTTGAATAAGATAAACCCGTGCTAAACCAGAAATAGGAAGCCCAATAGCTGCGATCAGTATACCAATAAAATAGGTTGACAGATGAGTTGCAAATCCTAATACAAGTATACCAACACCCCATACAATAGAACCGATTAGATAAGTCGTGAGGGTCAGCTTTTTCCAAAGAAAAGGGATGACGATATTAACTGTAATCACACCAGCACCATACCACCCCATTAAAAGACTGTAAAGCTGCTCACCATTATTTTGGGTTTCCAGTAGTTGTAACAATAATCCGACCTGCCATACCCAAGTATGAAAGAACACAATCAAAAAAGTTACAAACAACAATGTTCTGATCGTATATTCACCTTTTACCCAGTTAAAGAAATCTTTTATAGAGTTAAAAATACCATCAGTTTTATTCAACAAGTTGTCTGTAGCATCGTTATTATCTTTCCAATGAAGTTTTAAAATGAAAAATGCACTGATTAAATACGTTAAGGCATCAATTGTGAAGAAATGAATGATTTGTCCTGAATGTAACAGACCAATACTAAATATTGGTCCAAGCATTTGTACACCTCTTGTCACAATATCAAATAAGCTATTTGTAGCTGTTCGATCTTCTACAGAAGTAATGAGAGGCAACACAGCTCTGTAAGCTGGATTATAAAAGCATCCTAGACTTTGAATTAGGAAACTCACAACGATTAAATGCCAAAAACCTAAGAGATTCATTTGATAAATAAAGACCAAAGAAAGAATAATAGGTACTCGTATAATGTCTATCCACAGTAATAAACGTTTTTTGTTTACGGAGTCAGCAATTACTCCGCCAGCTAGTCCGAATAAAAGGTATGGAGCAGCTTGTGTAATAGCCATAACTGTGGTCAGAATGCTGGATTGTGTTCGTTCATACGATAAAAAAAGGAAAGCAAGTCCTGTAATCACATTTCCTAATTGGGAAATCCCTGCTCCCGCCAAATAGAACAAAATCATTCGATTCTTCAGTACACTGCTATACACTGTCATCACCTCATTTAAAAAGTTACAGTGTATCCTTCTCTTCTTCTATCTTCATCTTGCTGCATTTTCTTTCAATATTTACTTACCTCAGCAATAAAATATAGTCCGAGCAGATACGTTCTACCCCGGATGCTAGATATAAAAAAACAGATAAAAAAGGTCAACCAGAAATATCTGGCTGACCTTATAATAAGCTACATAAATCAATTCGCCTTGGCATGTGCAATGATTTGATCTTGATTATTCCACAAGAGATGACGCAAATTGGATTTGGATCCCTCGATGAAATAGAACGGAATCTGGTTCTGCTTTGCGATCTCCACACAGTCCCAGTATGCTTGATGCGAAGTTGCCGTAAGCAATAAGAACAGTGCGGACGAACGCTTCAGATCATGGAATATCCGCTTCGGATTTTTCCCATTCTCATGTACGAGAGTAGCCCCCGTCTCCGCCACTACCTCTTCGAACCATTTCTTCAATCCACCGACAATCGTAATCTGGTGGCCTTCTAGGAATGGCTCTGGCTTCTCATATTCCTTCTTCGCTTGTGCCTTCGCAGCACGTGCGACACTCTGAACTGCTGCGCCGCTGCTCGCTGTACGCTTCACTTCCAGTTCGGAGATGGGCTGCGCCCGATATAAGCGGGACAGGCGCGCTACTTGCTTCCCAATCTCTACGTTAAATGAGCAAGGATCCCCATCCTTCGGTGTACGAATGGCCACATCCCGTTCATGCAGCGGGAAGCGGTGCTGCGGGTCATTCAGATCGACGCAATACCAGGTAAAATGCTCTCCAAGGTGCACATAGCCATCATATTGAACAATGGAGCTGTTACTGTCATCCCCTTGAAGCAGCAGTTCAATCTCGTATTGCGTTGGATCATGCTGCTTTGGACGGCACAATACTCCTGCTTCGTGCTGCAATTGATGCTGCAGGACAAGACTTTCGGTAATATTAAACGTCTGTCCCGTCTCCAATACAATATACCCGCCATGATCACGGCGGAAGAACGTCCCATTCAACCCGCCCTCGTCAGTTACAGACAAGCCATCAGGGTAGGAGCCTCCTTCCAATGCCGCAAAGGGTTCTGCATACCCGCTGCCTTCACGTCGCTCCAGAACCGCAGTGCCGCTGCTTTCTAATGCGCAAGCCGATTCTGCGTACGGCATTGAATCATGGCGCTGCCGTGCATGTACACTTGCAGAACGCTCCTCGCATTCTTCCTGCTGAGCCAATTCCGAATGCTCACGAATGGAACCGCTTCGTTCAGCAGGATGCTCATTCCGTCTCTCGATGAATTGCTCAAGCTCATCAATGAGCGCAAGAGACTCTCGTATCTTCTGTCTTCCATCCTTGCCGGATTGGACGACCGTATTGCGAGCCGCATGAACGGTGTCTTCCACATCGGTATACAGCAATTGAATGATATCCTGAATAGAGGAAGTTAACGACTTGGGACGAAGTACCTCAACTTTCGCAGCAGCAGCGGATTTCTTGGCTTGTACAACCTGCCTGTTCAATTCATCGTTGTCCGCCCTTAGCGCGTTCACCTGTCTGCGCAGTTGGTTCAGCTTCTCCTCATGTCCAAGCAGCTCACTGCGTACGGACTGCGTCTGTTCTTCTCTCGCGGCTAGCTCCTGCTGCATCAGCTCGGAGTCCTTCTGCAGCTTGCTGCGCTCCTGACGGATCACTCGCAGCTCTTCGTTGCGCTGCGCAAGAAGTGATTCCAGCTCTTGAATATGTAAGTCCTTATCCTGCTGCACTTGTCCGCTCTCCTGCTGAACAAGCTGAAGCTGAGCATCGATATCAGTCAATTGGCGATTCAGCCGATGAATCTGCTTCTCCGTCTTCCCCAGCGACAGTTCAGCCTGCTTGCGCAAATGCGTCTCATGGTTCAATTTCTTCTTCAATTCAATGATTCGCTGCTCCAATTCAAGTGATGGTTCTGTGGATTCCATAGACGGCTCCGCTTCCGCAGGCAATGAGGAGGACTCATCTGTCAAATGCAGGACGGTATTGCTAGAGCCTTCCGAGCTTCCATCCTCACTCTCCAGTGCCTCCATGGACTGTTTCCACAATGCTTCCTGCTCTGTTCTTCCTGGATGGAAATAAAGCGACCAATAATAATGCCAAAATCCATGTTCAGCAATAATTGCTTCACGACGTGCAAGGAACGATTCAAGAGTATTCTCATCTTCCTCTTCTAGAACGATCATAAGCTGCTTTATCAACGAGGTAATCAATGTATATTTACGATTAAAATGATCTTGTCTGGATTTTACGTATTTGCGTATCTCTTTAATAAATAAAATAGTGGGCATGCTTTTTGAGGTGCGAACCGAGGGTAAATGCAAATCTACCGCCATTTCTCGCCTTGCCGCACCCGACATTTCCTTAAACAGAGCTACTAACTTATCCATTGATATAGTCTGTGTCAGCTCTTCTTCTATAAAGTCTTTGTACTTTTGTACTTCTTCTGCTATTTCAGTTCGCATTGAAAACCCTCCCATGGATAAAAATCAAGATGTCTATCATCTGCCGTTCATTGAACTCGATGCAGTCCCTAAGAAGAGTTGTCATTTAAATTAGGATCTTTTAGAATACAGGTACTATTACTATAATTTATATCATAGAGAACATAGATTTCAACTGCTCTCACAAGAAAAGTAATCGCCCTTTTCCGCACTGCAACCGCCTTTTTCATCTAATGCTGTCGATTTGTATTCCTTGACGTCAGTTGAATGATTTTTTCGTCGAAATATAGAACCCCTTCCGCATGCTTGTCCATTTGATATAATGAATTCAAGAACGACTAAGGGAATAGGAGAGGAGTATCCAACATGGCTTATTTTGCAGCAATCTTGGAAATGCAGGATGAGAGTAAAAACTTGACGTATCGTCCACATCACTTGGAGTACTTGGAACAGCTCGGCAAAGAGGGAAAGGTATTCGCCAAGGGGCCGTTCGGAGATGGCTCTGGGGGTATGGTCATTTATATTGCTGACAATGTGGAAGAAGCTAAGCAATTGGCTGAAAATGATCCCTATGTGCAAGAAGGCGTACGCAAGCTGGATTTGCGCGAATGGAAGCTGCAGCTCGTTCAGGCATAAACCGCTTCAGGATTCGCTTGCTGTACGAATCGCAATCATGCCCCACTGGGTTGTCCCGGTGCGGGCATGTTCTTCTATAGAAGAAGGAGATGAACCCAAATGAAGCAGCATTGGAATGTAGGAATTGTGTTATTTGATGATGTTGAGGTGCTGGACTTCGCAGGCCCTTTCGAGGTGCTGTCAGTTACAACCTATCCCGATCAAAATCCTGATACGACTGCGTTGAAGCCATTTCAAGTACGCACGGTATCGGAGCATGGCACTATGATTACCGCACGCAACGGACTGAAGGTCATTCCTGACTTCAGCTTCTCCAATGCGCCGCATTTTGATATTGTCATCGTCCCCGGAGGGCTGGGAGCAAGAAAACGGGAACTCCATAATCCCCATATGATCAAATGGATTCAGGATCGAATGCAGGCTGTCGATTTTATGACCTCGGTATGCACAGGAGCGCTGCTGCTTGCAGAGGCAGGTCTTCTGGATGGCAAGCGAGCTACGACGCACTGGGCCAGTTATGATTGGTTAGCGGATCAATATCCAGCGGTTGAAGTCGTGCGAGACGTGAAGTATGTTGCAGATGGCTCCATCGTGTCATCCGGCGGGATTTCCGCTGGCATCCATATGGCGTTCTCCCTTGTCCAGCAGCTTCTTGGAGTAGAAGTCGCCCGAACAACTGCAAAAGTTATGGAATACGACATTCAGTTCAAGCCAAGCAGCGCAACATGAAGATCGACCGCTTACTATCTATTGTCATTCTCCTCATCAACCGCAAGATGGTACAGGCCAAGGATTTGGCTGACCGCTTCGAGGTATCGGTGAGGACGATCTATCGAGACATCGATACAATCAATCAGGCCGGCATTCCAGTCGTCACCTATCAGGGAGCAGGAGGAGGCATCGGCCTAGCAGAAGGCTATCGCCTCGATCGGAACTTGTTGACCAACGATGAACTGGTCGCCATTGTTACCGCGCTGCAGAGCATCTCCTCCACCCATCCAAGCAGCGACAATGAGCTGCTGGTGGAGAAGCTGAGCAGTATCGTACCACCTGCCGATTCGGCACAGTTCCAATTGAAGACGCAGCAATTCATCGTCGACTTCTCCAATTGGGGCAGCAACGGTGTTCAGGAGCAGAAGCTGATGGTGCTGAAGGATGCGATTGAGCAGCAGCAGGCGGTTACCTTCACGTATTGCAATGCAGGCGGGAAGGTATCCTGCCGAACGGTAGAACCCTATACGCTGGTGCTGAAGCACAAGCGTTGGTACCTGTATGCGTACTGTACGCTGCGTGCCCAATTTCGCTTGTTCAAGCTGTTCCGAATGAAGGATTTGCTGGTTGAAGACAAGTTTTTCGTCCGCCAAGAGGTCTCGATTCACGATCTCCCATGGGAGCAGGAATGGCATGCGCCGGAACGAACCGAGAGAATCGTCCTGCGCTTCGATCCAGAGGTACGCCATTTGGCAGAAGAATGGTTTGGCGTAGAGGATCTGCAAGAGGATGAAGCAGGGGCGCTTGTCACATCTGTTCCATTTCCCGTAGATAATTGGCTGTATGGCTTTATTTTAAGCTTTGGACAGCATGTCGAAGTGCTTGAACCGCTCCACATTCGTAACCAGATTGAACAGATTGCTTCTCGTATTGTTGAAAAATATAAAAAGTAAACTGGGAACCTGACAGAGAGTTGTCAGGTTCTCCTCTTTATAATGAGGCTATCAACGATACAGGAGTGATCAATTATGAGTCAATTGATATGCCAAAGCTGTGGAATGCCGTTAGCACAAGAGAACCAGTTCGGAACAGATAAGAACAATAAGCTTGTACAAGAGTATTGTTTTCATTGCTATAAAGACGGGGCGTTCACGAATCCCGATCTCACCCTCGAAGAGATGATCGACATCTGCGTACCATTTATGGTACAGGACGGAATGGAAGAAGCCGCTGCCCGTAATATGATGCAGCAATTCCTGCCGAACTTGAAGCGCTGGAGCATCGCGAACGGGGATGAAGCAGCTTCTTACCAGCCGATCCGAATCGTAGAACTGGATGCGATGAAGCTCGCCGGTATTGCTGCGCGTACGACGAATGCTAATGAAATGAGCGGCAATGGCAAGCTGGGTCCACTGTGGGGACAGTTCTGGTCAGAGCAGATTGCTGCACAAATTCCGAATTCTACAGATCCTGGAACAATATACGGCTGCTACAGTGACTATGAGAATGGGGCTATGGGCGAGTACACGACGCTGATCGGAGCTGCAATCGATCGGGATGCAGAGGTTCCTAGCGGATTGGAAGCTGTTGAAGTACCGGCAGCCAAATATGCCGTATTCACGACAGAACGCGGCCCTGTTACTGAGGTTGTTGCCCGTGCATGGCAGTCTATCTGGAAATGGTCGCTTACCTCTGGCGAAGAGCGCACCTTTACTGGAGATTTCGAGCGTTATGATGAGCGTTGCACCAATCCAGTGGATGCACAGGTTGATATCTATATTGCGATCCGTTAAGGTTCGGCCTATTAAATCGATAACTGGAGGTTTCGATTATGATCACGTTAGACGAACAGACGCTTCTACGATATAAGCATTTTACAGATTGGACAGATACCTTGTATCAAATTGACGAGCGTATCTGGTCACAACCGATCGCAGAAGGAAAAGCAACCGTTGCAGAGATTATTTCGCATCTTATAAATTGGGACAAACACTTGCTCTTTACCGTCATCCCTGCGATCCGGAATGGAGAAGGAATGGTCTTTCCTGATTTTGACCCGTTTAATAAAATTGCTTATGATTATGCCAATTCAGGGGTTTCCCAAGAACAACTTCTCGACGAATTCAAGCAATCTCGTCATCAACTCGTTGAAGCCCTATTAGCTGATCCTGACCTGACTGCCCAGCAGGTTACCGCGAACGGCGCAGCAACCTGCCCATATACAGGCATCCCTTACTCTTTGCTGTATGTCATTCATGAATTCAACGATCACGACAATCATCACAAAAAACAAATTGAAGCGGTATTATGACAGATACAGATACAGCATGACACTTCCGTATTGTGACAATGCAGCACGATGACAAAACGCCCAATCAATGGGCGTTTTCGTTTGATTACATAACCGTTCTAGGGTTGAACTGTACTTGGAAAATAGGTAGGCATCTTCACTTGCTTGATCATCAGCACGCCATCGAAATGTCGTCGCAGCTCTAGTGGCATTGGCATCATCACCTGATATGACGCAATCGCTCGCTCGAACATCCACGAATTCCCGCGCTCATTTTCCCGATATCGCAAATCCATGAACACATAGGGCTGTCCAGCAGCTGCGAGAATATCCTCCATCGATCCAGGAATAATCGGGATCAATTGGATAGGCTCCCTCGTATTCTCTGCTGCTTGACCTTCACCCATGAAGAGAGCGATGACGTAGCTTTCCCGCCGCAGCGCTTCAGGCATAAGCTCCCCCATACTCTTCGGCATCGAAGAGATAAGAGACTGGGCCTTGCTGATATGACCGTTATGTCCCCATACGATGATTTTTTCTTCTGGATATATATCTGTAGCCAACCATGCTAGATTGCTGGCCATGGCCCGATCCCGCCATTCCATGATGGCCTGTATTCCGCTATAATCGCCATGTTCCGCTAATCGATTAGATTCGATGCTTAGTTCATTGAACTCCTGAATGACCCGAATGCGATCCTGAAGTGCGCGCTGCATCAGCTTGACGATATGCGGCTCATTGGGATACTCCCGCTTCAAGGCGTCTGCATTGTTCGGTACAGCTTGCAGCAGTTCTTCGTACACCTTCATTAACACCGACTTCGCATTGCGATACCCGTTCAGGTCCGTACTCTTTCTCCATTTCTGAACGTCTTGCTCCGCTTGTAGCGCTCTATTCTTCAGCGACTTGTCCGATATCCAATCTGCATCCTGGAATAACGAAGACTGCACCTGAATATCGAAGCCTGCAAGCCGCAGTGGAGCATCGCTTGCGTGTGTTGCCTTCATATAGTCGAACAGCGGCTTCGTCTCTTCCGTCCACCATACGCCAAATATAGATCGCTTCATTGTCTGCTGTGTCGCATTCTTGTTCACTTGTCCTTGAGCAATCGCAGCATCGCCTAATCCACTCTCAAAGGCAACGACATTGTACCCAAGCGTCTGATGCAAATATTGAATCATGCGGGTTTTGGCCAAACTGAACTCAGCAACTCCATGCGAATTTTCGCCCAAGTATACGATGCGCTTGTCAGCCAGCAGTGGAATTAACATATCCAGATCACTCATGTTGTCTTGCTCAATCGCTCCACCGTTCGGAGACCATTGTTCCGGTTGTATTTGGTTCCAAGCATAGGCATGATCTGCTGCCCAGCGCTTCCATTCAGATAGTGCGGCTTGATAAGTTCTTGCCGTCTCTTTTTGCTGTTTATGCACCGTCTCCACCGCAGTCCCTTTTATCGATAGGGAAGTATGTATCTCCGCTTTCTCCGCTTCTCCATGTACAGGCCCCTCCGCCATCACTACCGGAGCATATGCAGATGAAAGCACCGTCAAGATGATCAGCAAACCGAAGAAGCGTCGCCGCCCCAAGTTAAATTCGTATCTTTTCACGAGCTCCAGCTCCTTCCAATCCTCATGAAATCAATTCTCAGCTTGTGCTAATCATACTGAATCCGTTCCCTGACTTCTTGACAATTTGTGCTCTCTTTCCAATATTTTAATGGGATAACAATTATCCATTAGCAACCAACGACGGTAAAACAGCAGACGCAGCAAAAGTGCCATAAGAAGCAATGCAACAAGAAGAGCCGCCTCCAGACAGATGTCTGCGAGACGGCTCACTGTGTGCTTATATGAACTTGTTAAGACTGCTGGACATATTGAGCGAACTTCTGATAATCGCTCTGCTTGCATTCCAGAACAAGCTTCGTACCCTGCTCCTCATATTCAGTAGCAAGTACATGCGCATGCTCGTTCAAGTAAGAGACATGCTGTCCTTCGTGATAGGGAATGAGCATTTCACACTTCACGTAATTGCGGAACACCTTGCCGCGAATCGCCGTGACAAGCTCATCTAGCCCCTGCTTGCCCTTGGCCGAAATATACAAGGAATTGTCCTGCGATTCCGGGATTTCTCCATCCTTCATGTCGATCTTGTTGAAAGCATAAATCATCGGAATATCCTCGATCCCAATTGCCTTCAGCGTCTCATTCGTAATGTGAATGTGCTGCTCATACTCCGGATTGGAGAAGTCAACAACATGCACGAGCAGGTCGGCTTCTCTCACTTCCTCCAGCGTAGAGCGGAATGCCTTCACAAGATGATGCGGCAGTCTGCTGACGAAGCCAACCGTGTCGGTCAGGAGGAATTCCTTCTTATCCTCCAGCTCAATGTTGCGCACAGACGTTTCCAACGTTGCGAACAGCATATCCTTTTCAAATACGAATTTGTCCTTCGATCCCGTAAACTTCTCTACCAGTGCATTCATGACTGTGGATTTGCCCGCATTCGTGTAGCCCACAAGCGATACGATAGGGATCTCTGTCTTCTTCCGCTTCTTGCGTTGAATTTGGCGATGCGCTACGAGCGTTTCCAGCTCCCTGCTCATGGCTGTAATTTTCTCTTCAATCCGACGGCGATCCAGCTCGAGCTTTGTTTCACCCACGCCCTTGTTCTTCGTGCCGATACCGCCGCTCTGGCGGCCAAGTGATTCACGCAAGCCAACAAGACGCGGTAGCATATACTGCAGCTCTGCCACCTCGACCTGAAGCTGCGCCTCACGAGTCTTCGCGCGCTGTCCGAAGATGTCCAGAATGAGCAGCGTCCGATCCACGACCTTGCAGTCCAGATCGGCTTCCAGATTGCGAAGCTGTGACGGCGACAGCTCATCATTGAAAATAACAAGATTGGCTTCATGCTGATTCAGCATAATCGTGATCTCCTGCAGCTTGCCTGTGCCAATATAATGTGACGTATTGATGCGGCTCAGATTCTGCGTCACTGTCCCGACTACTTCCACATCACATGCGCTCGCCAAGTTCGCCAGTTCCTCTATCGAATATGCAAAGTCTGGCTGATGATTCATATTCACGCCGACCAGTACGGCCTTTTGCGCTTCGATTGTTAGTTGTTCCATAAAGTTATTCCTCCATGTTTCTGTTTATTTTGTTCCTATCATGCCTGGTTCTCATACAACTTGATGCACAAAAAAACACAGGCATCCCGCCTGCGCTTGGAGTAATCGTATTAATTCTGGATCGCAACCTTCTGTATCCTATTACACATAGGATCCTTGCGGCTAATTAGATCGAACTCCCACCTTGATAGAGGCGAATCCATCTAATTGGAACAATCCAATGGCCAACTGTACAGTCTGAAGCTATTACCGCTGTTCGCAGTTAACGCTGCTGCCAGCATACACTGGTGGGCACAGCTGTATTCGCATTATCAGACACATGCACCCCAATTGCCCCGAACCAGATAACACGATCAGGCACAAGCAAATACATGCGACGACAATGCTCAAAGAGACATAATTCTCTCCTTCAATAGCGGCAGACACGTACAATGGGCACAACAAAAGAGGGTAGGCACGATCCCTCCCTCTTCTGTCGCTAACCATCATATTAGGTTCCGTTGCAACAAGGCAGACCAATCCCGATTACTCTGCACACAAGCAGAGCTAATGAGCACTATTCAGTTAGTGACACATGCGTTCAATCGGATTCTTCCGAAGCGGAAGTTAGCTGCCTTATTTACCACTGTGAACCCTCCGTTCTGTCAAAGTTATCCTCATCCTAACACAACCACAGCGTTGAAGCAAGTAGTTATCGGTACAGAAAGATTATTTGCGTTCTGCCGTATCTGCTACATTTCCGTACATCACAATGGTCAGCACCATATCGAAAACTTCGGAAAAACGGTAGCGGCTCTCAGCCAGGTAATCCATATCGGTCAGCGATTCGATTGCTGCAAAGATGATATGTGCCACAACCCCTTGATCGATATTCTTTCGAAAATAGCCTTGCTCAGCACCGTCCTCTAATACCTTCACCAAATGATTAATGATGACGTGCTTGCGCAAATTCTGAAATTTCTCATATAAAACGGGCACGCTGTGCTTTATATCCTCGATCGCGGATCGCTCAATACCGTTCAATCGCTCTACCATCAAGGTCATAAAGGTACGCAGCTTCACTTCAGGCTCCTGCTTGCTCGCAAGCAGCTCATGAATGTCTGCCTCAATTTCTTGAAATAGCTTCTCGATCACGATTTCCAGCAAATCGTATTTCGAATCGAAGTAGCGGTACAGCGTAGCCTTGCTCATGCCAATCCCCTGAACGAGATCGTCAACGGATAAATTGGAGTACCCGTGCCGAAAGAACTGGGATGAAGCATGCGTTAACAGTCTCGCTTCCGTCTTTTTGCTCATGTCAGGTTCCTCTTCTGAAATAATAATGATCAAATGATATGAATTAATTTCATTCTAAACAAGGGCAGCAATTAACGCAATCGGAAGCAGGACGACATAAGGAATGATAAGGAGCAGGGTCACCTTCCAGCTCCCCGTCAATCTTCGCAGCAGGAGTGGTGCAAGTAACCAATACAACTGAGCGGTGTACAAGCCCGGAAAATATTCGCCGAAATAAAGGCTCCAAGTGGTGTGTGCGATGGCATTGCCGAGCGCTCCATAAGCTGTAAAGAACAAAACGGGAATAAGAAGAACGGGCTTACGCCGGACAAAGGCAAAGATAGCGGCAAGAGCGAAGCAGGAATAGGAGATCATGTTCAACACAACGAAAAATTGCGCGGTATAGGGTTCTCCACCATAAATAAGAGGAAAGCGGGTTGAAAATCCGGTAGAGAATTCTTCGGAAAAATGGATGAACTGCCAAGCCAATACGCCGAAGTAGAGCGGCAGTATTTGCAAGGGTTCAATGGCTATAATCTTCCTCTTGTATAACGTAATAAAAATCGAGTATGCAAATACGATCCCAAGGGCAAATGTGACGATCAGCTCGTACCCTGAACTTAGATAGCAGAAGAGCAAAAACAGGATAGCAGACAGAAATGTAGCGACAACGAAGTCTTTTTTCTGAATCCAAACCATGCAAATCCCTCCCTATTTTGAAACTTTTGATACAAATTTAGTTTCATATTATCATTTTAGACCGCGGAAAATGAGCTGTCAATTGTATCTTACCAGTGTAATTCAGCATTTTTGTCCTAGACAATAACGCTAAATTAATGAGATTTTGTATTTACAATATTGGGACGATGGATTGCAGGTTGTAACACAATAGAAATTAATACAAATCTTTTCTGTTTAATGCTTTAGATTTTATCTACAATGGAGCTATTCATAGAATAATACCAACTAATTCAACTAAAAGGAGTCGCACATGAAACATACTTTAAAATATGGAAGTGCTTTTCTATCACTTTTACTTATGTTCGTTTTCTGTAGCCATCAACTAGCATTGGCTGGAGAAGTAAAATACAAATATGATCCAACGGGGAAAGTAAAACTGGTTAAACATGGAGATCACCAGTATGAGTATCATTACGACGGCAACGGAAATTTGTTAAGAAAAATAAAACAAACAGAAGTTAATTTGTTGGAAAATGGAGATTTTGAATATTACTCAGGTAGCTTGGGACTAGCGGATAGTTGGGGAAACTATGAGCAAGACGGTGTTATCGGAACCTACGGGATTGAGGAGAACAAAGTAATGGCTGGCATGCGTGCTCAAAGGATGGATGCCGCCTCTTTAAACGGCAAAAGCATGAGCCTCATGCAGACGGTAGCTGTCGAGCAAGGCAAAAATTACGTTCTCCATAGCCATATTAAAGTCGAAAAGATTTCCAATGCTAAAGTGAATCTAACTCTTGGGTTTTACGATGCCAATGGTAAAGTCGTTGGGTGGCCCGCTAGCGGCAGTATTACCCATGATACGAAAGGCGAGTTCTTCGTTCTATCTACGAACGGTGTCGTTCCTCAGGGAGCCGTTAGAGCTGCCGTTCAAGTCAACATCATTGGCTCGAATGGCACAGGCTCAGCTTCGGTCGTTGTCGACGGCATGCATTTTACATATTCAACCGAACCTAATCTCTTGGCCAATAGCGGATTTGAGAGCTACACAGGTTCAACTGGTTTGGCAGATGGCTGGTGGAATTTTGCGGAAGACGGAGTTGTCGGAACCTACGGGATTGAGGAGATCAACGTAATGGCTGGCAAGCGTGCTCAAAGGATGGATGCCGCCTCTTTAAACGGCAAAAGCATGAGCCTCATGCAGACAGTAGCTGTCGAGCAAGGCAAAAATTACGTTCTCCATAGCCATATTAAAGTCGAAAAGATTTCTAATGCTAAAGTGAATCTAACTCTTGGGTTTTACGATGCCAATGGTAAAGTCGTTGGGTGGCCCGCTAGTGGTAGTATTAACGATGATACGAAAGGTGAGTACTTCGTTCTGTCTACGAACGGAGTCGTTCCTCAGGGAGCCGTCAGAGCTGCTGTTCAAGTCAACATCATTGGCTCAAATGGTACAGGCTCAGCTTCGGTCGTTGTCGATGGCATGCATTTGACTTATTCAACTGAACCTAATCTCTTGGCCAATAGCGGATTTGAGAGCTACACAGGTTCAACTGGATTGGCAGATGGCTGGTGGAATTTTGCGGAAGACGGAGTTATCGGAACCTATAGGATTGAGGAGAACAAAGCAATGGCTGGCAACCGTGCTCAAAGGATGGATGCCTCCTCTTTAAACGGCAAAAGCATGAGCCTCATGCAGACGGTAGCTGTCGAGCAAGGTAAAAATTACGTTCTTCATAGCCATATTAAAGTCGAAAAGATTTCTAATGCTAAAGTGAATCTAACTCTTGGGTTTTACGATGCCAATGGTAAAGTCGTGGGGTGGCCCGCTAGCGGCAGTATTAATGATGATACGAAAGGCGAGTTCTTCGTTCTGTCTACGAACGGAGTCGTTCCCCTGGGAGCCGTTAGAGCTGCCGTTCAAGTTAACATCATTGGATCAAATGCCAAGGGTACCGCTTCAGTAATTATAGATGATATGAACCTAAATTATGCAAAAGGAACATTACCAAAGAATTAACAATTCTCTTCGAGACAAGAACACAGAGAAGGAGAATCCTCTTTCTAAGAGATCAGCCTTCTCTGTATTCAAACAATACTCATACTCACTAGGATGTGATACTGCTACCTTATGAAAGCATAGACTGCAGATGTTAAATCAATTTATGGGAATAAGGACAACGCAATATTCCATGAAGTCCCATCATAATTCATTGTCTGATATTGATTAACAATAAAATAAATAGAATCTCCTTTTTCCACTTCTACTAAGGTATTTATAACGCTCCCTTTGATATCATCACTTGAAATTGTATGCATCCCGGTACCAGGCCAAATTTGATTTTTATTTTTCATAATTTTTACGCGAACCCCATCACCAAGAACTTGCCCTTTTAATTTTGCTACGTTCCCCGTAATTTGAAGATTCCCCTTTCTCGGAGAAATCCATGTCCGTACAACATCGTTTCCATCTGGATGCATGAAATCTTGAGCAATTCTTAACCAATAAGAACTCCCCTGCCACTGTTTAAGCTCATCATTCCACGTTAAGTTCTTATACTCTTTCCCATCCCATTCTTGATAGTACCAATTATCTTTGCCTTGGATCGTCGAGAATTCCTTTGAGCCATTATAAACAGAAGGGATATACATGATCGTTGGATTCCAATAGGTAGTATCATAATCGATCGTTTGATTCTGATTTACTATAAAATAAATAGAATCCCCTTTCTCTACCTCCGTCATTAAAGAAATATTCACGCCTTTTGTATCATTATATGATATATTTTCCCATTCCGATTCCGATAATGGCCATATCTGAGTACGATTTTTCTTTATCTTTACACGTACACCATCCCCATATATTTGCCCTTCTAATTTTGCGACTTTTCCGGTAATATAAATTTTCCCATTCTTAGGGGCTACCCATTTTCGTACCGAATCATTACCGTCAGGATGCTGAAACTCTCTAGCTATTCTGAGCCAGAATGTACTACCTTGCCATTGCTTTAGATCAGCATTCCAAGTCAGGTCTTTGTACTCTTTCCCATTCCATTCTTGATAATACCAGTTACCGTCCCCTTGTATTGGAGAAAACTCTTTAATTGCAGAAGACGTAATATATGTGATTTTAGGATCCCAATATGTTCCGTCATAATCAATTGTTTGTTTTTGATTGACTATGAAATAGATAGAATCCCCTTTTTCTACCTCTGTCGTTATATTAACATCTATGCCCTGAGTATCATTGAATGCTATCTCGTGCCAACCGGAAGAGGGCCACATTTGGACTTCTTTTTTCATTACTTTCACTTGAACTCCATCCCCGAATACTTGGCCCTCCATTTTTGCTACCTTCCCCGTTATTTTTATTTCTCCACGTTTCGGGGCTACCCATTTTCGAACCGAATCATTACCATCCGGATGTTGGAACTCCCGAGCCACCCTTAGCCAATACTGACTTCCCTTCCACTGTTTTAATGAATCGTCCCATCCTAAACTTTTATATTCTTTTCCATCCCATTCTTGATAGTACCAATAATTCCTTCCTTGATTCGATGAGAAATCACTAGATGCAACATAGGTCTCATTATCACGATATTTTTTCATCTTTTCTACTAAATTACCGTTGTTATCATATATAAACTGAATCTTATCGGTTTGCGTCAATCGGTTTGATTCATCATATGTAAAATCTATATTTTCTGCATATACGAGTCCGGACTGGACCATGGTTAATATGATCACAATCAAAAAGGGAACTATTACCTTTTCCGTCTTTTTCATAATTACGCATCCTTCCTAAAATCACTCTCACGCCGCATCAAATTTCCATTGGCATCATAAAAATATTTAATTTCAACATTACCCGGCAAATAGACTCGGCTTAATCGTCCATTTGCATCATACTGATACTCATCTTTTTTTATTATTATATCATCTAGGGATAACGCCCCTCCGTTATGGATTCCCCATATTAGAAAATAGTTTTCTTCTTCGCCTGTTTTAAAGGTGATCGTCTTTGTGCCCGTCTTGTCTGCTTGTCCTGTCCATTCCGTCCACCCTTTATCGCTTCTGTAATCCGAACCTACTCCCCTGGCCGTAAAATAAAAGTAACCATTTTCCCCTTGTACAGGCTTTACAATGCTTTTATAAGAAAACGTCACCGCATAGGTTGTATTTTTTTCAAAATATACTTTATTCGCGTTAGTATAAATTGCATCTTTCCACTCTTCTTTTGGAGAGGATTCCACGTACACAGAATGCTTTCCCGTGATGATATGCTGCGGGTCACTTGTTATCCTACCTGATCCCGCTATGTAATTTGTTTGGTTCAAGTCTCCACTTTCGAATGACTCACTTAACTTCTGAATACTTATATCATCTAGGGATAACGCCCCTCCGTTATGGATTCCCCATATTAGAAAATAGTTTTCTTCTTCGCCTGTTTTAAAGGTGATCGTCTTTGAACCCGTCTTGCCTGCTTGTCCTGTCCATTCTGTCCACCCTTTATCGCTGTTAGAATCCGAACCTACTCCCCTGGCCGTAAAATAAAAGTAACCATTATTTCCTTGCTTAGGCTCTACGATGCTCTTATAAGAAAACGTCACTGCATAGGTTGTATTTTTTTCAAAATGTACTTTATTCGCGTTCGTATAAATCGCATCTTTCCACTCTTCTTTGGGAGAGGATTCCACATACACAGAATGCTTTCCCGTGATAATTTGCTGTGGATCGCTTGTTATCTTGCCAGATCCTGCTACGTAATTTGTTTGGTTCAAGTCTCCTCTTTCGAACGACTCACTTAACTTCTGAACACTTATATCATCCAGGGATAACGCCCCTCCGTTATGGATCCCCCATATTAGAAAATAGTTTCCTTCATCTCCTGTTTTAAAGGTGATCGTCTTTGTGCCTGTCTTGCCTGCTTGTCCTGTCCATTCTGTCCACCCTTTATCGCTTCTATAATCCGAGCCTACTCCCCTGGCCGTGAAATAAAAGTAACCATTATTATCTGCCACTGCTTCTGCTACGTTCTTATAAGAAAACGTTACCGCGTAGGTTGTGTTCTTTTCAAAATGTATTTTATTCGAATTACTATAAATCGCATCTTTCCACTCTTCCTTCGGGGAAGATTCTACGTACACAGAGTATTTTCCCGTGATGATTTGCTGCGGGTCGCTTGTTATCTTGCCGGCTCCCGCTATGTAATTTGTTTGGTTCAGGTCTCCTCTTTCAAACGACTCTATGACGTAGCTAAAATCGTTTAATTCACGAGACATGCTAGCCATCACATAACTATCCAATGAAATTGTAAAGTAGATCATGCTGATAAGAAAAAGATAAGTTACTCTTTTTATGCATTCATTCATTTTGCGATTCCCTTTCTTTTCTTTACTGTATGGTAATACTATCGTGCTAATTTTTACCTTGAAGCATAACTTCCCTGACGCGTTATCTTCTCAGCTTGCCGGTCGAATCATGGACATACGCTACTGTGATGCTGCCGTTTCCTTCTACTTTTCCTTCAGCTACGATCTTCGCTCTGTAGTCATAGTAGTATCGGGTCGTTACGCCACCTTCGGTGCGCTCTATCATCAGGTTGTCGCCGTTGTATCGATAGCTGATGGCTTTGCCGTCTTCCGTTGTCACTTGGGTCAGGCGGCTGCGGCTTGCGATGCGTAGCTGGCTCCAGTGAAGTTCGGTAGTTGATCGCTTTGCAAAGTGTTACGGTTATCCCGCTGATGTAACTCTACACACATGAGAGCCTACATCAAAAAGAAACCTTGACAGGCACATTGAACTATGACCTGAGAGATGGACACTTAAAAAAAGTGCCTCTCTCGGGTTCTTTACGTTTATAATTGAATTTATTTATTAAGAACGGAGTATGAGCATGCGGTATAGCGAGTTACAAATCAAAAAACTTGAGGAAAATCCAAACGTATTGCGTGTATCAGAGATGAATATATCCTTCACTCCAGCCTTTAAGCTTGCTGCAGTTAAAGCCTATAAAGCTGGAAAAACGCCAAAGGAGATATTCCTTGAGGCTGGCTTTGATTTAGATATGTTTAGCTCACGTAAACCAAAGGAGAGTTTGAAGCGTTGGAGATCTATTTACTCCGCTCATGGCGAAGCAGGTCTTCTTGAGGAACGGCGAGGCAAAGGAAGCTCTGGAAGACCCTCCAGTAAAGAGCTTTCAGTCGAGGAGAAATTAAGACGAGCTGAGGCCAAGATCAAGCTTCTGGAGATAGAAAATGAGTTTCTAAAAAAGCTGAAGGCACTAGAAAGGCAGGCGAAGCAAGACAAACATTAAGCACATCATTGCGCTTCGAGCTGGTTAATCGAACCGTTCGTCAATTTAGTATAAAAGGTTTGACTCGCCATCTCTGCTCACTTGCTAAGGTAAGTGTTAGCGGTTATTATCGGTGGCTTTCAGCCGAAGATACCCGTCAACAAAAAGAGGAGGCCGATGAGCGTGATCTGTTGCTCATTAAGACCCACTTTGATCGTTTAAACGGAAAAGCCGGTGCGCTCGTAATTAAAATGAATCTCGAGAACGTGGATAACGTGGTGATGAACCATAAAAAAATCCGTCGACTCATGCGTAAATATAATCTCATAGCAAAAGTACGTCGAGCTAACCCTTATCGGAAAATAGCTCAAGCTACTCAAGAACATAAAACGTGCGCTAATTTGCTAAAGCGTCATTTTGATCAGGCAGAGCCGGAAAAAATACTGCTCACAGATATAACATATCTCAAGTACAACCATGGGCAGCAATGGGGATATCTCTCTTGCGTGAAAGACGGTTCTACGAATGAGATCTTAGCACATCATTTGTCGACTTCGCTGGAACTGTCTCTTGTGAATCGAACGCTAGACAAGCTACTGGAACGACTGGATGGAAATATTCATCCTGAAGCCATTCTTCACTCGGATCAGGGCATGCATTATACACATCCTGAGTTCCAAAAACGTGTAAGTGAAACTGGATTTAGACAATCCATGTCCCGAAGAGGAAATTGTTATGATAACGCACCAATGGAATCATTTTTCGGTCATATGAAAGACGAATTAGAGTACAAAGATTGTACAAGTATTGACGAACTTCGGAATCGAATTAATGAGTATATTCACTTTTACAATACCGAGCGATATCAATGGACATTAAAGAAGATGACTCCTAACGCATATAGGAATCATCTTCTGGCAGCGTAGTGCTTTCTTTATCCTGTCCACATTAAGGGTCATAGTTCACATGGCCAATCAAGGCTGTTGAATTTACTTGGATTTCAAAATACTAAATGAGTTCTTTATCCTTCCTCGTTAAACGCTTGAAGTATCTCTTCATTCGATTTTTCAATTTCTGCGATTACCTTATTGATGTATTCAATATCGAGCGAAGTTTCTCCACCTCCAGTTATATATAACAACTTTAACCAGAAGGCATTTTCTTCCGAGTAACTTTTGATTGCTTCATAAATATTTTCTTCCGTCAAACTTTTAACGATTATTTTTGGATGAGATGCAGGAATGTATCCCAGGTAATTATTTTCCATATATTCCATAATATTTATTGGCGTTGTTACTACCACACTATAACTAATTCCATCTTCCAACTTTACAAAAACGTCAATATTATCATTAAAAATATCTTTAACCTCGCTTAACGGAACTGGATAAATTATGCTCTTTATTTCCATATTGGTCTCCTAAATTATTTATAGAGTTTTGTCAGTACATCAATTACTGCCTGTTCATTATGCTTATTTGCCTTAGCTAGAATTACCATTTCACCCTTTTCCATTCTAAAGAAAACTCTTGCCCCTTCTTCCCCTCGTAAATAACTAATATTTTTAAATAAATTTTTTGTTCCGGTTCGTAGACCTGGATTTTTATTACCAGCTAAAAATTTTGCAATTAGATCATTTGCCTCTTTTTGTACTTTGGGATCTTTGCCCATCTTTTCAGCTGCCTTAACGAGACTTGGAGTTCTATTAATCACACTCCTTACCCCTTTTATAGGTCCTCCAACAGTACTTAACATTGCAAAAGATACATTTTCAAGAGCTTCCGCCAATTCAAACATCTTTTGTAAGTTTCCTTCAGCCCATTGTGCATTGCCTAAAGTGTTTGCTTTCTTTTCATAGTATGTTCCAGTAGCCAAACTAAATAGGTATTTAAAACTTTTGTTGTTGTTGGCTATATTTCCTGGCAATCCAGATACCTCACTCCCCAAGATAGATCTAATTTCCCAGTATACTTGTGAATTTACACCTTCGGCCCTAGCTATTTGAAGATACGTATTCAATTGGATATTATCTATCGCATGTTCAGTCGAATCTCTATATATAAGTGGATTATTATGCACATACGTATATAAGTTCAAGCTTAGTGGACTTCCCAGTTCCCCTTCATACGTATCCTCATTAATAAACCGTCCTACACTTGGATCATACCATCTTTCACGCAAATATTGTAAATTCGTTGCCGCATCCCAATACTCTCCCGAGAAGCGGAAGTTGTTCGGTACTTGCTCCTATTGGGTCAATGGGTTGCCCCAGATGTCATACGTGTAACGGTTCAGTACATTGCCTTGTGTGTCCCGAATTTCCGTAATGTCGCCATGTTCGTTGGATACGTAGTACTGCATACCTTGTCCTGGAACCTGACGAGCCAGCAGCTTGCCGTTCGAATCATGGACATACGATGCTGTAATCGTTTCGTAATACTGCCATTCGCTTCTATCTTGCCTTCGGCGACAATCTTTGCTCGGACTTGTTGAAGCAACATCATATGGGGATAATGAGAGTTAGGTTCTAAAGGACGTGCCTACCGATTCATTCGACACTGGGTAGGGGGATGAAGTAAGACCTTGAGGATTCCGCCCCCAAGGCCAAGTTAGACATCACCATTTTAATTATAAACTTTATATTCTTTAGCAATCACCCACCCATTAAGACCATATGAAGCTGAAATCACATAATAGTTATACTTTTCATTTTGTAAATATTCAAGCAGATCTTCTATTTTTTCATAATACATCGGCCATGCGTAATCCTTCTCTTTCTCCAATAGTTCCTTGTTATGTTTAAAAAATAGGCTTACATCTAATGTGCTAATGTCAAGAATAATACTTCCCCGTAGCTGTGTTTCGAACACATGAGCCAGTGCATCATTAAACTCGATTTTGGTGATCACTGAATCTCTTTTACCATCTATCGTGTTCAATGTAATTCTGGACTTTTGGAAATCAACTTCATAGGATACAATTTTATTGTCGTGTATACTAAGCAATTTTCCTCTTACCTCCAAGCATAAATAATCGACGTTTTATTAGTGACCGCTTCTTACTGGAGTACCACTACTCCAATCCCAAGTATGTCTATGTGGGAATACATGGCTATTATCCCCATTTGAATGTTCATAATCAATATCTTCTTTTGCTCGCCCATTTTTGTCATAATATCTTCTTTGTATCAGTTTGCTGTTTTCATCATAAAGATCCACTGAGGAATTAGGTGTACCAGTGGTTTTCAAACTTCT
The DNA here is from genome assembly GCF_900102125.1 of Paenibacillus sp. cl6col. Lineage (NCBI taxonomy): Bacteria > Bacillati > Bacillota > Bacilli > Caryophanales > Paenibacillaceae > Paenibacillus > Paenibacillus sp. cl6col. The sequence goes on from NZ_FNAZ01000001.1 coordinate 340,415, forward strand.
AAACGTTCGTTTTCTGTACAGTTGTATGATTCTCATATGGCTTACCTTGAGAGCGTAGAGTAGATGTATTACCCGTCCCCTTAAACTTCAATCCCTTATTCATTGTGGACTTAAAGAACGTATCCATCTCTTTTTTCGTTAATTTAATTCCGGTTCCGGCAGGTAATCTATTAACGTTGACTGGACGTTGATAAGCTACGCCACCTCCGCCTGAATTGCCTGCACTGTAATACGATGTTGGATTGTTTACTCCTCGTCCACAATTATGTGTCCATATCTGCAGTTCCGTTACGAAGTAATTGTGCACCCCTTGCACTCTAAAGTTGTAGACTGTTGTCCGTTCGTTCTTAATTTCAATCTTCTCTATCGGGTGCCTATTCTCGTTATCCCATTGCTGGCTGACAGTAACGATGAATTTCATCCATAACCTGCTCATACGCTGCTCGGGCTTGGGTAATAGAACGTACTCCTTTTCTTCTTCCTGTGCTGTTTGCTGTTTGTTTCCTCAATTCTTCTGCTACTACCTGTTCATGTTTTTTGCTAATTCGTCCTCCTTTGATTATAGGAATGGAAAAAAAGGCTTATTCCTCCTTATCATTCAAGTGAGAATAAGCCTTTGAAAGTTTAATAGTGTGTTTATCAAGTTGTTTAGTATTTGGTTTGTTGGTTGTATTGTACGATCTTGCTACAACAAAGTAAACCCGGTCTATATTGTTGTATGAGTGATTGGTTGAATGATTAGTTCATTCGGTACTAGGTAAGAACTAACTATTTGATTAATTTCTTTATTTCTTGATAAAATTCTCTTACATCAGATTCATTCCTAGAAGTCAGCAAAATATTATCCAAGAAATCTTCTATAAAATTTTTGATAGTGGATTCAAATATGCTAATTGGCAAATATACAATGCCAGTCGGATTCATGAAAGAAATTCCTTCCGAAGAGTACGTTGATTCATTATTCCAAGCAATTTCTAATTCATCGTTAACCCTTCTGAAAAATACTTCTGGCAAAAAGGAACCAGCTCTATTTGAAAACCAAGAGTGTTTAAACTCCCATTCTTGTTTTGTATCAAACCAAGCATCAAATTCATTATCATCATCTGACTCAAACAAAAGACAATTATCCAAAAGTTCAAGTGAGTGTTGTCCTTCAACAGGAAGAGGGAATGGTACATCGCTCAATATATACTTTAAATTTTCGCTAAACCATTCGACAATATATATCAAATTCCACTGATAGATAGTTAAGTTATTTTGTCTCTTATATTGGCAAATATCTACCCCATGAACATATAATTCAAACCTTCCCCATGTTTCACCGGTTAAACTACTTTCATTAAAGGGGTTTTCTCCAAACTCATATTGAATAGAAAATGTGTCCTTATCTCCAAAGCTTCTCAGAATAAATCACCTCATTTGTTTTTTAATAACTTATTATATTCTACTTTCGTAATCTTACTATCTTTAAGGAACTGTCTTAACACATCGGCAGGTACTTCTTTTGCAGGATTCGTAACCGTATATGGATGCCATCCTGTTTCTCCATCCGGTTGAAATTTTATTAGTTTCCCCTCATAAATGTTGTAAAGTTGCTTGTTCTTTGAAGATGAATACGCTGTATCCAATAAATTCTGCCCTGTTTTAGCATCTGGAATTGGATTTGGACTGCCCCACCCACTTTTCGGGTCATGCTTAGGGCTAGGCTCATATATTCTCTTCGGGATTTTACTTGTCCCCTTAGACTTCAATCCCTTATTCATTGTAGACTTAAAGAACGTATCCATCTCTTTTTTCGTAAATTTAATTCCGGTTCCGGCAGGTAATCTATTAACGTTGACTGGACGTTGATAAGCTACGCCACCTCCGCCTGAATTGCCTGCACTGTAATACGATGTTGGATTGTTTACTCCTCGTCCACAATTATGTGTCCATATCTGTAGTTCCGTTACGAAGTAATTGTGTACCCCTTGCACTCTAAAGTTGTAGACTGTTGTCCGTTCATTCTTAATCTCAATCTTCTCTATCGGATATTCCTTGCCATCCGGGTCTTGTAGCTTATCCCCTTCTTTTAAATCTTTTGCCTCAACCCAACCTTTACCCGTTATCCAGAATGGGTGCTCTTCTGTCGTCGTTATCGTTGTTCCTTTAACAGTTACTTGATAAGTTTCTTCTGTTTCCCGTTGGAACAATTCCTCTACAGGATGATATCCTACTTCTCCTGTTTCTTCATCCTTGGTTTGAACCATATCTCCGACTTTTATATCTTCGATGGTTTTATAACCTTCATCTGTTTTTACATTCGTACCTGCGGAAAAACATCTCATCATACATCCTGCGATTGCTTGATAATTTCCGCTTGGATCAACGTAAAGCACAGGATTATTGGATACATACGTATACAAATTCAAACTTAGCGGGTCATTGATGTCCCCTTCATGCGTATCTTCATTAATAAATCGTCCGATGCTTGGATCGTACCATCTTGCACGCAAATATTGCAAATTCGTTGCTGCATCCCAATACTCTCCTGAGTAGCGGAAAATGTTCGGTACTTGCTCCTCTTGGGTCAATGGGTTGCCCCAGATATCGTACGTATAGCGGTTCAGTACATTGCCTTGCGCATCTCGGATTTCCGTAATGTCGCCGTGTCCGTTGGATACGTAGTATTGCATACCTTGTCCCGGAACCTGACGGGCCATTAGCTTACCGTTCGATTCATGAATATATGCTGCCGTAATCGTGACGCTGCCGTTCGCTTCTACCCTGCCTTCGGCGACAATCTTTGCCCGATCATCATAGTAATAACGGGTCGTTACGCCGCCTTCGGTTCGTTCTACCATCAGGTTGTCCCCGTTGTAGCGATAGCTGACGGCTTTGCCGTCTTCCGTCGTCACTTGGGTCAAACGGTTGCGGCTATCGTATGTGTAGTTAGCTCCCTTGATATCCGGTACCTGATCGCTTTGCAGCGTGCTGCGATTATCCCGTTGATCGTACGTATAGGCCTCATTGAATTGGCTTGATGTCTTGATCCGGTTCAGCGGATCGTAGCTGAATTGGGAAGCCGCTCCATTGTCTTCCTTGGCAATGATATTCCGGTTGTTATCGTACTGATACGCATACTGTCCGAATGGTACATTGTTCTGAGACTGTTGAATGCCGGACAAATTGAATCCATCGTAATTGTACGATTCGCTATATCCGTTCAAAGAGCTAAATCTTGCAAGCTGCTTGGATTGCGGGTTGAATTCGTATGTAAATTCCGACAAGATCGTGCCGCCTCCATCTAGCGCCTTTAGCTTCGTAGGAGTCGGCTGTTCATATAGGTAATCTACATTAGACGTCAAAGCAAAGTTCGATGCGTTAATGGTCTGCTTCGTTCTCAACTGACGAGTGTCATAATCAAAACTCAGCTCAGTTTGATCTGGATATTGAATCGATTTCAATTCACCTGTTGGAAAATATCCATACGTTGTCGTCCCTGTTCCATCGGTCATCGACAATCGTTTGCCTGAGGCATCGTAGCTGTACGATATTGTTTCGTCAGCAGCTTTGGCTTCTGTCAGCAAATCAAGATGATTATATACAAAGGTTTGAGACTGCCCGTTCTTATCAATCGTTCGGGAGACGTTACTATTTGCATCATAGTACACTTTCTTGCTTTGCTTGTTCGGATCGGTCTGCTGGATCAATCGTCCTATCTCGTCATATCGTTTCTGAACCGTGTTGCCGTCTGGATATTTGACTTCGACCATATTTCCGGACAGATCATATTGATAACGGGTTGTCTTTCCCTCGCTATCCGTTACAGCTAGCAATCTCCCCAAGACATCGTACTCATACTTGGTCACATTCTGATTCGCGTCTGTGGAACTCGTGACATTCCCTGCATAATCATACTCGTAACGCGCCAACACCACATTCCCAGATGGCTTTAGCTCTTCCTTCAATGTCACTCTGCCTAGAATATCGTACGTTTCTTTAATCGGATTGTTTGTTCCGTCTATCACAGTTTTGGTATTTGCGCCGTCATCATACTGATAACGCGTAGCAGCAAAATATCCCGGTTGTTCAGCTATGACACGTCCCCAGGCATCATATTCATATTGGGTGGCCGAACCGTTGAAGTCTCCCTTAGAAATCAAATCGCCATATTCGTTGTAACGATGCTCTGCCGTCCCTCGCCCATTCGTTTCCTTGATTAATCGTCCGAAAGGATCAAAGAATCGCTCCGTTTGTTGTCCGGCCGCATCCGTGACTACAATATGGTTGTTCTCATCGTCATATTTAATCTTAGTTTGCGACTTGTCAGCATAAGTTACCGCAGTTACACGATTCAAATCATCATACGTATAGGTTATATCCTCTTTTCCATCTACATATTGATACAGCATACCAGTCTCGGGAATATATCTGGCATCTGTCGTCAGCTCTCCGGACACGCCAGCCGCATCCGTCACCGTTACCGATTGCTTATTCGGGAACATATAGTTATGGGTTTCATTGAATTCCTGCCGAATGACGGTATCCTTCGCGTTATCGCCTTTGATTCGAATTGTCGTCGGATTGCCATGCACGTCGCGCTCATAGCGAACTTGATTCAATAACCGTCCCTGACCGTCTTGCAGCGTAGCTTGCTGAAGACCACCATGCTTGGTTTCATATTCATACTTAGCGATCAGGTTGGACTGAGGCCCAACAGGCGTAGTCATTTTCGTTAATTTTCGAGCCTCGGCTTGAGGGATATACTCATATTCATAGTAACTGGTTCCTTGAAGCGGTTTAGTCTCCTCAATGACATTTCCGTATTCATCATATTTATAACTTGTCGTTCTCGTAGAAGATCCCGAAGCTCCGTAATTGGTTTCCGAAATGCTAAGGGGCTTGGAATGCATCAATTCTCTTTTCGAATTTTTATTATATTCGTAGGTAACAGTCTTTCGTTCGCTGCTTCCTTTTGCTGTCGTTTCGCTTCTATTATGATAAAGAATCGGCGGATCCAGCGGGAACGTATAGCGATCCCCCTCATTCATTATTTCATATGGTTCTCTATAACTAACAGAATAGTTATGCTTCGTTACGGTACGGCCATCATCCACGCTAACATCATAGGTAACATTTCCGAATATCTTTCCAAAATCTTTTGGAAAAGTAACGGTTTGCCGATCAGAGACGACGGTAGCGCCCGTATTCGTGCTATACAGTAGTTTGCGTTCATTATATATGACCTGGTATTCTCTCGCGTAAAAACCTAGTTTACGGAGTACGGTTGAACTAGTGAACTTAGACTGTGCTTTGGTCGGATGCTCAATCATCCCCAGCGTTACCCAATCGGTTTTTCCCCAATAGAACATTTGTTCGTTGAAATTTTCCTCTTTGTTAAACACACTGTATGTCGGAACAATGTTGGATGGCATATATCGACGAATATCGTAATAATAAGTTGTTTCTCGGTCAACCGGATCGATAACCTTTTTTAATACATATTCATCATTAAAATTAAAAGATATCTTTTCTTTGATATATTTAACAACTTGATCCTTTGTTTGATTCGTCGCAGGATCTGTATAATATACCCTTGCTTCTACATCATTACCGTTGTCTCGAATGGAGAGAACATTGTATTTTGTACTTTTCTTCCCCTCTTTGGTAGAAGCAACAACCATAATTAGTTTCATGCCTCTATGGTAAAAGTCGAGAATGTTATCATATTCGTCTTTTATCTGCAGAAGCAGGCCGCCTTCGTCAAAATAGTAATCCAATCCCTGCTTGTAATCGGTAAGAACATATCTAGCATCTTTCGGCTCGTCAGACCCTTTCGATTCGCCGTAATGCGGGCCAAAACTCAAATCTCTAAAGGGATACCCCACCAGATCATATCCGTCTATCGCAAATGTTCCACGCTGGGGCAGATAAAGGAATTTTTGATCCTCAGCTACTTTAAGATAAGGAATATCCCACATCCATCCTTTCCCCAGCGAAGAACGATAATCTTCTTCCGACTTGCGGGGCAACTGTTTATGACTTTCCTCATTGTAATAAATATCATCTTTACCGCGCGAACTATCGTACACACGACGCAATTCGAAGTTCAAACCATTCGGTCCTGGAAGAATAAGATCAGTTTGCTCTACATGCAGAGAACCGTCGACTGTCGAAATGTTCTCGCCAACGCTCCCGACTGAATACGGTGCGTGATCGAACTTCAGCTCTTTTTGCTTCAATGCAAAGCTATCATAGTTCGAAGAAGAAGACAGGGATCGCTTGGAGCGACGAAATTTAGGAATCTCATACACAGAGTCTGTAACGCTTGGTTTCTTAACATTCCCGTCACTCTCTACTTTCGACAAATGATCATACACACTTGTCGTTACCGTAGCCGTATTATACACGCTTGTCGTTACTGCAATCTGTTGCGCAACACCAGGATACAAGCGGTTCATATACTGCTCGTACGATCCTCCGCGCTGCTTCTCCAGCAGCCCCTCATAGATATGGTGCAGCAGGTATCCTTTGGATATTTCACCGTAAACCCAGTCACCATCAACTTGAAATTTCTCAGCTACTGAGGAAATTGTAATAATATCTTGCGGATCTAGATCCTTAGGCTGTTGGCTGTACACTGCATCCGTAACTGAAAGATTAGACAGCTCAGCATCGGATGACATCACTTCTTGTGCAGAAGTAAGTGGTATGCTCGTAAACGCTAAAATAAATGTTAAAATTAGTGATATGTACTTTTTCACGCTTTTTCTCCTGTTCAATTAAGTATTTTGCTTATATGTATCAAAAAACACCTCAATTAGATGAATAGAGATTACATCATTCACTTTCTCTTTTCACGCCTAATTAAGTTGCCATTTGCATCATAGTAATGATAAATGATTCTACCATCCGGAGATGTTATCGTTTCCATCTTGTTGCTGGCATCGTATGAATATATCGTCGCATGTGCTTCAGTATCATAATGAATGGATATCGTCCAATTCGTACTATCGCATTGATTAGTACCGTTCGTATTAATTACAAAATATAAAACCCCGCCTTCGCTTATCGGCAGTACGATATCATGATCCACTCCAGCATCATTGTTATAATCCAGCTTCGCCTGCCAAACGGGAGTGAAGCCGTTGAAAATGGTTGCTTTGACACCATCGCCACATGCTGTATTACTTTTGGCTGCATGTCCGCTCACACGCACCGAACCTGACTTTGGAGCCACCCATTTTCGGACGGAATCAGACTTATCGGGATGCTGCATATTATGTGTAATGATCGAAAACGGATATTTTCCTCTCCACAGTTTTTCGCTAGAGTCCCATTCCATATCCTCATATTTGGAGTCTTCCAATTCTTGATAATACCAATTAGACTGCCCTTGTGCCGGACTAAATCCAGAAACGGATGAGTAAGTTAGATCAGCATTTGGTACCATATAAGTGATTCGCGGATCCCATGATGTACCGTCACAATCCGCATTGTCATTCGAAGCTACTAGAAAACGCAACTTATCATCTGCATGAACAGTCACATCATGTTGGACTTGGAGGCCTTCTGCATCATCAAATCGAACAGGCGCCGACCATACGACTTTGTTGTTTTTCTGAATGGATGTAATGATTCCATTTCCGCACTTCGTGTTCTCCTTGGCCACCTTTCCCGAAATTCGGATCAGTCCGGATTCCGGTGCGGTCCAAGTTCGTACAGAGCTTAGATCGGTTGGATGATGAAAAGAACGGCCTATGAGCGAATATCGATTTTCCCCCTTCCACACCTCCTCCTTCCCATCCCAATTTAGAAAGGAAAAAGTCCCCTCCTTACCCTCTTCATAATACCAATTGTTCTGTCCTTGAACGCCACTAAATCCTTCAGACGCAGAATAGGCTAATGAAGTGTTCGCGTCTAGATAAGTGATGCTTGGATCCCAATAGGTACCGTCACAATAATTGTTCTGTTCTCCCTTATTCACGATAAAGTAAAGTGCTTCACCAGAGTTAATGTGCGTCTCATAGTTTGTAGTTACCCCGTCGATGTCGTTATACTCGATATAGGTCGTCCAAAGTAATCTCGTATTTTTCCGAATCTCTACTCTTACGCCATCCCCACATCCGGGATTACTCTTTGCTACGCGTCCATTTATACGAATTAATCCACTTTTGGGCGCTACCCATTTCCTTGCAACATCCGTTTCATCCGGATGATGGATGCCTGCCGCAATGATGGTAAAGGGATGACTCCCCCTCCATAATTGTTCTGACTCATTCCACTTCAAATTAACGTATTCTTCCCCATTCCATTCTTGATAGAACCATTGATTCTCCCCTTGAATGGAACTGTAGTCTTTACTAGATACATATGTATTTTTGTATTGTTGAGCAAATAGGCTGTTCTCGCTATAGATAAAAATAAGAATGAAGAATGCAAGCATTACCGTAATTTTGATAAATGCTCCTTTTGATCGCAAAATATCTGACCCCCCTTTTTTAAACGATTAATACCTGATTCTAAAGGAACTTTACTATTAATTTTCATAGCTTCATATAATAGCATTATTTTCCCTACTGCACATTTATTATTTATTAGCATTAATTTGTATAAAATGGATATTCAATGGCTCTTTTATCTCTTTATATCATCAACTCACGTTATGTTTTAGCAGTATATAGGTAACTATTCTTTCACTATCTTTCTCCGCACCTGATTGCCATTAGCATCATACTCAATTTCAACTATCTTTCCATTTGGATAAATGATTCGCTTCACTTCATTACTTTGATTATATTCATAACGGATAAAACTAAGATTTCCTTCACTGTTAAGCAGATGTAGCTTTGTGTGATCTATGTCCAAATAAGCCCCAACTTCGCCACCAACTCCAAATCGGATACGAATGGATGCAACATTCGGCTGAACAACAAACCGAGTATAATGTGCTTTCCAATTCCAAGCTCCATTTCCATATACGTTATGAATTTCCCCTACGTTATTCCCCTGTGCGTCTGCTTGGATAATACTCATCTCAACTCGTCCCAAAGGCAAAGCATACCTTAAATAAGTGCTGAGTTCATACGCAGATCCCCCAAGGACGGGAATAGAATCCGATAAAGCATACATAAAGGATTCCTTATCGTCTAATCCATTGAATAAACGATAATGATATTTTCCATCTATAGGTTCATATGGGGCTATTGTAGCAAATGGATTTGTGCTGGTACCGTTCCTCCATACTGTCTCCCAAAAATCAGGTAGATTGTTAGAATTCTCGTCTTTCTCATATCCCTCGTTAATATCAAGCTGAGTTAACTCTACCTTATCAACATCCAAATAAGCACCGACTTCGCCACCAACTCCAAATCGGATGCGAATAAACTTGGTGTCTGGATTTAGAACAAAGCTATTGTTTTTTTCATTCCATTTCCATCCGCCGTTATTGTAGGTGTAATGAATTTCCCCATTGTTATTCCCTTGTGCGTCTCCTTGGATAATACTCATCTCAGCTCGTCCCACAGGCAAAGTATATCTTAGAAATGCTTTAATTGTATAAGCTGATCCACCCGTAACAGGAATCTGATCAGATAGCACATACTGATAAGATTGTGCATCGTCGTCCCCATTGTATAACCTATAATGAAGTTTACCCTGTACTGGTTCGTATGGAGCTAATACTGCGTAAGAATTCGAACTTTCCCCGTTTCGCCAAACAACTTCCCAAAAATCAGGCAACTGATTATGGTTGGAATCCCTCTCGAAATCACCATTTATGTCAACCATATTAGAATATGAACTACTGTTTACCTGATTAGCAACAGTCCCCAAAGCCATTGCAACTTTTGTACTTTCATACGTACCTCGTTCAAAGTTTTCTTGATTTACAAGCACTTTCTCTGTGAGACTAGCACTAGCGGTGCTTGAAATCAGAAAGGAACTTAACATTATCGTCACTATACCCATTAAATAACTTTTTTTAAAAGCTAATTTCACAACATTTCCCCCTTCTCTTTCCGAAGTATTTAGTATATAGTCTATAAGGCCTATTTAACAGTTATTATTTCCCACAATAGAAAAAGAAAATGGAACGCATTCGACTCGACTCTTTCCAATAGTCATATTAAAATTTACAATGAATTTACTTACTAACTATATAGGGGGTTCTAATGTTCTGATGATTAAAGTGTCTAAAATGGCTATCGCTTTTCTCTTATTATTTGCTTGTCTTATTCCAAATGCGATGGCGGACAATGGACAGAGGCGTTTGTTGAGTAATACGTTCGAAAGCCACGATAATGATAGCCTTGGAATGGTAACAGCATATAGTGCCAATGTCGGAGGTTATTATTCAACAATTCCTCCTGAGGCCTCTACTGTGAATGGCGAACTGGGGATCCAGCCTCATAGTGGAGTTGGATATTACCGCGTCGCTGGTCAAGACAAGAGCAATTCGGAGAACAGCTTCATTTACTTCAAGCTATATACGAATTTGAACTTAAGTATCCACGAAGGAATGAAATTATCCTATTGGGTCTATCACTACCAGTATACACAAAGTAAAAGAATGGCGATTGATCTCGTGTTCGAAGATGGGTCTACTTTGCGAGATAGCGGCATTACAGATACAAGAGGGCAGCGAATGCACCCTGCATATCGGAATGATCCATTAAATCAGTGGGTTCAAGTCGAGGTCGATTTATCTCCACACACAGGAAAAACAATTAAGGAAGTACTTGTCGCCTATGACGACCACGAGGCTTCGGAGACCGGGTATTTCAGAAGCTACTTTGACGATCTCAGCATCGCACCTTCCCAAGATTTAAGCGCCCAGATCGTCTCGAATACCATTCCAGATTCGATGCTACCAGGCTCTACGCATGAGGTATCGGTTACGGTCAAAAATACAGGAAAAAGAGAATGGTCGGAAGCAACCGCCGTTCGCCTCGGAGCCGTTGACGATAGTGATCCATTTGCCATTGGCAGACACGTCATTCCTAACGGTGGCACCGTAAAATACGGTGATACCGTGACGTTTACCTTCAATATGGTCGCTCCGGCATATGAAGGAGTATTGATCACCGACTGGCGAATGGTTCAGGATGGTGTCGCATGGTTTGGCGATATGATTAAAAAGGAAGTCAAAGTAGCTCATATCCCTAAGCCCTCTATTGCAAATCATTATTATACATATAACTCGGCAAATCAGCTGCTAGATGCACTGCATACAGATTACCGAATCGAATATGTCTATGACATCAATGGGAACATGCTTAAAAAAATGAAAACAAATAACCTGCTTCCGAACGCAAGCTTCGAGCAGGGAACTTATTTCTGGAATTTCAGCCCGACTATGGCCATCTCAGCACATTTGTCGCATGAAGGCTCACATAGCATTCGCTTTTATTCGGATACGCCCATACGTGGTACTTCAAGCGACAGCTACTTCATTCCGGTTAAACCAGATACGGAGTACGAGCTGCGAGCTAACATTTACAACAACTTGAAGCAGGGTAGCTTCTATGTGGACACCTATGAATTCGACAATCAAAACATCGGTGTATATGATGGGGATGCAGCATTGGTTCACCAACAAGGACAATGGGGACAAGCTTCTGTTAAGATTCACACGAAGCCGAATACGACGAAAATAATTGTACGAGTTGTTGCCGATTCGGGTGCCGTCGGAGAGGCTTTTGCCGATTCGATTTCACTTGTTAAGAAGTAATCTTGAATAACAGTATTGTCACAAAAACATGAAGAAGGATGGTACACGACCATCCTTCTTTTTCTTGATTTTATTGCAATGCTTATCTTCCATATATCTCTTGTTTTTACTTTATGCGTTGAAAAATGACGGAGTCTACAGTTACTTTCCCGGAGGCTTTGTCTTCTGATGCTAAGAGATTAAAATGGACTCTAGCTCGCACCGTATGAGCTGGTGGCTTTACTTGTACCTGAACACTCTTCCAGCTCGTATTGTCACTGTACTCGAATGGCGTTTCATTTCCTATAAAATTATTATTAACGTCAAAATAGTGCATGATGACCTGAAACTTAGCCTTACTTAGATTTGTAATTGCAATTTGACTGCCTAATGTATAAGGCTGACCACCTGTTACGGCTACGTCTTGGAAAAACGTATGCATTCCATCTTTAGGTATATTAGAGATGCTCATTTGCTGTGCATGCTTACCACTGGACACAGGCGAAGTTACTACCCGATAGTTTGCCTTTACCCCTGCAGATTCCCAATTGTCCCAGCCATCTGCGACCCCACTCGTTCTTGTATTCGTCTCAAATCCGGGGTTGATTAGTAAATTGCTCCGCTCCCCTTTTTGGAATGTCACGGAGTCCACCTTTACGATTCCTGATGCATTGTTGTCAACCGCTAGAACATTAAAATGAACTCTGGCTCGTACTGCCTTGGCTACGGGACGCACTTGTTCATTAATGCTTAACCAGCCCGTGTTCCCACTATATTCAAATGGCGTCTCATTCCCTATAAAATTATTGTTGATGTCAAAATAATGCATAATGACCTGAACTTTGGCTTTGCTTAGATTTTCTGTCGCAATTTGACCACTTAAGGTGTAAGGTTGGCCACCTGTTACGGCTACGTCTTGGAAGATCGTATGCATTCCATCTTTAGGTATATTAGATATAACCATTTGCTGCGCTTGTTTCCCACTTGACACCTGGGAGGTAACTACTCGGTAATTGGCTGGTACCCCTGCAGATTCCCAATTGCCCCAGCCATCTGCGACCCCACTCGTTCTTGTATTTGTCTCAAATCCGGGATTGATGAGTAAATTGCTCCGCTCCCCTTTTTGGAATGTCACGGAGTCCACCGTTAGGGTTCCTGATCCATCGTTGTCTAAGGCTATAATAGTAAAATGAAGTCTGGCTCGCACTGTCTTGGCCACAGGTCGCACCTGTTCATTTATACTCAGCCAGCTTGCATTTCCTCCATATTCAAATACCGTCTCGCTTCCGATGAAACTATTGTTATTATCAAAATAATGCATGTTAACGATTAATTTTGCTTTGTTTAAGTTAGCTATTGTAATCTGGCTGCTTAATGAATAGAGTTGACCATCACTTACTGATATGTCTTGAAAAAAGTTAGCCCCCCCATCTTTCGGCATATTGGAAATTTTCATTTGCTGAGCATGCTTACCACTGGATACGGGAGCAGTGACAACTTGGTAATTGGCTTTTACTCCTGCAGATTTCCAATCTCCCCAGTTATCTGCGACTCCATTCTTTCCCGTATAGATTTCAAATCCGGAGTTCATCAGCATATTAATATTTTTATGTAGTAGATTCCCATTCACGTCATATTGATATTCTACAACGGTTCCATCCGCTAGCTTCGTATTTACTAGCCGCCCGGAACTATCATAAACATTTACTGCCGTTTTCTCTGCGGCAAATCCTTTAGTTTGACTGATTGTTAGCAATGTAAGACTTATTAGAACTAGCACGAGCATGAATTTCGATGGTCTAAAACTACTCATATTCTACATTCCCCTTTTCCCAATTGTAAAACCGATATAGTATTCGTAGTCCTCTAAGCATCATATTCTTGATGAAATAACTTTTGAATAATACTTAATAAATTCGGTTCCCCCTGTTTAATTACAATACACCAAAATAAATTGTCATTTTTAATGGCTTTCATTATATCCTCTATTTGTATAGTGAAGAACCATATTATGCTTAGTGCTGTCTTATTTGGTTGACCACAGTATGGTATTATCTCTCTCAGTTATTAAAGATTCAAGAACAAAAACAACCAATTTAAGAGTTACCATAGCAAAGAGGCCCACGAGTCCATGAGCCTTCTTTGTTCCTATAATTTAGTTGTTCTGCACATCAAGTACACTGGAGTCCATATCCCATTATTCCATATCTATAACCCTTAATATATTTCCGTTCTTATCGTAACGATAGTATTTGTTCCTGCCATCAGCCCCGATCCACTGCATCAAGCGACCATTTTTATTATACACGTATTCATCCAAAACCCTTGTTTTGTTTACTTTAATGCTTTTCAATTCAACAGGATGTTTTCCATACCAGTAAACTCTGAATTCCAGTGCGTGCCCCGGATGTTCATTTCTGAATTGAACATTTAAATCTTGAAAATGATTGATAATAAACTGCTCTTGATATACATCCTTCTGCTGAATAATCTCTCCTGTATCAGCATCGTATATGTCAAGCCTTACGACAGGATCTTTGCTATCACTGCTATTCTTTAATTTCATCGACCAAGTGCTTATCCATGTCCCGATTTCCATACCTTTTTCATAGGGCCCGAAACTCATATATCCTGATTGATCCTGTTGAGGCTCCACAACCCATGCATTCTCAATAAGCTTTCCTGTTCTATGCCCCATTGCCGGATCAGACATATTCCACACTTTCCCGAATGAACTTGGATACGTTCCCTTCATTTGAAGGTTCCTCATTTTGATAAATGCATTGCCATACCAATAGGTCCGGAACTCCAATCGGTGACTCGGGTTTACTTGGACGAATCTCAAATTAAAACTTTTATATTCATACGGACGCTCAAATTCTTGCCGTCCGATCTCACGGAAGGATAGGATCTCATCGGCATCAACATCAAACACCTCTAAACGAACTACTTTTGCGTTATCTGCCGAATGATTGTCGATCATTAATGGCCAATTGATTTCCCATGACCCCACAGGCATATCCTTCACGTAAGGTCCAAAAGTCAGAAATCCTTCGCTGTCTTGCTGCGTATTCGCTGACCAGCCCTCTTCATCCAATCTACCAGTTCCGTGCCCAATCACAGGCTCTGATAAACTCCATGTTTTCTTATAGACTATATTTGTAGATTTGCCTATGGATATATCTTTGGCCGTAACCTTGGCTACCCCGTACCAGTAAATCCGGAACTCTAATCGGCAATCCGTTGATATATTGTCAAATGGAATTTCGAAATACTGCGTTACATTAGAATAGAGGAATTGCTGCCTCGTCACTTCCCGTGACGATAAAATCTCATCTGCATCGGGATCATAGACTTCCAAGCGAACTATTTTCGCATTATCCGCAGAGTTGTTATCGATTATCAATGGGAAGCTTACCTTCCATGCTCCTAGGGGGAGATTCTTCACATAAGGTCCAAAGCTTAAAAAACCTTCCTTATCCTGCTGCATATTGGCTGACCAACCCTCTCCATCTGCTCTGCCAATTCTGTGACCGAGTGCAGGATCGGACATCTTCCATGATTTTATAAAATCCAATTTTGCTGCTTGATGGACAGCCACATGATTCACTTGAAGTGTGGTTTCTCCATACCAGAAAACCCTAAATTCCAATCGTTGTTTTGGTTTTGTTTTCATAAACTTCAAGTAAAAATCCTGATAGCCATGAGATTTAGAAAATTGATAGCCTGTAAGCTCTTGAAAAGCCAATACCTCATTAGAATCAGGATCATAAACTTCCAACCGAGCAATTTTAGAGGAAGCATTTATACTACTGGACACCTTCATAGACCACGTTGCAGTCCATTCTCCTATATCGAGATCATCTACATAAGGTCCAAAAACTAAAAATCCGGGCTTATCTTCTGGAGGTATGGCTATCCAATCATCTCCTTGTGCTTTACCCGTACGATGTCCGATATTCGGAGAAAGCATTCCCCATTTTCTAACCTTATCACTCGTTGAACCTAACTCAATATTTAGTTTAGAAGACTCTTTGGCATCTGCTGAATGCTGTATTAGCGAAGCCAGCGCGACCAACAAACAAATACAAACAATACATTTTACGATCATATGAATATGACGCAGCATTAATAGCAACCATCCTTATTTGTGATTTAATTAAACTTCTACTCTCAACTCTACAGGGCAGCCAAGAAAGTAAAAGAGCCATCTTCCTGCTAGATTATCGGAATAGCTGTCTACGTAAGTAGCGGAAGAATTCGTAAAAACAGCATACAAAAAATACATGCTCCAACCATTAATATGTAATCAAGTTTTGGGGCACACTATTCCCTGAAGATGCTGTCATTTATTTTGGGGCCAAGATTGAGCTTTCCGAATCTCAATCAACCCGTGATTCCTTGCCTGAAATCACCTTATACATGTTAGCCTGCACTTCAGATGGTGAAAGCCTGTAATTCCAAATTCTCATCTCACCAAGCTTGCCGCTAAATCGATATAGACTCTTATCGCTGTTTTCTGATATGAACGCTGACGTCGTCGCTGCAACAGAATAGGACGTATTTCCTTTAACTGCGGCTAAATTTTGCTTACTCCGTTAATGTATAATCATTATCAACCGCGTTAGGTATACCGTTATAGAAAGTTGCAGCTACGTGCACCTAACGATTACGTAATGTGGCCGAAGATATGCCTATAATGTTGCTTTCACCAGTGTTAAAATATCCGTCTGCAAACCAAAGTGCATAATGGGTATTCCATGAAAACGGCATGACAGAATTAGTTCCATCCCATTTCATCCAAAACTCCACCGTATTTTTAGCACCTGATGTTTGGTATACAGATCAATTCTGCATCATGCTCTGATCACTCCCCTTAAAATGGAGAGTAGATAACTTATGCGTTATGTTCCCGTTGTTGTCATAAACGAAGTCTATACTTTGTCCAGCAGTGGATTGAGCATCATTTAACCGTCCAGCCCCATCATATGAATACTTACTTTCAACATTTGCAGCAGAAGCTTGGACGTTACCAATCTGTAATACCATACCGCAAATAAATAAGATTGCACACATCATCAAAATGATGCGTTTATTCTGCCTTGCTAACCAATTCATTCTTATTCTCACCTTTCTAATCCAACCTCCCAAGCTATTTATTGCTACTCTATTACGTATCACCATATTGCACCAGTTAATATATGTTATTTCAAACGTATATACAAAGACTCCTATCAACAATCGAATTCGCGCTCTCTCTTTGGAGTTTAATTAGTAATGGTTGATTCCGGCAACAACCATTACCAGATTGTCTGCTCACTATAGTAGTCGGACTATGTACCCCTTAAGTTGCGATATTCTCTTTCTCGCCCTCCTATCAACTTGGAAGGACTGTTCGTTTCGATTTTATTTACAATCTCAATTTATTTCGGAGAAAATGTGAAATAGCGAAGGTATGGTATTTACATCAAAACACGGTGGCATCTGGTGATTTTGGAGTTATGACAATGAAAGAGGTTTGTCATAAAGGGGGATATTATTAAACACTTTATACGTGCGTACAACCATATTGGAAAAATATCATACGGTTCTTTCGGGACATGCCGCCCAATTCATTCGGCAGGGGATGGGGGTAAAAGAAAGACCTTGAAGGCGTTCCCCCTCAAGGTCTATAAATATCTATTGGCTTACTTTTTCGAGCATTGACTGTAATTGAACTAATCTTTGGCTCATACTTATGAAAGGGTTTATTTGGGCTAAGTCTGAAATAAATTTCTTCGTATTAATAATCACCTCTTCGATAAACTCCTCCCTTTTGACTGTAATGTCTCTCCATTCGGGATAAACTCGATTCTCTAAAGGCTTGGTAATGACATACTCACTAATGAAGCTGTCCGACTGAATCACACTCACAAGCAAGTCATTATCAGCAGAAATAAACTCAAGCCATGTATTGTAAGATTCTGTGTCCTTTATCGCTACATACTTCGTATCATCTATTAGCAGACATACTTCTAATAAATTTGATAACCAAGTTGAAATAATGTCAAAACCCTCTTCACCCTCTGCCAGTTCCCTATCATGGCAATAACCATAATCAACTGAATGTAGGTTTAACTGAAAGAAGCCCTCAATTCCCCCTTCCTTTTCAATTTGCTCTAAGTTCATTTTTTTCCAGTGACTCTCATCAACAATAATTCGGTATTTTATCTCAAACAAATTTGATTACCTCCCGAAATCAGCCGGAGTTAACTTATGTTGACCAAATGCTGTATCAAATTTCCCATCCTTGAAGAAAATTTGAATGGTCTCACCCTTATATGAGTAATTATAGTAACCATTTGTGAATCCCTTACTAATTGCTTCATTCGCGCCGTTTTGAACACCAGTTATAATATCTTCCTTAGTCCAACTAGCGTTAAAGAATGAGTTTTTATTCAACTTTGCTGCTAGTGCTTTATCCGAAAGATGCGGTACTTGGTTGGCAAAATCGCTCGCAATATGCTTTCCGATGTGTTGGATATTATTACTACTTAAAGTAAAACCACAATTAATGTTGTGAACCCAAATCCCTAAACTGCTTACAAAGTAAGTATGGAAATCAGCAACTGTAAAGTTGTACACCTTTACTTTTTCATCATGATGTACAATTTCAATGTTTTCAATCTTTAGATGGTTTCCGTTACTTTGTACTAATTCATCTCCCACCTTCAAATCAATAGCAAGAACCCAACCCTTGCCTTCAACCCAAAATGGGTGATTATTAGTTGTCTCAATTAATTGATTGCCCACCGACAGCTTGTAGGTAGTATCTTTCTCGTTACGATGAAGGGCAACAACTTCCTTGTAAGCCTGTTCACCTGTCTCTTCATCCTTGGCGAGAACCTTATCTCCGACTTCAATGTCTTCGATATTCTTCTCCCCTTCGTCTGTTAATACCTTCGTCCCTGCAGTAAAGCAATTGCACTTTGCAAGTGCTTTTGTAACTTTACTAACTTTGGTTCCTGCTTTAATTATTTTTGCCGGAGGAAATAATCCCAACAACACAAGTCCCTTATCTGCTAATGAGCTATTAGGATCCAACATGGTATTTACATCATCTAGTACAAAGAAATTAGCGCCTTCAACTGCCAATGTTTTACCTGCTTCGGCCTGTGCTTTTAGAATCGTCTTGCATTGCCCCGGACTCGCTGCACACGTCATTGCAGGTGTTGGTGCCATCGGTATCCCAATATGTCCACTCGGATCTACGTATTTCAACGGATTATTCGATACATACGTATACAAATTCAAACTCAGCGGATTCTTGATTTCCCCTTCATACGTATCCTCATTAATAAACCGCCCTACACTTGGATCATACCATCTTGCGCGCAAATATTGCAGATTCGTTGCTGCGTCCCAATATTCGCCCGAGTAACGGAAAATGTTCGGAACCTGTTCCTCTTGTACCAATGGATTGCCCCAGATATCGTACGTATAGCGGTTCAATACATTGCCTTGTGCATCCCGAATCTCCGTAATGTCGCCGTGTCCGTTGGATACGTAATATTGCATACCTTGTCCTGGAACCTGACGAGCCAGTAGCTTGCCGTAATCGTCATGGACATACGATGCTGTAATCGTGATGCTGCCGTTCCCTTCCACCTTGCCTTCGGCTACGATTTTCGCCCGATCATCGTAGTAGTAACGGGTCGTTACGCCGCCTTCGGCGCGCTCCACCATCAGGTTATCCCCGTTGTAGCGGTAGCTGACAGCTTTGCCATCTTCTGTTGTCACTTGGGTCAGACGGTTGCGGCTGTCGTAAGTATAGCTTGCCCCCTTGATGTTCGGTACCTGATCGCTTTGCAGGGTGCTGCGGTTATCCCGCTGGTCATACGAATATGCCTCATTGAACTGACTTGATGTCTTGATTCGGTTCAGCGGATCGTAGCTGAACTGGAAGAACGCCCCGTTATCATTCTTCGCTATGATGTTGCGATTGTTATCATAGGTATAGCTGTAGTTTCCAAACAACGCATCTCCTTGCTTCTGCTGGATGCCCGTCCTGTTCATTCCATCATAGGAATAGACTTCATTCAGTCCGCTCGAAGACTTCAAATCAGCAATCCGATAGGAGTCATCATACGAATATTCAAATCGAGCCAGCTCTCCTCCGGTGCCATCCATTACTCTCATGCTCCTTGGCACTGAAATCGAGAAAAGTCGCTCCGTCTGACTTGCTAGGCGGTAGGCGCCCGACGCTATAGCTTGCTCTTCGCGCAATCCCCGCTTCTCATAATTGAATGACAACACCGTCTTGTCCGGATACGTAATGGATTCGAGTTCGCCCGATGGGTAATACGCATAGCTTGTTGTCCCTGTCTGATCCGTCATTGTCGTCCGTTTGCCTGTCGCGTCATAGCTATACGAAACTCTTTCGTCCGGCGCTACGACGGCCGTCAGGAAGCCCCGGCTATTGTATTCGAACTGTTGGATCTGTCCCTTCCGATCAATGCTTTTGATCACGCTGCCGTTGCCGTCATAATAGAAGCGTTTGCCTTGCTTGTTCGGATCGGTTTGCTCCAGCAGACGGCCGATGCCGTCATACCGCTTCTGCACGGTATTTCCGTCCGCATACTTGACTTCGACCATATCACCCGACAGATTATACCGATACCGCGTCGTCTTCCCTTCAGCATCCGTAACGGCGATCAATCGTCCCAGTACATCATACTCGTATTTCGTCACATTATGGTTTCCGTCGTAAGCTACCTTAACGTTCCCCGCATAGTCATATTCATAGCGAGCTAACAAAACTTCTTGACCCGACGACTTGATTTCTTCCTTCTTGATGACTCTACCCATAATGTCGTACGTTTCACGCATTCCATTATTTTCTCCGTCGAAGGTTGTCTTGGTGTTTGCCGCATCGTTATAGACAACGCGGTTCGATCTGGAACCAAATTTCTCCTTAATAATCCGATCCCAGGCGTCATACTCGTATTGAATCACGGATCCGTTAAAGTCCCCTTTGCGAATCAGCCGGCCGTTCTCATCATACGTGTGCTGAGCCATGCCTCGCCCATTCGTTTCAGCAATCAGGTTGCCGAGCGGATCGAAATGTTTCTCGATTTGCAGCCCGTTCGGATTGGTAATGAACATCTTATTGTTCTGATCATCATATACGACGGTCGTCTTCGTTCCGTCGGGATGAATTTCGGCGGTAATTCGTCCCAGCTTGTCATACGTATAGGAGGTCTGGTTTCCGTTACCGTCTGTATATTTCGTTGGAAGCCCGCTCTCCGGAATATATTCCATCTGACTTTTGACGAGTTCATTCTTGCCCTCTACGTTCTTTACCTCTACGGCTTGTTCGCTTAGATACATGCTCTTGAATTTAGGGCTGAAGTCTTGATAAATAGTCGTTTCCCCGACATCTCCCTTAATCCGAATCTTAATCGGGTTGCCGGCATAGTCATACTCATAGTTCAATTGTTGGACAATTTCGCCTCGATCATTTTTGGAAACGGCCTGCTTCAATCCCCCGCGATATCGATCGTATTCATATTCAGAGCTCAGCGTCATTCCCTGATCCATCGGCACACTACTACTCTTCATGCGGAACAGCTTATTCTCTACTACGTCTCTGTACTCATAACGGCTTGTTATGCCGATCGGATTCGTTTCCGAAGTCAGTTGTCCCCAATAATCATACTCACGCGTAGTAATACGAGGCGCAGATGCATATCCCTCTTGATAATGCGTCTCTTCAATCCGGGTCGGATTCGGATTCCTTCGGAATCTGTCATATGCATAATTGAACACCTGTCTATCATTTGTCTGTAGATCCTTAACTTCCGTTTTTGTGTTATAGATTGCCGAAGGTTTATCGTACGCAACAAACTGCTTCTCGTACGTATAGGTTGTCGTTTTGTATTTATCGTACACATCCACAGAAAACCTAAAATCCTGCTCGATGTACTTTCCTCCATCACCAATCCCCGCTCTATCTTTCACGTTACTATGATCCATTGTATATTTAAGGGTCATTTCATTCTTTTGTGTATATTGGGATGAACTATAGTAACTGCGGCGAGATTTATATCGCACCACACGTTCCTCCGCGAAATCTCCGATTTTCCGTTTAATCGTGCCATCAAATCCGTATTCCGTAATGGCTTTGGTCGGATGCTCTATTACGCCAAGTGCGATAACCTCGTTCTCTCCCCAATTTACCCTGTATGCTTCAGATCCTTCAGGTATTTCTGAATACGAGCTGACTAAATTAAAAAATAAGGGCTTCCATACGCCATAATCATACTTGGTCGAGCGACCCATTGGATCGATCACTTCTGTTAAAATATCCTGCTCCCGGTACAGATAATCGTTCTTTATTTTTTTGACTCTTTCTTTCTTATAGATCACCCTTCGATCTCCGCTTTGAATAGTAACTGTATGATTTCCGTTGTAGGAAATATTCATTTCATTCTTGCCTTGATAGTCTCTGGTCGAGCTTTTGATCTGATGCAGAACCCACCCTATGTCCGGCTGATACTTATATGAGAATTGAATGTAGTTTCCATCTGTGTCTTCGATGAAGATGAGATTGCCTATATGATTAAAATATTGGCTGACTCCCGTCGTCTTATTGAGGAGCTCATAAGAGGCTCGCTCATCGGACTGCAATAACTTATTTGACTCCATAAAGACCAAATCGCCGAGCGGATACCCTACCAAACGGTCACCTTCCAGCCCATATGTACCGACGCCCGAAATATAAATGTAGCCATAATTGTTAACCCACTTTAGATACGAGATATCCCAAATCCACCCCTTACCGAGATGAAAAATTTCTTCCTCCTTGGTCTCCCGCGTTCTGTTTCTACCGTTTTCATTCACATAGATATCGTCTTTCGCCAAGGAACTGTCGTAAATTCTCCGCAGCGCAAAATCCATGCCGTTCGGTCCCGGCATAACCATATCCGTTACTTCCACACGCAAAGAGCCGTCTACAGGCGAGATATGGTCGCTAACGGATCCGACGGAGTAAGGTGCTTGATCCAGCCGGATTGGTCGATTGCGGAGCGCTTTCTCATCGTATAGATTATTGCTAAGGAAGGCTAACGATCGCTTCTCACGTAATCCATACACTTGATCCGTCACCGACGGGCTCTCTTTCCCATAGACCTGTTCCGTTACGCTGGCTTGGTATACAGCCTCTGATACACTCTTCATTTGTTCTTGATGCTCGATTATCGGATCTGGAGCAGGCTTCGGATAGGTGCTGGTCATGAATTGCTCGTAGTCTTTTCCCTGCTGCTTTGCTTTTAACCCTTGATAGATTTGATGAAGCTCATAGCCCTTGAACAGTTCCTCTGTCACCAAATCCCTAGTCACGCCAAAGGTTTCAGTTAAGGAGGTAATCGTAATAAGCTCGTTTGGGTTTAAATCCGTGAATGTTGCGTGCGGATCATATACGCTATCATACACACTTGTAGTTACCGATGGATGATTTTCCTTGTTTGGAATATCAATCGATAACCTATCTTCTGCCGATATCAATGGTATGCTGGTGAACAATAAAGCAAATGCGAGAATAATTGACAACCATTTTTTCAAAATGTATCTCTCCTTATCAATTCTAAAATGGACTCGTACAATTGCGGCTTCTTCTGGCGGATTAAATTGTCCATGCAATCTAGTCCAGTCTATAGATTTATTAACATAGGCAGGTGTATTCGCCCCAATTAATCTATAATTTTGATCAAATAATGAATAGCTACGTAGAAGCCCGCGTTGTTCATTCGCTCGATTAACAATCTACCACTCACACTATATTTTTGGTTCGGGACAACTCGAACATCTTGATAAATATTCATAGAATCAAGTGAAATTTTCTGAGCATCGATTTTTTGAGCGTATTGTCCTGAAGATACCGAACTCTGCGTTACACGATAAGTTCCAACGGCTCCTTCCGACCTCCAATACTACCAACCAGATGCAACTTCCCCATTTCCGGCTGCCTCAAAGTCCCCGTTCCTAAATAAATTAGGATCTACAATTCTTCTGACAACGTCTCCATTCTTATCATAGATATACTTCACACGCATACCGCCAGAATCATTTACTGAATCTAACTGATTAGAAGTGTTAAACGTATATTGCTGTGAGGATAAAGCTTGGGCATTATGCGCAAATATCAGCAAGCACATACCTAGCGCATAAAAAAGTGAGGCTACGATTTTATTGTTCATCCATTCACCCCCTTATCTAATTTTGTTAATACACATAGATTAAATTGGAGCCGATGGCTGGCGTTTTGTACATTTCACTTTCAATTTCGATTGGATTTAATGCCCGATTCCAGACTTTCAACTCTGCTATATTTCCGTGAAATTGATATTGGGTATCATTATTCCAACCAGAGAAGTAAGCACTATCTGCAACATTTCTATTAGAGGCAGTCCCTATCTTCGCAAGAGTCTGTCTAACGCCATTGATGTACAACTCATTTTTGTATATATCTCCATTCGTGAATATTGCAGATACGTGAACCCACTTATTTACTAGCGGATCAGATGAGGTTCCATACAAGTCTCCATTGCCTGTATTGAAGCCAAATAATCGATCATTAAAGTACAAATCGTAAGAACTATTCGCCCAGCTAAAAGGCATTTCGATTTGGTTCCCATCCCACTTCATCCAAAATTGAACAGTTGTCTGGACATCAGGATTCGAATCCGCTTGAATGCCCGATAATTTCATTTGTTGAGATCCATTGAATTTCAATGATTGAACTGGTTCATCTCTTAGCTTCCACTCTCCAACCAAATCAGCTAATGCTACAGGATTTTTCGAAAACACACTGCTAGAAATTTCGGTTTGAGTTAGCTCCCGTTTCCAGATTTTAAGATCTGAGATTTGGCCTTTGAAGCGGTAATCTTCACTCTTTGCCCAACCTGAAATATTCGCAGTTTCCGACACCGATTTAATCAGTGATTGGCTGCCGTAGTGTTGCAACGTTTGCTTTGTTCCATTTACATAGATTTCACTTTTTGTAATGTCCCCGTTGTGAAAAATTGCTGTAACTTGAACCCACTTATTTGCGATACTTTCGGCTGGAAATCCAAATATGTCCCCGTTCTCCGTATTGAAACCAAACACATTACTATTAAGCCAAAGTGTATACCCAGAATGCCAGCTAAATGGCATCATATTGTCTTGACCTGTCCAGTACATCCAAAATTGAACGGTTGTCTTCGCATTATTAGCACTGCTAACTCCCTTGGCATTGATTGCAACTTTTTCTTTTCCTGTAAACGTCTTTTTCTCGGTGGGAATATAGCCACTTTCTGCAACATTTACAGCAGATTTTCGAATCAAGTTCCCATTTGCGTCATATTCATAAATGACATTGTTCCCTGCATAACTCGTACCCGCTGACAGCATTGTTACAAGAAATATTAGTAGTGATGATAGTATCTTTTTCATATGATTCCTTCCTCATCCAAATCTCATTGTTTAGTACTGCGTATACGATTACCGTTTTGATCGAAATCATATATAAAAATACTTATGAGTACTCAATCTATTACCTGAACATGCACCCATGCTACAGCCATCATATTCCCGTATTGATCAACCGTGTAGACATGCGTTATGTATGTACCTGATTCATTATTATGCTTGCCGAAAGGAATTCGGATTTTCCATACACCCGGTTTTACTTTTTCTCCTTTAATCCATGGACTTTCAAGATCATCTTGTCCATTGTGATCCGTCCATGTTGGAAATCTGACGTCATTAATGCTATTAGGGATTCCTTCTACTAAAATTTCATATGCACCGTCGCTTTTCTTTACTTCTTGTGGGGCCTTTAATTGAACGTTATTACCGCGAACCGTAACGATAAAACCATCTACAAACTTCCCATCCGCATAGACATGGGTAATATAGCTTCCCGCCTCCTGATTATGCTCACCATAGAGTACTGTTGCTTTCCATACTCCATTCGCTACTTCACTTCCCTCAATCCACTTCAAATCATCCTGACCGTTGTGATCAGTCCACGTTGGGAATTGAACCTTCGAAGTATTATGATCCAAACCATAGATGGTGATATCGTAGGACACACTTGATAGATTCGTCTCGATCGGATACTGAGTTCCACCCGTCACATCTACCAATGCTCCACCAAGCATCATGTTGTTTCCATATTTGTCGAAGCTATAGATATGTGTGATATACTTTCCTGTCTCATAATTATGCTTTTTGAACGGTATCGTTATTTTCCATGTACCGTTGCCTTGATTGACTCCTCTAATCCAAGGTTGCTCCAGATCGTCTTGGCCATTTGCCTCTGTCCAAGTTGGAAACCTAACTTCACTTACATTTTCGCCTATGCCATCTATGTAAATATCGTATGACTCGTCCTTCAATGATGCTTTTTGTGGACTGCGCACTTTCACGTTCATGCCCACATTAACGATTGTCGCTGCAACCATACGATCCCCATCATAAATATGAGTAATATAAGAGCCTGTTTCCATACCGTGATTTTTGAAAAATACAGTCGCCTTCCATACTCCGTCTGACACCTTCGTTCCCTTGATCCACTCCGTATCATCCTGGCCATTATGCTCTGTCCATGTAGGGAAATAGATCTGTTCAGCGTTACTTCGTATCCCTCTTATATAGATCTCATAGGAATGAGCCGATAAATTAATTGTCGGTTGTATCGACAGGTTTACTTTTTTCCGATTCGTTTGGTTTCCGTTAGAATCATAAATGTAAGACATATAAGTTCCGTCTGATAGAAAAGCAGCGATCAATTTTCCGTCAGAATCATATATGTAATCGTTCTTCTTCGCATCAGTCGACAAATTAATAAACACAAGCTGTGATTCCTGTTTCCCTTCTTGCGCAAGCGCTTTCTCACCTCTAAAAATGTTTGCCCCAACCATAAGAACAAACATTATGGTTATGCAGAAGAGTAGTTTCTTGGCATCCTTCACATATACCCCTACCTTATCTTTGATATATTCTATATTTACTATATCTACTGACCTACACAATTTTACAGACATTAATTTACATAATTATTAATTAGCGGGTATTATTTTGGAGTATTTTGCAACATCGTGTTTCTTTTTATCACCACTTGGAAGCGTTTCTATGTATACTATGCTCATATATTCATCATTGGAGGTTCAAAGTGAATGAAAAAACTGTTTTGCATATTACTTTTGCTATTTGGATGGGCTCCTGCAACAATTACTTCAGCCTTTGCTTCAGAGATAACAGAATTTGAATATGATGCCAATAACAAATTAGTGAAAACGATTTCTAACGAAACCCAAACAAAATATGAGTACGATAAGAACGGAAATATGATTGGCAAGAAAATAATTAAAAATGCAGTAACGATTCCTAAGAATCTAGTACGCAACCCTTATTTCAAGGAAACGATGGAAAACGGCGAGGCGAAAGATTGGAGAACAGAAACTTGGGGTGCAGCAAGCAGCAGCTTCTCTATTGTAAAGTTCGAAAATACAAATTTACAAAAAATAACTGGTGAGGGTATCGTCAACAACGGTATTGTTGCCGTTAGTCAGATCATCGATGTCGCCGCAGACAAAGAATTCGTTACAAATACTACATTAACAATAGAACAGTTAAATCATGCAAAGGTTCAATTGTACATAGACTTCATTGGAGCGGATGGATCCTATGTTGGAGCCAACGTCACGGAGTGGGATAAGCTTACAAATGGTGGATTCATCACTCTAACAAATCATGGCCGAGTTCCTGCTTCGGCCAAGAAAGCAATCGTGTACGCCTTGCTGCGTGCAACAAATGATGAGGGTTCAGGAATCATCAATGTAGATTAGATTCCATCCGTTTTGCATATAGCTCTGATCACAATCTAGTATCTAATCCCTCATTCCAATCTGAGGTTGGTTCTGAATTAGCAGATGATTGGAGAAAGATATGGAGTACCGGCAAATCAATCTTCGAAACCGCTCGATTTGAGAACAACCCTGTCCAGAAAATTTCTGCATCAGAAATGGGAGTCAATGACATGGTTGCTGTTAGTCAAACGATAAAAGTGGAGAAAAATCGTGACTTTACGATTAGCGGATTATTTCAAGTTGAGCAATTGAAAGGCAGCAAGGTTCAATTATATTTGGACTTTAAAGATGATAAAGACCAATTTATAGGCGCCAATATTACAGAGTATGAATATCCAACACATGGACAATTTATCGTTCTTTCCAATTCAGGGACAACCCCTGCAAATGCAGAGAAGTTAGTCGTTTATGCAATCATACGAAGTTTGACAAATCAGTCATCCGGCAGCATGTATGTCGACTCCATTCACTTCCAATACTCAAGTGAACGAAATTTATTATCTAATCCTGAATTTATGATTTATCCCGATCAAGATGAAGTCGGCGATGCTTGGAATAAGGGCGGTTGGTTGCATGAGCAAAGTAATTATCAAATCAAACGTAGCAATCAACAGCATATGCAAAGTATTTCGGGATCTGGAATTCAAACAAATGGTGCACTAACCATCTTTCAAAATGTAAAGGTCAATCCAGCGAGGAGTTTTGAAGTAAGTGGAGCTATTCATGTAAAACAATCGGAACGCGCTAAAGTTCAATTATATATCGATTTTATGGATGTTAATAACCAATTTATCGGGGCAAACATTACGGAACAATCTCAACCGACTACAGATTTTGTAACGTTGCGAAATAACGGGCAAGTCCCTCAAGGTGCTGTACGTGCTCTTGTATACGTAATTATAAGAGGAACCGATAATCAGGCTTCTGGCAGTATAGACATTAAAAAGCTAGTATTCAAATACAACTAGCTATATTCTTTATTTAAATAAGAGAAGTCCAGCCTAAATGGTCGGACTTCTCTTTTGAATTTACTCCATCCACTTCCTAATTAGATTCCCGTTCTTATCATACTGAAAATGCAATTGCTTACCATCCACAAGTGTTAATCGTTGCAGTTTACCAGAAGAATCATACTGATATTGAACATTGCCTCTCCACTTTTGAAAAGCACCAAATCGGTCGCCCCTCGAGAGTGACACCCACCATTCTCCGTTGTCGAAGTACACAATGGAATCGGCTTTGCCATCTCCGTTCACATCTCCTACAAATTGCTGGCTTGATCCTTCTCCATAACCTGCTATCCATCTTGTATAGGCATCAAAACCACTTCCATTTGAGAGTGACACCCACCATTCTCCGTTGTCGAAATACACAATAGTATCGGCTTTGCCATCTCCGTTCACATCTCCTACCAGCTGTTTAGTAGAACCAATTCCATGGCCTTCTATCCAGTTCGAATAAGCTTCGAACTTATTCCCGGTTGACAGCGACACTATCCACTCCCCGTTGCCATTATAAACGATAGAGTCCTCCTTTTTGTCCCCATTCACATCAGCAAAAAAAGACATACCGAGAGATGCATCTCTACTCCCTATGGGCATTCCGTATGCTACGGGATAAAATGCACTGTTATACAAAATACTTATAAAAATAAATAATTCAGGTAACCGTGTCACTCGCATTTTAACTGATCTCCTTTATGTTCTCGAACAACCAGATTATTTTTTGGATATTTTTATATCATCTATTGAAATCTCTCCACCATGTCGAATCCCCCAAATTAAATAATAATCACTGTGAGAGCCTGTAGTAAACGTAATGGTCTTGGTTCTAACAATGCCTGGTTCTTCGTTCCATGTTGTAAATGCCTTGTCATCTGCATAAGACTTGTATGCAGCCCTCGCCAGAAAATAAAAATACCCATCCTTATTTTCAATCTTATTTATTATCTTGTATGAGAATGAGATGGAATAGGTCGTATTAGGGTGAAACGCTACTTTGTTTAAATCTGTATGTAAGAACTCGTTCCATTCCTCATTTGGTGTGGAGATGCCAAGCCCTGAATATTTGCCTGTTATTACTTTAGCTGGATCGTTGGTTATTCTTCCTATATTTCTATATCCCGCAACAAAATCAGAAGCTAAAAAAGTCCCGCTCTCAAAAGAGTTGTTAAGCTTAGTTATTGTGATATCATCAATCGCAATGGCTCCACCGAAGCGTTGTCCCCATATCAGATAATATTGTTCGAAAGGCCCTGTAGTAAAGGTGATTGTTGTTTCTTCCACATCTCCTACTTGTCCTTTCCATGTGGTAAAAGATTTATCATTCGCATAATCTTGACCGAAGGCTCGAGCTAAAAAATAAAAATATCCTTCCTTATCCGGCAAATCAATAATTTTATATTTGAATGTAACGGAATAGGTCGTATTCGGCTCAAAATATGCTTTTTTAAAATCTGAATGCAAGAATTCATTCCACTCTTCGCTTCTAGGGGCTCTGCCGAGAATCGATTTACCACCTGATATTACTTGATTAGGATCTGTTGTTACTGTTGCTCCTAGAGGTCCTCCAGTTTTATAAGTTGTATCTTCTAGTTTATCTCCTTCGAATGATTCTGTTTCTTTTTTAATTCTTATATTATCTATCGTTATTGCCCCACCGAATCTTTGACCCCATATTAAATAGTAGTCATCAACAGAGGCAGTAGTAAACGTAATTGTTGTCGTATTGATGGTTCCGTTATCATAATCTTGCAGTTTGGTGAACGCCTTATCATTGATAAAGTCCATATTGGCGCTTCTCACTAAAAAATAAAAATATCCATCCTTCTCAGGCTTGGACATTATTTTATATTTAAAAGTAATAGAGTACGTTGTATTAGGTTCAAATTTAATTTTACTCCGATCAGAATGCAGGAATTCATTCCAATCTACCGAGCCATCTGCGGTTCCGTATGCAGAGTATGCTCCTTCAATCGTGTAGTTTGCATTATTGGTGATTTTTTGTCCTATGTAATCTGAATTCTGATATGATCCGTGTTCAAATCTTTCAATATCATTAAGCTCGATATGTTTGTTTACCATATTTCCATTTGCATCGTAAAAAAACCTTTCTATGAGATCCATGCCCCATTTTCGAAAAGGCATTTCAATGATTCGGTTATTTGAGTCATAAATATAATTTGCTTGTCCATTCTTCAGGCGAGGATCTGGAACAATTCTTGTCGAATCCATTGCAAATACGGCTATCCCGTCAACACTTAATAATTGTGAAAGTAACATTATCCCCATAATGAGTACGATACATTTTTTCCCCATTGATACCTCTCCTCAAATACAATTGATTATGTTCTAGTAGATGTGTTATCACGACTCGATTAATAGTAATTATCCTAACGTACTAGGTTGTTTAGTAATAAGTCCCCCTTTCAAACAAGAAAAAAAGGCATAGCATCAGGTACAATGCAATGCCTTAGCGTTCATTTGGACGCGGTATTGCTATAGCCATTAATTTCATGTTCATTATAGATTACATCTTTCCTTAACGTAAGTACCATTGTTTTTAAAATAAACCTGTCGATAACTACACCAGCTCCCTCAGCCAATAAGACAAGAACTCCCGAATACGTTCATCCCTCTCAGATTGCAGCACTCGCCGGAACATCCAGCGTACCCGCTCTCTTACCGTCCTATCCCGCTTCGCACACAACCCTAGTAAATCGATACAATGCAGCCGCTCAGCCGCGCGCCCATTCTCAAGCAGGTGGGCATATACAGCAGTTCCTCGGGCAACTTCCCGCTTGCAAGCATCTGCCAGACGCGGATTTCCGTACTCCAACTCAAGATCTGCTGGCTCGCCGGAAGCAATGAGAACAAGCAGCTCCAACATGTACGGGCGTGCCGTATCCGTCGTATTCTGAATCATGCTTAGCAAGCAAATGGCCGTCGGTACAGCCACCTCGTACAGGGCGCCCTGCACAACCACAATTGATTCTATCGATACACTGGCCAGCTCCGCTTCAGCTATTGTCGAAGCATCCTTCAACTGAAGGAGAGCCTCAGGCAGCCGTTCCGTTGCTTCTGCCCCCCGATA
Source organism: Paenibacillus sp. cl6col (assembly GCF_900102125.1). NCBI lineage: Bacteria > Bacillati > Bacillota > Bacilli > Caryophanales > Paenibacillaceae > Paenibacillus > Paenibacillus sp. cl6col. Next base: position 372,092 of record NZ_FNAZ01000001.1, read on the forward strand.
TGTCGTCCAAGGTATGCGAATGATATCCCATGTCATCGTTCAGCCCTCCTTCATGGATGCCATCTCACCTATGATTAACATATTAGAGCTGCCTCCGAATCAGAAGCATATCTGCGTAATCGAAGGATGCCCCTAAGCGATAACAGATACCCTATTGTACTTCCCACCTCTCATCGCGCATGGGAAATCGATACTCCCGTGAGTAAACCATCATTATATCTAAGCGCAAGTGCAAGTTGCCACCCACTACCGAATATATTTAGTTGCATACACACGAATCGATTCATGCGCATCGATCAATCATACATGGAGGCGAAGGCCATGAACGTCATGAGAGCTTTAGGGTATGAGGAAACCGATCGTCTGCTCATCATTAATGCCGACGACTTCGGTATGTGTCATGCAACGAACATGGGGATTATGCAGCTGCTTGAGGAGGGATCGATTTGTTCCACCTCCATCATGATGCCATGCGGCTGGGCCAAGGAAGCAGCGAAGTGGAGTGCCGCTCATCCAGAGCTGGACATCGGGGTACACCTCACCTTCACGAGCGAGTGGGAAGGGTATAAATGGTCGGCGATGAACCGATCACGAGACATCTCCACCCTGCTCACCGAGGAGGGCTGCTTCCCTGAGGATTGTCTGACCGTCGAGCATCTCGCCGATCCTGAGCAAATTCGCTGTGAAATGATTAGTCAAATTGAAGCGGCAAGACGCATCGGCATCAATATTACGCATGCGGATAACCACATGGGCAGCTTATACGGACTCGCGTCGGGACGGGATTTCCTTGACGTAGTATTTGATGTATGTGCAGCGTATGGACTGCCGTTCCGCATGCCAAGACGTATTGGCGGCATGAAGCTGAATCCAGAACTCGAGAAGATGGCGAAGAGGCGGATCGATCTGGCAGATGCCAAAGGGGTTGTCATACTTGATACACTGCTCGGGCTCCCTTATGAACGGATTCCAGGAGAGACATATGCTCAGGTCAAAGCCAAGGCGGAAGCACTCCTACGCGGTCTTCTTCCCGGTATTACCGAGATGTACCTCCACCCCTCCATCGTATCTGATGAATTAAAGGCCATTACTCCACATTGGGAGAAGCGCGGCATGGAATGGAGATTATTCCGCGATTCAGACATCAGGCGTGTCATAGCAGAAGAAGGTATTCAACTCATTCGTTGGCGGGATTTGCGGGATGTACAGCGCGGCCAGCTCCCACCGCTTATGTAGGAACAAGGAGGAGGGTCATACCATGAGCATTGCGATATCCCCTGCACGCAAAGCTGCCTTCGCTTCAGGAAATATATCTGCCAACTTATTGGCCCAAATGTTCGCAGCCTATATTGTCTATTATTACGTTGACATCCTTGGCGTCCGTCCAGGACTCATCGGCATTGCGATGGTGATCCACGGACTCGTCGGCGCCTTTCTCAATCCATTGTTCGGCTATATGTCCGATCGGTTTCGTACGAGATGGGGCCGGCGCATTCCCTACATGGCATTTGGAGCGATACCGCTCGCGGCTGTATTTACACTCATCTGGTTCCCGCTTGCTTCCGGTAACGGGCTGTTCTGGTACTTCCTCTTGCTCGTACTGCTGTATGATATTTTGTATGTGCTCGTCATCCTCAATTACTCAGCGCTGTTCCCGGAAATGTTCGTTACGATGAAGGAGCGAGCATCTGCCTCTTCGTGGAAGCAAATGTTCGGCATACTGGGGATGATTGGAGGGGTAGCAGCACCGCCGCTAGTCTATACCGAATACGGATGGGGGGCTATGGGGCTTACCTTCGGAATCATATCCGCTATTTTTCTGGCTGTGATGATCTGGGGCTCGAAGGAGAATGAGCAGGCATCTGCTCGCTCAATCGGGTTATGGAAGGCTATTGTGTATACGTTCTCTAACCGTTCTTTTGTCGCCTATGTACTGGGCGGTTTCTTCGTGCAATTGACCTTTGCTCTTCTGACCGCGGCGATTCCGTTCTTCACCAAATATGCACTGCACGCAAATGAAAGCGCCAACACAATTATGCTTGGGCTGGTCTTCGTTACTGCGATCCCGTTGGTGTACGTATGGGCGCATTGGACGAAACGCTACGGACCGCGCAAAACGATGATTGCTGCCATCGTATGCTATATGTTTGCCTTAGCTCCACTTCTGTTCGTCTCATCGGAACTCGGCGCCTATATAGCAGGCGCATTCATCGGGTTCAGCCTTGCTGGACTTATCATCCTACTCGACATTCTCCTCTCTGAGGTCATTGACGAGGACGAGCGCACGACAGGGGCACGACGCGAAGGTATGTATTTCGGCATGAATGGATTTATTATTCGGTTCGGCGTCTCCCTGCAAGCCATTATTATGAGCACCGTACTCGAATCCAGCGGCTATGTTGCCAATAGCGCGCAGCAGCCTGACGCAGCCATATTGGGGATTAGACTGATGCTGGCAGGCATCCCAATCGTTGCACTCGTATTCGCCATCATTTGCTTTGTTATCTATCCGATTCGCAGCTCGCCGCAACGGGATGGATCTTAGCAATTTACACTTTAGACTCTTAGCTTTGCTTTTCGCTCAGCACTCAGCACTCAGCACTCAGCACTTTGCTCCTTGCTCTTTGCTACTTGCTACTTACTCTTTGCGCTCTTACTCTTGCCAGTAGTTCTCCCTAGTGTTTCCTTACCGAATCAACCGCCGAAACGCTTCGTCAGCTTGTCCATATGGGCTTGTGCAATCTCACTCAAGTCGATGTCATACTTCTCCGACAGCACAATGACATTCGCCAGCACATCACCGAGCTCTTCCACCAGTTCTTGACGCAGTTCATCGCGGCTGCGCTCCCCTTCATCTGGACGGTCACGGCCAATTTCCAGCGCCCGAACAACACGTGCAACCTCTCCCACTTCCTCCATGAGGAAGCCGACGCGAATAAAGGAATTATATTGCGACCATTCCCGCTTCTGATAAAATTGCTGCACCCACTGTTGAAATGGTTTCATCTCCATTGTAAATTAACTTCCTTTCCTAACCAATGATGTCTATACTTAATGAAGTATACCAGATGAGGAGGCATTACTCGTGAAAAGATTATGTGTGTATTCCGGATCCAACTTGGGGACGCACCCCAACTTCGCCTCTAGCGCGCAAGCTCTAGGCCGTGTACTTGCTGAGAAGAACATTGAACTTGTATACGGTGGCTCCAAAGTCGGTCTCATGGGCGAAGTAGCTAATGAAGTGCTGCGCCTTGGCGGCAGAGTAACAGGCGTTATGCCGCGCGGATTGTTCCGAGGTGAAGTTGTACATACCAACTTGACTGAGCTCATTGAAGTAAAAGATATGCATGAACGCAAAAAAACAATGATCGATCTGTCTGACGGATTTATCTCGCTGCCAGGCGGATTCGGAACATTTGAAGAGCTGTTCGAGGTCATTAGCTGGGCGCAAATCGGCATTCATCAGAAGCCAATTGGCGTACTGAATGTGGAAGGCTATTTCACACCTATGCTGGAAATGGTTCGGCACTCCATCCAAGCAGGATTTGTTAAGCAAGAGCATGAATTGCTCATCCTTGCTTCTGCTGACCCTGCAGAGCTCGTTGAGAAACTGCTTCAATATACACCGCCGGTATTCGGCAACAAATGGAGCCAGCTGGATTCTGAATCCGATAAATAGCTTCTGACTTTTCAACCTTGTCTAACATGATATACGCGAAAAATAGGTAACGCATCAACTCGTACAACTCATCATCCATGTTCATCTGTGGAAGCTCCAACGCGAGCTCCTCCACAGATCGGATGTGGTTCCCCCGTTTTCTTCCTGATGCATGCTCGAAGTCAACTAATTACTGTATCCGCCTATCCTCCCAATCACCCCATCCTAACTTTCAGTATTTTTATTTCTCTATTTTTGCTTATTTTTTCTTCTCACTTCTAACTTTCTAACTTCCTCCTTTCCCATCTAAATTTCATTCCTACCTGCTTTTTTCAATGACATCTTTATCTTGGGAACTCCATTCATTTGAGTTATACTCAAGTAAGAGTGTAAAAACACGGTTTTCGGTTGGTAGTCCGAACGTTCCGGCATGAAAATGTTCGGGATCAGTAACCTTCCCCCCTTGGGATGTCCCTCACTCTTTATGACAAAGGGGGAATGGAATGTGAAGTTAACCGTATTTTTTGAAGGACCGTTCTGGATAGGTGTCGTGGAAGACACGGAGCATGGAAGACTGAAGGCTTGTCGCCACGTATTTGGCTCGGAGCCGAAAGACACTGAAGTGCTTAAATTCGTGGATTCACTCATGATGCCTCTCATAGAACGGGTTACGCAAGGATCCGAGAACGCCCAAGAACCGCTGCGCCGTATCAATCCGAAGCGGCTGGCAAGACGTGCCGCAATGGAAATGAAGCAGCGCGGCATATCGACGCAATCCCAGGAAGCACTGCGTCTTGACTACGAGAGCAGAAAGAAGGAGCGCGTATGCCGCTCTCGGGAAGAACGCGAAGCCTTGCAGGAGAAAAAACGGAGCATTCGCATTCACAAGCGGAAAGAAAAGCATAGAGGCAGATAATCTGCTGCTTGACGCAATCGCCCCGCGCAGCACTACTGTGCCGGGGCGATTGTTGTTCATGAATGCAACGTGTCAGAAGAAAATAAAATTGATGAGGGAGGACTCCGGTTCTCCTTTTTTTTCGTGAAATTCGCAAAAAATCTTTCTTGCTACGATGAGAAGTTGCAAGTGAGAGCCTCGTCTATATCTATAAACAGACAACGACGAAGGAGGAGAGCCATGGGCTGCACCGAGCCAGACAAAGACATCATCGAGCAAATTCTTGCAGGCAGGCAGGACTTATAAGCGATTCTAGTCAACAAGTACAAACAGCGAATGTACGGCTTGCTACGAGGGATGGGAGCGACTCATGAAGATGCCCAGGATATTGCGCAGGAGGCATTTATTAAGGCATACCGCAAGCTGGCGGATCATGATCGAAGCAGAAGCTTCGCGTCATGGTTATATACCATTGTTGTTCGTACCTATCAGGATCGATTTAAACGCAAGCAGATTGCAGTGGTCGAATGGGAACAAGAAAAACCAACCTATTTTTTCATTCAATATCTTCAAGCATAAAAAAATCGGGTCAGGCATACACCGTGTCGAATCGCATGGTGTTGCCTAACCCGATTTTACATTTACGATTACAATATATGTTCATTTATTCATTAGTTATATACAACGTAATTCCACCCGCGAGAATCCAGCCGCATCCCCGTTCAGTACCTCTTTATCTTATCCTTACGAGATAAACCGAACCGAAATCCGCTTACATCTCAACCTTCCTAGACGATTAGGCATGTTGTTTTGCAGGGCGGCGCTCCAGCTGAGTTCTCAGCTCATCCAACTGTGCCAACAGCTGCTGCGAGATCTCATTCATTCGCCGATAGGATGCTGTCGCTGCATCGCGGTTGCCATTATCCATCTGACGAGCAGCTTCACCTGCCAAGCGATGAAGCATCTCATGCTGCCCCACCGTATCCTTGAACAGCGGAAGATGGGCCACTGGCGAATCGCTTCGCTGCTGCTCTGCTGCAATCCATTTGCCAAGCCGGCATTGATGGAAGTCCTCCATGACAGCAGGATCACTCTCATCGAAGCCGAGAAGCCGATTATACGTGCACCATTTCCATAGTAGATGATCGGTCTTCATAATTCGAATCCATTGTGCATCATCGATATGACGGAACCATTCAAGCGATTGCTTGCGCAATGTCTCAACCGATTGGCTTGTTGTATAGAGATGCTGACCGGTAGCCTTGGCCATAGACATCATTTCTTCTGTATTCTTCACAATGCCGGTCATGCTGGCAGTAATTTCTGTTGTAGCATCCGCTTGTTGTTCGACAATAGAAGCGATTGCATCCTCCGAAGAACCTACCTCTTCGACCGACTGCATCATACGATCCAACTGCTCGAAAGCGCTTTTATTTTTATGATGCTGGATATCCATTTGCTCCGACATATCCCGAGTCCGCGCTTGCACTGCTGTAGCCATGCCTTGAATGCTCTCAATGACATCATACACATCATGAACGGCATGCTTTGTTTGATCAGATAGTTTGCGTACTTCCCCAGCCACAACAGCGAAGCCGCGTCCTTCTTCCCCAGCACGTGCTGCTTCGATCGAAGCGTTCAGCGCGAGCAGTTGCGTCTCTCCAGCGACCGTGTCGATTAACTGCACGACGTCCGTTAACTTTTGCATGGAACGCTGTAATTGGTCAAAGCGAGTGCGTGTATCTAAGAACAAATCATTCATCTTCTCGAAGCCTTCGATCGTCTCTTCAACAATCTTCCGATTCTCCTGAAGCGCCGCAATCATATTCACCGTATTCGTTGCAGAATCTGCCGTCTGCACGGACACCTCTTCGATGGAAGCTGTCAATTGCTCGGTAGCAGCCTGAATGTCCAAAACATCTTGAAGGGATCGCTCAGCAGCGATCAACAGTGTGTGCAGTCCATCAGACTGAATTAACATTTCCATAATGTCACTATTGTTGTCCATCAGGCGATATTCCGTTGCAGACTGATAGGATTCCAATACAATTTGGGCATCCAGCATCACAATCCGGTGAAGCGCCATTAAGATCGAAGATGCATCATTTGAACGGAAATCATTCACGATGATGGGAACCAAGTACTCATATACGCGCAAGAACGAGGCAATGAACCATTCCGGCTCTAATTGTATGCGGCTGTGCACCTGCCCAATTCGCTCTCTCATTCGCACGTATTCTGCATCAAATGCAACCTGAGGGATCGATTGCAAATAGGCGATAAACGTTCCCTTGAGCCTTGCCCTAGTACTGTGCTGATCAATCATTCGCTTCATTTCTGGCAATCCGAACAGTAAATCATAGTGGCGGTCTGTGATCGCTTCTGCGTACTTTTCCATGTAGGGAGCCAAACGACGCAGACATTCGGCATCTTTCGATGTGATTTGTAAGAAATTCATCTTTGTTCGTAGGGAATCCAATACAACATTATCGGATTCGGTTATCGAGTGAGGTAACATCGGTTTTCGGAGAATCACCGAATTCATCCCTTTCTCTCTCTAGTGGTTGTTGATGTTTCCATAATTAATAGAATGCATATCCCCCTAAGTAATAGTACCATATCATTGATCATGACAAAACTGTAAGCTAACGTAAGTCAAATCAATAGATATGCTCCCTATAAATCTACTACAATGGAGTTAACATACAATTATGAACAACCTTACCTATTTATCGGCGGAAGGAGGGCCACCTATGAGCAACACATCGCGATTCCAACCGCGTCCAACACGATGGAAACTAGCTGTTACCTTGCTTGTCATCTGCCTGATGGCGCAGCTGCTAGCTGGGTGTGCGTTGGGCGGCAAGAGTGAGGGCAAGGCGAAGAAGGAGAATGCCTCCACCTCACCGATTCAGTATCAGATAAATGCCAATTGGAATGAGCAGACTCGAACGATACAATCGGAGGCCGTCGTTACGATTCGCAACGTATTCAATCGCAACCTTAAAGAGCTAGTCTTCCATTGGTTCGCCGACAGCTACCGCAAGCCAGAGACGATGCCTGTTCAGTTCAAGCAGCGCAACGAACAAATTCGCAATCAATCTCCTCAGGATGATGCCCATAACAGCCATAGCATCGATGATCGGTTCTTCGGGGGAATAACGACGAAGAAAGTAACGACTTTAGAGGGCAAAGCACTGCAATTTAAGCATGCAAACCAATCGATGACGGTTACGCTTAACAAGGGGCTTGCTCCTAATGAGACCGTATCGATTCGCATTCATTATGAAGTCCAAGTCCCGTATGGCGCACAGCGGTTATCCTATACAGATGATTATGTTGGCGGTACTTACTGGACGCCGCAGCTAGCCGTCTTCGATTCGATTCAAGGAGGTTGGAACCGGGTTCCGAACAATCCGAAATATAAGAGTGATTTCTTCTATGCTGCGGATTACGATGTAAGCTTGAATATGCCTGCATCATGGAATGTGGCGATGACGGGCAGCTTGATTGACCAGCGTGTGGAGAATGAGAGGAAGATTGTTCATTCAAACGTGCAGAATGTCCGTCATTTCGGCTTCTACGCAAGCCCGAAATATATAGAGACGAAGGTCGATCTGCCTAGTGGCGGACAACTGTCTGTATTCACCTTCGAGCAGCCGGACGAGGAACAGATGAAGAAATATACAGCAGCGCTGCAGGATGCAATCGGATTCTATTCCGATAAGATTGGAATGCTGCCAATCAAGCATTGGAAATTCGCCGAAGCCCCATTCCCCGAAATGACGGACAGCTTGAACGAAGTAATCTTGTTCAACCGTCTCGGTGCAGCGGGTAATGAGCAAGGTGTGCTGTCACAGGATGTGCTGCGATCGATTGCCAAGCAATGGTTCTCACTTGCGATCGGACATAATGCGCTTACTGAAGGATTTTTGGAAGAGGGATTATCTGAATTCGCAGCGCAATACTATCGTCACGAACAGGAGGGAGCACCTTGGGCGATGTCGATATGGAACGGACAGTATCCGAATCTATCATCGCTGGATGCATGGACGGATCCAGATGCAGGAGCCCTCGTCATCCCATCCGAGCAATGGCCAGCCGTACTGTTCCAGAAGCAGGTAACGACTCCCGCGTTCCATGTCGGCCAATATTCTGAGCTGCTCTACCGCGTCAAGGGCGCTGCTCTAATGGTGCAATGGGTGCAGAAGGCTGGCACCGAAGCACTGGACATCGTCTGGCACAAGTATTTCCAACGCTACAACGGACGGATGGCTACCATAGACGGATTTACGAATCTGATTGGCAGCACACTTGGAGATGCAAGAAAGTCAAACATGCAGGAACTGCTGTCAATGACAAATCCGAAGCCGCTTGCGTAAGTGTTTATCGAAGAATGATGGTAGAACACTCTGAAATCATCCTTATCCTATCAATGAATTTAAGGGGCAGCAAATGCTGCCCCTTTTGCATGCTTATTGGTCGTCTGGGACTTGGACTCAACTGCTTGGATTGCCCCTCCGTCATCCTGCATTCATAAGCGGATATTCTGTTCTATCTCCGAAGCTGGGCCTCTCGTCCAAGCTCTACATGACCGCTTGCGAGCCACTCTTGCTCAAGTCTGTACAATTCCGTGCACATCCGATGAACGACCTGACCATCCACACGACCGCTTTGTGCAGCCATTAAGAACACGTTCTTCAACTTATCCGCCCTGCGGGCAATGTCTCGGAGCTGCCGTACCCAAGGATGTTCACTTGACACCAAGGTCTCTACGAAGCAAGAGTAAGCATAACGGGAACCTGCTAGAAATTTGAACGCATGAGAATGACAGTCGTACAGCTCCGTCCATTCTGGGAAGAATTCCGGCTCCGGCTGATTCACCGTCCGGCAGATCATGTCATAGAACGTTGCATCGTCATGAAGCCCTCGCTGCCGCTCTAGGAAACGCTCCATGATCTGCCCCTTACCCGCTGAGTCATTCCGCTCGGGCCGACGTACAAGGAATACCTGTCTATCTTCTAGATGTACATACGGACTATCTACCATTCGACGGAAATCAGTCTCAGATACGAATCCTTCGAATTCGGGATAAGTATCACGCACCCAGTAACCTGCCCCGGCTGTGCAATCGGCCAGCTCAGAGTCTAGGCTAGACGTGCTGGATAGACCCTGAACCCACACCGAATGCACCGATTCTGGATGCCCGTAGAATCCTGGCTTCACATATGGCGACTCACCGCATACGATCCAGAGAAAGGCCGCTTGTTCTGAATAGTCGACGTCTTGCAAAATGGTATCAGCATCTTCATATGTCGCATACTGCACTTCATCATAGGCGACTCCGATTAGCCCCAGTTCGGACGGAACAAGGCACGGGGATTCATACAGCCATGGAAGCTTCTTATTTACATATAAGTGCTCATAAACCGAGCACGTGCTCTCCCACGCATTGTAATACAACAGCTCAACAGGAACTCCCCACTCCTGAAGCGCGATCGATACTTGAACATTCCGACAATCGAGAAAGCCTTGTTCATAGCGCTGTCTTTCTTTCACTTGCATCTGTGCCCGTTCTTGTTCTTGTTCTTGTTCTTGTTCAGACATTCGAATTCACCATCCTTCAGTACTTCCGTCCCTTATGTCCTCCCTATCCTCCATATAATTCCTTTCCTCATCTAGCTTCCAGCGCTGCTATATCCAACTACAGCCCGCTTCCAGCACCATCTCGTTATGAGAAGCAGCAGGAGCGGTGCTGCAATAGCCCACACAATATCCCATGCGGCCAGCTCATGAAGCACAAACTTCGGAGCATAGTTGCTAATTAGAAAAATCGGAATCACGTACACGCCGATACGCTGCAGCCAACGTGGGAAAATATCTAAAGGCATATTGTTCGCGTCCCAAATCGAATGGGCAATCTCGGTCACTGCACCAGTCTGAACGAAACGAAACGCAAGCAGCGCAGGCAGCAGCATGATGCCATACGTGACAAGCAGCGCAGATAACAGCAAGGCGAAGAAGCCGAAGATATTGCCATCCAGCGGCAGATTCGCGCGATGCCAGCCGATGCCGATCATAACCGCACCGGCGATGACATTCGGGATAGGCAGACCAATATCGACATAGCGCAACGACACAAGAAATTGCAGCGATATCGGCTTCGTCAACATCAGATCAAGCGTCCCGTCGCGCACATATTGCTGCAGTCGAATGAAATTCACATAGAACAGTCCCATGTAGAGCCCTGTCATCATCGTATAAGTGCCAATGAACAGCAGAATATGATCTGGCGTCAAGCTTCCGATATGCAGATCGGTCTGATACACAATTAGGATATATAATGCCTTGGCACAGAGGAAGGCGATCTCCACAGCAATGCCCATCCAGAAGTTGAACCGATACTCCATGCTTGCAGCGAGGCAATTTTTCACGAACACACCGTATAAACGCAAGTAACTTCTCGCACCGTCAGCCCAAGAACGACACGAAGATAACGAGTACCAGCTTGTTCTCATCCCCTCTTCAACCTCCCAGCCCGATGTACCGCTTAAGCCCAGCTCTCCAAGCGAGATGTGCTGCTCCGGCAAGCAGAGCGATCCAGCCGCACTGGATAAGCAGTCCCGTCAACGCTTCTCCCTCGCTCAATCGACCGTTCAGCACATTGACCGGGAAGTAAATGGTGTACTTGAACGGGAGCAAATTGAACCATCCATTAAGCGTATCACCGAATACCTCAAGCGGTACGATGCCGCCACTTAGAATTTGTACAAGTAGACCTGTGATCACGAAGAAGTACGAGATCTCTGCAAGACGAAACGCTAAGGCGCATATGGCGTAGGAGAGTAGAAACTGTACAGCTGCCGCAAGCAAAAGCGCAGCAGCAAATAAGGCGATGCGGCTTGAAGACAGCACAGCATGACCATAACGGGAAGCGGCGAACAGTACGGCTGCAACTAAGCCGAGCAGGATACTGTCCGTTACGACGCGGCTTCCTGCATAAGCTGATACCCGATACCAGAAGTAACTAATGGGGCGAATTAAGTAAGCGTTCAGCCCGCCGCACTTAATGTCTTCGGCGATTGTGTGTTCCAGCTGTGTCATGACGAACTTCGCAATAAGACCGGATAGAATCGTATACATGATCATTTGTCCGTAGTCATATCCGTAAAGTGTGTGCTGCTCCGAATTGCGGTACACCGCGCTCCATATCAGAGACTGAATGCCGATCGGAAAGAAGAGACTGATAAGTCCAATCACGAATTGGAACCTATATTCGAGCGATGATTGAAACCCGATCCCGAAGGCTGCAGCATACTTGCCGCCCTTTCGTCGATTGGATGCAGATTCCGCCCTATTGTAGGCTCGATGATTAGGGCCATCCTCATTAGGTGTATCCTGCCTATGTTCATCCTGATTACGGTTATCCTTCTGCTGCATGTCGTTCTGCTCCGGAAGCTTCCCCATCCGTCTCTTCCCCTTCTCGTTCTGCACATTTTGCTTCATATAGTTGTTCGATGACTTCCTCGATTGGAACGTCCTCGACCGTCCAATCCTCAACGAGATCATGATCCAGCAGCAATCTTGCCAGCGGCTTCACCTCATCCGCTGCCACTTCCAATTCAGCCGACATTCCTTGATGCTCCCGCACCACGGCAAGAAGACGAACAAGGTCTTGCAGCTGCTCAGGCGGAACGAATGCAGTAAATCGTACTTTCATTCGCTTGCGCCGTCCGAATGATCCGCTCATCCGCGCAAGCGCCCCGTCATAGGCAATTTCTCCGCTATGAATCACGAGCGCCCTGCTGCATACATGCTCGATGTCACGCATGTAATGGCTTGTTAAGAGGATTGTCGCTTTCTTCTCCTCCTTGTAGGCCTTTAGGAACTGGCGAACATTTTGTTGTGCCGCAAAATCGAGGCCGAGCGTAGGTTCGTCAAGAAACAGCAATTGGGGGCGATGAATCAGCGCTGCAATCATCTCCATTTTCATCCGTTCACCTAGCGATAATCGCCGCACCTGCACACCCAGCAAATGCGCAACGTCTAGCATTTCAGCAAGCTCATCCAGCGTTTTGCGGTACTCCAGATCGTCCACGCCATAGATGCATTTGTTCAAATAAATCGATTCATTCGCCGGCAAATCCCACCATAGCTGACTCTTCTGCCCCATGACAATCGCGAAGCGGCGCTTAAACGCTTGCTGGCGCTCCCACGGCACGTAGCCGAGTACACGTGCTTCCCCATCCGTTGGGTGCAAGATACCAGACAACATCTTCAACGTAGTGGTCTTGCCCGCCCCATTCGGACCAATGAATCCGACCGCTTCTCCCTGCTCAATCTCAAATGAGATAGAAGAAACGGCATGACGGTACAATTGTTCCCGATGAAATAAATTCCGAATGGAATGTGTCAGGCCACTCTGCTTGCGGTAATAGGCGAATGTCTTGCTTAGTCCTCTGACCGTAATCGCACTCATGGGAGTCCTTCCCCTTCCCGTCAGCGTTTAAGCGCCATTATTATACAGGAGCACGCACTTCGAACATACCGGCGTTAATCCACAGGACAATACTTCGCGCTGCTTGTTGTAGCTCTCTCCGTGGAAGACTTCTTTCAAACTAGAATCCCGCAAGTCCGCATTTGTGAATTCCGGGAAGAACTTGCATGGATTCACCTTGCCGTTAGGCAGCACATCCATGCGCGTAGATAAGGCCAGACATTCCTTCCGGCGCATGCCCGGACGCTCGGTGCCGAGAATGAACTCACGCACCTCGTCAGCTTCTAATGCAGGTTGAAAACGAATGCGATTATTCCAGACGCGTGTACGCAATTTCTCCATCTCCGCAAGCAGCGGCTCTAAGTTCTCCGGCGACAAATGATACGTGAACGAATGCCAGCTCTTCTTCATCGGATCGTGGGCCGCTTCCAGCCACCCGAAATGCTCGGCAAAGTACGTATCCATTCGCTCTGCAACAGCCTCCGGAATATACCATGGGAAAACAAAATAGACAGAATTGACCCCCACTTCTTCGAAATATTCCATGAACTCATATAGTCGAGTTACCATCGCGTCATTGATCGTCAGGCTGATCGATACATCCCCCTTGAACTCACCCGAGCGCTTCTTATCCAGCAACAGCTGTATAGCCGCCGTTACCTTCTGGAAGATCCCTCGTCCGCGAATCGCATCATTCTCCTCCTCGAATCCTTCCAGACTAGCCAGCAGTGTGACACCCTCCGGCAGCTTGAGCAGCGAATCCAACTTCTGCTCGACCAGCACCGCATTTGTGCAGATCGTCGCAATTCGAGGATCTGCCGCCAGCAGCTCGCACAGTTCATCCAGCTTCGAGTACATGAGCGGCTCGCCGCCCCACAGGAACATGCGCGAGCGGTAAGGTCTCGTTTCTTCAAATATTTTCTCGACTAACGAGAATTCGATTTCTCTCCGTGCTTCCTGACGCTCGAATTCATGATGGTAACCGTCGGGATTCCACTCGAAGCAGTGCTTGCAGCGCAAGTTGCAGCCATTGTTCAATTTAATGCCGATATCCCTTGGCAGATCGAAGGCAAAGGATGGATCCTCCTTCAGACCCCGGCTACCTGTGCTCATATTGTGAAGCGTCTGCTTCAAAGAACGGAACTCTGTCCGTGTTAACGTCGCACTTGTCTTCGGCTGCGTCATGAATACATCCCTCCGAAATCAGATAGTGAAAGCGTTTGGCTTTTTAAATTACAGTGCAGCTCATACAGCATTTCCCAAGAACAATCCGCCTCTAGCCAGCGGTCATAGGAAATGCCGAAGCCGAGCTCTTCCCATAGCTCTGCATTTGCCCGTTCATGTTCGCCAAATGGCTCAAGGAATATCAGCGGGGTTGCAGATGATAGCGAATCGATAAGTGTTCCGCCACCAGGCTTGCTGACGATGGCCAAGCTGTTTCGAATTACCTCATACAGCAGCGGCCCGTTCGTGCCCCGTTCGTAGGTGAGCGGTTCATTCCGTTTCCATTCAGCCATTGGCGGATAAGCTGTATCAATTTGATTGGATAGATTGGTTAGAGTGGTTTGAGTGGTTTGAGCAGCCTGCATAGTCTGATCATACGACAGTGATTCCTCCAGCCACGGGTGCCAATTCGGATCGGTCATATAGATTCGGTCGCACGGCAGCGCATCTAGCACTTCCTCTGAATGGTATGCCACGATGGCAAGTGAGTAATAGCGCTGGATATTCGCAATCTTGCTCCGATAAGTACCGATCCCCCAGCCACCTCCGTGAACGACAATTCGTCTCTCGCGCTCTGGATAGGGAACGAAATCTGCATCCGACATGGTCAACTTGGCATAAAGTTCGCTTGTACCCTCTCTCCCCAGTCTGTACAGCCAATGATGGCGATAGCGGGGATATACATCTTCATATGGACGATAGGACGGCGTATCCACTGTATCCAGTCGTAAGAACTCTGCGCGTATTGGCTCAGGATGCATCATCTTCTCATATCGCTGCAGAACTGGTATCCAGAAGCCTGTCACAGCAAGGAAGGCCGACCTTCCTTCATCTCTCCATCGCTGAAGCAGATTGGCTACGGCCCCTTCATCCAGTGTCAGACCAATATCTCGCGCCATTCGGGTTCCCATCTTAGCTGCCTCGAAGCTATTGTGAAAAAGCTGCTTCGTGCGAATCATGTTGCGGCGTGTCTCCTCAGGGAAGAGGCGCTCCAGCACTTCAGCTTCTGCTGGAATCCCGCGCCGTCTAAGTTGCTCTACAAGTCGAATCCCTGGTACATAAGCACCGAGTGAATTTCCCGAGGTAAGAATGGTAATGGGTGAAGTATTTAGCAGTGTGAACACCTACTTTGCGATCGATGCTGTTCCATCTTATCTATGAATAAATCCGGTAGCCGAATGCCAAAAGCGCTTGATGAAGCTGATTGCCTAACGCCTCACTCCCGGCAGCGTTATCCGCAACAAGTGACACATACCAGCGTCCTGAGCGGTTATGAACAGTTGGTGAGAAGAGAGTGTTCGCAGACAACGGCATCACGCCCGTGCGACGTTCCGGTGTGTATAACAGTTCAATTTCATCCAATTGCATCAACAATTGCTCGAATTGAGTGCTGGAGCTAGACAAATCTTGATCGGCGGTTCCTGCGGTTCTTGCGTCTTCTTCTACCATGCTTGCAGGCCGCATTGTCGATTTCTGCTCCCGTTCAGGGAGCCCAAGCTGGAGACATGTCAAGAAACTGCGCTTCCCCCAGCGTTCCAAGTGGGCGTCTAGGCAATGGTTCAGCATTCCCATGGAATGTCGAGCGTTAATCTCCACTACTGGATACACTTCACCGTTTTCCAGCAGCATAGAGTCAATGCATACGGGCCCGTAATAACCGTCAATATACATCTGAGCGGCCAAACGTTCCATATGTTCGAAGTAACCCGCCTCTGCCAATCGATTCATTAGATGTGTATCCGCTGCATATGAACCGCCATAATTCAGCTGTCTATTCACCATTCGCTGTACCCCGAGCAGTTCCGTCCATCCGTTCGATGCGATATGCAATTGGCAGGAGAAGTCCGCCTGCTTATTCAGCCAAGGTTCAACGATCAACTGTACCTGCTTGCCTGCCCGCTCTTGAGCACGTAGATAATCAGTAAGGCGAGTAAGAAGTGCCGAAGCGTCGACGACTAGATTCCCGCTGCCTGATACCCCGTAGGGATCCTTCAAGATGAGCTTGCCGTGACGGTTAAGCAATTCAGCGCCGATTTGCTGCACGGTATCCGCTCCCTCTGCAAGTCTGCCTGGAGGGTTCAAATCTAACTGCTGTGCAAGACGAAGCGAATATGCCTTCGAATTCACCTGTTTAACGGCTTCCGCATCAGGAATTGCGCCGTCCAGGCCATACTTTTGAACAAACGCCTCCGCAGAGGGAATAACCGCGTAAGCAGCAAGGGGGAGTTCCCGCATCAATCGCTTCCATTTCGGCTCTGTGCATTGCTCCGATACGAGTTGGAATACATCCTTATTTCTCTGCTCGTTCCCGTTCGTCTGAGCGTTGCTGCATGTCAACGAGCGGAAGTAAAATCCTGCATCATGCAAATAGGCAGCTTGCGCCGCATTCCGTGGATGACGGGTCACGGCGAGGCCATCTTCTCCGCACAATGGGAACAGCAGCTCGTCCATATAATCGGCAGCAGCGTGCTCTTGTACTGGCCGAAGCGATGGCAGCTTCGCCAGCTCGGAAGGGCGCCAATAGGCTTCCGCATCGAACATGCCCATGACAAGGCGCGGCCCATCATAGAGTGGCATAGATCTTAGCAGCAGTTCCTCCGGCAGAGGACTACGCATGCAGCTGCACCTCGGCGCCGAGTGATTCGAGAAACCCTAAGAACGCTCGAGTCGTCTGCAAATGCTCGTAATCGAATCGTTCAAAGTCCATTTGCACGTTGAACTGCTCCTCCACCTTCAACATAAGCTGAATCAGTTGAAGAGAATCGAGGCCAACCTCATCGACCAGGTTCGTCTCAGGAGTAAGCTTTATCTCCCAAGAAGCATCTTCTTTCACTTCGCCCACCATGCGTGCCAACTTGTCGATCGCGTGCACATTACCACTCCTATTCTCTGTACAAAATATCGAACTACCCTTCTTACCTTATGTAAAAGCACACATGAAATATGTCAGTCTATTTTTATGACATCGCTTTCATTTCATATTTTTACAGACTACCTTCCTATAAACGAAAGATCGCCCCATGATAGACAAAAGAAAAAAGAGACAGAAGCCGCATAACTTGCGACATCTGTCCCTTCTGAAACTCAAACTATTATCTATAACGCTTAATGAAATCCACAGCCTTGCGGATGTCTACTTCAGGTGTTTCGCCTGCTTCACGCTCAATCGTCAAATAGCCTTTGTAGCCGATATCAACGAGCGCTTGGAAGTAAGCGTCGAAGTCTACCTTGCCTTCGCCAAGCGGAAGCTCTTCAAATGGACCGCTCGTTGCCATTTCCGCAATCTTCTCATGCGACATTGGCTCGAAGCCCAGCATGCCGTATACGGTACGCGGGTCAACCTCACGCAATCTCACGCCATCCTTCACGTGTGTGTGGACGATGTAATCCTTCAGCGTATGTACGCCTTGAACCGGATCATCCCCTGTAACCATGACCATATTCGCAGGGTCGAAGTTGACAGCTACTCCTTTGCCGGACAATGTATCGAGGAAAGACTTCAAATGTGCCGCAGGCTCTGGTCCCGTCTCAATAGCGAAGTGTGCGCCAAGGCTGTTCGCATATTGGCTCAACTCCTCACAAGACTGCTGCATCGCTTCGAAAATATAATTCTGCTCATGCGGCACGATACCGATATGCGTCGTTACCACATTGGTTCCCAGATCAAGTGCCAAGTCCAGAATACGCTTGGACTTCTCCACCTTATCCGGATTCGCCTCCTTGTCTTGGAAGCCGTGTCCGCCCAAGTCACCGCACAGTGCAGATACGTGCAGACCGAGTGATTCGATATAGCTGCGCATTTCTTTGCGCGCTTGAGGCGATAGGTTTGCCGGATCCATTTCTCCGCTAACCGCATAGATTTGGACACCGTCTGCGCCCACTTCCTTAGCTTTCACCAACGCTTCCCGCACAGGAATGCGGAAGCTGTCTGTAATGACTCCGATAGGGTTCGTAATTATCGTCATGAAATTTCACTCCTTCAATTATAGTGGTAGTGCATCGATAGAAGCTTCAATTAGGAATAAACAACTTCTGTCCCTTTGGTGCTAGACTCGTAAATGCCGCACAAAATCTTCATCATTTCTACGCCATCTTCTGCAGGGCAGATCGTCTCTGTGCGACCTTGCACGCAATCGATGAAATGATCGACTTCGCCTTGGAAGCCATTGTTGAAATCAAATGTCAGATGATCAATTTGCGGCGTCATGTTTAAGATCGTGTTATGCTTCTCGCCAATGATCTTCAATTCAGGCTCTACTTCAGCGCCACCCTTGTCGCCGAACAATTTCACATACATATCATCCTTCTGCACATGAAGCGAGAAGCTGCAGTCCACCGCAAGGGATGCACCATTTTCAAAGCGGATAAGCGCATTTGCCATATCCTCAACCGTGTTCACCTTACCACCATCATAATCCGCTGCCTTATAGAAGTCCAAGTGCTCGATGTGGTTGCGATTGCCAAGCTTATAATACGCATTGCCGCTAACTGATTTCACCTTCGGCTTGCCCATCAAGTACCAGCACAGGTCGATTACGTGAACGCCGATATCGATCAATGGGCCGCCGCCGGAACGTTCCTTATCGCTGAACCAGCCGCCTGGGTTGCCAAGACGGCGAATGCAGGATGCCTTCGCATAATAAATCTCGCCAAGCTCGCCTTCGTCAATGAATTTTTTCAATACACGTGTATTCGTGCCATAACGGCGCACATAACCGATTTGCAGCGTCTTGCCGCTCTTCTTCTGTGCTTCTTGTACCGCAAGCGCTTCCTCAACTGTCATGCAAAGCGGCTTCTCTACAAGTACATGCTTGCCTGCTTCGAGCGCTGCAATCGCAATTGGTGCATGGGAATTATTCCATGTACAGATGCTTACTGCATCAATATCTGGATTTTGAAGCAATTCATGATAATCCGTATATACGATCGCATCTGGAGCTTCGTACTTGACTGCCTTCTCCTTCGCGCGTTCCGCATTCAAATCGCACACAGCGATAATTTCCGCTTCACTATTGTTCTTATAGCCATTAAAGTGCATTTCCGAGATCGAACCTGTACCAATAACCGCAACTTTTACTTTACTCATCGATTAGTCCTCCTAATTTTGATCTGTATGTTTCATCCAGAATGATCTGTCGAATTTATACTTCTTCCCAAATGCGGCGAGCATTGTCCATCGCAATCTTCGTGCCTTTAAGGCAGTCTTCCATCCCTTCGAATTCAATGCTGACATAGCCGTCAAATCCAGATGCCTTCACCGCGCGAACGATATCGTAGATTGGCAAGTCTCCTTGACCCACGATTGCACCGCGCAAATAATTGCCATGCAGAGAGCGGAACCAGCCTTGGCCAGGATTGCGATCGGCTGGACGAATATAGAAGTCCTTGAAGTGAACCATCGACGCCAATTCAAGGTTGTTCTTCACGGCAATGAGTGGATTCTCGTCTACACATACGAAGTTGCCTACATCAATGGTCGTTCTGTAGTTGTCGCGATCTACGGCAAGCACGAGACGCTTCACACGCTCGCTAGCTTGCGTATAGAACCCGTGATTCTCCACGCTTGTGACAATGTCATACTGGGCAGCATAATCTGCAATTTCCCGGCATGCTTCGACAAGCTGAGGGAAATCCTGCTCGAAATAAGCAGCACCTGTCTGTTCAAGCGGACGCGATGCCACATCATGACGCATGAACATCACACCAAGGCGATTCGCAACATCAACATGCGACTTCACACGCTCGATTTCACGCTTCAATCCCTCTTCGTCATGACCTGCAAAGTTCGCTCCAATGCAATAATTGGACAACTCAAGCCCAATTCGTTCTGCTGTTGTACGAATCTCTTCTACACGCTCTGGATGGTTGACCAGATCCAAATCCAAATCCACGATTTCTGCGTGATCCGCGCCATTCTCCTTCATCCATTCCAATGCTCCGGATATACTTAGACGTTTGTCCTGCAATGCAGCATACAAACTATAAATGCTAACTCCTAATTTCACAGCAGCCCACTCCATTTCGTCGTTGTGTTCGGTTAAATTTTCAATTCTCCACTTATTTGCAAGCGGTTACAACGAATACTAACTGTCTCCACTACATTATAAAAAAGTTTGTACGCCGCACATTGCACTATAGTCCACAAATATTGGACTTTCTTTCACAGATGCAGTTGAGGATGTGAGATACTCCCATTTGTTTCTCTAATACAGGAATATACAGGGGAAAGGAGACAGAGATGCGGCATCGGCTTTGGCTAGCAATTGCTTCTGCCCAAGACGTTTGTCTCATTTTACAGAATATTTTTGTTTATGTCGGATTCACCACGAACAGAGGCCTTCTAATAAAATAGAAGGCCTCTTCACATGGCGTTATCTCATTATTCAGATGGATACTCAATCGAGATGCCCTCGACATGCTTGCGGGACATGATCTTCTTTTTCTTGCGATTCTCCTTCGTCTCGAACACAATGTCCATGTCATAGTCCTCCGGGTACAAATCCCGCTTCTCAATGTACAGCGTTAGGCGTTTCTTGTTGATTTTCACCTTCTGGCGCTGGATAAGTACCCCTACATTCCCGCGTAAGTCTTCTTCTTCATACACGATGCCCGTACGCTTCAAATATGCAATGTGGACACAGTCCCCTTTTTGCAGCTTAGCGGGAGGGTTCTTGCTGTTATCGGAATCCTTAGAATCCTTAGAGCTCATAGACTCCTTAGCACACTTTGTGGGTGTTACATGCCTTTCCTCTTCCCTGCTCACAGGAAGATTTGCACTGCCATTCCTCTGGACGAGGTTTACTGTCTCAACAGCCCTAGCTTCATCCTCATTTCCAGCATCATTCCGGTCTGAATCCTGCTCTTCCCTGGAAATAGAGATATCTCCGTTGGGAGCTTCAGCCTCAGAAATTGCGGACTTCCCATCTGATGCAGCAGCAGCATTCTCAGCTCGGAAGGTTCCTGCACTAAGCGATTCTGTAACATGCTGTGAACGGCTAATAATATCGGCTGACAGACCCAGCTTCGCAGCAATAAGGAAGGCATAGCTGCTTCCAGCTTCCCCAATGCGCAGCTGATATCGCGGCTGCAGGGTGTCTGCATCGAATTCCATCCTTGCATTTTCAAAGCCCGCCGTAGCAGTTGCGAAATGCTTGATTTCATTGAAGTGCGTTGTGGCAAGTACAATTGATCCTCTTCTCCGCAGCTCCTCCAATATGGAGATCGACAGACCAACCCCTTCACCAGGATCGGTACCGGACGCCATTTCGTCAAATAATACAAGCGTGGACGCATCGGCTTCCTCAAGAATATGAATCACATTCGTAACATGGGCCGAGAATGTACTTAGCGACTGTTCCATGCTCTGACCGTCTCCGATATCTACACATACGTTGCGAAATACGGAGAACAGACTGTTCTCTTGGGCCGGCACCAGCAATCCAGATTGCGCCATAAGCGTAAGCAGTCCCACTGTTTTCAAGGCAACCGTCTTGCCGCCCGTATTCGGCCCCGTAATAATCAGGCAAGAGTAGCCACGACCGATTCGAAATGTAAGAGGCACCGTATGCGCGCCTAGCAGTGGATGCTTCGCATTACGAATGTCAATGATGCCGCAATCATTCAACTGTACCGGTCGACCATCTATCGCACGGCTGTATTTCGCGCGCGCGAATAGGTAGTCATATACCC
The DNA here is from genome assembly GCF_900102125.1 of Paenibacillus sp. cl6col. Classification (NCBI taxonomy): domain Bacteria; kingdom Bacillati; phylum Bacillota; class Bacilli; order Caryophanales; family Paenibacillaceae; genus Paenibacillus; species Paenibacillus sp. cl6col. Next base: position 394,055 of record NZ_FNAZ01000001.1, read on the forward strand.
CAACGGTATCCACATTTATCTCAATCTCAGGTGTCGATCTTTCCAGCAATTCGGTTAAATGACTCAACACCTTCATTTCCTCTTGCGACTCTGCAATCCGCCACTGGGCGAGATCATGCTGAAGATGGGCAATTTCTGTCGGCTCCATATACACGGTTTGACCACTTGCTGATTCATCCAATACGGTGCCATGGAACTGCTTGCGCAGCTCCTTCTTAATGGGCAGCACATATCTGCCCCCGCGCATCCCTACCAGATGCTCCTGCATCAGTGTTCTATGTTTATTCATGAGACTATCAAGTCTTTGCTTGATGCGGCTCTCCACCTGCATAACCTTCCGTCGGACTCTGCTTAGCTCCCTGCTCGCTTCATCTGCAATTCGACCATGTCGAATGCAGCGCCCAATCTCATCCCTTACGCTCTCCAGTTCATACATCGATGCAGCATACTGACTTACTGTAGGCGCAATTGCATACTTCGCGCGCATATACTTCTTCAATTGAGTGCAGCTGCGTAGAAAGACAGCCACATTCGTGAAATCATCTTCCGAGAATACGTAACCTGTATTCACGAGTGAGATAATATGCTCAATCCCTTGTAAGGTCGGCAGCGGTACACTCGCCCCCTGCTTCAGCATATCACTTGCCTCCGTCACTTCTGCCATCGCTCTTCGTACCTCATCGATATTCGTGAGCGGACACATCTTCTCGACGTGGCTTTTTCCCGCATAAGAAACCGCATATTCCGATACTTTTTCTTTAACCTTATGATAATCCAGTCTTTGCAGCATTGTTTCGTTCATGCCTCTTGATTCTCCTTTGATTGTTGTAGGAGAGCAGCCGCATATTATACCTCACGGAAAGAGGGATTCTGTTCACGGAAAACAGCAGCATGTATCGTTCATGCCGGGTATCGTCTGTATAACGCAAAAAAGGCAGAGCATGCGTATGTGCATACTCTGCCTATATATTCCTTGTTCTCATCAGTAACTGTCCCAGGCCATGTTTGAGTGCCCCTATGGTGGAATGCACACAATTCACGGTGATTACAAAAAAACGTGCTGCATACAGCACGGATCCGGGCAGCAAGAGAATGGAATGCTGGCGTAGATTTGCTTATCCGCTGTTCTTAACTCGTTTCCGGAGGACTAATAACAGCATGCTCAAATAAACGTCTCGCTGGACGTTCGTTCTCAGGGATGTTCCTATGACGAAATTCGAACATACACCTGCAGCAAAACCGTTGCCTCACTATGGAATTGACTAGTTAAGAACGCTCACCAACATTAAAATCTCCCCTTGCTTCATAATATCTCTTAGTATACAGAATCTTCAAATGCATCGTCAAGCAGCAGGCTTACGACAATGGACCCGCAAGTGCCTGCTTCTTATATTTCGAGGGCGACATGCCGGTATGACGCTTGAACATGCGTGAGAAATAGGCCAAATCATTGAATCCAGTGCCGAAGCAGATTTCAGTGACAGACTTATCCGTCGCGACGAGCCAATGCGCTGCCTTACTCACACGCAAGTCGATCAGATAGTCGTTGAATGTTTTGCCTGTAAATCGTTTGAATAAGTAACAGAAATACGTTTTGGAAATGTTGAATTGCCTGCACAGACGCTCAAGCCTAAGCTCCTCGGCAAAATGCTCATGAATATAGTCCATCACAGCCTTTATCAACTCTCGGTACTTCTCAACACGCTCGTCCTCTTCACTCGGCTTATCTGCCAACTTGGAATATTCACGAATGATGACAGAGAGAAGCTTCAGTAAATTTGCTTTGAGCACCAACTCGTAAAATCGCTTTGCCCCCCGGTACTCTTCCAACATTTCCGTAAGCAAACGACCGACTTCCATATCGATCTCTCCGGTCAAGGCTACCTTTGGCGTCACGTGCTTCTCATCGATCAGAAACTGCTCCAAATAAGAAAAATCAAAGCATTCTCCGCTCCATTCCGATTGCTCAAATCGTTCGTTGATAAAATGAGGCAGGAACTCACATCCGATCACTTCCATTCCTTGATCAGGAATCATATCGACCCGATGTACGGCATAGGGCGGAATGACGAATATATTTCCCTTCACCATGTTATAAGTCCGATGATTAATGGAATGCTTGAACTCCCCTCGAACAACATACCAAATCTGTATATAGTCGTGGGTATGATCCCAGATACTCCCCGATGTATGATCAAGCTTATACATTTTGCAGGGCAAATGAGCTTTCATCTGCTGCTCGGAATGAAAGACAATGACATCACTCGGCAAGTCAACGCCGACACCCTCCAGCTTCTTATTCTTATCCCCCATGTGCATCACCTATCACATCATAAAATGTGCTGACATGTACATTCCCAATTCATATCGATGGAGCATTTTCGCAATATGTATTTCAATAAAAAGCATGATATTCTCTATCATTTGGTCTTAAATAGTTTCGTCAGTCAAAAGCAAAAAACCTCTTCTCTTAGATAAGGTTTTTTGCTTTTGTATGTTATTACATTTTGATATGTTTATTGAGTTTTTGAATTAATTTTTTTGTCTTTTCCTCAATAAATGCTTCTGCTTTATTACTGTCATTATCAAACAAATCCACAGCTTTTTTAATAATTTTATCAACTTGATTTTCATTCACTAGATGTATCGCACTCTTCCCCATCTTAGAAGCCGAAATCAATGATAAATAAGCCATTAAGTCCATTACTTCTCGTTTTGTCATTTTGACCATTCAACATCCCTTATTAAATATCTTTATTAATTTGAGCTTAGATTCATCTCAATAGCAGGTATTTTGCGGAGTTGTTCATATGTAATCTCCTTAGTTCTTACTTTAGGACATATTTCTATAACCGCCTTAGCAATGGCTTTTGTTGCAGGGTAATAAATTTTATCATTGGTTTCAATAATTTCATTAACACTCGATGTCAGTACAACGTTTTTGGATCCCGAATTAAGAATGGCAATAAACCATTCATCACGGTAATTAGCGTCAATGATTCCTGATAGGACTGATAAGGAACAACTCGAGGCATTATTATTTTCTTTCAATACAAGTCTATACTTATTCAATAAAGAAGATGCGATTCCTGTAGGCAAAAATACGACTTCGTTCGGCTGAATGCTCACAGGATCTTCAACTGATTTTCCTTTTGGATTCAACACTGCATTTTTAATATCTACATAAATATCATAGCTCGCATCGGCATTCATGGAACTGGGCAAGACTGCCGTTTCTCTCACTTTGGCAAACAATACTGTATCACATGGCTTCTTATTACGAGTTGTCCGCTTATCCTTATCAACATCCCATACGTTTACGTACATTGTTTTGTATTCATTGTTTATTTTTTCTTCAATCACTAGCTCATATTTCTTTGCAGAAGGATTAATATTAAGTTCTTTCACAACCCCGAATCTTTTTTCTTTTTTCATCCACACAGTCTCACCAATTTTGTAATAGCGCTTTTTATCATACTCCACAACATTCACCTCTGTACTTTTTATAGTTTTTGATGATTAATAATCATTTCTTCTTTGATTAAACGGAGAGAAGCGTCGTTCTTCTTGTCCATCTATCATTACTGAACCCAAAAATAACTCTTTAGGTTGTACCCAATATCTTCCTTGAGCATCAACATAAAGGGCAAGTAATTCATCCGAATCCACATGAAAGGCGCCTTTATAAAGAAATACATTTACATGTTTCCCTGATTCAGTATGTATGGCCTCAAAGTATTTTTCCGCTTGCTTGTGGCTAATACCCGATTTCACAATACCGAGCAAATAACATTCATAACCTTCATAATGTCGATAAAACATAACATAGCCCTCCCTTTTCCTAATAAGTGTTTATGCCTTTGCTGAAGACGTAACATATTCATTCATTCGTCGTTTAATAATTCGTGCATGTACATCATTAAAAATGACCGCAATTAGAACCTTTACGTTGTGATCATCATCCTTCAAGAATAAGTTAAAACTATTTGTACCTTCTTCCAATTCATATTTGATCATGTTCGTCACCTCCATCCTTCAAACTATAATTTAGTACTTTATTTTGTTTTTGATTGTAAATAGATTATATTCCCTACTAGATTTTCCGTCAATAGCTTTTTGTATCGGTTTTGATCCGATACATTTAGGTCGTATTTTTATCCATCATCGATTTGCCTCTCATTTAATTTTTTTAGTCTTATATAATCGCTCTTTTCATTTGATCTTTATAATCCTTATTTATATGTAATTGCTCAATTAGGGTCACAATCTCTTTTACATTAAAGTCATTTCTATATGTAACAACTGCATCGTACAGTTGTTTTAAATTTATTTTCTGGTTATCAATCCAGTGAAGAACCTGTTCTATTTCCTTATTATTTTCTATATTAGCAAATAATCTGTTTATCAATGTAATTTTTTCTATTTTTAACTTACATTCTTTATATAGTTTTTCAAATTCGTGATATTCTTTATAGGATGATTTTTCTTTTATATATATAATGAATTTATGAACAATCATTGGTTTTGTCATATCACTACCGGATAGGAATATAAAATTATAAAATTGCTGTAATGTTGCTTCATCGACAATGACTAATTTTAGGTCGTCTAACATTTTTCCTTTAAATCCCATTCCGAATTCTAACTCACGCAAAATAATGCTGTCATAGTTATCCACTATTTCTCCCCCATTACAATGATGTTTACAGTAAAATAAGAACATATGTTTGTATTTTTATATTCCAATTATATCCCATTCAATACTTACCGTCAAATTTTTGTAGGAAATTATAGCTTCTCATTTAGCAGTTTTTTCATCTATGTTTAAGAAATAGACGCACTAAAAAACGCAATGGGATAACTTACTCCATTGCGTTCTTTATCTCGTCTATTTCGTGAGGATATAACGACCTAATCATTTCTATATTCAAAAAATCTCGAAGAGACCATTTATACTTCATATTATAAAAATCGCATATTTCTTCGATCTGCTTCCTTTCCAGTCTCCCATCCCTTTTTAAAATCTGTAATGCCAAGTATATCATACCGCTCCGTACAATATTTTTAGTAGTAAGAGCCTCACTGTACTCTTCTAATCCATCTACTTTTCTAATCGTTTCCAGTCTATTGTAAATCGTATAGAACTTGACTTTATCCCGATTCTCATCATTATTATTTATTGCACCTTTTAATATATAGGTTGAGCTCGGAAGTGGGATAGAGTCTCTGACTTTACTTGAAAAATCAATTCCCCCATTCGATTTATAATATAACTGCTCCTGATTCGTCAGTACCGCCATGCTAAAAATAAATGGATCCATCGGAGAAATAATTCGAGCGATATTTCCCTTTTCATCTCTTATATAAATTTTATTCTTATCAAAATCAAAGTCTGAAATTTGTAAATTTGTTAATTCCTTAACTTGCGTGCCTTGAATACCGTTCCATAATGCTTCAATAATAAAACTATCCTGTTTATTCACTAATGAATGGATAATTGCCTGCTTTTCATCATAACTTATATATTGTTTATATTCCTTTACGAAGGAATAAAAATATTCTTGTCTTCGTTTTAATGGATTAGTAAAATTTCTTGAGTAACTGTGATCCATCGCCCATTGTATGTAGGAAGATAGAACATTACAATACGTCCGAGCACTCTCTTTTGTTTTTGGTTTAAGCATATTTGCGATAAAATTTTCAATTTCATCATCACGAAAATCATATATATCCCGTTGGAGCTCTATTTCTGTATCCACTGCTTTTTTAAATAATCTTGAGTAAACTTCTCTTGTGTCTAAATTATCGAATTGCTCAAGATATTTCATTTTAATTTCTGCGTTATAAAAATCCATCTCTAACCTCCTTTATACATTTTATGCAATGGGCATCAACTAAATAAAGTACTACATATTTTTATTATATATGACACTTCAATAAAAAGAAAGGGTACTGAGCACCACCCCAATACCCTCCCATGCCAACTTTTTTCTACAGTAAATATCAAACGAAATCTATCTCTCACATTCTAATCCATTTCTACATTTTGTCAATAATCATATGCGAAGTGACCTGTCCAATTGTACGATTGCTTCCTCTACTTCCAAATTAGATTGAACAATAGATATAAATCGTTCTAAAGCTATTGACATTTCCGTAATTCTCTTCAGTACGTTTTCCTTTTTAGGTGCCCCTGCTTGACACGACTTCCCATATTCACTCTCTACGCGATAACATGTAACCAAAAAACTCCGAATAAACTCACCGTATAACTCCGGCTGCAAAAGCTGATTCATTGCTGCCTCTGCGCACCAAAAAATAATCGGTATGTGAGTCTTTTTCAGTGCTTTTTTTCTTTCATTTGAATCGAACGAAGCAAAAGCATCCGTAAGATACATTGAGATTTTCTGTATTTTTTCAACAATGTTTTGATCCAAAACCTTCTCTGTTTTCTTTAAGTCAAGAACATATTCTTCAATATTTTTTGCACCAAAGCCCTTTATTTTATCTATCCCATCTTCAAACAACATCAGGATTTGAAGTATCATTTCTTGATCTACAAACCGTACTCTAGCACGTTTGGATAAGCCTACATCCTCTTTGAAGAAGTGTAGGTTTGACAAATCATTAATAGACTTGATTAAATCGCTATGCTTCGCTCTTGTTAATTCTATTCTAGACAGTGGCGTGCCACTATTTTGCTTTACGAACATCTTATCGCGTTCTTCATCCGTCATATTTTCTATTTTGACGATAGTGATGGATTCATCTAATATTTCATCTTGCATCTCTTGAGGCAGATCTTTGAATTTACATCCTGCAATTTGATGTCCATATACATCCTCTGTATTTTTATGCAGTTTCCATACACCGTCAATAAAACTCATTATCGTTGTTATCCGTTGTTTCCCATCCAAAAACCACTTTTTCCCGTCATCTGAATCCTGAATAAGCACGGGTGGAATATAATACCCATAAATCAACGAATGGATTAAGTCGCTCCGCTGATGATCATTCCAGGTTGCATTCCTTTGGATTGCCAGATCAAACCGAAGAACAATCTCATCATGTTGATTCTGACTGATCCATGACCGATCTCTTCTCCATTCTTTGTAGAGACTTCTGATCGTATAATTCCTTGTAGATTTTTCGATTCGCGTTTTTCTATAAAACCGCTCTGTATTCTGATAAGGTTGTTTACCTAATTCATTATTGTTGGTATCAGCTTGATTCATAACCTAACTATACTCCTTCTTTTCAGAGTTAGACATGTTCAAAGTAATAAGAAGCATAATGACCATGCAATATAGAGTATAAATCTACTGTATTGCTTAGTACTCATCACATTTTTCTAGAGCAACATTATATCATCATAAACCTCATTCATGTATTACTTCTTATTTAGAATCAACAAATATCAACTTCATATTGAATATTGATGCTTATTTATTTCTTTTGGTCACATACAACTCACCGGACAACTGGATGGTAAGGCTCACAATTTCAGCTACAATTTTGGAATTTGTTCTTTCTTTGAAAAATGGCGGAAGCCGATTATATATCATGCATACAATCTCTGGCTCCTTATTTTGAATTGTTTTAACAATCGACTTAATAACGATTTCAATTAATCTATTATATATCTTATTTCGCTTAATGGAAATAAGTGTAATAACCGCTATTATGAATGCAACTAGAATATATTCCATTCGAGGCTCCTTTTAACACGTTTATTTGATTTTGCGATATTCCATAATCATATACGCCCATACAGGGAGACTTTCTTCCACACGAGCTTTCCAATAGTCAGGACTAGAAAGAATTCCTTCCTTTGCTAGTCGGTCAATGGCTTTATGCGCTTCTGCTACTGCAAGTTTGTCCAATTTCTTCACACCTTTCGATTCTCCATCTGATTTATTCATTTGAGTGCATGACTTCAGTTCATTTTGAACATCTTGAATGAAATGTTCTTTACTAATTCCCATGAGCTTTAAAGCATTTTTAAAAGGATCCACTTTGCGTTCTGGATCCAGTTCATCATGTCCTGCTATATGTTTACTAGGATCGAGTTTGAATGTATGGCACAAATAGGCGTGATACCATACATACCGTTTGTAAGCTTCTAGATTATTAACGGCGCCTCGCTTATGCGAATAGCATAATTCAACTCCTATCGCAATATCGTTCGCGTCGCCCCCGTATAATTCGTTGTCCTTCTTTACGTTATATCTTACATGCCAAGCTTTTTCAGGCTTGGCCGTTGTAGCTGGTATACATTCGATAATTTGTTTATCGTCGATGAATGTATGGGCCGATGCGGACATTTCATTATGTGAGTTTTCATAATATCTTACATTGGCTGAAGCAGAGCTGCCATCATTTCCGGTATCATGGCTTACGATAAATCCAACATAGGGCATCGATAATCCTGGCCGTCTTTGTGTCTTAGGTGTAAGGTATTGCTTAACAATTTCGTATTTCATTTTGAACATCATTCTCTCCCCCAATACTATCTACTTCTTATGGCAAGTTTTCTGTCTCCGTTTCAGAGAAGCTACTTTTTGATTTTTTTTTGCCGGGCGCGAACGCAAACGATTCCACACATTTAATGCCTGTAAACGCCCCCAGCTCATAAGCGAGCAGCATCAGCATATTGTCCGATATGTCCCCGATTTGCCACGCTTGGTACAAAGCCATACTTAGTGTGCAAAAAAATCCGATAATAAGTGCTGAAACTTTGGTTTCATCCAACGATAATCCATCTTTAATCCATTTCATGTTGACCACCTCGAAAAGATTGCAGCTCTACACGCAAATCATCGACTTTTACTTGCAGTCTTTTATTTTCTAAAGTCAGTTCGAGATTTGTTTTGTGAAGCTGAGCGACTTCCTCGCTAAGTACTCGAATCTCTTCCCTTGCTTCCTCCAGATCGGTTTTATAGCTATTTATAATCTCTTTCAGCTCTAATCTAAATGCTTTCTCATCTTCGCTTAGTGCCTTTCGGTCGCTAATCGTAACATCCTTGCGATTGGTACTCCTTGTTGCAACGAATGTAAATATAGCTGTTACTAACGCTGTAATAACCGGAATCAGTATTTGCAATGCCTCCACACATAACCACCCTCTTGCTTAATGCATCGTTTATCTTTCTAATTTATAAAGTGATAAGGACCCTAGAAATTCATCAAGAGAACATAAAAAAGAGGAGGATCGAAACCTCCTCTTTATCGTTTTAAGTTACTACTTCTTCATTTTAGATAATGAAATAATAGGCCCCACCTGTTTGAGATCTAATGCCAAAACTTGCATGCAAATCATTAACATCCCTTTGACGACAAGTAGTCTGAGACACAAGATCTTCGTCCGCTTGATATCTTCTAAATAGGTATCCGAACAGCTCTGGTCTGCTGCTCGTCATCTCAGCCTCAACTTCATGGATTGCTTTGATATCGATTGTCGCATCTATATCCTTGCACACATTGACCGTAAGAACTGAATCGATTATGGAATGACCTCTAACATCAATGCTGGAATTAAGATTGGTCACGATTTGAGCTAATACGGTTGCAACCAATTCAGGACTGCTTGAAGCTATGCTTGTCTCGATATCCTCATGCTCATAGACTTCCATATAGCTCTCTAAATCACTATCGCCCTTAATATAGATAAGCATCTCAGAACCCAACTCAGGTCTGTTGCTCCACATTACGGAAGATTTATCGTCATATTGTTCCGGCGTCGGTACACTTATAAACGCTGAAACATCATCATTTACTAAAGGTTTTGCCTGAATGATTCCTTCAAATAAGTCGTTGTAACTAAACACTTCCATTACTACACCGAGTTCAGGTTTGTTGGACTCCATTTGCGATTCTATATTTGCCCGTGGATCATCCTCGACAAAAGCCCTAGTCTGTAATGAAGCTTGGAGAAATGCATTTTTATCGACAATCATTTCAGAATGGAGCTCAGGTCTAGTCGCATCGATTTGAGTCTTTACGTCAGAAGATTGCAGTAACGATCTTACCGTTAAGCTTGCATCTCGATAGCTTTTAGCCGTTTTATATACAAACATAGAAGAATGGAGCTCCGGTCTTGATACATAGATATCAGCGTCATAGTCCATAAGCATCGGTACATCCGCCCGGTGTACATATAGGGAAGAATCCATCCAACTAAAACCGATATTGCTATTAACGTTGATCCTAGCATCCAGGTCGGCAAAACCACGTCCAATGACAAACATCTCAGCATCAAGCAAGTATCTAGTTGCCGTATAAGATTTAGATAAATCAATATATTGTACAAATAGTTTTGGCTGCTTATACCCTAACTCCCTAGTGAAAAACGTTACATACGAGTTCGCTTGCGATCTGATGCCTATACCATAATTCGGTTGTTCGTCGCGATACCATTTTAGTACAATATCAGTCATGTCTACTTCGATGTATCGCTCTTGTTTATTGTAAAGGAACTTGTTTGTTATCAGACCCAGGGGCATTGGAGCATTTGCTGCTGTGATACCGATTTCATTCCAGAACTCTTTATTTGTCGTAAATTCGAGATCTAGGCCTTCAACCTTATCATCAGCACAATATAGTCTTAGCGTGGCCTTTTCAATTAGTTTTTCTTTACCTAGAGCATACAAATCAAATTCGACAAATGACTCGAAGTTCTCAATATGTAAATAATCCCTCGTGTCCCTACCGACAAACATTTGTTTCTCAGTGCCCCAGTTTTGCGACTGATACCTTACACTATCCCTCGTAAAGGCATCCTTTACGGGAACTAGCTCTTGAATAATTCTAGGCGCCTCAAACAGTTCATAATCTCCGTACATTCGATTGTTGGGCGCTACTTCGATGACACTTTCCACGAAACTTCCGGCAATCGCCTCAATTGTGGATTCCTTATCACTGATCCCCTTATACATGATCATCGCAAATGAATCTAACTCTGACTTGTTTTGTACACGGACTATGAGAGACGAGTTCAAATCATTATAGGCTTTCTTGTATACAAACATATAGGAATCCAAATCTATGCTCTTGCCTGTATACAGAACATATTTGCCGGCCATTGTATTGACTGGTTCATCGTAGTGTCTAACATACATGCTTGATTCTACATCATCATGCGCATAACCCACCCATAGGTTCGCATTAAAATCAACATATTCTTCATGCACTTGCCATCACTCCATTGTATTGGACTAAATTTTTTGGGCCCGTGCTCTAATTTCGAATTTCCCATTCGGAACTGAGTTTGCCGTTCGCTCTGTAGCTAATCGGGCAAAAAACTCCACGGATTGATTGTAGTCTAGTATTGTATTCCAATTCAGTACTTCTTCTGGCGTGAATGGGAACTGTTCCTTTGATAATTCGATTCTGACTCCGTTAGGTAAATCAGCATTAATTCCCTTCACCTCAATATTCGTAACCTTGTGGCCATACATGTTCGTGAGCGTAATCTTATTTTCATAAGAGATCTGTCCCGCAACGAGCGTACCCGCATTCCAGTATTTCAGGATTTCCCCGATATCTGTTGTGTAGTACTTTCCTAAGTTGTCGCTAAACATCAATCCTGCATAGGTTCCGATAAAGTGAGTCGTCCATGAGTCTACACTGCCCCAATAATCCTTAAACTCTACAATAAGCGTGTTCTTTTCACCAATTTTGACTTCCGTATTTTTAATATTAAGAGCTATTGCCTCTGGAGAACCATGTAGATTCGTAAACTCGCCTGAGAGCGGATAATAGGGTTTATCATTAAGGAATACACGATATTGAACAAGACCCAAATCATAGTCACTTAATGTGCCTGATAGCTTGTTTCCGATAAATGAAAGGTTAATGGTTGAAGTTGTATTTAAAATATAGAGAGATAAATCACTTACACGCGCACCCTTCATGTACGTATTGATGCTTGCCTTTACGCTATCTACATCCACAGATCCTTTTTCGTTAAGCTTTGTATCAAACATGAACCCAATTTTAATAAACCCATAAATAGCTTTTGCTTTAAAGTCTTCTGTTCTCAGTGATTCAAATTCCCATACTCGCATACCATTTCTCTTCATATCATTCTCGTCTGTGATATCGAGATTCTTCCATTCACCTTGATTAAAGGACTCCCATTTCATGCCGTTATCGAATGATACAAATAATCGAATGTTGTCTTTGTAATCTTTAGTTAGCTCTATTGAAATTTTTTCAACATCATCATTTATGGAGATGTTACCTAAAGGAATAGAAATTTGACTCAATGGTGTGAATTGAGATCTCACAATACTTCTTGACGCATTCTTTGCAACATAAAGCATGTTGTTGTCTTCGGACATATCGGAAAGTAAATCGTGCGTATATCTCAGAAGTTTAACCTTCGGGTTAATGGCAGAAAGCAAACTCCAATCTTCCTTCTTAATCTGGTTTAGATCACTTATTCCATGTTTATATACATACTCAGTATTAGTTGGCTTTGAAAGTTCGAGCCACCCACTGTCGCTTAGATGGAAGAGGTTAATTTTCCTTAAAGCGACTCCAAGTACAGCCCCATTGTTCTCATAAAATCTCCATCTGATTTTTTTATATTGGTTCGTATTTGGAAAATGATAGGTTCGAACTTCGTTTTTATTCCAATTCACTTCGTTTCTGCGTTTATCCAGCGTTATCCATCGTGAACCATTCCAAGCTTCCAAATCCCATGCTCTTGGTGACTCGCCTACGTTTTCTTCTCTGGATTGCAATGCGTAGGTATTAAATAAAGTTGGGCTAATAAAATCATAAGACAACCATGACCTTACCTGAGTTTTTGCCGTAACCCATGCTGTATTGTCTAATCCGTCAAATACGCGAAATGCTTCATATGCACCCTCATGGGGACTTGATGTTGCAATGCCATTTGAGTTGTTTGTCGTCATGACAGGAACTAAACTTGTGAGGCTTTTTGTTTTTCCAAACAAATCAAATGTTTTGTATTTATTGTCATGATGGATTAGAAATCTCTCGTTGCTTACATCTTTACCAATTACCTTTTCCAAATCTAAATATGCTATATTAGCATTATCTTTTGTGAATAACATGTAAGAGCCAATCGAACAACAACCTAAAATAACTGATTCATAATTGTAAAAAGTAAAATTCAATTTGGAGAACTCTTCAGCCCCAAAATTCTCATAGTCAGGTATTTTGGCATAATAAATATGTGCCGGAGAACTTCCTCTGTGTACAGAAACAATAAAAAATTCATTTGTTATTGTAACTCCTAATGGATTACCATCTGTAGATAATGTAACAACAGCTAACTGCTTACCTGTTGTTGCATCGAAGCAATAGACACTTTTTTTATTGTCTGCCATATATAATAGGTTGCGTTTTTCATCAATGTAAAATGAAGATGCTCCATTATCCGAAATGTTGACTTCTGGCTTAACTAGTGCATTTAGTGTTTCGCCTGTGTGGATATCAACTTCTTTTATCATGTATGGATCATCAGCCAATCTGACAAAAAGCTTCCTACCATCCGTGCCAAGACCTCTTCCCCAAAGAGGAGTCATCAGTTGGAGCTTTCTTTTTATAGTCAAGGAATAAAAGTCCAACACATACATATAATTTTTCTTATCGCTAGGAACAATAAACACTTCGTCCTTTATTCTCGTAATACCGCGGCATTTTTCGGGCATTACGGTCCTAATATTCCCTTTAATCCCCTCGAAGCTGTGTGCATATAATCCTTTTCCCATCTTTAATCACACCCCTATGTGTTTACCTAAATAACTCCCTTGTATTCTTCAAATCTATTTCTAAGCTGTCTATATGCAAACTATCCACCTTTTCAGAGGTTTCATTTGCGAACTGCTTTTCTTCTATTTTTTCTGCAATAGGGTTAACATCACTATACTCAAGCACTTCAATGTCATTCCCTTGATAATCATCTATTGGGGAGTACTCTGTACTCAACTCAACTTCTGGCTTCCCATCCTCAGAATAGATACTTAATTCAACATTATTTTCAAAATAATCAGCTAATGATTTCTTTTCATTATCTTCAACAATAAACTCAACCTCTTCCGCTAAAGGACTTTCTGTGTACTTCAAAATTTCAAATTCATCTCCTACGAGGTTTGAAAGATATTCACCTTTTTCTACCTCTTTAATTAGAACAGGATTGCTTTGAGAAATCTCGGTGAAAATCTTAACTTCGAAATCACCATCTAATTGACGTAACTCTGCTGCTGACAAAGCTTCTACTTCATTTTTAGACATTCCGTATTTTATGAAGTCCTTGTCTGTTATATCCCTGCCGATTGTCTCCCAACCTTCTTCGACAAATTTCATTAACCCAATGCGTTTAACACCTACCGAATAGTCGTATGGTGCAGTTTTATGATAGCCATCACCAAACTCAATTTTATAGAATTGAAACGTCGGTTTTACTTTTTTGAAATCTATATATCTAATGTGACTACCATTTGAAGAATTGTATCCATCTCGATTTACATCCACTGAGTTGTTATCACATTTGTAAATCTGTGTCCAGTTGTTGTTATCGTTGGAACCAAAAAAAGTCCAATACTGGATTCCAAAATTGACACTATCCGCAATTCGTAATGCTTCAAGCTCAAGTCTATCTATAGTCGTAGGTACTCCGAAGTCATATGTAATAAATCGTATTTGATTCTGACCATTTACACTCACCCAACCAGAATTGACTTCATTGTTATAAACTTTCCACAAAGAATTAGGGTGATTTATATGTGTGTCACTACTATAAATATGTTTGCTACTTTCTTTTGCTTTTGAAAGATCAATATATTTTGGAAATTGGTATCTTTTGTATTCTCCCGATTCATCCATGAATAAAATTTTTTCGGCTTTTGTTTCGTATGTTTCAATTTCGAATTCAATCGGGTAGTGCATTTCCCATGTTGCATTAGCTGGATAATTATAAATATCAATACTACTACCATCCGTGATTGTTTCATAATTTACTTTGAGGCATCTTGAGTACACCCAAGGAACATAAGTTCTATACCAACCTCCTTCAGCAGGAACTTTAGTGTTTTGGTCGAAGATGATTGCTAGAAATGTTTCTTTAGGACAAGTAATATCAATGCCCTCAAAATAATAAATGTCATCCCCATATTTGCCGTCATTAATCAGCTCTCTAGCTAAGAGAGTTTTATATTCTCTGTACCTATTTGTCTCTTGCAGGATAGCAATTTTCATCTTTGTTTGGATGTTTGGTAGTCCTCTAAATTTAATCGATTTCAATCTGCATAAAGACAACTCATTGATTGGAACTTGGAGAAAGTACATTTCTGTCTCAGTGGTGGTTGTGTATACTTTTACAGGATGATCGAATCCATGCGAATAAATCTCGTTCTTCATTTATTTCACCTCATCTAACTTGATTTTTTGTACATTCTCTTTTGCTTTAAACTGATAACTAAATACTTTTCCTTCTCCCAACGCTTCATCTTTTTTACTCCAAACAAACTCTTTGATATAGGGCTTGTCGAATTCTATTTTTTGCCCTTTTTGCATACCATATAGCATGTAATCATTAACGGATACTTTTTCGGGAAGTACTGCTATAACATTTTCATATTCCATTTTGGAAACGATATTCTTAAACCCTCTAGGCATAAATTTTGCCTCTGTAAGAAGCTTATTAGACGTAGCCCCGCCACAAAAAATTGGTATAACCGGTTTTGGCAACTCTCTTACTTTTACTTTCCCCATACTCTTCCCATCGACAATAACTTCGAAAATGTTGTTATCTAAATCCATTGCTATTCCAACTCTTCGAACACCATATACTGAGTTAGGTGCAATCATAGTTTTCTCACCAATTCTCTCTGCTCCATAAACGTATAGATCCTTGCCATAAAAATTAAATAGTATATTGTTCATTCCCGTTGCAACATAATTTTCAGCATGTTTAGCAACTAATCCAACATTGAAATCATAATCTCCATCTTTGATGAACTCCATGTATAACTTTCCACCATAATAATCATCACCAAATAAGATACACCCTCCATTTCGTAAATAAAGATGGAAGATCCCATATATCGATAACGAACCACGACTACTAGGTACAAGCTTGAATCGATTTCGTTTCTCATTAATATCGTCGAAACTGAAACCCACGAATGGAGTTTTAATTCGTTTTGTAATACCTACATGCTTACCATCGACTTTCCGCTTAATTAGACTCCGTTCATTTTCTATGTATTCATAGCACTGAAATTCTGCAATTGAATATTCTGATTTGCCATTCCAGTCGCCCTGCTTTTCATACATATAAAGGATGAGAGCTTTAAACTTTTTGTCATTTTTAAAAGTCCACTCTTTTCTTTCTTGTTCTCTCCATGTTTCATTTTTTACATCTAGCAATAAAGTACAACCAATCCACGATGGCTCTTCATCCACTTGTTTCAAGCCAAACGTATTCATGAGATTCAGTGTATCGTCAGGAACTCCATAGAGCCTAAAGCTCTTAGGAGACTTTGACGCATCAGAAGTAGAGGTCATTGATATCTTTCGGGGGAAATATTCTTCTGAAAATTGGAATTTAGCATGTACTTTTTTAAAAGTGCTATTTGCCCATGCGGTATTCATATCTCCATCACACATGTTAAATTCGTTGTATTCAGATTTTGAAGTATGAAAATATTCACTAGTGGCAATTTCGAATCCTTGTTTTATTCGATACATTTCATTAAATAATGGAAGTATTGGTACAAACATATTTACACCTCACTCAAGAGCATCACAATCAAATTGTGATGCTCTTTATTTCTTTATTTTTATTGTCAAACAATTTAGAAAATATATTCCCACTACCATATTTCGTTTTATCTTTTTGGACAACCTTCTTAAGCACATTACTTGTGCAATAGAATTCATCACTTTTCATTCCGTATCTTTTATAATCTTCTGGCGAAGAAATAGATACCTCCTTAAGAAATGACTGATATTCAATCAGTTTAATATCGTTTATCAGTACATATTCGCTATATAGATCTACAAATGTAATCCTATATGAGAAATAAAATGCGGCATTATCAAATTCCATTCGAATTTTACTGAAATTACATAAAAGTTCTGCTTTGTATTCAGATAGTTGGTTCCATTCTTTATTAATCTCGTCATATCCTTCAATTCTGATATGTGCATTCTTCTTTACCCCTGATGACTGTATTTCAACAGCGTTAATTAATCTAGGTTCTTTAAAGTCAACCTTAATGCTTGGGTGTGCAAACAGCGTATGGCTCCTATCAGCCGATTGATAAGCACAAGCAAAGTCATCTATTTTATTGTTTTTAAAAACATGTTCTATTGGATTTTCTGCTGAATACTCTTTATATGCATCAACACTGTTAATTTCATTATCAAATTCGTCCTCAAAAAATAGTGGAATTGCACTAACTTCCTTTTTTTCTATAGTGAAACTTTTAGTGACTCCATTCGCTTTCTTTTCGCTTAAAATGAAATACCTTTGTTCGACCGCGAGTTCAGGTGTAGGAATGGTAGTCAATCGAAGAGACCCTTTGTTGCTAAATTCATAATCACTCAGATTTATAATGTAGGCTCTCACCAGTTCATCATTTGTATTGTAAAATTCAGCTTTAATATTGGTATGAATAAGCCATAACGGGGCTGTATCTAATTCAAATTTGCTTATTGCTTGAGGTTCTTTAAACACGATTTGAAAGTTGCTTCTAGCGTCTTGTTTCGCAACATCCATTCGAAAATACCCATCATGTAATGCGTCATAAACAGACCCATCATAGCGCGCCATTGAATCTAAATATGCAAATTCAGTCTCAAACCTTGTATGACTACTATTTGTAATGACTTTTCCAAAATTAATTTTTCCTCCATCTTTATTGTAGAACCTTATTCTTTGCAAGCTTACTACACTTGAACTTTTAGTTGATAAATTGCTGAACTTAACTCTCTTTATAAGCACTATCAGACACCTACCTTATTGCAAATTCAATTTATACATTTTCTGTAATGTAGAGAAGTCTAGTTCCAACTTATATATACTTCCAGAACCAAGATTATTGCTGAACGTTGCGTCCATTTTATTAATCTTGTTTTTTCTATCTAATATCGATACATCAGATATGCCCTCACTTTTAATAATCTTTTGTGAAGGTATTGTTGTAGATAACGGTTTCCAAAATGGGTTTACTTTTTTATACTTTGTTGGATGGAGATTGAGATATTGTATCGCAACATTTTTAATATCACTATTATTTGAAATGAATACAAATTTGAACAATCTAAACTTTACATCTTTGCCTAACGTAAATGTCTTTCCTTCATTTTGTTTCCAATAAACTCCGCGCCGCTTTTCGATTAAAGTCCAATCATCACCTTTCAAAGAACCGTAAACATCCCAATCTCTTGGAGACGAGTATATGTCTTGTTTTACAGTTGCATTGGCTGCGGGAAGTGTGTTTTCACCAAAATTGTATTTCATCACATACCCACCAACCGTTTTATCGGTTCCTTCTCCTAAATCAATTGTAATTTCTACTCCTGTCTCACCATCAGATGATACCCAAGAATCAGAATTGTTATTAAATAGTTTCCAGACATTTGTTCCATTGCTGGCAGTGACCTTTATTTGGTGCTGTGTACTTGCCATCGTAGAACCATCATCTATGAATTCATCAATTAGTCCCGTAGGCTCAAGAACTTGTTCACTTCCTAAATCGTATGTTTTATATTGCCCACTTGCATTGAAGAAATATCGCTTTTCGCCTCTTTTATTCTTCGGCTTAAGGATAAGTTTAGGTCTAAACCCTACACCCGTTGTTACATCATTTTCATATCTTTTTTTCGCATCAACAACTGCGAAGGCGCTTGCATCTCCGTTACCTCCACCTCTTATAACCACACCTACTGATGCTCCATGTGCAGGTGTGTTAGTGAAGGATGGGTACTTCAAATTCCAAACTGAATTGTCTCCTATCTTGTCCATTACGCCATTCAAATCTGAATTGATATACTTATCCCACTCATTGTATTCTATAAATCCCTCATCTTTTTTGGCATTAGAAGTAATTGACGTTATTATAGGATTAAAGTCTTTGAGCTTGTCATTGGTTTTACGTGTTGCGATTTCGCACATTTCCAAGTAATTTAATTTAAGTGGATCTTTGGTCAGATTCGTATTAGCGAGTCCAAATCGCATTCTCCAAAATTGGTGCTTATATGGGTGTTCATGATTGAAGTTCAATACATGCCAAATGTTGGCGGCATTAGTCCCGATTTTTATATCTAACTCCTTAGCTAATCCCCAGTCGTTCCCATCATCCGAGTATTCTAAATATAACTTTTTTAAATTATATACTTCTGTCCAGTATCTATTTTCGAATACTATATTTACTCTTTGAATTGACACTGGATCTTTAAATTGATACCCTATCCACTCTTTATCAAAGTTTGCATCTCCAAAGCATAGTCCTGTAGCCCAATATGTACCTTTTACGGCTGTTTCACCAAAAGCCTTTTGGCCTCCGTACTGATCAATATTACCATTCAGACAAGACGACCAGATGGGTGTTCCGCCAACACACATATTTTCGTATAAAATAGTCTCATGCTCATGATAGGATGTGCCGACTTGCATCAACCCTCCTTTATCTCCCCTTGCGTCATAATTTATCCAAGGTGTTCGATAAGAAATGTTTCTATCAGCTATACAGATAATATCTCCATTATTCTTTATATCAACAACAATAAATCT
Organism: Paenibacillus sp. cl6col; assembly: GCF_900102125.1. Taxonomy (NCBI): domain Bacteria; kingdom Bacillati; phylum Bacillota; class Bacilli; order Caryophanales; family Paenibacillaceae; genus Paenibacillus; species Paenibacillus sp. cl6col. The sequence goes on from NZ_FNAZ01000001.1 coordinate 413,826, forward strand.
AAAATATCCGTTAGCCGCAGCAGTCCAATCCTTGTTAATCTGCTTAGTTTCTACTTCGTAATCTGTTTTTACAGCTAAATTATTTAACACCCATCTGTACTTTATCTCGTTTTTATAATGGTTGTTTCCGTCTGGAACCGTAATCTCGTCAGCAATACTATCAAATCTAACATCTGTAGTATAAGAATTACACCAAAAATAATCCCCCACTTTAAGCGTCTGTAAATTATTATTCAAAGATAAAGACATATTAATTCACCTCGTAAAGATGTCTAAAATCAAAAACTGGTCTGAATCCATTTCTATTGTTCCCAGTTGATGCTCTTCTACTTACATCTTGAAGCTCAAACCCTGCCCCATTGTTATTCCCACCTCTTGCAACACATTGTGCAGGATCTAAATAATGTGTACTCTGCGTAATTGTTTTATATTTAAAATGATGCCATACATCATCATCACACGCCTCAATTTTTCCATTTAAATTGGAATTAACAATATACTTGTCATACTCATTATCATGCGGGTAAGCGCCTAATATTGCCTTATTCGTATCATTCTCTAACATCCCTTTGTCATTTATTTGACTAACTCCTCCTGTTAGGCATCTCATATATCCGTATACTCCATTTATAGTCATGGCTTTGCCTTGGATGTAATTGTTATCTTTTTTTTCCTTTAATTCATTGTAGGAAATGATTGTTTTAATCACTCTATCCGCAATAAGAAGACCTTCATCTGCCTTAATAAAATAAAAAATCCCTCGTGCGTTATTTATTTCTGCACCGCTATAATCAATCTCTGGAAGCGTCAAGTAGTCACTTCCAGCACCTCCCCATGGACTTACCCCGCCAGTGAACTCGAATGGATTGTTTGAATACTCATAAATTCTCATGGGAATGTAATCCCCTACCTCCATTTCTAGAATGAAGTCTCGCTCTACACCGGACGTTTTAGGCTTGGCCATCCACCTTCACCTCTCAATTTAATTGTAATTTTATTTATCTTGAATACGCTCTTATTCGAACTATCCTCTTTATATTTTTCGCATATATCTTTGTTGACACGATATATCCCTTGTCCTTATAGCTATCATCTAAAGTCAAATCGTGCTGTTCCGTATAATCTACTTTTAGAAGCCCGTTATCTATTCTTGCGTACTCAGAATTATCGTAATCTATCATTCCATTAAATCCTTCAATTTCTGTCATTTTTCGGCTGCTGCTATCTGCTTGGATGATGACTTTAACTCTGACATATCGCGCTTTTGGACTAGCAATTGTACTATTCCCGCTAAGCTTTACATATGGACTCCACATGCGATTATCATGAGAAGTTTTAGTAAGAATTGTAACCTTGGCTCCATCAACAATTTCTTGAACGCTGACTAACTTATTAAATGCCGTATAATTATCAACTAAATCAATCACTTCTGACTCCCACTCGCCATTTTCAGCTAATGCATGAGTAAGTTTTTCAAAACCATTAAGCTTTGGAATCATACCGTTTGTAATAGACCAAACGCTTTCATCCCAATCTTTGAATACATTTGCATCCTTCAATTCTTTTTCGGTTTTTGCAGCGCCAGCGAAAGACGCTCCATTAAATAGTGGATGATTGTATGTATTGTAATCCGTGTTATAATAGATATTGCTTCTTGCAGCATAACTATATCCAACAACCGCTGCTATTGTGTCACTTTTTCTGTTTCCTATTAAAGTCCCTTCAATGATAATGTTATTAAGTAGACCAGCTCGATATAACCCTGCGAGGATACCTACAAATCTAACATTTGTACTTTCTGTAATATCTACATCTACATTGATATACATATTTGTGATAGTTCCCTTTACAATATCTCCGAAGACTCCACAATATATGTCTTGAACTGATGTGTGTTTTGTCTTTATTTTCCCGGTTACAACTACTCGATCAATAATACCACCATCAATTGTAGAGGTTATAATTCCTTGTCCATTTATATAAGCCACGATATCAACATTTTCAATGTATAGATTTTTGACAACACAATTATTGTTGATTGAAGAAAACAATCCTGTTGGCACACCTTCGATTTTTTGCGTGAAGTTCATTATTTTGAATCCGTTCCCATCCAGAACGCCATAAAAATCAAATCCACAGTATCTTCCTTCCTTGAAGGTTCCAACATTGAAATCAATATTCCGCACCAGTTTGTAATAGGCATACGGCCTCTTCCGCATATTAAAAAAATCATATGCATCTCGGATCAAATAAGGATCTGCTTCTGTCCCTTGTCCTTTATGATCCGCAGCATCTGACTCTTTAATTTCATAAAGCCTTTTCAACTGTAATTTACCCTCATCAACAAAAGTGTTTTTAAACACACCTTTTTCGAGGTTGATAGGCATGCCGATCTCTTCAACCTTCTGCCCTGACTGTAAAGCAATCTCACCATCAACAAATCGAACGCTGCCAACTGACTTCCCATTGTTTTTAGACTTTGAGTAGTCCTTTACTTCGTCATTTTGAATGCTGCTCTTTTCAAATCTCCAGTAACCGACTAACCCTGTTTCAGAACCTGTCAACACTTGAAAACGATCTGCACGAATTTGCGCCTCTAATCTTGCAAAATTCCAAAGTCGTACTTCATCCATTTTCCCTTTGTAGTCAACACCAAATCGAAACTGAGTAGATGTTGTTTCGAAAGGGGTCGTGTTTCCATATCCAAAGACTGACTCAACTTCTTGTTTGATTCCGTTTACATAAATTGTAATTCCTTTCATCAAACCACCGCCACTATACGTAACTGCGATATGATACCAATCGTTCCAGGATTGAATGACTTCATTTTTGGTTGCAATCATCTCACCACCAACACTAACTGCCACTTTTCCTCTTGTTGTTGGATCGTTATTCAGTGGATTAATGATAATTTCAAACTTTTTGACATTAGGATAGTCATCACCATATCGAACAGGAACCATCAATTTAGAACCGTTATCGTCTGGTTTCATCCAAAAATCAATCGATCTTGGCTTATCGCCTGTTGGAAGTCCAGCAGCGCCCATCTCTACATACTCGCCAGACGTTCCGCTAAAATGGATTGCGCCATCATTTTGAGTAGCCATGTATATTCACCTCAATTAATTAAAAATCAAGCTCTTCATTGTCCCTCCAAAGTTGTCAATTACTCCACCGCTCTTATGTTCAAAGACCACATAATTTACTTTCCCATCGTCATTTAACGCTCCACCTAGCATCACTTCGATAGGAATAGTTTGTTGCATAACTTTTTCCTTCAAAGCTTCAACAAGCGCCGAAGAATGTTTTTCGCGAAGGGTATGATATACGCCTTCCTCCAAAGTAATTGTGTATGAGCTGCCGTCAACATCGAAAGTTAATGTATCATTTGTGGCTTTCATAATTTTCACATCGCCTCTAATGTCCTTTGTCCCCCATAAGAACTCTGTCATACCTTTCATCTCCTTATTTCAATGTCCATGTAATATTCGTACTATGTCCCTTTTGCAAGGGTGATTCAATCTCTTCCACAACCAAGCCTCTGCGTTGAATTACGATTTTGCCATCGAGCTCCTGATCAGAAGCAATTTTGAAGGACATATACGCTTTATCTTGATAAGGAATGGATACAATCGCTTGAAAGTTAAATGTAATCCCATCCAAATCCAACTTCTTCTTATATCCGAAGTTATATTGCGTAATCCGGTTCGTAAACATTCCACAATCCGTTTGTTTTTGAAATGGATTCGCCTCACTAACCGCATCCTTATAAGAAATAATGTCGTTATAGAACAAAGATCTTCCATTCAATAGATACTCTTTGCCGTTTGCTACATAGGAAATTCTAAAATCTTGGCCGTTAATAGTAAAGACTCCATTCGCCGCTTCGAAGAATAGCTTGGAGCTATGGCCAATCAAGCCGAAACGAAGAAGCTTCATTCTATCAATACTATAGAAGCGATACGGATCCGATTCTTTTGTTTCAAGATCGTATTCACATAAGTGTGTCCCATCATAGTAGTCCGCCACCCAGATAAAATCCTGACTTAAAATCGGATGCGTGCCATTACTAGTCGAAAATATCATTACATATACCTCCACTATAATTTGCCTGTCAGATAAAGAAAAAAGGACAGGCTCTTTCGAGCCCGTCCTTCATCATCTTTATACAAATCGATAGGAAACGCGGATTTTAAAGTTCTGTTTGCCTGCACTTGCAGCCAGCGGAACCGCTGCCTGCAATGTTACGGTGACGAAGTTACCGCCTGAATCCGTTTGATTGCCGTTATTATTTATTCCGAGAATCTCTTTTGCACTAGGTGTTACAGGCGTAATTGTCGCACCTGCGTTATTCTTATCAGTCGACTTCGTAGTACCGATCGGCTTGCTTCCTGAGCGGCCAATTTTGGATGTATCTGCTTGGAGATCCGACTCTGCCAATGTATCAACTTGTGCATGGAACCAATCATCTCTTACAACCTCTACTATTTTCCCTTGTTTGTCGCCTGTACCGCCATCCATATCCCGTGTCGTGATATGGCAGTCTTCCATCTTGGATACATCTGTAGCCCCGCCTCGGTTATTCCAAATATTGAACGTAAAGGGGGGACCCCAATCCCCTGCATCAACCACTCCAAAGTCGAAGGGTGCCACAATTTCACTTGCATGATTAAAATCGTACCATTTAATAATCGGTGCTGTTGCCATTTGAATCAAACTCCTTATTGTGTAATTTTTATAATAACTTCAATTGTAATATCTTGGACATCTCCGCCAAGCTGGAGAATTTCCAAGCGAAAAATATCGTCTTTCGCCACATTTGCAACATCAACTTTCCTCAATCCATCGTCGAAGTGTTCTCCCTTGCGAAATACAATATTTCTAGAGAGTACATCCGACCAATTGAGCATATCTCTACTCTTCTGCAGCGAAATCTCAGTGCTTACCTTCGAATCTGCACTGCCTATCACTCCTCGAACATTGACAATCTCCCCTTTGAAGGGAAATCTAGCATGAATATGCTGAACGCCAATATCCGGGAACTGAGGAATTACAAAAGTAATGACTCTCTCTTTAAGTCGATCGTCATAGGAATTTAGCTTCGCCCAATCCTCCTTGGACATCAGCCCATTAACCCCTTTATTGGCTAACGGAATGTTGCCCCCAAGCAAATCGATAGGTACCCAAGACTTTCCATCCCAGCGGTATCGAATCCCGGAGTCATACACTTGAACGGTCCAACCAATTTTCGGATACGGATAATTACTAAAAATTTGTTGATACGTTTTTACATATGGCAAGAAGACGAGTCGCGTCGTTTCATAAGCATCATAAGCCATGTCTGTCGCTATTCTTGATTCTTCGATACTTTTTTTAGCATTTGTAGTGGCGACATCGGATGTAATGATCGTCTGCAGCAACTCGTCTCTGAGCTTCTCATAGTCCTCTGTTTTGGCATTTACATCTTTAATTTTCACATTTGCACGATCAATAATCGTCGCAAGGGACTCGACAACATCATTCATCTCATCCTGGTGATAAATTCGACTAGACGGGTATTGAATGAATCCTCTTCCCTTATAGGATACGTTGACGGCATTCGATTCTTGGGATTCATGGAATTCGATGACACCCGTTGAATAATTGACACCGAATTCATTTGGCTTAATCGCCTTTTTCGGAGTTCCTTCGTAGTTGGCTTCCATTAATCCAGCTATTTTCACTCGCGTGAAACGATCCGGTATTTCCGCAAGAATTACCTTATGATTCAGCACTTTCAAATATTCGGCTCTATCGATATAAGGATCTTCATTCGTTCCTTGACGCCATACGATATGTATCGGATCCAGGTATCCATAGTGATTATACGGCATGTATTTTCACCTCCTTTAATTGATATGCACATTGCTGCTCCCTTCTGCGATGGTCGTTGTAGTACGGGCATGCGTAGTCACAGAAGATCCTGCAGTAGCCACTTGTCTCCCGTTGACGTAAACGGTACTTGAGCCGCCCGTGATATGACCTGTTCCTCCTTCGTCGGAATAATCCAACTTCCAACCACCAAGTGAATATGACTCTGTTTCCGTAACAGAGTCACCAGTGCATGCGACTGGTCTTCCATTTACAAATACATTAGAGACACGATCACTATTAATCACTCCGCTTATATATGCGTCTGTATAATCTGTCTCCCTTACCTCATTATATTTAGCACATGAGCCATCTTCTCTTTCCCGAAGACAAGTATTACCTTCCACATAACGATATTTTCTTACGTGATTACTTGCAACAGAAGGGTTCGTCCTTGCGCCTTTATAAGCCATTTCTGCCATTTGATTCACCCCAAACTAAGAATGAATAAGGTACTGATCGCAACAATTAGTTCAAATCTATTCTTCCTGCATTCAATGAAATCTTATTTGGTGTCATCATAATCTTGCTTCCGCCACACTCCAGCACAATTCGAGTATCCGACTTTACCTTAATACTTCCTTGTTGAGCCTCAATGACGATTGCATCGTCCTGCTTATTTAATAGTTGAATCATTCTCTTATTCCCGATGTCGGTAGAGCCTTCAAAGTAAAATCCCTCTGAGGTTTTCTTAATAATACCTTGATTGCCTCGTCCGGTTCCTTGTCCCCAAATCATTTCAGGATAACTATGACCATCATTTCCTTTATTTAACTGTAGCACAAATTTCTCTACATCATCCTTTGCTGAATTACCTGTGAGCAATTTTATGAAATTACTTCGTACATAAACATAGTCTTGCTTCAGTCCAGGAGTTTCTAATGTTTTCAAGTTATTAACTAATAAATCAGAAATGTATCCGTTAGTTTCTTCATCAAATACTAGTTCTTTATCCATATCCGGTTCGATAATCAGCTTTCTTGCTCGCAAGGTACCATCGGGATTAACCCAGAACCGCTTCTTCTTATCCACATCGATGGCGATACCTTCGGTTGCATTTAAACGTATTTCTTCACCGTGGGCACCTATAATTTTGATCCCCTCTTTAGCACTTAAGCTAATCTTTTCGCCGAGATCGCCATCGTGAATATGCAATGCTTTTGTATTCAGCTCAACGGCAAATAGCTTGCCATCCTGATCCACATAGAACCGTTTGTCCCAATTTGGACTTGATCCCGAGCCGATGTTCTTCTCTATCTTGATCCCCTCTGTGGCGTTCAAGACGGTTCGATACATCTTATCTCCTCGAGTTACAACAATACCGTTATTCGCGTCAATAACCGTGTTATTATAATTTCTCCCTAACTGCAAGGAACTCTTTTCCAAGAAGTCGGCCAGAACAACCCTGCCATATTCATATTCTTGATAGAAGCTTTCCCACTTCTCATGGAATTCCGTGCGTGTGGATCTAAGATCATGGATAAGATGAGTGGTCGTATTCATGTTCGCAAAAATCGGCTGCATATAACTTTTCAATCGATTATAGCTATCCTCCAGCTCGTTGCCGGCTGTTACGAGCTTACTTTGCGCCTCATCCAGTTCCGCATAGGAAGATTCCCTGTCATTATATATAGTCATTGCATACCGATTAATTTGCGATTTTAGTTCATTGTATTGCTTCGTCACAATTTTGAACTGGTTGGCGAGCGTAATTTTCTCGGGCGATACAATTACGTCGTCCAATACGATAGAATCGAGCACAGTAAAATCAAGATTTAAGGCATCCGCATCCAGCAGCACATTGCCGATTTTCGTCTCGATCCGCAGCCGCTTCGCCACTAAATCCTCCGCGATCAAAGTGCCGTCTGTATACTCCGAGCTGCCTACCGCCGCGTATACTTTATTGGTCCATTTGTTCTTCTCCCATTTTTGCAGGGCCAAGCCATTGGTCGCATTCAGGACGGCCCGGTACTTGCCGTCACTCCGGAGCGCAATGAATCCGTATTCCCCGATCACGACATTGTTGTAGAACTTGCCCATATTGAGCCCGGAATAGAACTGCGCATCTTCAATTTCGTTTCTCAGATTTTTCTCTTCGTCATAATACGTCTTAAATGCAAGAATAAATTCCGAACGATCCGCGATTTCGCTCGTTTTTTCGGTCAATGGATCGTGAATAGCGATGTTCAGCGGATCTACGGAAGTAATTTTAATATATTGGGACATATATTCTATAAGCTTCCGATAAGCTTGCGTCAGCGGCTCCGTAGAGTACCGATCCTTAGTGCTTGGCTCCTTCGTGAAGAATTGGGCATTCATATTAAAATCATCATCGCGCTGAGAGCGCTTATACTCTTCTGCTTGCTCCAGCATGCGATGATATCCCGCTTCCACCTTGTACAATTCCGTAATGATCTGCATCTTCTCAATAGAAGTCAGCTTATTATCCATGACGATTGTCTTAAAATCACCGATATTGAAATAGTTTGACTCCGCATCTATGATCTTCTTCCCAATGTCATTGAACACTTTAATGTTCTTGGCGACCAGACCATGTGTGTAAAGCGTGCCGTCACGTTGATCAGCCCACATTACTTTTTCCCATCCATCAGGCCGCTTGCTGTTCGCTTTATCGATGACGAAGCCTTCCTTGTCCGTTACCTTGACGCGCGTAATATCGTTGAAAGACATGAGGCCGAATGCATCCGGATTTTCTTCGACAAGTCCCAGCTTCATGACCAGCTTGCCATGCCGATCGAATATTTCTCCCTTGGAGCCCTGGAACTTCAGAACCCCGCTCTCATCTTCAATGGCCAAGTTAACGCCCATGATCACTTTCCCGTATATCCGCTCGCCAACGATACCATCAGCCGTCAGAGCATGCTTCCACGTGTTGCCGCCATCATTCGTAATGGCGATCATCGAATTCAATCCAACCAAATAATGAAGCGGGTTCTTCGGATCCCGAATAATTAAGCCTCTGTCCGACAGCTCTACCACCTGGTCTTTGGCCCCGATAATCGCGTTTTTGTTCGCATCCCAACTGTTGTTGATAATCTCGTTGATTGCGCCGTTATTTTGCATGGACAAATCCCATTTCCACGAGTCGATCGAAACTTGGGTAGACGTATTATAGGACTTGTACAGCATATCAATAAATTTATCTTTGTTGGCATACATGTCCTTCATGTTGCTGATCGTAAGATTGATGCCTTTATCTTCGAAGTTATATTCGATCTCGGTAATTTTCGCTTTGTAGCGAAGACTGATTCGCTCATGCTCAATGCCGATCGTATCCCCGAGCCCCAATTTGTCCCAATTCCGTTGCTCCGTCACCATCGACAGGAAATTGACCAGGTCGACCTTTAGCGTAATCTTCTGCTGCTTTAGTTCATCAAAAGCCTTTAATCCTTCGGTTATTAAATCTTTCGGATCCTCAATATTGGAGTTTTGCCACTCTTTCTCAATGACGTACTGATTACGTTCATCCAGCAGTTCCTTCGTAAAGTTGTTGCGAATATCGAGCCGCAGCTTCAAGGCATTGATATGATTCATGATTTCTTGATGTTGCTGTTCGATTTGGGTTACTTCCGCTTCTTTGCGGCTGATTTGGGATTCCTTGGCCTTGATTTCAATAAGCTTCGCATCCAATTCATTTCGGAGAGAGTCCAGATCGCTCAGCAGCAAGGTGTAATCTTGAAACGTATTATCCGCATGATCGATCTCATCGCTCAGTTTCGCGATCCGCGTGTTCAACGTATCCCGCTCATCTAGCAGCATTTTCAATTGCGTGTTCAGTTGGTGCAACTCCTCATTCTTAATATGTAGAATGGAATTGTTTGCTTCACGCTTGGCGACCAGTTCGGTAAAAGCGTCCCGCTTCTCCTGCAACAAATCCTCATATTCCAGCAGGGCATGGCAAAGCGAGTCCGTCATATAATCACTATGGGACAACACCAGATGCTCTTGGGACATGAACTCTACATACTCTACTTCGAAGGGCTGATTTATGCTGATCAAGCCATAGGCGCCTTGCAAATATGCCGAATCATGGCCCGATAGGACAAGTCTGTCATCGATCCATATCTTTATATCCTGGTTATATACTTCGACTGCCATCCGATAGTGCACATCCGTGCTCCAGCCATCAATCGCATCTGTTAAGGCAAGCAGAATATCGTTCCCGTTCTCCCGTTTATAGAGCCGCAGCTTTTCCTTGCCCCAGCCAACACCGCCTTGAATTTTGCCGGACTCCCAGCCCATCCAGTAATAATTGCGATCATCCTGGTATCTGACAACGAAGCCCATGACATTGTCACCGCCGGTCGCTTTCAACGTGGAAGATAGTTTGTAATTTTGGCTTCCCAATGCACTGGAATTCACGATCGTAGAAAGCTGCTGAAGATTAGAGGTGGAAATAAGCTTACCATTAAGGACGCTCCATTCCGTATCATAATGATTCCAGTTCGCTTTCATGTCAGGGCCGTAATAAAATTGTTGGCTATAGTTTCGATCTTCCTTATACGGATAAATGAAATAATTAAAGTCCTCCACATAGGACGTGCCTGTTGGATTGATTCCGCGAATCGTTATGTCCTCTTTGCCGTACATCTTCAACCGCGTTACAATCTCTTCGGCATTATCCTCTTGATTAATGGACTCTAAGTATTTGCCGTATTTAATCGAGAATCCTTTATCAAGCCCAATAAGATCCGGCTTTTTTAGGCTTACGGTTCTATGGAGCGTATCCCATACGACCACAGCATTAAAGGTTTTGGCAATATCGAATATGACCTCCAGCACGGTATTGGACGATACTTCGAGCCCTCTTCGCTTCAGCTCGAATTCAGAATCGACGTAACCGACTTGCCATATGGATTCGATCAGCACATCCTTCATAAGCTCCGTGGCGGTCTTCGACACGGCCTTATAATCCCGAATAATTTTATCGTTTAATTCGTATCCCAATGACAAGGTCGACACCGACACGCTCTCTCCGTCGTCGCCGGCTCGCTTCCCGATTTGGTTCACTATAAAATATTCTTTGTAGGAGCCAAGAACGAGCTTTATCAGATATCTTCCTTTAATCAGTTCAAAGTTCTTGTTGCGCGCTACGATATGATGCTTGTCCAAATAAGCAGGGAAATCGAATGTAAGCTCATTAAGCGCGCCGAGCTTCAAATTAAATACGATATTATGCGCTTCCGCCAATTTGGATATCGCCTCTTTATTCGGCTTGCACAGAAACAGTTGGGGTCTAATTGGCTTTTTTTCAAAATCGATATCTCCTAAGCGTAACATCCTTTGTTCACCTCCCGAATTATCCCTGTAAGGTTATATACTCATGTCTAATTGTCAGTTCAAAGTCGCCTTCGCCGGTTAACAGGTTATCCCCCACCTCTAGTTCTAGAAATACGTTATTATGCTTATCGTAGCGATATACGAGCGGCAAGTCGGACACAATATCTTCATTCTCGCAGTCGATGTACACCTGCTCATTGTTGTTTAAATCCGCTAGTTGTAATATCTGGCCGTTCGTTTCATTTGTGAGCTTAATCGTTCCGGCCCCATTGCGCTTCGTAATCCACAATTCCGGCTTACAAGTGACATCCCCCGTATTAGTCAACAAGTATGAGCCGAGCAGGGAGAACGAGATACCGCGAAATTCAGGGCTCTTCGTACCTTCATTGCGCAGCACGACTTTGTATTGCAGGGAACATTGTTCCATATCATAGTAACTGTCTCTGAACAAATCCCGCTCATTGAAAGCAGCCTCGTTCAGTTTGATCCACTCCGTCCAGTTTGTAGAATCATAGGACAGTCTTATAAATACATCTACCGTCCCGTCATGACGTTCATATTGAACCTTCAAATCTTGAATATACGTTTCGTAATGAGAGCCGACATCGAACACTTGCGAAACATAAACACCCTTCGGTATATATAAATCAAGCCAACTGGTCATTTCCTAACCTCCTTCGATATAAAAATATAAGCTGCCCGAAGGCAGCTTATGCTTATTTAACCTATGACCGTAACCCGATATTGATTGACGGCAGGTACGGATGGAAATGTTAAAATAACACTATTCTCATCTATCATATTCATTTGGGCCTCTATCGCCGCAAACGGAGATTCCGCCTCCCGTACCATGACAACTACATCTTGCGTATTCAGTTGATGCTTGATTGTATAGGTCGTGGAAAGACCGTCTCCGAGCGTTTTGGAATATTTCCCGGTTGCCCCGAGGTTTCGTCTTGCTCCGTCAGCGTCTGTAGCTCCGGTACCTCCATGAGCCAGCTCGACAGTGTCTGCTTCCCATTTCCCCTTTTTAAGGGTGCCTACTGTCTCAATCGTGGCTTCTCCCTTATAATTACCAATCGTACCGAACGGCACGAATTCGCAGCTGGCGCCCATCTCTTTCCATTGAACGGTCTTATGCACATACCAGTGCACGCTGCCGTCGACAATGGTCGAACCGCTAATATTGCCCCAGGCAGGTTCTACGGAATCCGAAGCGCCTTCAATAATGCATTTATAGTAATAGCTCATATCACCATTCGTAGCAACGACAATTTCATCTAGCTTATAATGGTAAGATGGCTTCCATGCCGTATGTCCGTACAGATCATATACCAGACTTCCTGGTGTAGTCGGGAATGTTGGCTGCTTCATTCCGCTTGTACCGCCAATGATGCATTCATAATAATGGCCATTATCCGGAGAGGCTTTCACCTTGTTGCCTGCCGCATAGGAATACTGCTTCTGCCATGAGGGCGCAAATACGCCTTCCCGCACATTTACCCAACCTGCGAAATCGCCGCGCGATGCATTCTTATTCCAAAACTTCTTCCCTGCATGAAAAAACTCACCCATCTCGGGGTGAGTTGCTGCGTCGGATATTAGCTCTTCAAAATGATTATCGATCACTTGGAAATTTTCGGCCAACCATGCGATAGTTTGATCGACCTGATCCGATACTTGCGGCTTTTTTAACCCCATCTTCTTCGTCTGTATCATCATAGATCACTCCATTTCATTCCTGTATATTGTAGCCATGTCGTGCTTCCGCTCTTGACCTGCAAAGCTCCGTTGACGATTTCGATATTTTGCTGTGTACCCATCCCATTAGTAAAAGTGTTTTCCTGGATCGTTTTTGTCAGTTTTGTGCCGTCGAACATCATCTTTTCCTTCAAAGTCTTGGGCGTATAGGAGTATGGACCATCGCATCTCATCTTCAAGGTAATGTAGCCTTGCTTCAATCCATTATGAATGAGATTCACGTCTCCATCCGGCATGCAATAAAATACCCGGTTCGGATTATCGACGGTATAGAACGGTTTATAATAAGTCTGCGACAGCCAGCGGGCAACCTCCCGGATACGCCGTTCGTCATAATGGAATTCAAAGGCGAATGTGAGATTAAATTCGAGCGGGCTTAATTCGATGGCCTGAAAATATGGTTTATGTCTACCGCTTACTTTTTTCTCGACAATGCTTCTTGACGGCAGCAAGCTCTCCTCGAACATGCCTCCGTCTAGTCTGCAATTCAATAATCCCATATCGACGGAATAGATGCCGTCATAATAAAAATGTACGCCTTCCAGCATTAAAATCTCCCCCCTCTAGTACGCTTCAGTTTGTTCACGATTTCCGTTGCCACGATATCTGCCGTATTTCGGTCTGCATTTCCATTCACATTGACCTCAATGTTATATTCATGCTGTTCATTGGCTGGAGCGGGCATGACAGTCGGAATTGATGCCGGCATGAAGTTAGAAATAGGGAAGCTTGGCACAGCGGAGCGAATCTGATCGACGATGCGAGCCGTGTCCAAAATGTGCTTCGTCTGCTCAGCGTTCAATACGAGCTCCTTTTTATCCAATAGCGCTAATTTGCCGAAATTTCCGTTCCAATCTCCCGTATAACCACCTGTATCGAATTGGTACAGAGGCTTTCCGTCCTTATACCATGTTCCGTACTTATATACTGCACCTATTTCTTTCCCAAGCTTTTGGTTCTCTTCCTCTAATTTTTTTCTTTCCTTTTCATCAGTGGTCAGTTTCCACTTCTTACTGTTGGATATCATTTCAGTGATTTTGTCTTTTGTGGATAGTAAGCTGTTACTTGGGAGGCCTGCAGTAGGTTTATAATTGCCATCGAGGTTTTGGGGCTTCGTATCGTTGACGACCGATCCCATGGAACCGAGCTTTGAATTGTCTAATTTTTTGAGTTCGTCAATTGCTTCCTTTACTTTATCGGTGAAATTCGTCGTAATCGAATCTCCTAGTATATCGAATTTGGAATCGACTTCCCCCGACCAAGTGTTGACGGTTTCAAGCATTTCATTGAAGTTGCCTTCATATACTTGCTTGCGCATTTCAGCAAATTTTTGTTCGTTGTTCAGTTCATTTTCCCAGAACTTTTGCCGTTCCTCCGCTTTCTTTTCCAACAATTCGACCGTGTTGTTGTATTCCTCTTCCATCTTTTCTTTTTTGCTTTCCAGCTTTTCTTGCTCCGAGCTCAGCTCGTCCTCCAGGTTATTCTTTCGGAGCTCGATTTCCCGATTATGCTGGTATTCGGACAACTCCTGTTCTTTCTCGTTCAATTGCTTGATCAAGTCGGCTTTTTGACTTTTCGCTTCATAGGAATCATCCATGGACAACAAGTCGATTTGTTTTTTGAGATCGGTAATTTCTTCTTGTTTTTTGGATAAATCATTCTCATAGGTTCGCGTGGATTCCGTGCGATCAAGCATCTGCATTTGTTGATCGTACGCATCCTGCAACGCCTTGAGTTCTTTATCGATTTGCTTCATTCGATTCTCATGAACCTTTTTATCTCTTTCGATCTTGTCTTTGTAATGTTCCTCGTCCGCTTTTTTCATGAGTTCGAGTTTTTCTTTGTACAGCTCGACATATTGATCGGCTGCTTTTTCGTAAATGTCTTTTACGCTGCCATTAAGATCCTTAACCGACCGTTCTGTATCCTGCAGCTTATCCTCTTGTTTCTCGATTTCATCGGTCAAACGTTCCACGATATCTTTGTTGTTTTTATTTAACTCCAACTGCGACTTAAGGAATTTAATATTGTTTTTAATATCATTGGCCTCACCCTTGCGCAAGCCAGCGATTTGTTGCAAATATCCGATATGCTTCGCATAATCCCCATCTTCTTTATCCACGTCATAGCGAATATTATCCTCTAGTTGCTGAATGCTTTTGGCATATTTTTTGCTCTCGTCGTTCATGCGGTACAGATGCTTGTCGATGACGGAGTTGGCAATATCAGTATTGATTTGGTTTATTTCCGCATCTTTTTGCAAAATATCATTTTTGCTCTTTCGGATATTTTCCTCTATATCTTTCTTGTCTATCGGGTTTAAATCTTTGTTTTGCAGTTGTTTTTGATAATATGCCAATTCTTCCTCATGAAGCTTTTTCTGAACTCCCAATAGTCTGGCTTTTTCAGCGGCATGATCCCGGTATCCTTGCGTGGTTCGATCGTAGAGATTCATTGCATAGTCTTGATATGCAATGTCATCGGTCAATTCTTCTCTTTTGATGTTATATAGGGAAGCCGTTGCGTCGACTAACTTGCGACTTAAATTGTTGATATTTGATTCCATTTCGGACGATTGAGATTTCAAATCATTGAGCCTATCTTTCGCTTGGGTCACCTCTTGCTCAATTTCCGCTGCAATCGCTTGTTTCGTTTTATTTGCATTTTTATCTTTATCGACGGTCATATAGCCGGTTTTCTTGATTTGTTTTTGCTTGATTTGTTCGTTTAAAGAGCTAATTTCATCATCAATCGCTTTTTTCTTTTCTCCAGACAATCTAATCTCATCGCTAAGCGCCTTTCGGTGCTCGTAAGACCACGTACTATACTTTTCCTGAATTCTTTGTTGTTCTTCAATTGATCGGTTGAGTTTATCAATGCTTTCCTTGTATTTATCTACCACATAGATTGCATCTTGAAGTTCGGGTTTCGGGTTAGAAGAATGAGAACTCCCCCCAGAAGAACTACCACTAGAAGCTTGTACTTTTTTAGCAGCTGCTTTTTCCTTTAACTCTTTAAATTTTTCTTTATATCCATAATATTCGTGCTTTATATGACGATTATAACCGGCTTGTGTAAGCTCTTTTGCTGCATTTATTTCATCGATAGTAGTCGTGTAAATTCCTTTTTTTCGATTGCTCTCTATTTCATCATTTTTCTTTTTTGCGTCGTCATAAATCTTATCTACATCAACATCGTATAAATTTCGAGCATCCATTAACAATTCGAGAGCATCAATTTCGTTTTCGATTGCTTCAATTGTATCGACTGCTTTGTCCTTAGCAGCAATGCCTTGTTTCTTCTTCTTATCGATATCATCTTGAAATTCTTTTTCTCTTTGCTGCATTAAATCTTTTAAACCATCTGCAGTAAGTTGAATGTTCCCATTTTCAATATATATTGCATCATTTAAGGAAGGATACGTACTTAGCAATTCAGTAATCGAATCTTTAGATAGCTTTTGGCCATCTGCTAATTTATGATAAGCAGAACGGAGATTTTCAATCTCTTTCGCATTTTTCGGATCAATTTTCATTCTCGTGCTATTTATTTCTTTGGCTGCTTTTTGATGTCCGACTCTTATGTCATTGAATAATTTGAGGAACGGATTATTAACCGGATTTTTGCTCAATTTTTCTTTTATATTATCTATAACATCAAGCATATTATTAGCCTGTTCTGGTTTTACGTTCATTAAATCATCTATAGATATTTTGTTACTTTGAATTGCCCCCATTATTTCATTAATAAACGAAGGGATCTTTTGAGCAGCATCTTTTGTGTTTTCACCGAAATCATCTATATTTTCCGTAAATATTTGCTTTATGGATTCTATAAATAAAAACTTATTTGAACCTACAGGTATATTGCTTGAGTTAATATAATTCTGAAAGGCTAAGTTAATAGATTCATTGAATTCGGTAGAACCATGAATGACACTGTCCTTCAAGTTTTGATTTTCTACTTCATATTTTTCTTTTTCAGCGATAATATCATTTATAAACTTATCAAAATTTGCTAAGGCTGCACTTCTATCGGGTGATCGTTGAAAGCTATTTATTAGAATAGTATAGAACGGATCAACGTCTAGAGCTTTATCTTTTGGTAAGGCATCAAAAATTGGATTCATTTTATTTGTGAAAGCTTCTTTTATACCCTCAATATCATCAAATTTGATGTCTTTAATGTCCGTTTCGATAAACATTCTTGCTCTTTTTGCAAAGTCGAGCCGCGTATCTTGGAAGTCAATTTGTTTTTTGTTATTTCTGATTTTCTTAATATTTTGATCTACTTCTCCAAAACCGCCATCTAACTTTAACTTCAACTCTTCTTTATTATTTTTTAGTTCTCTTTGCTCTTCTTCTACTCGAAGCCTCTTTATTTCATCCGCACTTTTTGCTACAGCATTCCCATATTCATCATAGTGGGATATAAGTTCGGGCATCTTCGTTTTCATTTGCTCAATAATACCTAAATACTTTTCCTCTTCCTCTATTGTTCGGCTTTTACCTTTAAGTTGCAAATTCTCAAAGGTATCAACATCCATATTCTTTCCATCAAAAATGCTGTCATAGTCTTCTTTAAACTTTTTAATTCTTTTGGTATCGTCATCGAGGAATTTTAATCTTTCTTTTCGATCTTTCTCTGGTTTGTTGATAATATCAAATACGCCTTGAATTACTTCCCCAACCAGCAGAAGTGCACCCGCGTATGGAACAAATCTCGCTATACCTTTTCCTATTTTGAGGAATAAAGCCAATAGCCCTCCCCCGTCTAACAAGAGCCCTTTTAAGGGAGCAGTAAACCCAGCAAAAACGGTTGCAATAGGAAGAGAGCCCAATGTTTCTGTTACTTTTGTAAAAAATTCTACTACTGTTGTTAACCCCGAAATAATGTCTTTAATGGCTTCTGAATTGCTGAATGTATTCCAGAATTCAGTAAGAGAAGTTTGCAGCTTCCCGATGCGCGCCTCGAAGCTATCCGAATGTTTATTGAATGCTTCAGCCGCCGATCCGGCCGAACTCATAGCTGTTTCGGTTGCTCCCTTGGCCTTGCTCCAATTCTCAATGATGGAGGATACGACCCCGCTCTGATCCCCGCCAATCTTACTAGAAATATCTACTTTCTCTTCCTTCGACAACTTATCCCATACTTGAGAGAGACTCTGGAAGATTTCGTAGGTAGACTTAAAGGTCGTTTGATCCTCTTTCATTAAGTCTAGAGCGCCGCTGCCCATCAACTTGTATTTCTCATTGAGGGACGCAAATGTTTTTTCAATTTGCGGAACGACGCCCCTTACTTTTTCGCCGCTCTCTGAGAGCCCCTGCAATCTCATGGCAATGGTCTTTAATCCCTCTCCGGCCTTTTCCGGATCTTTCAGATCAATATTCGCTGCCGTAATCATTCCAATGGATTGCTGAACCGTATTTCCTGCCTTTTTCAGATCAGAAGACGAATCTATCAACGCGCTGCCCAAGCCTTCTGACGTGATGGAGTAATTATTCTTAACCGCCGTAAACATATCAACGACGCTGCGGACATTGTTCCCGTATTTATCGACTTCAATGTCGAATCCGCGCAAGACAGCTATGATGCTCGCGCTCGCGTCCCCTATGCCCATGCCGCCTACCTTGGACAGCAGCATACTATTTTCACTTAGCGCCGTTGACTGTTCCAACGTATAGCCCAGCTTCTGGAACTCAGTGGTTGCTCTTACTACGGAAGCTGAAGCAACGCCCATTTCTTTGCTGATTCCAAAGGCACGGTCTTTAAACGCATCCAATTCTTGCGAGCTTGCCCCGGACGTGCTCTTCAGATCAATCATAGCCCTATCGAGTTCAACGACTTGCTCAAACCCCTTCTTCATCTGATCGCCGAACTTGAACGAAAATTCAAATGACTCGGACGCGCGTTGCCATGACGGAATACCATTCATTGCAGCAGCCAGCTTATCTGGAATCGATTCTTCCTTTTTTGCTTTACTATCCGAAGAAGATGCCTTTGAGCCCGTACCTTGCACACTAGCCTCATTTTTCTCGGAAACCACCATAGCGGGTTGGTTTTGAGCAGCTGTTGTTTGCATTTTCAGCAATTGAGCATATGCCCCCACTAACTCATCCGTTTGGCGCTTGGCTTCTTTTTGCTGTTTGACAAATTCCTTTCCTACTTTTGCAACATCGATTTTAGACAGTTCCTTGATCGATCTTTTTAACTTACTGATTTCTTCACCGGCCTTGCCAAGCCCGTAGTCGATATCAATCTTGCCAATCGAGGCTATTAATTTTTGAATGCTATTTACTTCGCGAATAACACTGTCTTTGTTCTGGATAATAAGTTCCAGCTTGAATTTATACTTTTTGCTAATGTTCGCGATCAGTTTTTTTATATCTTTTTCAGCATTTTTCATATCTACGCCTACTAAAATTGTCTGATCATTCGCCATCATCTAACACCCCTTTTCAGTACATAAAAGAAAAAGGAGTGCTCTTCGCACCCCTCACCCATATCATTCATATGTAATCATCTCCGCAATATCGCACCATCTGTCATATTCCAAAGCCTCGCTACCTTTAAAAGTCTTATCGCACTCTAAAATTAATTCTTTTATAAAGAGCAGCATTTCTTTACGCTCTGTATTTTGCTCAACAATAAAATTCTCATTTAACAATAGAAAATACTCACCCTGGAAGCCTTTTCGATCAGGCACATCATACATTTGCTGACCGTTCGAATCGATAATGACAGGCTCACCGTTGCTGTCCAGCTTAGCGAACTCGCGAATCAATTCCGCATGCTCTTCTTGTATCAGCTTGTGACGCTCCATTAAGACTTTCACGAATCTGGTTCGCATTCGCGATTTCTGTCCCGTTAATTCAAAGCTCATCAAAAAGGTAATAAAGGGCTCAACCTCAGCATTTTTTAGTTCCATTTGAAATTTCTCCTTTTATTTTGTTTGACGTTCAATATAATCAAGCGGATTAGAACGAATTTTACGCTCCTTCAACAAATACAAGAAGAAGGACGACATCGAACTTAATCTTCGTTGAATTCTTCGTTCATTATTTCCTAGCTCCATAATGCAAAACGAAATAAAATCCTCAATTAGTGAGATCATTCTGTCGATCCCATTCTCAGAATTCAGACATTTTAATATATCCTCTTCTGACATTATTCCTTTTTCAACTCTGTCATGTAAAAAAACCAACCACTGATTAAAATCAGATAAGTAACTTAATTGGGAGGATTCAGTAAGACTTTTATATGTAAAATAACAACTCACATAATGTTTATTTTCGTTCGCTACCTTTTCTAACTTCTCTTTTGTTACGTATCTTATATATTTTCTGCTAGACAACTTACTATCCCCTGTTCTTTATTCCATTAGGCTTTTATCCACTAACTGTGTTTTCATTTTCTCTTTCAGTTCTTCAAATTCTTTAGCATTTGCATTGAAATTATCGATAGCACTTCGCAGGGTGCTAGACAATCTTTCGAGCTCTTTTTCCTCAAAACTCATATAAATCTGAAAAAGTGTCCCTGTATTAATCATGGTTTCAATGGCTTGAAGCTGCTCACTGAATGTAGAAGGAAGCTCTAATGTTGTAAAATGCTTAACCGTTAAAAACATCAAATACGGAACAATAATTTGTTCATATTTCTCCTTATCTTGCAATTTAGCTTGATCGAGCTTATCGATCAATTCTGTAATGCAAGAATCCATTTTGGCGGGACTAAAATATTTACAAATTTCTAAGCCGAAATGCTGGGCCTTTTCCCCAATGTCAATCGTAACGACAACCTTTTTCGTTTCGTTGAACTTCTCATTCATTTGTGAAATCAGTTCATAATTTAAGTTTTTTACTCGCTTTGCCATTTGTGTTCACTCCTGAATCGTCAATTTATAAATAAAATGTTCATTTTATTAAAATTCGAAAAAAAAGGCGAGAAGGAGAACCCTTCTCGCCTTCAATTAATACTTTATTCAGCTTTTGATATTAGTAACGAACAATCTTAACCATGTCTGTGCTTGCTGGATCTTTAAATACGTCCAATTTCATATCGAATACGGATGGATCTCCATCAGGCTGCATAGTCAATGTAAACTCGGAACCGATTTTTGCTTTTGGAATGACGATTTGAACTTTCTCATCCTTACCTGTCGTTTCAGAACGCCATACCGTTTTACCAACGACACGATAGTAACCGCTGAACTTATCGGACTTAATCGTAAGAACTTCTGCGTCACTCGCTGTTTGGTAAGTAAAGTACACAATAACCTTTTGACCAACTGGCAGGTCACTGGATGGAACCGTAATTTCCTTGTCCGTTACTGTGATTGATGCCGTCGGCACTTCTTTTCCTTGGCTATAGCCATCTTCAGAGAAGTAGATTTGAACAGAATCTTTATCTGCCTTTTCTTCAAGGACAATTTTCGAAATATTCGAACCGCCGTCAGTTGCCACGGCTACCACACGCTCATAAATCATTTCCGTGCGTTTCTCCAGCTCAGTGCCTGTTTGCATCGCAATGGATTTTGGATTCAACAGTGCGTCCTGGATATTAAATGTAGCTGTACGACCGAAATCCCAACCTACAAGACGGCTTCCGCCTTTACCGCCAGTTGCAAAGCTGCTTTCTGCCGTATTTTCCAGATTAGATAGCTTCAATGTATCCAAGTACAATTCTGCCTTATTCGTCAACAAATTGTAGAACATTACATCTGCTACCTCTTTAACTCCAAATCGTGCCATAATAAATCCTCTCCTTAATAAGTTATGTTTGAGTTGCTTACATTCTAAATAGTCACTTATGCGTAATGATTTATTGTTTTTTGGTTATTCTATTCTCCAATCCTATTTTCCCCTTAATTATCTCTACTTGACCAATGACGAAGCTGAACATTCTGGGCCCCTGCCAGCATCGATTGAATACTAATATCATACTGATCGATAATCTCAAGCCGCTTGAACTTCCTGTACACTTGGAACACCGTTAAGTCCAGCATGTTAATTTCATTGATACTATATGATTTAGAGGTAATGGCTGCGAGGATATCAAAGAAATCTAAATTGGCGTTATCTTCATCATCTAGTCTATTTTTCCGCCGCTTTAGTTCATCTCGTTGTTTTGCCAGCTTATCCATTTGTTCTTTTAAATTTTTTGTTTCTTCATCTGCCGGATCGAACTCATTTCCCTTTTTTTCATCAAAATGATTGATGTAATTTTGCCATTTAATTATTTCCTGAATCTCTTTATAATTCATTTTATTAATTTGACGTGTCTCTCCATCAGTCATTGTAACTATTAAGCCTACGTTTTCCTTATCCGGGTACACTTCAGCTCTGAGAAAGAAGGAAACTGACTGCAAGAGAAGATCAACAATCTCATCACCACCTCCCAATAACAATAGCTCAAGCGTATCCATATGATCCGGTGCCTCCTTCAGGAGATTGCTATTATCTAACGCAATCATGTTTAAATATTTCATGTATTCTGAATATCCTACATCAATAATGTCTCTTATTCTCAACGGATAAATGTCACCAAAATTCTTTGCATAAATCGGCCTTCCTCCTAATAATTTCAGTTTTAAATCAAGACTCTCCATTGTTCTTCATCTCGCTCCTATTCATATACGCAGACAATAAAATAATTAATAAGAAATAATTCTTCACAGAAATCACCGTACTCCTCATATAAATAGATTATTAATTATAGTACTTTATTTTGCTTTTGTAGTATGACATGACTCTCTATATTTGGATTTACGACATTGTTTACAAATCGAACGAAGTCCTGATTTCGAGTTTTTCATAGGACTGAAGTATTTTGTACTCGCAATATAGCTCTGCCTGCAACAGTTGCATGTCTTATATTTTCCACGCAATATATATGTATATAGCCAATCTTCTTTACTTTGTTTATATGTTTCTACGAGCATAGATGGAATCGTATCCCTTGTCATTTTACTAAGTGCAGGTTTGGTCATTTTTAATTGGTATTTTTGATTTAACCGCTCAATCATGATGTCATGTGTGCAACCTTCGATTTTCCACATGAATACATCCTTCATGTAGTCCTTCATTACGGTATGATCCATTAATTCTTCAAAATTAAGCATCACTAGCTTTAAATATCCGTGAGTATCTTCGTATGACTTCTCTTTCAACTCCGTATAGCATTCAAACAGTGTTCGAACAATTTCAATATCGTCAAATCGAATATAGGAAAGTTGGTTGTTATCTTTTTCAATTTTGCTGATTTTATTGAATCTAATGTATTGCTTAAGTTCATTTTTTACTGCAATTTCGTCCTTTTGAATGTCTGTCCGAATCCATTTTAGTTTTTTGATCTCTGTTGCTGGCATTTGCTGACCCTTCGAATCTGTTCTCGTTTTTATGAGCTTATTAATCTGCTCAATGGTCTTACCCGTTTCTTTTAGCTCTGCATATGCTAATCGATCCTCCTTAAGAACCTTTAGTTTTGGAATTTTGATAATGGACCGACTCGATTCTTTTTTTGACTCCTCGACCACAATTATTTTTTCGATGGCAGACTCACGAATTTGGTTTCGCTTTTTTCGATATGCCGTAATTGTATCGGAGGCTGCATCACTATCTTGAGTATAAAGCAAATAATTTGCTAACGATTCTAAGTCCTTCGCTACCCTGTTGCTGTCACTTAACATCCCATGTTGACCGATGTGCGGGTTATATACTTCGTCAAAATAACGCACGATATCCTCATCATAATTTGAAATGATTTCTTGTACCGATTTTAAGCGAGATTTACTATCTGTTATTTCATAATCTAAATGCTCCGACATTTTCCCCATCTTCATCCACCCCTTTTTATATCATCATAATAATACTTTCTTTAGTTTTAGTAAACTATCATTTCGTACTTCTTTATAAAAAAAGCAGAGCCCACTCCATTCAAGTGGCTCTGCTCATCATTCTATTATTCAATTATTAGGTTAGATTTTAGTTTTCTCAATAACTGATTTTTCCAGAGCAACTTTACCCTGCGTCTTCCCAAGCCAGTAGACAAATGGCAAGCCGATTAAGGTCATGACCATGCTGATCATGTTCACCTCATTGATACTCATCGTGAATGCAGTATTTTTCAGCAATGTCGCGTCGGCGATCACGCCATGCAGATCCCCTGCATGATGAAGCGCGCGTACAGCCAGCAAGGACGTAAACAGGCCGATGGACAAACTCGCCATCCCTTGACGCAGCCAGCTATTGATCGAAGATCCATACCCAGACAGTTCCCGCGGAATTGCCGACATGCCTGCATTCAAAATCGGGGTATTGGCAAGAGCAATCCCTACGTTGCGAACTGCCATCCACAGCGTAATGTAGCTGTGAGGCGTATCTACCTGCAATCGTCCCAGCTCGTACGTACCCATCACCATCAGCAGCAGACCGGTGGTGATCAGTTTCACTGGGCCGAACCGTTCATACCAGCGTCCTGTGAACGGCATCACGAAAGCCATTAGCGCTGATGCAGGAAGGAGGACTAGCCCTGATACAAGCGTCGAGGAGCCCTGTACCCGCTGCAGAAATAACGGCGTTAATAACGCGCCCGCATATAAGCTAATGGTAATGATCGTAACGAGGATCATGCTGAAGGCAAATCGTTTATAACGGAACACTCGGAAATTCAGCAACGGATGCTCAATGCGGAGTGAGCGGCGAACGAATGCAATTAAGATAACTGTGCCGACAATGATGCAGCTAATTGTCTTCCAGGAGCCCCATCCCCAATTGGACAAATTGCCGAAGGCAAGCAGCAGTAACAGACTGCCCATTGCGACGGAGAAGAAACCAAGCTTATCAAACGTTTCTCCACTCGAAATACGATACATCGGAATGTAGCGCAGCACCGACACAATCGCAATCAATCCAATCGGCACATTCATCCAGAACAGCCAATGCCAATCCCCAACATGGACAATTAATCCAGCAAGTGTCGGCCCCACTGCGGGCGCGAGCATAGCAGACAAGCCCCACAGGCTTATCGCCATCGCTTGCCGTTCACGGGGAATCACTTGATAGACGACCGACATCGTCGTTGGCATAATAATGCCGCTGAACATCCCTTGCAGGACACGGAAGACAATCAAGCTCCACTCGCTCCAAGAGATTGCACACAATATCGAGCAAATCACAAACCCACTAAGGGCAAATACATACAACCGCTTCGTACTGAATCGGTTGCCCAAATATCCAACAGCAGGAGCAATAATCCCTGTTGCCAGCATAAATCCCGTCAATACCCATTGGATAGTTGTCAGATCGGTATTGAAATGATTCATCATGACAGGCAGCGCAATATTGACTGTATTCGTACTTAATACGGCCAAGAAGTTGCCGAAAAATATAGCGAAAATAATACTCCAGAACATACGGTTGGTCATCATAGGTTGACCTTGTTCTTCCATAGACATACATCACAGCTTTCTATATTCGATTTCTAATGCGCCCGTTCATCCATGTCACAGCTTTTAGACGACATGGCTCTCTTTCTAGTGTAATCCTTCACCCTCTATTGTGTCAATATTGACATATGAAATTGAAAAAAATGTGTATTTTTTTCGGCATATATAAAAAAAGAGCCGCAGCTTATATTCCCCTAAAAGCGCGACTCTGCATCAACAATTCAATTTTTTGATGCCACCGTATGTCCAATTACATGTGCAAAATAGGCGTTGTTCCGATCCATTGTTTCACGATCGATTCTCGACAATTGCTGAAGCATCTGTTGAACATCCTTGCTAAATGTTTGCATATCCATCAGGTTCGCTTTATCAAAACGGCTATCTAGTTTCACAGGTAAGGCCTCTTTCTTAGCAGCATCCATTTCCTCTCGATTCTTCTTCATCCAGTCCTTATTTTGCGGGATTTGCTGTGCAAACTTCATTAGAACACCAAACCAGTCACCACCATTGATGATAGCTTCCTCCATCTGTTGGTGGCTTTCAGGCGCAAAACGTTTCATCAAATCCGTAATATTGACATAGTCGTCAGGAGCTCCAACTGGTTTTGGCGTGGGTTCCCTGTATGGATTTGCCCCAACTGCCGTTCCATCTGACGGATTTCGGGATAGAACAGCTATGTTATTGAGCGTGCTCAGCAATTCGGAACCCTCTTCTTTGTCAAAATAATGCCGAGCAACATACTTGGCTTGGGTTAGCCCAAGTTCCTGCAAGGCGTAACGATCAACTTCATCAGGCACAGATCCGCCAGGAGCAAGATTGGATTCAATGATCGTATAGACGGCTTTCCTAACTTCAGGGGATTTCCCTTCCAAGACGCGCTGCAAGGATTCA
The DNA here is from genome assembly GCF_900102125.1 of Paenibacillus sp. cl6col. NCBI lineage: Bacteria > Bacillati > Bacillota > Bacilli > Caryophanales > Paenibacillaceae > Paenibacillus > Paenibacillus sp. cl6col. The sequence goes on from NZ_FNAZ01000001.1 coordinate 440,134, forward strand.
TGGATATCCGCATTGCCATAGTAAGAACCAACGTGATGTTCAATAGCTCCGACAGCTAGCTGCCGTCCGGTCGGGCTGATTTCAACGGAGTCGTGCTTGACGTCATTCATTATGCCGGTAACTGTTCTCGTCTGCTTGCTCATTTGTCCGTTGCTGTCATACAGCTTCGGCGAGATTTGTACACTGTTTATTTTCATGATTGCCTCCTGCGTGATGGGATCATCGTATGATTTTATCGTGAATCAGAGATGAATATTTCAGGATTCTATACCCTATATCGTCCTATGACAGTCAATAATTTACATCGACTTCCAAAGTCAGTAAGAAACCATAAGCCAAAGCGATATAGAAAGCCCCCAATACGCTTGCAGGCGATATTGGAGGCTATTTGCTGCTTACTTATAATAATGAAAAGTACGAACTGATTAACCGTCGATCATCATATTCTCATCCGTGAACAATTAACCTCTTCCTCCGTACAAGCTATAAGCGAAGTGATAGATAATATCCGTTGCACTTACGCTCGGACGTTCAGACACTTGTACGTTAATGCCACTCAAGTCATAATAATGTGTAAAATTAATAGCTCCCGGTAAAAATTCCCTTATACTGCCTGTTGAAGCCGGCAGACTTAATGTTGCCGTAAAATTTCCGTTGGCATCCGTATATACGGAAGCAGCACGAGTTCTATTGCCGCTGCCCTCCGTCCAATTCTGGTTCAGCCACAGGACATCCACCTTCGCATTAGCAACCGCATAATTATCCGATGTTGTCACCTTGCCGTATACCGTGAGCGTATCCTTGGCGCGGAAATGTCTTCCGTATTGGTAAGTCGGATAAGAATTCGGGCCTTCATTGGAATTAAAGCCGGTAATGGCAATCTTATCTGCACGCAGTACCGGTCTAACAGTCAACGTGTAATTTGTATTATCATATTGGCCTGTCGTATAGACACGAACATAGAATGTACCCGTTCCTATTCGAACGTTGTTGTCTGCCGGAGATGACAGCAGCCTCATTTGATTGCCTTCATAAGCCCCGTATACTTCAACCTTATATCCTTTGCTCATGGAGACGTTATCCAATGTTAAGTTCAATGCGTCATAATTGCGATTTTCCGGTACGTTTATTGCAAACCAATCATTATCGATCGAGGAACTGATTGAACGCGTGTTCAACGATGACCCAGATGTGTTTACCGTAAATCCGTAGGCGTGAAATGCATTTTCATCCGTCTCATAGGCGTCGTATTCTGAGCTGATGGCAAGTGTGACGTTAAACGGATCATTAATGCTTCCACCCTGCTTGGCATGAACCTCGATGAGATACGCTTTATCTCCAGACGTCGTGTTTTTGGTGCCGACGTTTTCTGATAACGTGCGCGTTCCGTTGGCGTAATTATTCATATATGTTCCGTAAATCGAGTGATCGATTGGTGTCGTATTGAGATTGCCTGTCGCCATATCGAATTCGTACAAATACAAATCGTAGTTCAACTGAGGAGACAATGGTGGATCCAGCTGTACCTGAAGTACGTCGCCAGGCTTCACGTATATCGGATATAAATGAACCGCTTCTCCTTCCTTCGGGATAACCCCGCTATATGTGGCGGTCGTTACCGTGTTGGATGGCTCCGCTAATGTGCGCAGGGCGCTTGATTGAGGCAGTATTGCCTCGGCATCATTCAAATTTATGGGAGCTGTAATCGTATGCTCCAAAGTTCCGTCCAAGCCTTCGGCAGGCGCGGCTTTCACCAGTTGTGTAACAGGCTCCGCATGATCCATTGTGGCTTGAAGTGATAATTCATTCTCTTGCATGGTTGCCGGCAGCGTCTCTGAGAATTTGTCTTCGGCTGCAGACACTACACTCATTTGAAAGACAAGCAGCAGGACGAGGCTTAGCACCATTACGATTGAAAACTTTTTCTTCATCGTGGACTTACCCCTTTCTCGTCATTGTATGAGACCTTGTAATTGGGAGGAACGGAAGGTCTTATTACTAAAGACGCATCCACGATGATTTTTCTAACGAAAAATATCATGACATTCCGAATGCAACCTTACGACCATTTCTTTGAAAATTGCTGTCGCAGCTTATTCCGCGCTCTGGCCAGACGTTGGCTGATCACTTGCTCGGATAAGTGCAACTCCTTGGACATCTCCTTATACGATTTATTTTCAAAATAGTGCATATGAAGCAGGCCTCGGTAGTGGGACTTCAATTCCCATATCGCCTGATGCAGCAAGGAATCTCGCATTTTATTCTCAACTTCAATCGATATATCTGGTTCCGTAGAAAGTGAGGTTGGGTTCGCCATGTGAATCATGGACTCAGTTGGTTGGATATAGTGGCTTTTATTTTTGCGAAGAACATCTAACGCAGCATGGCGCGCGACTTGTTTGACCCATGATCGTATAGCGGCAGGATGCTGCACACGATGGACATTAGCCAGCACCTTCATCGAGGCTTCTTGAATGACATCCTCCGTTAAAGAGAGATCTTGAACGATGGCATAAATGTCCGCATATACAAGCTTGCGAAATTGATAATAAACGGCTTCCTGTAGCTCTAGATTCGCATTTTGTACATTGGAGTACAATTGAAGCAATGCTTGTCCCATTTTTGCTTTCCCCCGATCAAGTCATTGATATGAGGCGTTCTTGCTTCCGGTTGATCTGACTCGCTGCTGCTTACAAGCTCGCCCGTAAAAGCAACCCTGTTCGTTTTGAGTATAACGCAATTATTCCAAAATGTAACAATAATATAAAGATATTCATGTTTTGTTCACATCTAACTCTTCGTACCACATCGTCCTGTCAGTTGGATCAGTCCATAAAAAAAGCACCGATTCCCGGTGCTTCCTTCTCGATTATGCCTCGCAGCATGTAGCGTATAAATTTACTTTTCGTGCGTGTGCCTTACTTCGAAGACGCGGCACCTTGCTTGGATCCTGAATTCGAAGTCCGATGAGCGAAATTAAGTTTGCGCTGCAGCACACCGAATACAATATCAGCAACAATAGCGAGCAACGCCGCGGGGATCGCACCTGCGTACAGTCGGAGCGGGTTCTGTCCGTTCAAGCCGGAATAGATCTCTCTTCCTAGTCCGTCGCCACCAACAAGTGGAGCAATGGTGGCAACCCCGATTGCAATGACAGCCGCGATGCGAAGCCCAGAAATAACATAGGGCAGCGCAAGTGGAAATCTTACCTTGAACAGCAGCTGCAAAGAGCTCATCCCGAGCCCTCGTCCCGCTTCCACGTAGCTGCCGTTCACCTGCTTCAAGCCGACATACGTATTGCGTACGATCGGGTTCAAGGAATACAATAACAAGCCAACGACCACGGTCGTCGTTCCAAGTCCAAATACGAGCATTAACAGCACAAGCAGCGCCAGACTCGGTACGACCTGCAGCATGCTTGTCACGGCCAGAATGAACTTGGCCAGCTTCTCATTCTTGGAGCAGAGCACACCGAGAGGGATACCAATCGCGAGCGCCAGAACTATGCCGCCTATCACCATCATCACGTGCGTCACAAAATACTCCCACAGCATGCCGCTGTTCCTTCCCATGTAAGACAGTAAATCTGCAATTGACCATTCGTAGTTACTCATCCATATCCCCCTCTCATTCGCCCTGCAATAGGCCCACTTGTTTCAAATAATCAACCGCAACTTCCCGTTCGCTCTTCTTCTCAATATCCACCTGATAATTGAGGTCAATCATCGTCTTCTCATCGAGCGTTCCCAGAAGCAGTCCGATCACGCCATTCAGCTCCGGATGCTTCTCCAGCACATCCTTGCGAATCACTGGCGATGCATCATAAGGCGGGAAGAACTGTTTGTCATCCTGAATCGTGGTTAGATTGTATGCTTTCAAACGCGAATCTGTCGAATACGCAAGCACGATATCCACCTGATTGTTCGCCACCGCCTCATACACAAGGCTCATTTCCATCGGGAACTCCTTGCCGAAGGCGAAGCCGTAGGTTCGTTGAAATCCCTTGTATCCATCCGCATCGCGTTCCAGCCATGTCGTATCGACACCAAGCCGCAGCTTGTCAGCATCCTTCGCTACATCCGAAATTGCCTTATACCCCTTCTCATCCGCGAGCTTCTTCTGAATCGTGAAGGCATACGTATTTTCAAAGCCAAGCGGTTCATACCACTTGAAGTCAAAATATTTATCGAAGCCCTCTTGGGCCTGCTTCAACACTTCCCCGCGATCTTTCGTTTCCTTTACAGGGAAGTGGTTGTTGAAAATCTCTCCCGAATACAAGGTCGCCATCTGCACCTCGTTCTTCTTCATCGCATTAATGACAACGGGACTCGCCGCCAGATCCGGCAGCACTTTAACTTTAATATTTGTACGATCCTCAATAAGCGCCTTATACATTTCTGCAATAATCTTTGTTTCTGAAAATGTCTGGGTGCCGATAACTATCCGGTTATCGGCTCCGCACGCGGACAACAATAATGTCATCACCAGCATAAGTGCAGTACCGCCAGCAGCCCATTTGTGTCGCATTTTCATATGCGTGTCCTCCCTTATTCAGACGTTAGCACAGCTGTCCATGAAAATTTGACAACCATCTCCCGGAAGGTCGTCAGTCTACCATTTACAGCTAACTCTAAACTATCGGTAACTCTCATCTGTCTGACCGCGATTAGCAGCAGACAAACAATTAAACCAATTTCCCTAGTACATTTATCCGACTGTCCACCCCGTTCACGTACGGCAATTTATGCGGCCATGCTGCTCGTCCGTCCGAAACGGCGTGTCAGTGCTCGTTCAAGCCATCCCAGCAATGCGTCAATGACGAATGCCAGTACAATGGCCCCAACAGCTCCTGCAACGATCAATTCCGGCTTATTCACGCCAAGACCGGATACGATAAGCTGTCCAAGACCACCTGCACCGATCAGTGCTGCAAGCGTGGCCCAACTGATAATATATACGGTCGTAATTCGTATCCCCGACATGATATAAGGAAGTGCCAGAGGGAGCTGTATGCGAAGAATGCGCTGCATTGTGTCGTACCCCATACCTCGAGCAGATTCCAGCACACCGCGGTCGACCGACTCGAAGCCATCGTACGTATTGCGCAGAATCGGCATAATGGAGTACAAGAACAAGGCGATAATCGCAGGCTTCATCCCAATCCCCATCAGAGGGATCAGAATAGCAAGCAAGGCCAAGCTCGGAATCGTCTGCAACAAGTTCGCGCCGAAGAACACGATGCTGTTCACCCACTTCACGCGATTGTAGACGAGCAGGATTCCTAATGGAATTGCAACCAAGCAGCCAAGCAGCACGGAGGCTGCTGTAATCGTCAAATGTTCACGGAGTGCCGTAACGATGTCGGCACCGCGCTCCTGAAAGAATGCCCACCATTCATTCATCATCCGTTACGCCTCCTCCGCATATGCTTTGGCCAGCTTATCGACGACAGCTGGATATACCTCGGACAAGTGCTTGACGACGCTCCCCCGCGTAATGAGTCCTACAAGGGTTCCCGCATTGTCGATCACCGCTAAATTCGTCAAGCGATGATCATTCATGATGTTCAAGGCATCTGGCAGCGGCGTTCCCGCTGGTACCGAATAGCCAATTGGTTTCATGACATCCTTGACCGTCTTGCCTTCCTCGCCGTATTGATCGAGTACGTTGTAGATCGACACGATGCCTTGAAGCTTTTTGGCACGATCTACGATGAACAAGGAGTCTACCTTGCGATGCTCCATCATTTTAATCGCTTCAGCAAGACCGCGGTTCGGGAATGCCGTCGCTGGTGTTGTCACCATTACCTCATCTACAGTAGGAATCTCAATTGGGGACTCGCTCTCCAGACGCTTCTGTCCAATGAAGGTACGAACGAAATCATTCGCCGGATGCCGGAGAATCGCTTCCGGAGAGCCTGTTTGCACGACCACTCCATCTTTCATGAGTACGATGGTATCCGCGATTTTGATCGCTTCATCCATATCATGTGTAACGAAAATAATGGTCTTGTTGAAATCCTGCTGCAACCGAATCAATTCATCCTGCAATTGCTCACGACTGATCGGGTCAAGCGCACTGAACGGTTCATCCATCAGGATAACATCCGGATCTGCTGCAAAAGCGCGAGCCACACCTATACGCTGCTGCTGGCCGCCGCTCAACTCAGAAGGATACCGGTTGCGGTAAATTTCCGGATCTAGATTAACAAGACGCATCAGTTCGTCGACTCTAGGGTCGATCTTCTCTTTCTCCCACTTATTCAACCGTGGGACAACTGCAATGTTGTTCCCAATTGTCATATGGGGGAATAAACCAATATTTTGAATAACATAGCCAATATTGCGGCGGAGTTCTACGGGGTTCTGCGACGACACGTCTTTGCCGTCAATGAGAATGGTGCCGCTGGAAGGAGTCATGAGACGATTAATCATCTTCATTGTGGTCGACTTTCCGCAGCCGCTCGGTCCAATAAGAACGGTTAGCTCTCCCTTCTTGAACTCAAGATTGATGTCCTTCAACGCCTGAAAGCCATCCTCATACACCTTATTCACATGCTGGAATTGAATCATGCATCGCTCACCTCTTTTATAAGATTAGATAATATATTTCATAGCTATGAAAACGATGAAAACAATTATGTTTATTATTACATATATATTTTTTCATGTAAACTTTCATGCATTTTCCTGTTATGTAGACCTATGAAAAATCTATATATAAGTTAGACTTATAAGTATATATTAACCACTGCCACATAAGTAAAAACAACAAAAAAACCGCCCTCGCAAAAAGGACGGTTTTATTATCTTCATTAGTGTTAAGCGATATACCCAATATAGCCAATAAACAGCACTGTTAATACGTACCCAAAAAAAGACAAAGGCTCACTGCGCCTTAACGCCGTGTCACCTTTGTCCAGAAGCCGCCATGCAGCTGTGATGGTTCAGATGTAATAATAAAAGCCTTTGGCTCCATATCGAGGATTGAAGCCTGGAGCTTATTCCGATTTTTGCGCCGTGACAGCACTTCGAGCATTAAGCGTTCGCCGTCTCGGCCGCTGCCGATCCATGTCGTTACTCCATAGCCGTGATCGCGCAAATGATTCGGAAGCTCACTGTGCGGGTTGTTGACAATTACTTTCAGTACGACATAACCAAGCGCAATTTTATCCTCGATCCATGACCCAACGAGGACACCAATTCCATAACCAGCGGCATACACAATCAGACTAATTGGCTCGTTCAAGTACTTCAGCACCATATTCAAGCCGAGCACGTAAATAATAATTTCTACCGTACTGATCGTTGCAGCCAAGTAGCGCTGCCCCTTCAACGTCAGAATCATCCGCAGCGTAAAAAAGGAGACATATACGATTTGGATCGTGAAAATGGCAATCAGTATCGTAAGCATACACGCAAATCCTCTCTCGCCTGCTAAGCAGTTGTACAGCAGCAATGGACCATGCTTCCGATGTCCATCAGCAGTGCATCAAAGCAATGCAGCACCTGTACAGTACTTATAAAGCGCATCGTAATAAATTCAGTACCCTATCAAGGAAGCTTCGAAACGCCCTTCCCATGAATTGCTCCGTACAATGTCTCGAATCATTGTATGAACAAATCAACAGCCATCGTAGCCTTATGCAAAAAAAGAAGGACCTCGGTAACCATGTCCCGAACTCCCTTGATTGTAATGTCTTTAGTACGTCGAGGCAAGAGCAGAAGGCGATAGGGAAATCATTTCAAATTCGTGCTTTCCCATCCTTCTCCTGCTGCTGTGTCCGATTGCTCCTTCGAATCCCTCAGCTATACACTATCCTCTGGATTATCTACTTGAAGAATGCGATACAGCACATCCATCTGCAAGTTGCTCCGCACCAAGTCAGCTAGCCGATCAAATGCATCCTCACGCTTCGCATTATAATTCAGTATCGTCGGGATAGGGTTGAGCCCTTGCTTGAGACGCAGCCCGTTCAACCAGCCCCTGCGAAAGGCATCATTATGAAAAACACCGTGCATATACGTTCCAAATAGACGTCCTGATTCCGTTACACAGCCATCTGTTCCCCCATCGCCATCAAGCCTGAATAGGGGCTCAGCTTCAATGCCGGTGCCGGTATGTGTCGTGATCGTAGAACGCCCCATATGAATCTCATACCCTTCAACGGGAACTTGGTGCATGGGTGTTCCAACGAGCTGCGATGCGCTCACGACACCCGATACCCGCTCAGTTCGCTTCTCGGCGGCAAATTCCGTAGCCAGTGGGAGTAAGCCTAATCCCTCCATGGTCGCTCCTGCCTCCGCCTCAGCTCCTGCTGGATCAGATAAATGCTGGCCAAGCATCTGATAACCGCCGCAGATACCTGCGACTGCCCCTAGATGTTGTGCTGCGTAGTGCTGAACAGCTTCCGCCAATCCCGTGCTGCGCAGCCACTCTAGATCAGCCATTGTACTTTTGGTACCCGGAATGACGATTGCATCGGGATTGCCCAGCTCCTCCGGCTTTCTCACATATCGAACGCGAACATCAGGCTCAGCTATTATTGGATCAATATCGGTAAAGTTTGAGATATGGGGCAACGCCATTATGGCAATATCCAGATCATTTTCCGGTTCTGCCTTGCCTTTCCACTGTTCGAGAGCAACAGAGTCCTCTGCCTCAATATCGAGATCATTGGCGTAAGGAAGCACACCAAGTACCGGGATGCCTGTCCGTTCCTCTAGCCATTCGATTCCCGGCTGCAGAAGCGACACATCACCGCGGAATTTATTAATGATGATGCCGTGTACCCGTTCTCGTTCATGCGGCTCCAGCAGCTCCAATGTCCCGACGATGAACGCGAATACACCGCCGCGGTCAATATCCGCGACGAGGATAACTGGAGCATCTGCCCAGGTAGCCATGTTCATGTTCACAATATCATTATGCTTGAGATTAATTTCCGCTGGGCTTCCTGCCCCCTCCATGACGACAATATCATACTCATCGCGAAGCCTATTGACCGCGTCAACGACGATGCGCTTCGCCTCGGGTAGGAAGCTAGAGCGATAATCGCGAGCGCTCAAATTTTGATAAGGCTTGCCGTGAACGACGACTTGGGAGCTCATCTCCTGCATGGGCTTCAGCAGCACTGGATTCATATCCGTCGTTGCCATAACCCCACATGCTTCGGCTTGCACACCTTGTGCACGCCCGATCTCCTTGCCGTCAGGCGTAACGTAAGAGTTCAACGCCATATTTTGTGACTTGAACGGCGCCACCTTATATCCATCCTGCTTCAAAATGCGGCACAGCGCCGTGGTCACAACACTTTTGCCCACATCAGAAGCCGTGCCCTGCAGCATGATCGTCCGTCCGCGCCCGGGCTTGCTTCGTTCATGCTCTACCTTCCCGATTTCCTTCTGTCCGGCTTCTTCTTGAGCCGAAACAGAGCCAAGCACTGTCAAGGACACCTTATCTCCTTGAGCAGGAACGTTGTTATTTAACTGTTCATCCATCTCACGTTCACCCTTTCATTCCACACAAGAGCACCAGCAGCAGCATGAACACCATTTCTGTACACTCATTCAACGCGCCGTAAGTATCACCTGTCAGGCCACCGAGCTTCTTAGACAAGTATCGAGATACCGCCCATGCCGCTGCAACTCCTAACAGCAGCGAAGCAATGAGCAGCCACCAAGGCCAACCCGAGATAATCCCCGCTGGCATCGTCATCAGATAGCTGATTCGAATCGGAAGCGCCATAGCTCCAACAGCCACTGCGGTCAGCAGCCAAGCACAGCCATATGCTGCAGCCACATGATTCCGGTTGAGCCCTTGAAAATAACTGCCCAACCCAGACTCGGCCCGTGCATACGGTTCATTGGTCATCGCCCATACCATAGCAGCACGGGACCAGATGAACGGAATGACGATCCAGACATTCCAGGCATTCGCGTCAAATAAGGCGGTAAGCAACGACCATTTCAGCAGCAGCATCAGGACGCATGCAATAACCCCCATCGCCCCAACACGGCTGTCCTTCATAATCTCCAGCATACGCTCACGGGATCGACTGCTGAATATGCCGTCCGCTGTATCCATCAGTCCGTCCATATGCAGTCCACCTGTAAGCATAAGCATAAGCGCCAACGTTACTGCCGCTGCCGGCCCTGTCGGAAGCAGCAATGTCAACCCAGCTCCTGCTCCCCACACAATCAATCCAATTACCCCGCCCGCGACAGGAAAGAACAAGGTGCTGCGCTTCAGCACCTCATTCGTGAATGGTACTTCCTTCGGGATTGGAATGCGGGTCAGGAACTGCATGGCAGCAATACACGCATGTACATATTGCTTCATAGCTCAACCATCCTGCTCTTGAGCTCTATCGGAATCCCAGCCGTAACCAAATACACTTCGTCTGCAAGTGCAGCTATTCGCTGATTTAGCCGGCCCGCTGCATCACGGAATACTCGTCCAAGCTTGTAGGCTGGTACAACGCCGCTGCCAACCTCATTCGTTACCATGACGACGACACCATCGCGCTGCTGAATACATTGAAGTGCATCCAAGATATCGCGAATACGGCACTCCAACTGTGCCTCCATCCGTCCCTCATCCTCCTGCTCTGCACGCAGAAGCTCATTGGACAGCCAGATTGTTAAGCAATCAACGAGCACTGTCGGCTGTTCTTCTTCACTCAGCCAACTCGGGAGTTCCAGCGACTGGTTCACTGTGCTCCACGCGTATCCAGATGCCTCACGACTCGCCTGATGCAGCCGGATGCGCTCCTTCATCTCCTCGTCATGAGCCTCAGCGGTCGCAACATAGGTACCGCCCTGCGGGGACAACTTCATAAATAGTCGCTCAGCGAACGTACTCTTCCCGCTTCTCGCTCCGCCTGTTACGAGTACAATTTTCCCCATGCTCACTCATCCTTGCTTCAAGATACTTGCATTGATTATCCTTGTGTTAACATCATACCTAAGTTGATCACACTCGTGTGACAACATACATACATGCAATCGTCATGCTTGTTTACGTTTCTTGTTCATTTGGAACCATAATCCCGACATGCCAATTCACGATTACTCCTTGTTAGTTACACCCGCCTCTGCGAATGTTGCCATCTCTCGCATAATTCGCACTGCAGCATCAATGAGCTGGAACATCAGCACACCGCCAGTCCCTTCGCCAAGACGCATCTGCACATGCAAGCATGGATTTAGCTTGAGCTCAGACAATAGCGCTGTATGCCCCCGCTCCTCTGACAAGTGCGAGCCAATAAGATAAGGCTGTACCGCCGGAGCTAATCGTACAGCAGCCAGAGCAGCCGCACTGGAGATAAACCCGTCTATCACAACCGGAACCTGATTCGCCGCCGCTGCTAGAATAACACCCGTAAGACCGGCAATTTCCAGCCCTCCTACCTTCGCCAATACATCCAATGCATCCTCACGATTCGGTGCATTGATTTCAAGCGCTTGCCGTACCACATTGCATTTATGCTTCCACTGCGCGTCGCCGATGCCTGTCCCATGGCCTACTGCCTCTTCAGGCTCCATCCCAGTAAATGCACACAGCATCGCAGCGCTCGCCGTTGTATTTCCAATGCCCATCTCCCCTGTCGAGAACAGGCGATATCCTTCGCGAACGTACTGCTCCACAATATCAACACCTACTAGAACCGCAGAGATTGCTTCCTCTCGCGACATAGCAGGCCCCTTCGCCATATTCGCCGTACCTTTGCGCACCTTGCGCGATACAAGCTTCAGATCATCCAAGTCCGCATTGACACCGATGTCGACACATACCACGTCTGCACCAGCTTCGCGCGACAAAACATTGACCGCAGCTCCGCCACGGAGGAAATTATACACCATCTGCGGCGTCACTTCGGATGGGAATGCGCTAACGCCTTCCTCACATACTCCATGATCGCCAGCCATGACAATAACGGCCTTCTTCTCAAATTGCGGTTTAACCTCTCCTGTAATACCTGCAACTTGAATCGCAACCTGCTCGAGTACTCCCAAGCTTCCCGGCGGCTTCGTCAATTGATTTTGATGCTCGATGGCAGATTGGATTGCCTGCTCATCCAAGAGCTTAATTTGTGCGATCAGTTGATTTAATCGTTCATTCATGCTGCTCATCTCCGTTGTCAAATTGATTTTCATGTGCACAAACTTGTGTTCATAGATGTGCACATAGTTGTATTCATTTCTTAGTTCTGTTCTTAAATGTGCAAATGATTGTTTTCAGTTCTTAGTTGTGATCTTAGATCCGTGCACAGATTGTGGTTCTTTCTGACTATGACTCATATCCACTCTTGTTCCATGCAACATTCACTATATTCATCGTTATCGATTTTCAAGCGGAATGCTATAAATTGCGTTATTGCAAAATGACAGCAATTTATGCTGTCCAGGGCCGTCTATAACCCTAGCTTCGGTCGAATAAGAATCTGAGGGCGGCCCGTATCGGGATGCGGCACAACTGTCGTCTCTGTGGCAAAAATACGCGACAGCAGCTCCGTAGTCATGATCTGCTCAGGTGTGCCTTGAGCAGCAATGCCGCCGCCATGAATGACAACAAGCCTATCGCAATATAAAGAAGCCAAATTCAAATCATGGAGCACGGATACGACCGTCAACCCGCAATCCTGCTGCCACTCCCGAACAATATCCATAAATTGCACCTGATAATGAATGTCCAAATACGTCGTCGGCTCATCCAGCAGTACAACAGAAGGGGATTGCACCATTAGCTTAGCCAATGCCGTCCGTTGGCGCTGCCCGCCGCTAATCCGATCAAGTGGATGGTCAGCCAGCTCCGTCAGTTGCAGCTTCTCCATAATCCGGTCTACAATCTCTCCACTATCCTCAGATTCTGATCCAAGCCAGGATTGAAATGGGAAACGTCCCATCTCAACCACTTCGCGCACCGTAAATCCAAGTGGTGGAAGCGCTTCCTGCTGCAGCACTGCCATCATCTGAGACAGTGCTCTGCGCTTATAGGTACCCAGCATTTGACCAGCAAGCTGTATAGAGCCAGAAGTAGGTCGATCCACTCCTGACAACAAAGACAGAAGCGTGGACTTGCCACTACCGTTCGGACCAATGATGCCAACCCACTCTCCAGACTTCACAGCGAAATCCACATCTTGCAGTACATGCTTCTCCCCATAATGCTTGCTCAGTCCTTGAACCTCAATGATGCTGCCCTTCTCCATGTGAAAGGCATGATTGCTGCTCTCTGCATGATCCAGATATGCTTTCGGTAGATGTTCTCTTCGCTGTGTCATGACCATTTCCCCCGTTTCGCTCGCTTATTTCGCATAAGCAAGTAGGCGAAGAATGGCGCACCTAGAAACGCGGTTACAACCCCAAGTGGGATTTCTGTCGGTGCGAATGCCGTACGGGCAATCGTATCTGCCCACATCACATATATCGCTCCCCCAATTGCTGAGAGCGGTATCAAATATCGATAATCGGGGCCTACAATTAAGCGCAGCAGATGCGGAACGACTAATCCGACAAAGCCGATGACGCCGGAGACAGATACGGCAGCTGCCGTAATCATCGTTGCCGTCAGCAGCACTACCCATTTCGTCCGCTCTACATGAAGTCCGAGATGCGAGGCCTGCCGCTCACCTAATGCAAGCAAATTAAGCGGTCTTGCATATGCAATAAGAATAACAATGCCAATTGCCAAATAAGGAGCGAGCACCACTGTATAAGACCAACCTCGCATCGCCAAACTGCCCATCACCCAAAACAAAATCTCATTGATCGTCTGATTTGTCATGGCTACAAGAAAGGAGACGATGGAGCCGAGAAAGGCTTGCATCACGACTCCAGATAAGATCAGTGTCTCGATTGGAATCTTCCCCTGCTCACTGGCCAGCTTAATGACGAACATTAGGGTCGCTACCCCTGTAGCGAATGCAACGACAGGAATCGTCCATTCGCCGAACAGCGAATACTGCAAACCGAAGTAAATAAGGAATGCGGCTCCAACAGAAGCCCCTGAAGATACCCCTAATGTATACGGATCTGCCAACGGGTTGCGCAGCACTCCTTGAAATGCAGTACCTGCGACCCCAAGCGCCGCCCCTACGAGCATTGCCAATAGAACTCGTGGGAAGCGTACCTTCATCATAATTTGCGCGGAAGCGTCATCCCATGTCACCGGTATGAACTGATCCAGCCCTGGAATATGATGAAGCAGAATTTGAGCAATTTCCCCCATTGGCATTTGTACAGAGCCTACAGCGAGGCATCCTACAACGGACAAAAGGAGAAGCGCAATACCCGCTCCTCCATACCAACCCATTTTATTCATCGATTTCTCCACGATGATTATTTTACCAAGTCCGGATGAATCGCCTTCGCAACTGCCTTCAATCCTTCAGCTACACGAGGTCCCGGACGGCTGATCAGGTTCTGATCCACACCGATTACTTGATTGTTCTTAATTGCATTAATGTTGTTCCAACCGCTGCGTCCACGAATAATTTCTTCCAAGGATTTGTTCGTCTCTTTGTCCACTACACCTTGCGTGAACATGATTACATCCGGATTGGATTTAATAATATTCTCTTCGTTAATTTGAATCCAGCCAGCTGAATCAGCCGCAACGTTCGTGCCGCCTGCCACTTCAATCAGTTCGTTCATGAACTCGCCGCTGCCTACTGTCCAGCCTGGGGAGAATTCAATATACACCTTTTTCTTCTCCGCACTTTGAACGGCCGACTTCACATCTTCACGCACTTGTTTCATGTTGTCAACAATCGTCTTCGCCTTAGCTTGCTGATCCGTAATTTGACCATACAATTCAATGTTCTTAATCACATCATCGTACGTTTTTGGCTCAACCTTGAATATTTTAATGCCCAGTTCACGGAACTTCTTCACGACGGGCTCCTTCATGGAGATACCTGTGAATACGATGTCCGGCTTAGCTTTAATGATTGCCTCTTCATTCGGCTTCGTAATGCCGCCCATTTTCTCTTTGGACTTCGCTGCCTCTGGATAGTCGTCAAAATCAGACACCCCAACGATTTGTGCATCCAATCCAAGCGCGAACAAGGACTCTGTCTCAGCTGGGGACACGGATATAATACGTTCTGGCGCTTTGTCGAATGTGAACTCCTCACCAGTCGCATCCTTAACAGTCAGTGGATACGTCGTTTTTAGATCATCCTGCTTCGGTTGTTCTGTAGCCCCATTGCCATTGGACTCTTGCTGTGCAGTATTATTCTCAGCAGGCTTAGCCGCATCTTTATTGCCGCAAGCCGCCAGTCCTACTGTAAGCATAAGCGCCAATAGCGCCGCTACCGATTTGTTCAGCCATTTGTTCATGTCAGAATCTCTCCCTCGCGTCATTCTTCCTAGTCTCTAACCATGTACTACCCGTGCAGGTGTAAAGCGGTTCCATCCTTCGCCATGCGAACGATAATGCACTGCAAGCTGCACTTGCCGTAAGAATGTATGTACATCCCCATTCGGTATCAGTTGTCAATGAGCACTTGCATATACCTGAGCTGTAAATCCTACTGTGACTGAATTTGTGATATACATTCGTGCTGTGCAATTGCATTGAACTGCAGTTTACCTTGTACAAACGAAGTGCTTGATGGGATGTGAAATCATTTCCAAATACAGCAAAAACCCCCGATCCTTCGATCCGGGGGAACACAAAGTCATCTATCGCAATATTCAACAGACACCTAGAAGCAGGAAGCAAGCAGCTGCGCTGCCATGTTGCCTGATGCATTACGCCAATGACGTGATCCTCTCCGCGAAGGATACAGCTCGTCCATCTTCAGGCAGGTTTCCTGACTTAGGAGAATACGTTGCAGCTCGCCTTCCCATCCATAGCGGTACATACAGCACACACTAATGAATCCGACAGTGGCATCATGAGCGCAACACTCCATTCACAGTGGCGGGACCGCGCCGGGTTTACACCGGCTTCCCTATTAACCTCGAATATGCATCGGCCATACAATACAACGGTGTCTCTTACCGAACAACGCGTATGGATCCGTACCGCATACATACCCAAGGACCTGAAGTATCACGATTATTCAATATGGAATACATTTCGTCATCCAAGTGCTAAACTCGATAATTGATTATAGGGGAAAAGCCCCTGCGTTGCAATAGATTACATCATTGCGCGTATCCAATGAACCTGCTTTGACACACAAACGTCATCATCTGCTGGGAAGCCGTTCTGCTCGCAAGAACTTCCATTTGCGGGCACATCGCTTCGCCGTAATCATAACACCGCCACCGATTGGCGCAGCGGCTTCCCAGAATGACTTCCTTGGGAAAGCCAGCGTGTATAAGCGACGAACGACGCCACCGTGTGTGACGATGACAACATCCGGCCGCGGGGTAGGCCCGCTTCCATATGACTGTCTCTGCATCCGGCTTGTCTTGCTGCGCAGCACACGTCCACGTGGCAGCGGCGAAGAATGGTACGGTCGACGACGGATAGCGCTCTCTTGCCGTTCCATGTGATTACCGCTGCTGATGAAGGAATCACGCGCATTGCGCAGCACTTCCCACCATACATGCGCCGTTCGCGTACAGAAGGTCTGCCACGGTTCCCCGCGCGGCGGCTGGATGGCTGATGAATCGTCAAGCCATCTTCGATACTGTGGATCTTCCTTCAAGTCATTGTAGGTTAACCCTTCCCACATACCGAAGTCATATTCTCGCAGCCTTGTGTCCTCCACAGCTTGGATGCTGTCACGCGGACGCAAATAGGCGAGCGTGTCGCGACAGCGGCGCATATCGCTCGTGTATAGCAGCGGCGATGGATGCGCCAATGTTCGGCGAAGCGCTCGGAGCTCTTCTGTTGAATCCGGCAATAGCGGCACATCCGAATAGCTAATATATCGCCGTTCCGTATTCTCTTGCGTCAAGCCATGACGAACAAGTGCGAAACGCACAATTTTGCCGCTTGCTTGACTCTTTTTTCGTAACATATGTCTTGTCATTAATAATCGTTTCCTGTTGTTTTTCGATGCTCCTGAACGACGCCGGTTCCGATGAATAGCGGGAGCATTCCATTTAGTTGTCCGTGTCATCCCATTTGTACTCCTTCATCCGCCATTCGTCTACAGAAGCCATCCTCCTCGCACATATAGGAGCAGGCCTGCCAGAATAACAAAGACTGTCGAGCTGCTTACGAGCAACCTGCATACCGCAGGCACATGCTCTGCTTGCAGAGGCTGCTTCATATCCCCCATATAAGCGCGGAACGAACGTATTCCTTTATACACATTATAACCACCAAGCCTGATGCCAAGCGCACCTGCTGCTGCTGCCTCGGCCCACCCGCTATTCGGGCTTGGATGCTTGCTTGCATCTCGAAGCGCCATTGACCAAGCCCTGCGTGCATCATACCGATGAATCCAAGCGCTCAGCGTGATGAGCACAGCAGTGATCCGTGCTGGTATCCAGTTGGCGATATCGTCGAGGCGGGCAGATGCCCAGCCCAAATTCTGATATTTCTCATTTTTATAGCCGACCATAGAATCGAGCGTATTCACCGCACGATATGCCATAGCCAGCGGAGCGCCTCCGATAAGTGCGAAGAATAGCGGCGAAATGACCGCATCAACTATGTTCTCCGCTACCGTCTCGACGGTAGCGCGCACGACTTCCGGTTCATCCAATTGCTCTGTATCGCGGCCGACAATCATGCCGACTTCTCGCCTTGCACCCTCTAAGTCCTGCTCCTTCAGCCTCCGATACACAGCCATCCCTGCATCCTTCAGTCCTTTTGCCGCAATTGTCGTTCCAATGAGCAATGCCTCGGCAATCCATCCTACATATTCATGAACATGATATAGTCCTGTTAATATAAGCCAAGTCGACGCATACGCCCCTCCTACCACGATAATCGGCAGCAGGATGCCTAGCGGCTTGAGCGCCTGCTCGGAAGGACTTATCCTGCGTATAACACGTTCTACTCTGCTTATTCCTTTGCCAATCCCAACGACTGGATGCGGGATAGCCCGAGGATCGCCTACAATCCGATCCCATATGTATGCTGCTATTATGATGAGCGCTGCTGTCATATGTCTACCACCCTAGTAGGTTGTTCTTCTCTGTTAGCGGTCATGCTTCATGCTGAGTCTTGACGGACTCATATACGGTAGAATACACGAGTTGTCCGACCGCATGACCCAATGTGGTCGCTGTCCCTGCATAGCAATGCACAGGTTCATATCGTCCACTGTCTATCACGGCAAATGCAATTGCATCTGTCGTCGTTCCTGTGGCAATGCGCCCCGTCTCTGAATCTAAGATGCCCAGATCAGACAGAGCCGCACATTTGGCCTCCGTTGCCGTCATGAACACATTCCATACCGCGGCATCAGACAATTTGCCATCCATAATAAGAATGGAATTAATCGTCCCCGGCTTCAATGGTTCATATGCTGAGAATACGCGTCGCGGCATCCCAGCACGAGCCGCATTAGACGTTCCGGCAGTCGTTACGCACAGAAGCGAACATTCATCCGCATCCTGCTCAGCAACAGATGCATGGCTCACTTTAGCAGCGGTCATAAGCCCAACGGTCTGTTCCGGAGCGTACCCCTTCTCTACACACGTCAGACGAAGGTACTCTATCGGATCTGCATAATTGAACTGATAATGAACCATCTGATTCAAGATGCGATTGCCCGCCCATTGCCCTCCATGAAATACAGCACTGCTCCATATCGGCGCTATCTGTGGAAGTTCAACAGCGATGAGAGCATCCTCCCAACGAATATGTACTCCTGCAATATGTCTAGATGTATAGGTACAGTTGCTCTCTCGATATGGCTGCATCCCACTTCTCCTTCATTCTGTGTTTGTCTACTGTAACACAGCTTCAAGGGCTGACGCTACAATTGCATTCGCAGCGCGATCCTTGACTGCCAATCGGAAGTCTCTCTCCGTCAGTCCAGCATACATATCGCAATTGCGAATGAGAATGCCGGATCGGCATAATTCGGCCTGAAGCGACTTCGCCGTCCACCCTTCTGGAGCTCTGCATAATAGGAAATTCGCTACACTTGGCCATGTTCGAATGCCTAACCTATGCAGCTGCTTACGTAGAGCAGCCCGTTCTTCATCGATGAGAGCTCGTGTTGAAGCCGCGTATTGATCCGATTGCTCGTCCGTCAGGAGGGCCTCCCCTGCCGCTAGTGCCAAGCCATTGACACTCCATGCCACCTGCATAGCCGACATCGCCGCAATATGCTGCGGCTGGGCGATTGCGTACCCGAGACGTAATCCAGGAATCGCATAGAACTTCGTAAGTGAACGAAGTACAATAAGATTCGGGCATCGATGAACGAATGGAATCAAGGAATGCTCCTCTTCATTCGCAAAGTCAATAAAAGCTTCATCGATTATGAGAATCGTAGAAGCAGCTTCTGCTAAGGCTGCAAGTCTTCCTAGCAGCATACGATCATATAATGCACCATTCGGGTTGTTCGGGTGGCCGATAAATACGACATCCGCCTGCTCAATAAGCTCTGTCAGCTGAGGCTCGGTAGCACGGAAGTCGTTATCCTCACTGCCAACCCTATGCATCACTTCTGCTCCGAACTTGCGCGACAGCGTCTCATATTCAGAGAAACAAGGGGCAATAACGCCAACCCGTTTAGGCCGAATCGCCAGCAACAACAGCGCCATGCATTCTGCAGCCCCGTTGCCAATGCTAATCAGTGCCTCGTCGACCCCTAACTTCGCAGCTAAGAGCTTCTTCATCTGCCGATGTCCAGGATCCGGATAATGAACGATTGACGGCATCATCTCGCGTCTCAGACGATCTATAACAGCCGAAGGCGGTCCAAGCGGATTAATATTCGCGCTGAAGTCCAGCAGTGCTTTACGATCGACGCCGAACGCGTCCGCAGCCGTCCACACATCCCCACCATGCCCGAATCGTTCAATTATGCCCATTGCTGTCTTCCTCCCAAAGATGTCAATTGGATTTGTCCAAAGGTTGAAAATATATATGTACTGCTAGCTCCACGAACCGGAGCTTTCCAATATGGAATCGTTTCTACTCGTCCATTATGCGTAACTGAGCAATGTTCGTCAAACGAATTTTCCTGTAAATATGTGTAGCTCCTTCGTTTACTACAGGCGTTGCAGCACGATTCGCAAACAATTATAGTAGAATTGCAAACGTTTTATTACGAAATGCCAAAAAACATTGGTCAATCGCACACTGTAACACTTCTGTTAATTGCTGTATAATCTTGTTGCACCACACATCTTAACAGGTGTGATATGTCATGGATGAGGAGGGATGATTATGTCGGTGCATCACAAGACATCATGGGCTACTCTCGGCGCCGCCATCATTGTCACCATCTATTACGCTGCAATTCTATTTCGACTCAAGGGAGACATTGGATTATACAGCACGGAAATGATGGCCCTTGCCCGGAACGTGTTCGGAATTGCCGTCGTCGTTCAAGTCGTTATGCACTTTATCAATTTTATGTCCAAGGATGAGGCCGAGGACAAGGAGCTTGCTCGTTCGGTATCCATACAGGCCAATCAGTTCAGCCTACTCTTTCTCGTCCTTGCTGTAGCTTGCTGTGCGGCCTATTTAATATATGTATCGGATACACGCACCCTATTGCTGTCTCCGCTCGTATGCGCTCATTTGCTTGTCTGTGTGCTGCTGGCTGCGTGGGTGATCAAGCACTCCTTGGAATTAATGCTGTACCATCGTTTTATCAAGGCGGACCCATTAGATCATCCTTGATCATGTAACCGTTTACTTCGTGTATATTACTATCCGTGATACAAAAGATAAGGAGTGCCCGATCAGCACACGCTGCGAGGCACTCCTTATTGTTAGGACAGAGCCAGTTGCACTGGCCATCCTCCTTTATTGATCGATTACAGTGAAGAGCTGATCCGCACTCGTACGCGGGCGAGCCTTCGGCGCATCGTCAAAGTAGCCGATGCGGATTACCCCGACAAGCTTCTCGCCTGGTTGTACGCCAACCATCTCACGATATTGCTTGTTGTAGATATAGTCGCCTGTATGCCACAGCATGCCAAGACCATGTTCCCATCCAAGCAGCTGGAAGTTCTGAATCAGAGCGCTCACCGCTTCCAAATCCTCTTGCCAAATATTCGGACGAGGGTCTTCAGGCATAACCACATGCAAATAAGCAGGGACATGCATCAAATGCTCCTCGAACTTCTGTCGTTGCTCTGGCGTTGCATCTCTTAGCTTAGTCTTATCTAGAATGGTAAGAAGTCCGTTCATAATACGCGCCTTTCCTTCTCCTTCCGCATATATGAAGCGCCAAGGCTCACGCAGTCCGTGGTTCGGTGCCCATACTGCGTCATTCAACAGCTGCAGCACCAAGCTGCGATCAACTGGCTTATCGTTGAATTCATGTATACTTCTACGTTCCCGAATAATTGAAGCAATTGACATCCTGAAGTTCCTCCTCAATAGGTTGCATTGTAACCGTCTTTGTTACTTCACATCATACCATCTATGATAACGATTATCAATATCAAATCTGTTTTGTATTCTCTTGCAAATCGTATACAATAGAACTATATGCACCAACAGCTTCTACATGAAGGAGACGGACGAGCTATGAAGTTTATTGATAATCAAGGCATAACAGACCCGCGGATCAATCTTGCAATCGAGGAATTCGTATTGAAGCATTTGCCGCTTGAGGAAGACAGCTATCTTCTATTCTATATCAACGAGCCATCGATCATTATAGGCAGAAATCAGAATACAATCGAAGAAATCAATGCCGAGTACGTGAAGGACAACAACATTCATGTTGTACGTCGCCTCTCTGGCGGTGGAGCTGTATATCATGATATAGGCAACCTGAACTTCAGCTTCATTACTAAGGATGACGGTGAGTCCTTCCATAACTTCCGCAAATTCACCCAGCCTGTTATCGACACCTTGCACGCTCTCGGTGTGAATGCCGATCTGACTGGACGCAATGATATCCAAGTTGGAGAGCGCAAAATTTCAGGAAACGCCCAATTCGCTACCCGTGGCCGCATGTTCAGCCATGGAACGCTGCTGTTCAATTCGGAAATGGAACATGTCGCATCTGCACTGAAGGTGCGCCAAATCAAAATCGAATCCAAGGGCACGAAATCTGTGCGCTCCCGTGTTGCCAATATAGCGGAATACTTGAAGGAGCCAATGACTATTGAAGAATTCAAGGCTTCGATTCTGCACCACATCTTCGGTATCGAAGCGGATCAAGTTCCGCAGTATGTGTTGACTGAGCAGGATTGGGAGGTTATTCATCGCATCTCCGAGGAACGCTACCAGAACTGGGATTGGAACTATGGTCACTCTCCGAAGTTCAATGTGGAGCATACGAAGAAATTCCCTGCCGGCATCGTCGATGTTCGATTGGATGTAGCGGACGGAGTGATTCAATCGATGAAAATATACGGAGACTTCTTCGGTATCGGCGAAGTAAGCGATATTGAGGAACGGCTCCAAGGTGTTCGCTATGAGGAACAAGCCATCTTCGAAGCCATTGGAGATATGGACATTAAGCACTACCTCGGCAACATTAGTAAGGATGACTTTGTCGGACTACTTATGCTGCAGGAATAGACCGTGAAGCAGATAGAGGCGTTCTCTCTTTGGAGAGAACGCCTCTTCTTTATGTAAAGCGAAATATACCGGGCGTCGCCTGATCCCATTCAGACTACTGGTATGTCATATCATAGTCATAAAGCACTGAAGCTCATAAGCTTAGTATAGCTTGTCCAATACGGACTTGGCCGTTTGTTGAATTGCCTTGTATGCCTTCTCCTTATCTTGTAAGGCAACAGCCGTCGACAGAATATCGAGGACATGGATTTGTGCAATTTTCGATGAAAAGGCCCCACCCTCAAGAGGTGTCTCCTTGGATTTGATCAGCAGAATGGAGTCTGCATATTTTGTAATAGGGGACTTCGCATGACTCGTCAAGCAAATGAAAAATACGCCATTCTCCTTCGCCAATCGAATCGTGTCCACCAAATCCTTCGTACTGCCTGATGTTGATATGCCGAATACGACATCTTGTTCGGTCATAAGTACCGCATTCATCGCCATCACGTGTGGATCTGTTATCGCTTCCCCAGTGTAGCCAAGCCGCATAAAGCGATACTGTGCATCCATCGCTGTCATAGCAGACGAGCCTACCCCCATGAAGAATAGGCGCTTCGCATTCACGATGGCTTCGACAGCCTTATTCAGTTCCTCCATATTCAGCAAGGACAGCGTATGCTCAAGCGACGCGACATTCTCCATTGTCATTTTCTTCGCCACAACAGCCAGGTCATCACTCTCATCAATCTCACTATCTTCATGTTTCAGTGGTGATACCAGATCTTTAGCCAAGGATAGCTTGAAATCTTGGTAGCTCTTAAAGCCCAGATTACGACAAAAACGCAGAACAGAAGTCTCGCCCGCACTTGCTCGCTCCGCTAAATCCGTAACTGTCGCATATAGCACCGATTCGGCATTTTTCAATACATAGTCTGCTATTTTTTTCTCCGTCTTCGTCAGTGACGGATAGAGACTTCTAATCAGCAGCAGTGTATTGGTATGTTCACCTGCGACCATCTCATGATTCCCCCTAACTTCTTTATGTATTTCAATCCGTATGATGCGGCACTCTATAGCGTATCTTGTGCCGGATTTGTTTATTTCCATGCCAGCTCACAACTACTGACACAATCCTAGTGTTCGGACTTCCCTCACTCATAGTTCATCGGTTTAATCGATGTATTGATCGTACTAGGCAAGATTCAACATGCCTCATTCACCATCCGATTAACAGCCATCCACGACGTCAGTGGTCGGTGCTTACACCAAAGTCATCATGCACAACCCATTCACAAGGAAATTCGAACTAGCCTTATCATCTAATGGAACGATTAAAAAATCAACATGTTGATAACAAAATAATGAAAGCGCTCTTACTTAGAGATAGCTCAAACAGCGGCACTATACCATACAGTCCTCGACGTGAACTGCTTCGATTCATCGAAAAGAACACGATAAAAAAGCGGCAAACAGACAGTTCACGTCCTGCTATTGCCGCTTATTACGATCGATTTATTATGCAAATTATAAGTAGACTAGATTACAGATAAATGGTCGGAAGGTTGGGTCGAATGAAGCTCCGTCCAAATACAGTTGGCAGCTCCGACTACCCCAGCATGCTCACCCATTTCAGCAGCATGGAGTTCCACACCATCTCCCCAATATGCAGGCATGCACATCTTGCGCATCTCTTCCTTAATTGCCTCAAGCAGCCATGCCCCTTGTCCGATAACAGCTCCACCTAATACAAATCGACGACTATTGAGCACATGCTGCAGCGTCACAAGCCCAACTGCGATGTTTCGAATATATTGGGTAATGACCTCATTTGCTGCCAGATTGCCACTACGTGCCGCTGCGAACCAAGCCTCTGGCTTCTCCTCACATTGAGGCAATATTGATGCCGCAGAAGAACTGCCTTCAAGAGAAGTAATCTTCTCTCTCATCATCCGCTTCAAGGCATTTACAGAAGCATACTGCTCCCAACAACCGATCAATCCACAAGTACAAGGCTCGCCATCCATCTGCACGATGAAGTGCCCGAATCCACCCGCATGGCCATCAGCCCCGCCATAGAGTGCACCCTCTTCAATAATCGCACCTCCAATTCCTGTACCGAGCGCGACGCAGACGAATTGATCCATGCCTCTGCCTGCGCCCTTCCAGCTCTCCCCGAGGGCGATTGCATGCACATCGTTAATGACGCGAACCGGCACACCCGTCGCTTCATGAAGCAATTCTTGAACAGGAGTCCCGCTCCAACCCGGCAAATTATCCGTCGCATAAGCCACATGCCCATCGCGATGAATATAGCCTGCGGAACCTATACCAATGCCTTCTACTGCCCACTGGTTCTGTGCCGCCTCACTCCGATAATAATGAATAAGCTGCTTCAGCTTGTTCAGCAGTTCGTCTCGTCCAAGCATAGCCTCTGTAGGAATGGTACGGGAATGAAGTACATTTCCCTGTTTATCTACAATGCCGCTCTTTATATTCGTTCCACCAATATCAATAGCGATAACGACAGATTCATGACTGTTCACTGCGTCTGTCATGATAACGCCTCTCCCATGCTGGCAGGTTCATTCCCATCCTGGTTCTGAGCAATCACAGGAATGACCGAGCCCGACATCGCCGCTTGGACGGGGACTTGCCCCCCTTTTATCTTGGAAACAAATGAACTGGTAAGCGTATGCGGACGTGTAATGGCCGTGCCCACTACAACGGAGAATGCGCCATTTCTCAAGGCTTCCTCCGCCTGCTCCGGTGTATGGATGCGTCCTTCCGCGATGATCGGCGTTGACACTGCTGCGGCCAGCCGCTTGATCAGCTCCATATCCGGCTCCTTCTGCTGCACGCTATAGGGCGTATAACCTGATAATGTCGTAGAAATAAAATCAAAACCCAACTCCGCCGCGCGAATCCCTTCCTCATAAGTTGAAATATCCGCCATCAAGGGGATGTCATATTTTGTTTTGATAACGTTTACAATGTATTCAAGCATTTCACCCGATGGACGCGGCTGCATCGTGGCATCAAGCGCGACCATGTCAGCGCCGGCAGCAATCATCACTTCAACATCCGCAAGAGTCGGAGTTATATATACGTTAGAACCCGGATATTCCTTCTTCCATATTCCGATAACCGGAATGCGAATCGCTTCCTTAATCGCTGCAACATCTTGCGGCGAATTGCTGCGAATTCCGGCAGCACCGCCATTCACGGCTGCTAAGGCCATGCGCACCATCATATCGCTTCCATACAACGCTTCCCCTGGATACGCCTGACACGATACAATCAAATTTCCTTGTAGTTGTTCAGCAAGCTTCTCTGCTCTTTTGTTCGTTTCCTCTACCTTCATCGTTTCCAACTCCCATAGGTTAGAAATAATCATCCAATATTTCGACCACATTTCGGATTCTTACTCCAATTTAGCATGGAAAATGAAGGATGTAAAGGATAGATCATCGAAAACTGTGCTTTACAGCATGCGCTCTTTCTTACATGATAAGAGTAAAATATTTGAAAGTGGGAAGGGAGTCTATTTTACTCATCATGAAACGCACATGGTTGGCCGATGTATGTCTCTTGCTCGTTGCATTGATTTGGGGCAGTACGTTTCTTGTTGTTCAGCATGCTGTCCATACTTTGCCCCCTCTTGCCTTTAATGCAATTCGCTTTGCATGCGCTGGACTGCTGTTTTCAGTCGTTCTACTTCTTACAAGACGAACCTTGACTATCTTCCTGAACAAGCGACTGCTTCTTCACGGCGGGATACTTGGCTTATGGTTATTTTCCGCATATGCGTTTCAGACCATTGGACTGTTATACACAACGACAACCAACACCGGATTTCTAACGGGTCTATCGGTTGTGCTGGTTCCTTTCATTACCTTATGGCTGTCGAAGCAGCGGCTGACGATCCCAACTTGGATCTCCGCACTGCTTGCTCTTTGCGGGCTGTATTTGCTCGCCTTCAACGGTGGAACGGCTGAGTGGAATAAGGGAGACGGACTCGTGCTGCTCTGCGCTGTCGGCTTCGCCATGCATATCGCCCTGACAGGCCGTTTCGCATCGCAGCACGATACACTGCCGCTTGTTACCGTACAGCTTATGACTGTCGGCATTCTATCTGGTATTAGTTCGGCCATCTTCGAACCGCAGCTAACAATGAGATTGCTCGGGCAAGCCTTATCGGAACCGAAGGTGCTGTTCGCACTTGCTATATCCATTGGGCTCTCGACCGCGTTTGCCTTCTGGGCGCAGACTTGGTGTCAGAAATATACCTCCGCGACACGCGTTGCGATTTTATTTGCGATGGAACCGGTATTTGCCGCCATTACGGGCGTAACCTTTGCCGGAGAAGCGCTGGGAGGATGGGCGCTAGCGGGATGTGGGCTTATTTTTATTGGAATGATCGTTGCTGAATTGAAATGGAGCGGACATGCTGTACAATAGAAGTAGAGAGAAATACGGGTGTTCGTGGATAAAAATGTGACGAGCCCCTATTACCAGTACATGAATATGTGCTGCATAGATAGGAGAGAAACTCATAACCCATGTATAAACTTATCGCAATTGATGTAGACGACACGTTGATTAATGATGACAAGCAGGTAACTGTCGGCACGAAGCGTGCATTGGAGCTCGCCGTTCAACAAGGCGTTACCGTTACACTTGCAACAGGACGCATGTATGCTTCTGCTCATAACATTGCCTTGCAGACAGGTCTAAATGTGCCTCTCATTACGTATCAAGGCTCTCTGGTGAAGAACGTAATGGACGGTGAAGTACTCTACGAGCGTGCAGTGCCGCGCGATGCTGCGCTTAAGCTGCTTCGCTACTGTGACGAGCACAATATCCATCTGCAGTTGTACATTGATGACAAGCTGTACGCTCGCGAAGAAAATCAAAAGCTGATTGACTACGCGAACTTGAGCCGCATTCCTTATTTCATAGAACCTGACTTTGATCGTCTGCTCGCTTCCCCTTCCACGAAGATGCTCATGATCGACGAACCGGATCGACTGGATCGTGTCGCAGAAGAACTGAAGGAATTGCTGGGATCAGAGGTTCATATTACAAAGTCGAAGCCTCATTTCTTAGAGGTTACTCATTATGAGGGCACGAAGGGAAGCGCATTGCGCCATTTGGCGGAACACTTCGGCTGCAGCTTGGAAGAGACGATCGGTATCGGAGATTCATGGAATGACCATGATCTGATCGAGACGGCTGGGCTCGGTGTTGCGATGGGCAATGCCGTTGATTCACTTAAGACGATTGCCGATTATGTAACAGAGAGCAACAATGATGAAGGAGTACGTCATGTCATAGAGAAGTTCATCCTGAATCGTGACAGCGCGAACTAATCACACTTAAACGAAGCACCGCTTTCGACCAGACAAAACCGTCTGGGAAAGCGGTGCTTTTTTAATCAACCGCACAGTATTACTCCACTGGGTTCTCCTCTAGTCGTTTATAGTGCTCAATTGTGGATTCAATCTTCAGTAGATGCTCATGCAACTCCTTAACTTGTGCCATAACCTGCTCTTGATGTTCCTCCAATAACGCACGTCGTGAACGTATCGTGGAATCCCCTCTGCTTCGCAAATGAGAAAACTGCTGCATCTCCCTGATTGGCATGCCTGTCGCACGCAATCGGAGCAGGAAATGAATCCACGCCATGTCCGCTTCCGTATACTGCCGGTAGCCATTTGCATCGCGCTGCACTTCTGTCAGCAACTCAATCTTTTCGTAGTAGCGCAACGTATGTACGGACAGTCCTATCTTATCCGCAATTTGATGGATCGTAAAATAGGTTTTCATAATGGAACATGATATCACGCCACCCAACACCGAAAAAAAGGCTTGCTATAGAGTGCACTCTA
The DNA here is from genome assembly GCF_900102125.1 of Paenibacillus sp. cl6col. Classification (NCBI taxonomy): domain Bacteria; kingdom Bacillati; phylum Bacillota; class Bacilli; order Caryophanales; family Paenibacillaceae; genus Paenibacillus; species Paenibacillus sp. cl6col. The sequence goes on from NZ_FNAZ01000001.1 coordinate 468,642, forward strand.
CTGTATAGCATGTCATTCATGCAGTGCATTCCAATCCGATTGGATTATCTATCTTAAAGGAGGACTTCCCGATGCGAGCCGCAGTTACGTGTCCATATTCGAGCAGCACTTCATGTCGGTCTAACCCCTAACGAAATCATTGAAGCGATGATTCATTGTGCTCCATATACCGGATTCCCCCGCGTCCTCAATGCCACATTTACAGCCAAGCGGATATTTGAAGATCAGCAGATGAGCGTCGGACCTCTCTAGCACAAAAGGGTAACCTCGGTTACCCTTCCACTCGCATTCCTGTCCGAGCCAACGCCACATTCGCAGGCAGCTCATAGCTTGTACGGAAATCAATGTCGTGGGACATATGCGTAAATATGGTCCGCTTCGGGCAGATATCCTGAAGCAATTCCACAGCCTCGACCATGTCGTATACAGAACGGGTCTCATAGGCTGCCTGTTCGTGATAAAAATTCGTTCCCAATATAAGAAGATCGAGATCGCGGAAAAATTGACGTTCCTGAGCGCCTAGCCCAATTGCATCCGAAGCATATAACCAACTATTCAACGCAGCTGATTCCGCATTCGCGGAGTCTTCATTCCCTTCTAATTCCTGCCTCCTCGCTTCCGAATACGGTTCCTCCGTTCCCGAGACGGCTTGAAGCCGATCAAATCGATACGCGTAGGAATAGCCATTCTTGCCATGATTGACCCGGATCGGTTGAATGGACCAGTCCCGCCACTGCCATGTCTGCTCGATATCTTCGAATTGGATGAACCGCTCAAGCCATGGATACATCGTTCGAATCAATTGATTCACCTCTGCGGGAGCAATGACATGCCCTTGTCGATCCAGCCAGCGGCATGCATCCGCATATGCGGGGAGCCCTGCGATATGATCCTGATGCGCATGGGTGATGAGGATATCATCTATCCAGAACAAGCCTGCACGTTCCATCTGGCCTGTCCAATCCGGCCCGCAGTCGATGAGAAGCCGTTCGTCAGCTCGTTCAATCACAACAGAGGAACGATAACGGCGGTTCTGTCCTTCCTCACGCGCCTCTCTGCACACCTCACAGTCGCAATATACTCGTGGAACCCCCATGGAGTCTCCTGTCCCCCAAAAAGAAATTGACCAACTCTTTTCCTCACAATTCATGTCCATTTTTCTCCTTCAGCTGCGTATATATTTACAAGAACAACACGTAACCGTTATAAAATCTCCATTGTTCTTCCATCATGTATCAAGTATAATCGGAGTCAATTCCGCATGCACACATACTTACATACGGATCCTATGATACATGATAACGCAGTTATCATCACATTCGCTATCATGTTCGCTATAATGAGGAGGATTATCATGAGTTCCAACGCACTGTTCAATGATGTTGAAATTGTCGCTCACCGTGGCTATGCAGCGGTACATCCCGAGAATACGATGGTGGCATTCCGCCGTTCCATTCAAATGGGCGCCGATACGTTAGAAATCGATGTACATCATTCGAAAGACGGCATTCCCGTCGTTATCCACGACGATTCGCTGGATCGAACAACAACGGGCACAGGACGTATCCGGGAGAAGACGGTTGCTGAGCTTCAGCAGGTGGATGCAGGCAAGAAGTTCAGCCCAGAGTTCGCTGGATGCGGTGTTCCACTGCTGGAAGAAGTGCTTGAATTATGCGGGGGTAAAGTTGGACTTCAGCTGGAGTTGAAAGAACATAATACGGAAGAGGAACTTCGCGCCATCCTTCATCTGTTGAATCAATATGATATGACAGAACGCACGATGTTTATCTCTTTTTACCCAGACAATCTGCGTATATTACGCAGCCTTAACAACGATATTGAGCTCGCGCTCCTGTCAAGCGAGCTTGTCGATTTGAAGGCAGTAGCCGAGCTTGGCAACGCCACACTTCTTATTCAGCTGTCGACAGTCCTGGAGCATCCGCAACTCGTCGCCGAGACGCAAGCAGCCGGTGTAGGCCTTGGTGTCTGGACCGTTCGCAGCCTAGAAGATGCGTATAAGCTCGTTGAGATTGGTGTTCGCAGACTGACAACGGACATTCCATTGTATCGCGAAGCTTAGTTACACTTGATCTAAGTTACACTTGCTCTGCAAGAAACCATATGACTCTTACTTACTACGAAACCATACATAAGCGCAGACATCTCGAATAATCGGGCAGTCTGCGCTTCATTTATTATTTCATTCTATTCCTGCTAACACCTGATACCAAACTCCCCGATTGCTGTACAATTTCTCCCTAACCTCATCCCATCCGCCCATATCATCGATATGAAACAAGCCATCTGGGACGGGATAGGCCTTGATGGTCTCTTTAGCAACCTGCTCATTCACAGGACGGAAGCCTGCTTCCGCGAACATTCGCTGCGCCTTCGGCTCACGCAAATAAGCGACGAGCGCTTCTGCAGCTTCCTCAACTTGGTGTTTCCTCGCATATTTCCTCACAACAACAACTGGATTCTCGATTAGAATCGTATGCTTAGGAAGAACCATCTCATAAGGTACGCCTTCACGTTTGCGGGACAGGATCTCATTTTCGTAGGTCACGATTGCATCCCCAACACCATACTCAAATGCAGCCATCGACGCTCTGCCGCTCTTATCCATGGACAGCACATTATGATGGACGCGCATCAGCAGCTGCTTGGCAAAAGGTGGCCCATCCTTCCCTTGCTCAGCTGCCATCTTCAACCCTGCTCCGTATATGGCATTAATATCCCACTGTGCTCCACCTGATGTCTTCGGGTTCGGGTATAAGACATTAACCCCTTCACGGGTCAAATCCGTCCAATCCCGAATGCCGAGAGGATTGCCTTTCCGTGTACCTATGACAGCAACAGAACGAGTAACCATTCCCTGATAAGCATCCTGTTGCTTCCAATCTGAGTTAATCAGCTTCGCACGTTCGAGCTTATCTACATCCCCTTCCATGGCGAGAAGGGCTACATCCGCTTCCATCCCGCCGGCTATCGCTCTGGCCTGAGTACCGGAGGCTTCATAAGACTCCTGAAAGACAACCTTCTTGCCCGTCTTCGCCTCCCAATCGGCAGCGAATTGTGGGAGTATGCGCCCTAGCGCGTCCTTCACAACTGAGTAGGCACCGATTACGATGGTCACGGTATCCTTGTTAGAGGCAGAGATCTGCTTCATTGCTATGGCTCTCTCTGTCCCATTTCCGTCTTGATCGGCTGACTTACTGCTACAGCCCGGCAGTACCACAAGGAGTGAGAGTATGATCACCGCCATCATTGCTGTAAGCCTATCTCTGGTCTTAATTCGGCTCAAGGGCGTCCTAACCCCTCGACCACGATCCGTGTTCAAATATGAACCGGCATCGGGTCTTCTTTTAACGCATTTTCCACTACCCAACTCCGACCCCCCTCGAACACATAGATGCGATGAACAAGCACCTGCACCCAATCCCCCGCCTGCAGCATTGGCTTCTCCAATGAACGATATGTTTTCAATATCATGTCGCCAACTTCAATCGCCACCATCCATTCACTCCCACGAAATTGGAGCGACCTCACGGTGCCGTGTATGCAGGCAGATGCCATTTTCAATTCACCAGGCAAGCCCACCTCAATATATTCAGGGCGAATCAATGCCTTGAATGCATCTCCGAGTTCCTGAAGCGTCTCCCGAACAGCCTGCGTCTCTAGTACAGCTTCTACAGGATCAACTGAATAAGGAATAGCCGTCTGAAGTGACGACGAGAGAGTCTCGAATCCCCGCAGGGAGTCCAGATCCGAAATAATCGTCGATTCTCCAATAAATTCAGCCACGAATGGAGTGTTCGGTGATTGGTAAATATCCCATGGTGTCCCTTTTTGCTCCATACTTCCCTGATTAATAATCATGATCTCGTCTGCAACTTCAATCGCTTCATCCTGATCATGGGTAACAAAGATGGAGGTAATGCCAACCCGTTCAATCAGTTCCCTCAGCCAGCTTCGCAGCTCCTTGCGAATCTTGGCATCAATTGCAGCGAATGGCTCATCCAACAGCAGCAGCTGTGGCTCAGGGGCCAATGCACGCGCGAAAGCTACACGCTGGCGCTGGCCTCCGGACAGCTGGTGCGGATATCTTCGCTCTATCCCAGACAACCCAGTTAGCTCGAGCAGCTCTGTAACTCGCTCACGGATGCGATCCTTGGGCCATTTCTGAATTGTCAGCCCAAAGGCAATGTTGTCATAGACGGTCATATGCTTGAACAACGCATATTGCTGGAATACGAAGCCGATGCCGCGCTGCTGGGGCGGGATTTCATTGACCCGATTCCCTTGGAATCGAATTTCACCGCTGTCTGGCTGCTCTAGGCCAGCTAGCATGCGCAGTACAGAAGTCTTCCCGCCACCGCTCGGTCCGAGCAAGCCGATAAGCTGACCTGCTTCAATGGAGAAGCTGACGTCGCGCACTGCATGATAGGAACCGAACCATTTGTTGAGCTGATTTACCTCAATATGCATCGTCAATGCACTCCTTTGCGTCCTGCGTGACGCTTCGCCCATTCCATGACGAGCAGCAGGATGATCGAACTGAATACAAGTACTAGGGCCAAGCTGCTGGCCGCCGTAATGTTGAAGTTCTCCACGTCTTGGTATACAAGTGTCGTTGCGGTCTGCGTCTTGTTCATAATATTGCCGGATACGACAAGAATGGCGCCAAATTCACCAAGGGAACGAGCTATGGTTAGAACGATTCCATAGAGCACTCCCCATCGTATGGATGGCCATGTTACCTTCCAGAAGGTAGTCCAATCATAAGCGCCAAGCATCGACGCAGCTTCTTCCTGCTGTGTCCCAATTTCCTGCAGGACGGGCACGACTTCTCGGATAAGCAGCGGGAATGTCACAAATAAGGTGGCAAGCACCATACCCGGGAACGCATATACGATTTGGACGCCCATGTTCGCAAATAACGTCCCCATAATCGTCTGCGGCCCTAACAAGAGTACAATCATAAATCCGCCTATAATCGGGGATACCGCAAAAGGGAGATCGATAATCGCATTGAGTAATCGTCGAACAAAACCATTTAACCAGCCCCCTCTTACAAGGACGATCGATAACCATACACCAAACACAACATTAAGCAGCGTCACAACGCCTACAACAGCTGCTGTAACTCCAAGTGCATGAAGCGACTCAGGCCGAAGCAGGGAGGCGAGGGCTGAACCCCAACCACCTTGGAAAGCTCCCAACAGCATTTGCAGTAATGGAGCAATAAGTAATGTAATAAATACAGCGTAAGTCAGAATGATAAGCAGCAACTGCAGCTTAGAGCGTGAGTGTGGGTGTGGATCATGTACAGCTGCTGAGGATTGCGAGGCAGTTAGCACTTGATGCGGTTCTTCTGAAGAATTGGGCTGATGATAAGGAGTATGCTTCATGACGATTTCCTCCGGTTCTGTATCCAATGAATCGCCCATAAGACTATGAATGATAAGGTCAACAATAAGACAGAAACGACTGCTGCCGATTGAGGGTGGTCACTTTCAATTTCACCGAAAATGTATACAGATGCAACGAGCGTCTTCCCCGGTATGTTCCCAGCGACGAGCACTACTGCTCCGAATTCAGCCATTGCCCGGGAGAAGGCAAGCATTGCACCACTCACAATGCCTGGCCTCATACGCGGCAGCGTAACACGAGTGAACGTGTACATACGGGACGCGCCAAGCGTATAAGAGGCTTCTTCTTCAGACAAGTCGGCCTCTTCCAAGAGCGGCTGAACTGCCCGAATGACGAAGGGAAAAGTGACGAAGACCATAGCAGCTACAATAGCGGGCTCTGCAAAAACGATTCTCCACCCCATAGATTCTGCCAATCTCCCAACGAAGCTTCCTGGCCCGAGCAGCAGCAGGATCATCAACCCGCCTACCGCGGTGGGCAGAGCGAATGGCAAGTCTACCAAGCTATTCAGCCAAGTTCGCCCGACGAAACGATAGCGGTGGAGCACCCAAGCCGACAATGTTCCGATGACAACGTTGATCGCCGTTGCAATGATCGCCAGACGGAACGTCAGCGCCACTGATTGCCATGCAAGAGGTTCCATGAGACTGTCTACAAATGTGCTCCAACCGCCATAGAACGATTGAGCATATATGCCGCCAAGTGGTACCACAACCAGCAAAAATACGTATAGAAGCAGTGTGGTTCGAAACCCCCACAACGCTCCACGATAGCGCAGTACTGCGTTCACCTTCGTCCCTCCATCTACGTAAACTCAACTCTTTATATCCATTATTCCAACTTCTTTACTTGGTAATGGTTTTCACCACTTTACCAAAAAATAGATGACACCGTCAATACAAAGATTGATTTATAACGCCCAATCTGTAAGTGAACCTTATGCAACTTATTCGAAACCCTTATGATAGGTGATAACCCAATTTCATGTGATATGGACGATGAAGCCGCCGTTTCGATTCGCCAGATGGAAGCACAAAAAAATCCGCCGATTGCATTTCCTGCATCAGACGGACTTTTCTTACATGTATTTCCACTTTTTGAATAAGGTGACTTTCTGTTGTTCGACATGCATCTGAATCCAATACCGCATCCCGCTATCTGAATCTTGAAATAGAAAGACTCCACGATCCTGGCCCTTCTCCGAAAGGATTCGAAGTGTTCGTTCATTCGCTTGCAATCGGTCTACAATAAAAGCTCGCGCCTTCACCTGAAGCTCTCCTGTACCGTCACCCCGTACATTCCCTTCTGCAGACGGCCTCAGAATGCCGAGCTTGTATAGCTCCCCCGTCTTCAGGTTCACTTCCCCATAGAAACCGCTTATGCCGCCCCGCCGCTGCTCCATTCCATTGATCGTACCAATAAAGGCAACATGTCCTTCATCCGACTTGGTATCCTCTTGGTTCGGAAAATATTTTGAAAACCCACATATCAGGTTCCATTCCTGATCATTGATCTGAACATCATACAGCTTGTACAGTCCTTCTTTCACAATAAGAAGAACCTTCTCTTTATTAATCGATTTCTCTTTGCCATAATCGGTTACGACTTGATTCACCTTGTCGTATGTATGCTGAACGGCTTGTCCGCATCCTGCCAACAGCCAGCTGATCGCCACGACCGCCAGCAGCAGTGCTGCCTTCTTCATCCTTCATCTACCCCGCTTCATCCCATCGGTATGGTTGGATTCTGCCTCTCTATTCCCCATACCTACTACTTTACATGAAGTTTGTAGAATGAGCATCTGAATCTGGTCACAATTCAGCTTACAATATTGTCATCTTCACCGTCTATTTGAAAGAGGAGGGGCGCCCAGGACATTGGACACCCTGTCATCGAGCAGGCCATTCAACTGTTCGTCACTTCTCTGCCTTGCAATTGCGCGACTTCCCGCTGAAGGCGGCGAACTTGTTGTTCAAGAATCGCAACACGCTGTTCCAAATTGATCCCTCCTGGAAAAGGAGGAAAAGGTTGCGTTGGCGGGAGAGGCGGTGGCGGCGGAAATGGAAATGTCCCCCCTCCACCCACAGGGAATCGAAGCACTTGCCCCACATATACAACATCCATATTCGTTAATTGATTCGCTTGAATGAGGGAAGACACCGGAACCCCATTCCGATTTGCAATCGTGAACAAGGAATCTCCAGGCTGTACTATATACTCAATCATGAAGACACACTCCTATCGAAGTATTGGCATGAGTGTACACCATAAGATGGAGATGTTTTATCCTAATGACCTGTGCATGTAAGTACAAGTCACTGTATTGCTTTAACATAAAAAAGCCCCCTTACGTCTAATCGCCTTTCACACACATGCCGATAACCCGAAGCTGGGCTATCGTCACTATATGTGCAGGAGAACAGAAACGTGAGAAGAGCTTTTTTATATCGATTTATCATTGAAATAAGAATGCAAGTGACTATGCCGTCTGTGCTGACTCCAGCGTTCTGCGGCATAAGAAGCGAACGTGAGCTAGCGCCGCCGGCTTCACCTCATCAAAGGTGACTTGATCTTGAATGTAAAAGGAGATGAATCCATGCATGGCAAGAAAAATGCTTCGTGGGATATTATGTCGTTCCTGCTCGGTATGAATGCTGCTCACGAGCGTCTGTCTCACAATCGTCGAGAACAATTCCAAGCAACGACCTTGTTCTGAGCGGGCATACGCGAGCAATTCTTCATCCCGCGTCATAAACATAATTTCATAGTGGTGCGGCTGCTCGAGACCGAAGCGGATGAATTCTAGCATCACCTGCTCCATCTTGGACAACCCATCGGAAGGAGCCTGAACCATAACACGTTCGAACAGCCGTCCCAAACGCTTGAAATCTTCCTGTACGAGCGCGTAGAACAGTTCCGCTTTGTCTTTGAAATGATAATAAAGCGATCCGTGGCTATACCCTAATTGTTGGCCGATACTTCGCATGGAGATAGCGCGGTATCCTTTCGTGACAAACAAGTGGCGCGCCACTTCCAAGATTCGCTCTCGCGATAGCTCTTGATCCACTGCTTTTCTTGGCATAGAGGTTGTTCTCCTTATTCCCCTTCGATATAGTAAATAGAATCTCCCTTCCGAATAACGGCTTGACCTTGCGTCAAATCCGTAATCCACGCCATAAACCGCTCTGTTTCCGACACAACAGGCAAACACGTCAATGTCACTTTGTCGGTAAATTGCGTTTCTCCCATCCTCGTCTCTCTATTTCGCAATTCATTCTCAAGCTTGCCAAGCCAAGTATAATCGATTTCTACAAAAACCTCTTGATGCAGCACCTTCACAATCGCATCTGCCGCTTCAATCGCTGCAACAGCTCCATCTGTATAGGCCCGAATCAAGCCACCTGCCCCAAGCAGAATACCCCCGAAATAGCGTGTAACGACAATGGCGGTATTTTTCAGCCCTTGATTCTTCATCACTTCCAGAATGGGTTTGCCTGCCGTGCCGCTTGGCTCTCCGTCGTCAGATGCCTTCTGAATCTCATCCCGCTCGCCAATGACGTAGGCGGAACAATTGTGTGTAGCGTTCCAGTGCTGTTTCTTGATTTCTTCTATAAAAGCAATCGCTTCTTCCTCGTTGGCAACTGGCTTGCCATAACCGATAAAGCGCGACTTCTTGATGACGATCTCCTTGCTGCCAAATTGGCGCAACGTCTTATATTGTTCTAGCATGAAGATTCACCTTCCGAGATTGCCAAGAAAGCAGCCCCCCATGTTGGAGAACTGCTTTCACGGCTTGTTGCCTATCTAAGCTGTTAACTCTTGCCGCCCGCTTATTCGGACAATCTTGCTTCCAATTCCGCTTTTTGGACTTCGAATCCTGGTTTGCCGAGCAAGGCGAACATATTTTTCTTGTATGCTTCCACACCAGGCTGATCGAACGGATTCACTCCGAGCAGATAGCCGCTGATGCCGCATGCTTTTTCAAAGAAGTATACCAAATATCCGAACGAATATGGCGTCATGTCTGGAATCGTCACGACCAAGTTCGGTACATTACCGTCTGTATGTGCCAGCAAAGTGCCTTGGAATGCCTTCTTATTCACGAAGTCGACTGTCTTGCCTGCGAGGAAATTCAAGCCGTCCAAATCATCAGCATCTTCTTCAATCGTGATGTGATGCTTCACTTCTTCTACTTGAATAACCGTCTCGAACAGGTTGCGAGTTCCTTCTTGAATGAACTGCCCCATCGAGTGAAGGTCAGTCGAGAAGTCAACGGAGGATGGATAGATCCCTTTGTTGTCTTTCCCTTCGCTCTCGCCGAACAACTGCTTCCACCATTCCGACACATAGTGAAGGGATGGCTCGTAGTTCACGAGAATTTCTGTTGTCTTGCCCTTACGATACAGCGCATTGCGTGCTGCTGCGTATTGATAGCTGAGGTTCTCTTCGACGTTCGGATTGCTGAACTCTTCCGAAGCATCTCGAGCACCTTGCATCATCTCGTCAATATCAATGCCAGCGACTGCGATTGGCAATAGACCAACCGGCGTCAATACGGAGTAGCGGCCGCCTACATCATCTGGAATGATGAATGTCTCGTAGCCTTCTGCCGTTGCCAGCGTCTTCAGTGCGCCCTTCTCACGATCCGTAGTAGCAAAGATACGATTCTTCGCTTCTTCCTTGCCATATTTCTTCTCGAGCAGGTCTTTGAAGATACGGAATGCGATTGCTGGCTCCGTTGTTGTACCCGACTTGGAGATAACATTGATTGAGAAGTCCTTGCCTTCAATCAATTGCATCAGATGCGTCATATAAGTCGAGCTGATGTTGTTGCCTGCGAAGTAAATCTCAGGCGTGTTGCGCTTGTCCTTCGGAAGCATGTTGTAGAAGGAATGGCTCAACATTTCAATCGCTGCACGAGCGCCCAAATAGGAGCCGCCAATCCCGATAACAATAAGCACTTCAGAATTCGATTGAATGCGCTTAGCTGCTGCTTGAATGCGCGCAAATTCTTCTTTATCGTAAGCGGAAGGTAGATCAATCCAGCCTAGGTAATCGGAACCTGCTCCTGACTTATTATGTAATTGCTCATGCGCTAAGCGAATGGGCTCTTTAAAATAATCAATTTCATGCTGACTTACGAACGTCAACGCCTTGCTGTAATCAAAGTGCACTTTTTTTGCCATCGTACACCCTCCTCGAGTATTGGTTGACTTTGCCACTTTAACCCACGAAAATCAATATAGTCATAGGATACTGGATTTTGGACGGAAACACAAGGGAACGCGTTTCATTGAACTGGATTCCACGATAAAATAAATTTATAACATTGCATAAATTTGCATATGAATACGCTATCACCATCTTTCTCTGCTGCTTTGTTTGCTTGATTGCTTGTCTCCGCCACTGACAAATATGGTACACTAACATCATCGAAATCATGCGAATCATTCACAGTGCGAGAGGATGAGAGACAATGAAGGCAGCAGTACTTGGATTAGGCACGATGGGCGCGCCAATGGCAGCCAATCTGCTTAGCAAAGGATTCGAAGTAGCCGTATACAATCGTTCCACAGATAAGACCGTTCCATTAGTTGAGCAAGGTGCGACTGCCGTACATCTACCGCGTGAGGCCGCAGCACAATCCGATGTCGTAATTACCATGGTTAGTGATGATTCCTCCATAGAAGCGATCTATTACGGAGAAGACGGGGTGCTCGCAGCCGTTCGCTCTGGTCATATCGTAATTGACTGCAGCACCATATCTCCTTCTCTGGTTCAACAGCTCGCAGCAGCCTGCGCCGAGCGGGGAGCCCAGTTCCTTGATGCTCCTGTAACGGGCAGCAAGCCTGCAGCCGTCGATGGAACACTTGTCTTTATGGTCGGCGGTGAAGAGACCGCCCTGCAACAAGCTATGCCCGTGTTGGAAGCAATGGGACGAATGATCGTTCATATGGGCCCTAATGGCAGCGGCTCCATCACGAAGCTGGCCCACAATACAATTGTCGGTATTAACAATGCCGCTCTGGCAGAAGGGTTTGCAATGGTATCCAAGGCAGGCGTAAATCCCGAGGCATTCCTTCAGGTTGTGCGCAACGGCAGTGCAGGCAGTAAGGCAGCTGAACTGAAAGGTGAGAAGATTATTGCAGGCAACTTCGACAATCAATTCTCCCTGCAGTTAATGTTGAAGGACTTGAAGCTCGCTTCCGTGCTGACTGACACGATACAGTCTCCGACACCTATGCTGGAGGTTGCCAAGAGTTTGTTCCAAATGGGCCAAACGGCAGGCTTTGGGGAAGAGGATTTATGTTCACTTGTGAAAATCTACGAGCAATGGATTGGTCACCCGATCGGACAAAGCAAGAACAACGAGTAGGATAAGCCTAATTCTAAGATGATTTATATACCAAGGGAGTGCACGGAATACACCGACACTCCCTTTCATTATTCGTTTCAATTTCAATACTCACGATAAAGCCCAATAAAATTATTCACTAATAAGCTTTTCATCTTCACTACTGCATTTTCTGTATTGTCAGACGGTCTCTTTCTACGAAACCTGCAGACCTTGTATGATAAGCTTTTTTTGTGAAAACAGAGCGTTCACTTGCATAATGAGCTTTTCTCTATGAAGCTGTATATGAGCTATCCGAAGGATTCTGAGCTTGGGAAGCTTGCTTGGACGCTTTGGCATTCCTTACGATTCGAGAGAGCGAAAATACAGCTAATGCAATCCATATCAAGGCGAATGCAAGAAACTGTGGAGCCGTAAATTCTTCCCCGAACACAAACAAGCCAAGCAGCAACATGATCGTAGGTGCAATATATTGCAGGAAGCCTACAAGGGTAAATGATATTCGCTTCGCACCTGTAGCGAATAATAGCAGCGGTATTGCCGTTACAATTCCCGCTCCCATTAGCAGCATGATTATAGACGCTTCTTTATCCCACAGCGGGATCCCATTAGGATTGAAGAAGAAAAGAAATACGAGCGCAAACGGCGTCATGATTAAAGTTTCCACCGTTAACCCTGTCCATGGGCCTACAGATACCTTCTTCTTAATGAGTCCATAACAACTGAATGTTGTCGCGAGCGTCAACGCTGCCCAAGGAAAGCTGCCGTAATATACGGTCAGGCATATAACCCCTGCTGCTGCGATGCCAACTGCTGACCACTCCGTCTTCGTCAACCGCTCCTTCAGGAAAAATGTCGCGAGAAAGACATTAAGCAAAGGGTTGATATAATATCCAAGGCTTGCTTCCACTACATGCGCACTTTCCACAGCAAAAATATAAACGAGCCAGTTGATGCTAATTACAACGGAAGCCACAATGATACTTATAGCTTGTTTCTTATGGGTGAGCAGCTGCTTGATTTCTGCCATAGTGGACTTCCACTTCCCCAGCAATGCCAACAGGACAATCATGAATACTAATGACCAAATAATCCGATGAGCCAATACCTCTGCTGCTGGCACAGAGCCGAGCAGCTTCCAATAGATCGGAAGGAAGCCCCAAATAATATAGGACAGCCCGGCGGCTGCAATACCGGTCGCATAATGATTTTGCTTCTGTTTCACTCGTTTACTCCTCGCCCTATCCTAAATGATTTAATATATAAATTTTATTATATCAGTTCAGACCCAATATTAGGATGATATTTACAGATAAAATAGATCACAACACGAACAAGGCCGCTACAACAGGGGACTTCCATCTCTGGTACCCGTTAAGCGGCCTTGTTCATTGCCGAGCCCCCTCGCCTGAATCGGCTAGAGAACGCACTTATTCTTATTTGCACCTAAATAGGAGTGAATCGAATCTTCCCCTATTCAGTGATTTGCTGCATTCGTTTCGTGTATTACAGCAATGCCTTTACACGACTCACTACGTTTTCAACGGTGAAGCCGTACTCGCTGATGACACGGTCTCCAGGAGCGGAAGCGCCAAATGTGGAGATACCAATGATGTCGCCTTGGTCTCCTACATAACGTTCCCAACCAAATGGTGAAGCCATCTCGATTGCAAGACGAGCCTTCACATCTGGAAGCAATACGGAGTCTTTATACTCCTTCGATTGCTTCTCGAACAGATCCCAGCTTGGCATGCTGACAACACGTACTTGAATGCCCTCTTCAGCCAATGCTTCTTGAGCGCGAATCGCCAATTGAACTTCAGAGCCTGTCGCAATGATTTGCGCTTGAGGCTTGCCGTCTTTCGCATCGGACACAACATAAGCTCCGCGAGCAACACCTTCGCGGGAAGCTGCTACGCCGCCTTCCAAGATAGGCAGGTTCTGACGTGTAAGCACAAGCACGACTGGGTTAGATTGGTTCTGTAATGTGTATGCCCATGCAGCGGATGTCTCATTCGCATCTGCTGGACGGATTACTGTTACGTTCGGGATGATACGTACAGACGCAAGCTGTTCGATAGGCTCATGAGTAGGGCCGTCTTCCCCAACTGCAATACTGTCATGCGTCAATACATATGTGACTGGTAATCCCATCAATGCAGACAAGCGAACAGCAGGCCGCAGGTAATCCGTAAATACGAAGAACGTACCACCGAACACCTTCACACCACTATGCAATGCCATACCGTTCATTGCCGCCGCCATTGCAAATTCACGCACACCGAAGTAAATGTTGCGGCCGTCGTATTGACCCGGACGGAACGCAGTCAGATCATTCAGGTGTGTCATTGTGGAGCTTTCCAAGTCAGCAGAACCGCCTGTCAGGTTCGGAACGTTCTTCGCAAGACCGTTCAAGGCATTTCCAGATGCGACGCGGGTGGACAATGCTTTGTCTCCTGCTGCATATGCCGGAAGATCCTTATCCCATCCCTCAGGAAGCTGTCCGCTAATTGCAGTTTCGAATTGCTTCGCAAGCTCAGGGTAAGCAGCTTGATAAGCTTGGAACATCTTATTCCACTCTTCGTTCGCCTGAATGCCCTTCTGCTTCACATTTGTATCGAAGTGGTTGTATACCTCTTCAGGTACGAAGAAGTCCTCGTGTCCCCACTTATAGAATTCCTTCGTCAGCTTCGCCTCATCAGCGCCGAGTGGAGAACCGTGTGTACCTCCATGTCCGCCCTTGCCTTGCTTGTTCGGGCTTCCGTATCCGATTACGGTCTTCACTTCGATCAATGTCGGCTTGCTGGAATCCTGCTTCGACTTCTCAACCGCTTGCGCAATTGCAGCAAGATCGTTGCCGTCTTCAACAAGCAGCGTGTTCCAGCCATAAGCCTCGTAGCGCTGACGCACGTTCTCGCTGAAGGACAGACCGGATTCGCCATCCAACGTAATATCGTTCGAATCGTATAATACGACTAATTTACCTAATTTCAAGTGACCTGCAAGCGATGCTGCTTCACTAGCAACACCTTCCATCATATCTCCATCACCACAAATAACAAACGTATGATGATCGACAACGGAATAGCCGTCACGATTATATGTTGCACCCAGTTGTGCTTCTGCCATAGCCATACCTACAGCCATTGCAATCCCTTGTCCGAGTGGACCTGTCGTTGCATCTACACCAGCTGTATGCCCGAACTCCGGATGACCTGGAGTTTTGCTTCCCCATTGGCGGAAATTCTTGATTTCTTCCATAGGAAGGTCATATCCGCTGAGGTGAAGAAGGCTGTACAGCAGCATGGAACCATGTCCAGCGGAAAGAACGAAACGGTCGCGGTTAATCCATGTTGGATTGGTCGGATTGTGCGTCATCGCCTTCGCAAACAGATGGTATCCCATTGGAGCAGCACCCATTGGCATGCCCGGGTGACCGGATTTCGCTTTTTCAATCGCATCAATGGCAAGTGTTCGAATCGCTGCCACCGATAGCGCGTCAATATTCATTTGGTTTGCAGTCATTGCTGATTTCCTCCTTGTCCCTACTCATCACAAGCTGAAAGCTATACAGAACAAATGAAATTGCGTAACTACCAAGCTTGTACGCTGTGCTCTATTTTGCATTCATTGTACCATTACTAGCCCATTCGATGCTACTTTAACGTGTGAAAAGCTATGGATATCAAGATCTAGTATAACCGAACTTCATGCTCAACTTAACAGCGGGATTATATAGTGATGTTCATTCCCTAACCAGAGCAATTAAATAAAGCTGTTCCAGCCGCAGATTCAACTGCAAGCCGGAGACAGCCAGTATACCATCATTTTAATTAAACACAACCGTTTTGTTCTGATAAACGAGGATTCGATCCTCAATATGCCAATGCACAGCACGAGCAAGGACGACACGCTCAATCGTTCTGCCGATACGCTTCAGTTCATCCACATCCGCACGATGCGTTACGCGCTGAACGTCTTGTTCGATGATCGGCCCGCCATCAAGCTCCTCCGTTACATAATGGCCTGTTGCTCCAATCAGCTTCACGCCGCGGGTGTAAGCCTGTTGATACGGCTTGCCGCCAACAAATGCCGGTAGGAACGAATGATGAATATTAATAATTCGATTCGGATATTTCTCAATAAACTTCGGCGAAATAATTTGCATATAGCGAGCTAATACGATCAGGTCAGCCTTGCCTTCAACTGCTTCAAGCTGTTGGCGTTCAGCCTCTGACTTGTTGCCTGATGTTACTGGAATATGAACATACGGAATTCCGAAGGACTCTACATATTCACGCATATCCGGGTGATTGCTCACCACCATCGCGATTTCAGCATCGAGATCGCCTGCTTGCCATTGCCAGAGCAACTCAACTAGACAATGATCCTCTTTCGAGACAAAGATTGCAATTCGTTTCTTCTTGCTTACGCAAGAAATTCTCCACTGCATCTTAAATTCCGAAGCAATAGACTCGAATTCAGCCTGCAGCTGCGGCAGCTTCTCATCAAGCTGCTCCATGTCGAATTCAATGCGCATGAAGAACATGCCGCCCTCTGGATCCATTGTATATTGATCGGACTGGACAATATTCGCTCCATGTTCATATAGAAATTTAGATACAGCAGAGACGATACCAGCTCGGTCCGGGCAAGAAATTAACATCCGTGCGCGATTGCGGGCTTGTTCCCCAGCCTGCTGAAGGGCATGAACCATCGTGTGTTGGTGCGTCATCTTTGTTTCTCCTCCATGAATTAGCGTTGCTTTCTGCAAATCTTACATAGATTCCCCATTATGATTCCAACTGTATCCCATGCTATCTTCATTCATTCCTAAATTATACGTACAACCTACTTGTATCCTTCGGATGCTTGGCTTCTGCAGCGACTTAATCTCGCGTACAAGTTAAATAGCAGCTTATTTCCAAGCAGCTTGTCCAGCCAAGCAAACAGTCAGACGCTGATTAATCTCTTCCTCATTCAATTCAGGGAACAGGTTGGCTTCAGCAACCATATCATAGAGACGTTCCATCGGCTCGCGCGGATCTGCCTTTCTTGCTTTTGCATCCTTCTTGATAACATCCCATGTCGTCAATACGTAATCACGAGGGGATACATCCTGCTCTTTGAAGAAATGCTCAAGGCGCTCCACATCAGGGATAAAGCTTGCACCGAAACGCTTGTCTACATCACCGCGTAGAAGGGCGATTTCCGCTTCATACATCGGACGCTGCTTCTTCGCGTCCTTCCCGATCCACGGTGTCTCCAGAATAAATGGACGGCCAGCAAGCCCTTCATGATGCACGAGGCGTTGAATCGCTTCAAAGCCAAGCATTCCTGCACCGATTGGTGCATGGCGGTCTTTACCGGCTCCAAGTGGATTTTTGCTATCATTAATATGAACAACGGCGATACGATTCAGTCCAACAGTACGATCGAAATGCTCTAATACACCATCAAGATCATTGATGAGATCGTAACCCGCATCATGAGTATGGCATGTGTCAAAACATACAGTTAGGCGATGATTATCCTCAACCTTCTCAATAATCGAGGCAATTTCCTCGAAGCTCCGGCCAATCTCTGTCCCTTTACCGGCCATCGTCTCCAGAGCGATATTGACGTCCGTATCTTTCGTATTGCTCAGTACCTCGTTCAAGCCCTCTGCGATCCGGTTGATGCCGAACTCAGCATCTTTGTCGGTATAAGCACCTGGGTGAAGAACGATATTTTTCACACCGATGCAGTCTGTGCGGCGAATTTCTTCCTGGAGGAAATTAACGGCCAGCTCAAACGTATCCGGCTTGTACGATCCAAGGTTAATAATATACGGCGCATGCACCACAATTTCACCGATGCCGTGCTTCTCCATCAATTCCTTGCCCTCTTCAATATATAGCGATTCAATCGGCTTACGACGCGTATTCTGCGGCGCCCCAGTATATATCATGAATGAGCTTGACCCGTAAGACAAAGCTTCCTTTGTAGCAGTCAACAGCCCTTTATCGGAAAACGAAACGTGTGATCCAATTTTCAACATGTAATTGCTCCTTTCAAAATCATTTCCCCTTATTCTACAAGGATTATCGAAATAATGCTAGGAATGGGGTATAATTCGATGTAAGCATCTTAGTAAAAAGTACCAAAACACATGAGGTGAGAAATTATGCTTAGCTCGTCCACCCTTTTCCCAATGGCTGTCGATGGCCCCGGCCGTTGGTTTATGAATTCCATCGCATTTTGGACATTCGTCCTCTTAGGCTTCATGGCGATTGGCGGCTACTTCATGTTCCGCAAGTTTATGAAAGTACTTCCGATGAATGACGGGAAATCGAAGCTCGATTGGCAAAATTACTGGGTTGAGCAAAGCCGAAGCCTATGGACTGATGACTCCAAAGCATTTCTCGAAAAGCTTGTTGAGCCAGTTCCAACCCCCTTCCGTGATATTGCACGTCATTCGATCGCAGCCAAGATCGGGCAGGTAGCCTGTGAGAGCGGTGCGGCAGAAGTAACGCAAGATCATTGCATTCAAGGCTACATCATGGCCACACCCAAGCGAGACTATCGAAGCCTCGTTAAATTTCTCGACAATAATGGAATCGATTATACGCCATATAAGCATTTGCTTAACAAATAATCCAAGCCCTTTTCCCAACAGCAGAAATGAATGCGCCTACACAAAAATCATAATCAAGTACAATCACATCTTAGTTCTATCCATTCCATTAACGTGTTAGGAGGGATAAGACGTGAAAGTGATGATTTGCGGCGGGACAGGATTAATCGGCAGAGCTCTGGTTGACTTCTGGCTTCAAGAAGGACATGAGCTCATTGTTGTTACCCGCTCTCCAGCGAAGTTACATGCCTATAAGGGACAAAGTTCCATTCAAGCTATTAGCTGGTCAGAGCTTGCCCATTGCCCTGAGCATTGCCATAACGTGGACGCCGTTGTAAATCTGGCGGGCGAGACGATTAATCAGCGATGGACGAATATCGCAAGGAATCGCATCCTCTCGTCACGGATCGTTCCTGCAAGAAGAATTGCGGTATGGGCGGGCAAGCTGTCCCGCAAGCTGCCCATCTATATTAGCGCCTCAGGCATCTCTATTTATGGGCCTTCCGAGACAGGGACATTCGATGAGATGGGCAATGCGGGTGGAGATGACTTCTTGACCGATATCATCTACCAATGGGAGGATGCTGCAGATCATGTTCCAGCCGCGCGCTGCGTCAAGTTGCGGATTGCGCCAGTGCTCGCCAATGAAGGTGGGGCATATCCAATGATGAAGCTGCCGTATTTACTGGGCATTGGAGGACGAATAGGCTCTGGGAAGCAGCCTTTATCTTGGATACATATTGCGGACATGGTTCGGCTTATTGATTTTGTCCTGCAAGACTCGATTGAGGGAGTTGTCAACGCCTCTTCCCCCGAATCCGTAACGAACGACGACTTCGGCAGAACGCTTGCGCGAGTATATCATCGTCGCCATTGGATGCCCGTTCCTGCTATAGCCTTCAAATTTCTATTCGGGGAAATGTCCTCACTATTGCTGGAAGGGCAGCGTGTCTATCCCGCTAAAGCTCTGGAGCATGGCTTCACCTTCCATTATGGAACGCTGGAGAAGGCGCTAACCGAGCTGCGTAATTCGGGGAGAAATCGCACTACATCCCGATGATCAGAAAGCATCTGATTATCATTTCGAATGGGAGTGCGACTGTACTTACATGAAACGCAATGTTGTAGATGTAAATCTTAGATTTAACTGATGTATATATTAGAATCCTTCACATGATTGACCTTAGTTACTCAGTAAGAACGGCATGACATAACAAAGAGGGTCAGACACACTATCTGACCCTTCTAACCAGCTCGGAAGATATACTGCGAACGAGCAACTGCGAGCTTATCCCCATCCTTCAACGGGTACAGCTTGTAGGGAATCAACAGTTCACCCTGCAGCTCCGTTCCATTTCTCGATCCCAAATCCCGAAGCTCTAAGTTGCCCTCTGACGTGCGAATCAATTCACAATGGTGCTTGGATACCCCCATGCTATCATTTCGATGACTCACCCCTTGCTCAGCACGCCCTATTATGAATGGAAATCCACGGAGTGGATGAGTTCCCACCACAGTTATTCCCGCTTCATCGAGCTGCTGCAGATATGGTTCCTGCTGCGAACCTTCCCCTTGCTCTTCCATTTCTCCAAGGATTACCGTTGCATCAGTGCTCGAAGGGTTTAGCATTACCGTATGTTCGGTTAAAGCAGCATAATAGCGATCAGCCTTTGACATAATCGGAGCTTGACTCGTCCCATCTACCGACCGTGATCGCAGCTTATTGTCGAAGGATTGTGGCCCCAATTGAGAAGCACTAGCCAGCATGCCAACTCTCTGTTGCTGCCCTATTCCCGCGATATCGGAACTTGAGACTGTTGCTTGAGGGGCTATTTGCCCATTCATATAACCTCCTGATGACTCCCTAGTCCATGTCGGGGAAGAGGGAACGAATTCCTTATGCTGCTGGCCCCCTTTTGCATGACTGCTGTGTGCATCCCTCGCATCTGCAGGATGAGGGAGATGTGACAACTCCATAGACAAAAAGTCGGGAAGCCTATTCGGATTATTCCACCCATGGCTGGAGCTTGGTTGGAAATCCTGTTCATCAGCACTAACTCGGCTGTCCTTCTTCCGAGAGAATCGTTTGCTCCACCACATGCTGGGAATCCCTGTTAAATACATCGCTCCCAGTGCTATGACAGCAATGTTCCAAATGACAGTGTAAGTGAATACCTCCGATGTAGGTTGAGACATATATCCGAACTTCCAGCCTAATCCGGCTGCTGCAATTACGACAACCGAGGTTACCAAGGTATACTTCTTGGGTATCGGTGTTATTGCTTCGTTAGCCGTATCTGTGCCCGAATGGGTGCTATGCTCTCGATCATATCCACCCATGGCAG
Source organism: Paenibacillus sp. cl6col (assembly GCF_900102125.1). Classification (NCBI taxonomy): domain Bacteria; kingdom Bacillati; phylum Bacillota; class Bacilli; order Caryophanales; family Paenibacillaceae; genus Paenibacillus; species Paenibacillus sp. cl6col. The sequence goes on from NZ_FNAZ01000001.1 coordinate 489,391, forward strand.
GATTCGAAATTGATGCAGCAGATGTAACAGGTATTTGCTCTTGCCCATCTGCAAAAGGCTTCGCCGTCGAATTCCAACTGTTCTTCCCCTGCTCATTGTGCAAGCCAGCTTGTCCATAAGCAACCTGCTGCTTAGGTTCACGCTCATCCCTTTCACCGCTCCCCGGGAAAAACTGCCCTCGTCCAGATTGATTTCGGTTCGCAGAAGCGCCGCTTGCCGTGCCCACAATTAAGGATTGCAGCAAGCCTCGTACATCTGCCAGGGTCGTCCCTTCCTGTGACAACAACTGAACAAGACGCTGAAAGCCATCCCCATCCCAATGGCTCACATGGGAGGAGAGCAGAATGCCTAATCGCTTCAATCCCTCTAACCCCGCTTGCGGGTGCAAAGGCTCTTCTGTTGGGATGTACGCTGTATAAAGGCCGCTATTCCAGGAGTGCCCATCTACATAAATAAAACGCTCATGTAGCAGAATCTGATTCGGATGCAGCATATATGCACGGCATCCTTCCAACACATTGACCAGTTGGATCATCCATTCAAAATATTGAATTGCAGTAATCTGTAATGAACGCAGAACCTGCTCCAGCATTTTTTTACCACTAATATCGTATAAAAACGTGACCTCAAAATCGATTTCCCTAATTTCTATTGGAAGCAAATGAGGAACTTCGTTAAATCGCAGCATATTCACTTGATAGGTATCCAAGTCATTGGAATGAACCGCTGGTTCTCTCGTAAGGAGCATCCTCATCTTACCCTCGTGGATGAAATCCGACCGGTAACCATACATCGCTCCTCATCACCCCCTATATGCATATTTGAGTCCAATAAACGGTTGCCGCTGCAGGCAGTACTGCCCACATAAATGGAAAGGTCGCTTGGTTCAAGGTTAGCTGTTTCAAGGGTGTTACGGAGCGAAGCCAAAAAAATTGAATGATTGCGATCCCGATGCGCCTCCACCTTCCCCCATGCCCGAACAGCATAATCCCTGCTGCAATCAGTCCCCCATAGATAATGGCATAGATAAACGTCTCCCATGCAAAATTAGCTCCCATGCTGGCGCCAATCGCTGCAAACAACTTCACATCCCCTGCCCCGACCGCACGCAGCAAGAATAGAACAAGCATGATCCCAAACCCACAGCCCGCTCCGAATAGACTGAACAGCAATCCGTCCCATCCACTTACAGCGCAATATCCAGTTAGAGCAGCAAGTACTATTGAGACCGTTAAATAATTTGGTATTTTACGAGTACGCAAATCCGTGGTGAACGCAGCCACTAGCAATATCCCACATAGCCAACTCGACCACATCATTTGGCAGCCCCCTTCTCCCATGTGGTATGACTCCAGATCACTTTACGATAAATTGCCTTTCCGCACTTCTTCCGTCTCCCGTATTCATAACTAATCTCCACGTACCTGAGGTTGTATTGCCTGAGACATGCCATAGCCAGCTTATATTCCCATCGGCATCCGCTTCTGCCCAACCGATGTGCCTCGCTTGGCTCTTGCCGCTTTTATAGAAGATTACGAGTTCGACTTTTTCATGCGGCTTAGCCTTCGCTGTTAACTTGGCCTTGCGGCCTGGCAATAGCGGTTCCGGTTCCAAACTAACAAAAGCGGGTGGCGCACCTTTCTCTTCCGTGCCTTTATTGGCTGAGCCGGGCTGCGGACCATCCCCAATCCAAACTCTCTCAGATGCTCTTGCAGCGATCCTGATCGTCTTATATAAGAACGGCACACGCATCGGCAGATCATATTCCACTTCAATTGCGATATATGGGTCTTCCTTCTCCACAATATCCGGCAGCTTCACATGTGTGATCCGGATCCGATCTTCTCTAAGTGTCCCTTGAATCCCGTAACGGACGAACAAAGGCTTTATCAAGACTTCTCCGACTCGCGCTTGGCCCCATTCCCCCGCCGCTTCCGCTCGCTTCTCCGCCCAGTCCACCACATGTTCGGATGCCCATTGATTCAATGGAGGTGGCAAAGTATTGCTGAAGCGCTCGGCGAAATGACGTGCTGTCATTTTCAGAGCGATTGCCGGCGGCTTGCGGAGCCAAGGACTGTTGTTGTCCCCTGCTTCCGCTCCAACCTTCTTCGTCATCAGTTCGATGGGATACATATGAGCGGCAATCTGCTTCACCGTATTCGTCGCAGCAGATTGCAAGGATGTCGTAATGACAGAAGCGTAAATCATATATACAAAAAACAAAAACAAAAGCAGCACCATAGGCAGCATTAGCGCAGCTTCGACTGTGATGCTGGCTCTACCGTCCCCCATATAGCGACGGAGCCAATTGCCGCATCGTATGAACCAGCCCCTTGCCCGAGCTAGTAACTTGCCACTAGTAGGAGAACACGGATGTCTTTGTTGCATAGTATCTTCCATTCTCGACTTCACCGCCCAATATGCCGGTTTGTCCAATCCACTTCATAACCCCGGGTAGGAACCACAACGGTGTGCTTATTCGCAGCTCCGTCTCGCCATAGGTACCTCTTGTCGTGGGGTCGATACCTGTATTTTGATGAATGAGTGCGAGCATTCGCTTCAACATTCCTTCCCGACTGCCATGGACGAGCATAAATAATCGCAAGTGATCCGAGTAAGACAATGTGACGGAAGGCAAGTATTTCGAAATTGGCACTTTGTCTTGCGTAGCAAGAAGAACCAAATCCTGAACTGCCTGTTCAATCCCATAAATAATAGCTGCTACTAATATAAGCAGCGGATGTCTCAAGTTCGCACATTCGATAAAGCCCTCCATCGTACGAATGGCAAGCCGCATAGCAAAGATCTCCCCCAACGCTGCAGCCACATTGCCTGCTGGATTATGAAGACCATACAATAGGTACTCCACTTCTTGATTATGTATGGATAAGGACTTTATCAGTTCTTCCGCAGACTGCTCTGAAGTAAGTATCGATTTCAATTTCGTAGGGTCATAGGTGTTGAAATAGAGAAACGCATACTCATCACGGTATAAACGATCTCTTAACATGCTAAATCCGTTAGCAATGCTATCATAGATAGAGGTAACAGCGTCCATAGACTCCTTCCCCTCTTCTACCGCATCGTCACGTTCTTGGTCAACTGCCGACTCCTCACTGGATTCATGTTCATTAAATGCAGCAATTGCATTAGCCTTCTCTTTCACTTCTTGAAACAGCTGTTCATGCTCCTTCAATTGATCATTCAGCTTCTTCAATGAGGACAATAAGTCTGTCGCTTTCCCGAGCTTTCTATTCGCTTCCTTCTCTTTCTGCTTGCGTTCCTTCTCTGTAGATCGGCCCTGTTCAAATCGCTGTTCTCTAGCATCTATCACATTCGAGCTGCCAATATAATCTTTTGCATATTGCTCCCACTGCCTCCACAGACTGAGGATCGAAGTTTTCAAGTTATAAGCGGATATGCTTCTCCCGACGATTTGACTGACCATCGATTGAACACGGTTTGCTGCATCATTTACTTGTTCCATACCCCGATGCTGTTCTTCCATTTCCTGCTTCCATTCGGTAAGGAAGTCGTCTGGCAGCACTAGGTCATCAGCAGCTTCATTAATACGCTTAATCGAATCTGACATCTGGTCCGATTCATCCATTGTCCCTTCACTCTGCTCGCTAGATTGTCCAACTCGGTCATAACCGTTATAGTTCGAGCTTGCGCGTACCTCTTGAATGACACGCTTCATGTCCTCATTATATTGACGGGCTTTCTCTACATGCGACAAAGCTGTGTTCAATCCGATGCGATGTTGATCCAGCAAACTAGATGTTGTAGATGTCAGCCTACGCGATATATCCCATGAATCGGATTCATAGTCATCCGTTTCATTCTCATACTGCTTGTCCTCATCCTTACCGCGATTCGAATCCAGACGAATCTTATGTACATAGTCTGCATATTGAGCTCCCACATCCGCTGCACTTCCAATTGAACCAAGCGAGCTGTCGCGCATAATATCACTTTCTCCCGTTGCAATCCGACTAGAAAGATCAGAACGCGCCGCATAATTGCGAAGCGACTTCTGGAGCTTGAAGGCAGAGGCTATTTCCTTATCGCGCCTATCAACTAGCTTCTGCAGCTTGGATAACAGTTCTGTCGTCTGCGCTGCCTCCTTCATCACTTTGGACATCGGCTTCAACTTGCTGGACAAATCGAAGGCAAATTGAACAGGGGCTTTATACTTCACCTCCTCTAAGATTTGCCGCTCGAGTTCGTCATATCGACCAAGTTCCCTAGTGATCGAGGTAGTATGACTATCAAGCAGCACACGCACCCAGGGAAAGACCCCCGTCGCCTTAAGCTCAGCCTGATCCCGCATCACTTCATCCATTATGAAAGCAGGATCGCTCTTCCCATAAGCAAACAATTGATACCGCTGCTGCAGTGCCGGTTCATAGGCGGACATGACGGAGCGAATTCCAGTCTGAGCGAGTACCTCTGCCCTCCATTCAGCAGCAGCAATTCGTGCGTAGTCAATCAGTACACTTGTAAATAAAAAGATTGCAGCTACTATGAAAATGAGCAGGACGGACACGGAACCTCGAATTTCTTTCCACAAATTCCGCCGTATTCGGGCATTACTCTCGTCCCCCATCATTTCCAGCACCTCCGCATGTATGAGACATCGCTACATCATTGGCTTTGCTATTTCGCCGCACGCTTGATTGTATCTGCAGCTTGTTCATTCGATATCCCCTTCTTATTCCATTGAGCCAGCTTCGTTGACATGTACCTCGCAAATTCTACGGAACGAATAAATTCTACAGGCTCTACGACTGCAGCAGATGCTCCTCCTTCTCCAGATACACGACGTCTAGTTAAACGTTCGAATGCCGTTTGATACAATGGCCGTTCGAGTGAGACGGTCACCTTCCGCTCAATTGCAATATTGTCGAATTTCATCTCTCCATGGAATACCGGAGGCAGCAGTCTTCCTGCCCGTATCAGCTTCTTCTCCGGCAAAGACGCGGAGGCACTACTGACCGGCAGTGATACTTCGTTGGTCACACTGCCGGTAACAACACCAAGCAAACGATCCAGCATATAATCATCCAGCATCCGCCAATACAGACCATCATGTTTTCCTACAGGGTAAGATCCCCTGGTTGCATCTTTATAGCTGTTGTCCCAGAACGCCGCCCCCCGTTCCGCCGCTAACGTAGCAGCATGTGATGACATAACATGCTGGAACATCAACATGGCGAAGAAGAGCATTGCTAAGCAGCAATAGAAAACAACCGGAAAGATTATACTCGCTTCAACGGTGTAGGCCCCATCTTCGGAGGCAAGCCGTTTCCACCATTTACGTAGCTTTTTATGCAGCTTGAAACCCTCCTCTATTACCTCCAATTATTACTTACAATTACTATTTAAAAATTTCATCCGTCTGTTTATCTACTTTCGTGAACAGCCTTGTCAGAAATCCTTTGATTTGCTCCCTAAAAGCAATCGCTAATACTACAATAACTGCAATGATAATGACCAGTTCTACCATGCCAAGCCCATCTTCTTCCGTCCATAACCGTTTCCAAAGTGAATTCATATCATGATCCTCCTTCAATTGAATTACATCATAAGTGAAATTGCTTATTCCTCACCCTTGCATCATTAACAATGCAGGAGCTCCTACGACAACTAGTACAACGAGGAACATGAGCATCATCGGAAACACCAGCTTGGTAGATACCTCTTCGCCTCGCTTGCGGGCCACCGCCTTGCGCTTGTCCCATAGCTGTCGACTCAAATCCGCCATCGCGAGCACAAATGTCTCTCCTCCACGCCGCTGATTAATCAGCACCGTCGTGACGAACATCGAAACTTCCTGCATCGTGCAGCGCTTCGCCAGCAGCTCCATGGCCTGAGCAAAAGAATAACCATTCTGTACATCTAACATCATTCGGAATAGCTCGATGTATAATGGGTGCTCGTTCTCCGACTTCTTCCGCTCAATGCAAGTTGTAAGAGCCTTGGGAACTGTCTCTCCCGCTTGTACGAGCAGATTCAGCTTATTAATCAATTCGGGGAGCTCCAGCTGAATATCCTGACGTCTGCGTTCCGCCTTACCGACAACCTCCTTCCCGCGTACTAGCGACAGAACGATACCGAGCAGCATCCCTCCAGCCATGTTGGCGAAACTTCCGTCCGTCACAGCAGGGAGAATACATCCAGCTACGACGCCCGCAAATACATACAATCCCATCTCCGCCAGAAGTGCGCGATACATCGTATGGGACAGGGCTGGACCGTGCATTTGCATAAGCGACTGCCTCAACTGAACCAGTGCAGGATGCGTATCAAGTGTTGGTTGTAATCGTTCCAGCCACATCAGAGGTGCTGGAAGCCATTTCGCTGTCTTTACTTCCGACTGGATCGAGGCAAGTAATTCCGCATAGCGGGCCTTTCCTACTTGATTCATCACAGCATAAATCCCTATTACAAGCAGGCATGCCAATCCCCACATCCATGAGGGCAGCATTTACCAACCTCCTCCCTGCTATAATGCATAAACGATATTACTACACTCTAATATCCATTAATTTGCGAATTAGCAAGATCCCAATGGACAACACAATCAATGCAGCTGTTGCAATCACTCTGCCGACTCCTTCATATAACGGCGTCATAAAATCAGGCGAGGTCATATTGAGAAAAGCTAGAAACAAAAATGGAGCAGCCATCATCGCTTTCATCTCCAGCTTCTTCTGTGCGACTAATACTTCTATCTCCTGCATAATATCCATCTTCTCTCCAATAACGGAGGAAGTTCTGCGCACCACTTCAATGAAATCCCCGCCTGTCCGCTTGCAAGTAACAAATACATCTGCAAAATTCGCGATATCGTCCTGCTGGGCCCGCTCACTGAAGTCCATCATGGCTCGTTCCACTGGCTCGCCATTCTCCATTCGCAACGACAAAATACGAAGCTCCCGAATCATATCCACATCAGTTCCGGGATAGAGCAGCCTCAAATCCTGTGCAGCCTCACGGAAAGCATTCTCCATTGATCGCCCTGCACCTAGTGCAGAAGACAAAGAATACAAGGTCTGCTTGAACTGCTGAGTCAATTGTGACCGCTTTCGTTCCAGCAGTGTCCGCTGCCGAATCTGGGTAAATCGAACCCCAATGACTGACAGCAGGATCATCCCTATCCAATGCTGGTAGAATAGATATCCGATTCCTGCCATTACAGAACATCCAACAAAGATCGCCAATAGCTGCTCCTTGCGGTCCAAATGATATACATCGTAGCGAGGCAGTCCAGCATCAGTCTTGATCTTCGATCCCTTCATCGTCCGCGCCCCCTTCTGCTTGAGGCAGAGTCAGCCCCGCCATTCGCAGCTTGTCCACATGCTGCAACGTATCGCGCTTAACAAGGCCTCCTAGAATTTTGCCGCCTTCCTGCCCGTGTTCCACGAATTGATACAGGCTCGACAGCTTCACTTCACCTTCTGCAAATCCAATTACTTCTGCAATCTCCTGCACTTTACGGGATCCATCTCGCATCCTTGCCAAATGAACAATGACATCAATTGCGGAGGCAATCTGCTGTCTAACGACGACAACCGGCAGCGAAGCCCCACTCAATACCATCGTTTCCAAGCGACTCACCATATCTTTGGGCCCATTGGAATGACCCGTAGATAAAGAACCATCATGACCCGTATTCATTGCCTGAAGCATATCCAAAGCCTCAGCACCACGCACTTCTCCCACTATAATGCGGTTTGGCCGCATCCGAAGCGAAGCTCGAATAAGGTCACGCATGGCTATGGCTCCCTTTCCTTCCGAATTCGCATTGCGCGTTTCCAATGACACCAGATTCGGCACTGAATGAATTTGCAGCTCTGCTGCATCCTCAATTGTAATCACCCGTTCATCAGATGGAATGAACTGAGACAAAGCGTTCAAGAACGTCGTCTTCCCCGATCCAGTTCCACCACTGATGAACAAATTGTACTTCGCCCTTACCAGCGTCTGCAGAATTTGTGCCGCCTCTTCACTCATCGCGCCGTATCGTATGAGATCCTCCATATGAAGCGGCTTAGAAGGAAACTTCCGAATCGTTACCGTGGGTCCCTTAAGCGCAATTGGGGGCAGAACAACATGAACCCTTGATCCATCTCGCAATCTCGCATCGACGATTGGTGAAGACTCATTCACCGTACGATTTACTTGAGAGACGATCGCCTGAATAATGTCCTCCAGCTTCTCCTCGCTTTCGAAGGTATGATTTAATTTCTCCATATGTCCTTGACGTTCAACGAACAATTCCCGATGACTGTTCACCATAATCTCCGTAATTTCGGGATCATCAACGAGCGGCTGAAGCGCATCAAGACCACGGAAAGAATAAAAAACTCTTCTTACTACCATTCGAAGATCTGCCGAGGTCAATTTCATCGCCTTCGAAAACGCAAACAACGCTTGTTCGATCCTCTCTGTTAATGCTTCATCAGATAACGGTTCCCCCCATTCCATACTCTCGCGCACCTGCTGCCGAATTGTAAGATACAATTCATCAAGCGACATCAGATTAGACTCTGTCCCAGAAGGCTTCAGCTGGAACTGGTACCCCTCGTCCCCATGTACCATCGACTCACCCCTTACCGCGCTCCGCTGAATAATCCCAACTCTGAACCTGCCCATTCCTCCAAGGTTGAGCGGAATACACTCGATTGAAGCCATTGATCAAATCGATAAATTTGCTTCCAAGCCGGTATGTAAGGCAGATATCCTGAGATCGGAGCATCACGCTGCTGCCATGAATTGAGCATCGTCCCCATATAACGATTCACACCCATCCGAATAAGCTTGCTTCGATGCCGCACAACAGACTCTTCCGCAAGCGCCCACTGCTGCAGCAACAGCTTCGTCTTCTGTATATAGGCCATATCATCTAGGAGCAGCCACATTACCTGATCTGCCACATCCCATACCGCTTCGAATGGAGAGTGAAAATGCGCGCCCTCCACAATAATCAAGTCGTACTGCCCGCTGCTCCGAAGCGTATTCAACAATAATCGCAGCATACTGGCATCCATCCACTTCCATTCCTCTGCTAACTGCTTCGGATGGAGCATTCGCGCTCCTATTGCAGGAACACTCAGCATATATGGATCTAAGGACAGCAGCTCACTCCCCGGCCCTCCCTGAGCCTTCTTCAAGTAGTAAAATAATTGTGCTAAGTTGCTCTGATTTTCGTTCTGTTCGATCGCTTCTTGTAGCAGCAAACTGTATTCTTGGATCGGATCTACATTCAGAAGGAAGGGTCGAAGACCTGATTGAGCAGCCGCAGCAGATAAATGAAATGCCGTTGTTGACTTCCCTGCTCCACCTGAGGTTGAAGTAATGCCAACGATACGGCACGCTGTGTTGCTCCGCTTGTCCCCTTCGGAGGCATTTTCCGATTCACAATATTCAATGATGGATTGGAACAGTTGCGGAATGGGCTGATATGGATTCTCTATCCTACAAGGGAAGTCGGCCCCTGTCAGTTGTTCAGACTTCTCTGCGGATAATGCGATCACGATTATTCCTCTCACATCGGATGAAGAGAGTGTCCCAAGCAGCTCAGGTGCCGCGACTAGAACATGTATGCCTGGCTTCAAACGCAAATAGTGACCAAGCGTATCCGCCTGAGTAAATACACGAAGGTGAAGCTTCTCAGCATAGGTCGATTGCTTCCAATAATCCGTGTATCCGTCTAAAATGCGCTTCTGCGGATGTGCCACTACAATATCCCATCTGTTAATCCCACTCCCCCCTTTCAACTTCACGGATTAGAACGCCCCGCAATTCAATATGGACATAAAAAAACACCGCCATTAAACGGGCATCAATATTGATGCTTCGTTTCATGACGGTGCTTCCGTACATTATTGTGTGAAGTTATTTCAACAGTATCATAATACCATCCAATTTTCAACATATTTTTCCTAATTAAATCGTTACAACCAATCTCCGGTCATTGTCAAATATGTCGATACAAGTCTAGCCTCTCCATTCTAGACATAAGTCTAGGACGTGAACAGACCGAAGTCCGTTACCAAATGTTCCTTAATCAGGTAACATGAAGCATGTCTTGTTTACATAGTTCCCACTTGTAATTACACTACGATTTGAAAGGAAGACGAACAATGAGATACACCAAATTTGCATGTATTCTCTTATCCACAGCAAGTATAAGTTTGGCAGGGTGTGCTTCGGATCATGCAACCACAGGAGCATCGAATACAAGCGTCACAGAAGTATCTTCTTCAGCTATATCTGAAAAAGGTTCAACTGCATTGAGCAAAATATCAACTAGCAATCCAAAGAAAAAACAATTTGATGTTAACCAAATACATACGATCCGTATTCTAAGTACAGCTGCCCACATTACCGTTATCGGAGATCATCAATTAAGTCAAGCACAATATGAGCTAATAGATGGAACATCCAGGTCAATGGAGACAGATGTGAGCGGCACAATAAACGATAATACGCTGACGATTAAATTGCATTCTAAACAAAAAAGTTTCATAAATACAGATTCTCCGCCATCACTAATTGTCCGAGTTCCAGTCAAGGATTACGACACTTTAGAGATTAACAATGATTTTGGAAAACTCTCACTTGAATCCGAGTCTGGGCTGTATCCTAGCCATCTAGTTGTCAACGGCAGTGCGAGCGATATTTCATCCTCCAATGTAATGGGAATGGAGAGCACTAAGCTTCATACTGAGTTTGGCAAGATAACATTTGATTTGCCGGAGAAGCTGGAGTCACTGGCTGTAGAGCTGTCCACTAATATGGGAAGTATCACTAATAATGTCGAGTTGGACGGGGCAAGTACATCCAATATGATCGTATCGAAGAAAGTTAAAGGCCATATTGGGGCAGCCAATACGAAGAGCCCATCTTTATTGATTTCTACTCAGGTAGGCGAAATCGAATTAAATCGTTAAATCAGAAAATCAAGAAAAATAGCTGCTGCCATTCTACTATATAGATGGTTTAAAGTCGCCGATCATACAGGAGCCCGTATCTCTCGTTGGAGATACGGGCTTTCTCTATCGGTACTAATATTTGAATTGAGATAAGGTTTCCTTCAGATTCGAGGATACATCTTCAAGCTGCTGAGACAGCTCGACTAAGCGGTTCGATACATTCAACTGTTCCGTGCTTAACGATGCAACCTCTTCGGAAGTAGCAGATGCCTCTTCCGCAACCGCACTTACATTGCTCATCGCTTCTACCAGAATGGACTGTGCCTCATTTAGACGCCCAATGGAGCCTGTCACATTTCCAAGCTGCTGAATCATGCCATCCATCTGCTGCTGTACCGTTGAGAAGATGACATCTGTCTCCTGCACAGCTTCCGCTTGTTTCTGGAAGAGAGGGAATGCTTCTGACAACGCTGTTACGGTCTCCGTAATCTCTAGCTGAATCTTCTCAGTAATTTGCCCCACAATATCGATGGACTGTCTTGATTGATCAGCAAGGTTCCGAATTTCATCTGCAACGACCATGAAGCCCTTGCCTGCAGTTCCTGCACGCGCAGCCTCAATGGTTGCATTGAGGGACAGAATATTCGTTTGCTTCGTCATGTTATGAAGGACATCCAAAATTTTGCGAATCGATTGTGTACTGTCACTCAGTGTATTGACCTTCGTCGCAAGCGAGCGCATCATATCACCGGTGGAAGTCGTGCGACTCATTAAGGAAGTCATGTTCGATGCACCAAGTGTGCTCGATTCGGCAACCGCCTGAACCGAATGATCCATTTGTCCGTTGGCATCTATGACCTTCGACATTTGCGAAGCCATGCTGTGCGTGAGATCGTGACCTCGCTCAGCCTCTACCGCCAGGGAAGTGGCTCCCTTCGCAATTTCCTCTGTGGCAATCGCAATTTCCTTCGCAGAAATTGCAGTACTGCGTGAAGCTTCAGACAAGTAAGAAGCTGTATCTAAGACGGCACGAGCGCTTGCATCTGTGCTCTTCACAAGATTCGTAATCTGTTCCATCATCGTATTGAATCCATTCGCAAGCTGGCCAATCTCATCCTTAGACTTAGGAACTGCACGTACTGCCAGATTGCCCTGTGCACCCTCATTCATGAGATTCCGCAGCTTCACGAGTGGAGTCGCTACCCATTGAATCACCAACCAGCCGATTACGACTGCGATGACAGCAGCAGCCAGCATAGAGATGAATGTAAGTGTCAAGATGGACTTGGCTTCCTTCACCAGTTCAGCTACAGGAACTGCTCCAACTAGCAGCCATCGGCTCGATGGCATCTGATCATAGACCAGGAGCATCTCGCCATCGGAATCAGAGCTTATCTTCCCGCTTCCGCTAATCGCACTAGTATTGCCCTCCTCAACTTCCGGCAGAAGCCACTTCGGAGCTTCTTTGGTCAACTTCCCATCTTCCTCGGTATAAATAAAATGACCCGCACGATTCACCACTTGAACGGTAGATCCCTCACCTAGATTAATCCCATCGAGCGACTTCTGGAAAGTAGCCAGTCTAATTTCCATTAGAACGATGTATTCAGCCATCCCAGAATTCAAATCACGCATTGGTCTTGCAATACCGAATGTAGGCTCCGGCGCCTTATCAACACCTTTCGGCATTGTATCTACCCAAATGGATTGTCCATTGCTCTTCGTTGCTTCTTCAAACCATGGTTGCTTGCGCAAATCGTCCAGCTTACTCCGAATGCCAAGTGCAGCCATCGTATTGCGCTTGGGATCAATTGGGATCAAATAAATGTTCTCAATTAATGGATTGCCAACACTGTAGGTTTGAAGCGTTTTCGTAATCGCTTCCGTAGATTGAATCTTTTCATAAGCGCTAAGCTGATTGTCCTTCAAGGTTTTGAGCGAAGCAGTCAGGTTTGGATCGAACATAATCTGCATCGTCATATTGTTGAACTGGGTCAGCTGAAGATCAATTTTTTGCGCTGCTTGGATCATAGTCTGATAATTGGACTTGGATGCTTGATCTTCAATTGCATTCTTGGAGAATAGATACGAAATCATGCCAACACTAAAAACGAACACAATAATGCTGATTACAAATACAAGAAATAACTTCGTTCCCACGGAACGAGATGGATTCTGAAATACGGATGAAACGAGTGATTTCCAATCCACTTTCCGTGATGTCGTCCCCTGTACTCTCTTAAGCCCCTTGAACAACCGATTCATCTCCTTATCGCTATAGGTACCTGTGCTGCTATTTAGAAAGCTCGTCCCCTTACGTGCGGCATCGTACCCGCTGCATAAAACACACCTAAGGGGAGAACTTAGCATCCAAATTCACAAACGCTGCTTCCTTCTCGTCTCTACTACAGTTCTAGATCAAAGCACTTCACTACATCCAATTTCGCCACCTGTACCTCACGGAAAAACTGGAAATCTGGATGCTCTTCCATCAACTTAGCGCGTGCATCTTCCTTCAACTGTTCTTCAGTCATTGGTTCTTCTGACCCAATTACTAATTGATCGAGACGTTCTTTCTCACGGTGATCAAAATCAACTGCTTCTGTCGTTACATCCACAATATGAACATAACGGTACGGACTGTAGCCAACATGCTTAAACTCTTCATTCAATTTCTCATACTTCATCTATTTGCCTTCACCTTTCTTCTCTTAACCTCGCTGTACTTTTACGCACTACTACTAATATCGGTTAATTAGTCCTATTTCACAATAGTATTATGAAACATTTTCCTCATTTTTTTATTATTCAAACTGTATGCTCTGCAGCAAAGCCTCTAGAAAGAACAAAACGCACCCGCTCGCAAGCAGATGCGTAAATGGCGCAAAGTGTCCCGCCCTACCTGGAGTTGGGGGGCAGATGGACGGGCACATTGCATGACGTATACGCCAATGCATAGACGCCATACCTGAATCTATTGTGCAGCATTGCTCATACCAATAAAAGGAGATAGATCACATCAATCACTTCTTTTTTCGTCCCCTACGACATAACTTTTTGCTACTTATCTGCTAAAAATTTCACAACCGCCTCACAGACTTTCTTCGAATGCTCAGACAACGAAAATACATGATCAGAACCATCAATCCACGTAATGTTAGCACGCCCATCCATCGCAGCTGCCAATCGATAAGAAATATAAGGGGGAACAGCGCCGTCAGCCGTCCCATGAACGAACAACGTTGGACAGTGGATACGAGATGCAGCAGCATACATATCATGCTGTGCCGTATCATCCAGCAATCCTTGGCCTACGATGAAGCCATTCATGTCCATACGCCCTTCTTCCAACAGCTGCTTGAATCGTGAACCGGCCGCCTCTCTAGCTACAATATCAAAGATATTGGCAGCAGGGCAAAGCCCCACTAAGCGATGCACCTCTTCTCCCAGCTGTGAAGCTGCCAGAAGCGATACCGCTCCCCCCATACTGAAGCCCAGTAAGCTGACACGATTCGAATCAATGCCTTCCATACAACGCACGGCTTGAAATACAGTTAATGCATCCGCCAGCTCAGTTGACAGCGTCATTTCTTCAAACGTTCCATCACTCTCACCGCTGCCTGCGAAGTCAAAGCGAATCGCGGCGACACCAGCCTGTGCCAACTGTTCACTAAGCCGTCGAAAGAAGCCTCTGCCCTCCAGCATATGCCCTGTAAATCCATGACTCATTACAACTGCTGCTACAGGTTGTTCCGTAACAGGCAGAGTAATCAAGCCACGCAACGTCTTATCATCCCGCTTCCATTCCATCGCAATTTTGCGAATTCGGTATGTGTGCTTCTCCAATCCTAGCATACGATTCCACTTCCCCCTTGAAAGTCATTGTATCGTACTAACTCATCATGGTGTGTTCATCATGGTGCCTTCCCCTGCATGAATACATTAGTCTTTTCCTTGCCACTTATTCTCCGCAACCGTACGTTCTGTCGAGCTCACTATCGGTTGATTCTCTGTGTCTGATTGGGTGTCTACAGTTGTCTGTTCTCGATCCGCGGCACTGCCACTTGTCACCGTACATTGACTATCTTGGATCTGCTCGGTGAACAATCTTCTTATTTCATCCCTTTGATTTTTGGCAACGAGTACATAAGCCACATCTCCTGCCAATAACTGCGTGGTTCCTTTGGGCGCAATCATCTCTTCCCCACGAATTATAGCTGTAATCAAGGTGTCATCCGGCAATCTTAATTGATGCAAGTAGCTGTTCTCTATACAAGCACCAGGCTCAATCGTTTTCTTCACCAAGTCCATGTTCGTCTTCCCGACCGACACCAGCTCAAGCGCATGTACCTGCTGCCCGCCTGGTTCGCCAGCCAATCCAAGCCGCTTCGCAAGCGGAGAAATGGTAGCCCCTTGAATAAGGGCAGACGTCAGAACAATAAAGAATACAATATTGAAGAACAATTGTCCATGCTCTAAGCCTGCAATCATAGGATATGTCGCCATAACAATAGGCACCGCACCTTTTAACCCTGCCCAAGCAATAAGCGTCTTCTCCTTGCCTGTAAACTTACTATACATCAAGCTAATGAATACACCGAGCGGTCTTGCGACGAACATGAGAAGAATTGACAGCACCAGACCTTGCCATGTAATCTCTAGCAGTTGAAGCGGGAACACGAGAAGTCCAAGAAGGATGAACATCATGATCTGCATCAGCCAGGCGAAGCCCTCATTGAATCTTACAATCGTAAAACGATATTGCAAATCGGAATTGCCGATGACAAGTGCCATCACGTATACAGCTAAGAAGCCGCTGCCCTTCAGCAGACCAACACCGCTATAAGTTAGGATCGCGAATCCGATTGCAAGTATAGGGTACATGCCAGATGTATCAAGGGCAATTCGATTCAATACTTGAACGATGAACCAGCCTGCGAGCAGTCCTAAGCCAAGTCCAAGTCCCATTTGCCATACAAATGAGAACAGCATTTCCCATACGGAAAGATCCGGAATCTGAATCCATTCAATGAATGATATCGTCAAGAAGACGGCCATCGGGTCATTCGTTCCTGATTCCGCCTCTAAGGTGGAGGTCAATCGCTTCTTCACATTCTGGCTTCCGAGAACTGCGAACACGGCTGCGGCATCCGTAGAGCCGACAATCGCACCGATCAGCATGCCCTCTTTCCAATCAATTCCTAAGATAAATACCGAACACACACCAAAAACCGTAGCAGTAATCATTACACCGATGGTTGCAAGCGATACAGATCCGCCAATGACAGGCCGAATGTCACGCCAGCTTGTCTGCATTCCTCCATCGAACAATATAATGATCAGAGCCAAAATCCCGAATAGCTGCGTTAACTTCGCATTATCGTAATAAATGAGAGGATTCAATGCCATCCCTACAATAATAAACAATACAAGTGAAGGCACATTGAATCGATTCGAGAATTTGGCACTAATCACTCCCGCTAGAAGTAAAGAACCAAATAAGAAAATAATCATATCCGTCGTCCACAAATTCGCATCATCCCTTTTCATCACTATATCGCATACAGTATCGTCCAGCACAATCAAGATGGAATATGGAGGATTGCGTTTACATACTGTACCTCCATTATACTGTATACCTACCGAATAAATAAGAATAACTTATGAACAGGCTGCGAAATATACAACCGGCAACAAGAACGTGTCGCCGGTTCCTGTATATGAATCATAAGTAATCGTTATATTTAGCGGCTCTTCTTGCGATAATGAGAAGGAGGGATTCCCGTCCACCGTTTGAACATCCTTGAAAAATGCGTTAAATCGCGAAATCCGACAGCCCGACATACCTCTGCTACTGTAGTATCTCTTGTCAGCAGCATCTCGCTTGCCTGACGCATGCGGAAATCATTCAAATATTCGTTAAATGACTTGCCTGTGTAGGATTTAAACACATCACAGAAATAGGTCTTGGATAGTGATGCAAGCCGGCAAATCTGCTCCAGACGAATATCCTCATGAAAATGCTTATGCACATAATCAAGAGAGACTTGAACAGCCTCTCGGTGCTTATTTATACGATCTTCCTCCTTCTTTACCTGCACGACTGTTCTCGTGTCATTGTCTTCACTTCCCCGGCTCAACAAAACGAGAAGCTTCAGCAAATTCGCCTTTAAAACAAGCCCGTAATGAGCTGTCTTCATCCGGAACTCCCTCTGCATCTCCTCCAGAATCGTCCTCACATGTCGTTCTTCTTCACCGGAGAGAGACATTAAAGTTGGCTTCCTTCCCCCTTCACTTAGCACAGGATGCAAATACTGATAGTCCATGAAATTACTCTGGAGCTCAGGCTGGGTAAAGCGCTCATTGATATAATAAGGTAAGAACTCGCAGCCAATGACTTCCGTCTGTCGTCCCGGAATCCATTCCACACCGTGTACCGCAAACGGAGGCACGATGCATACACTTCCCGCGAGCATTTTGTGACGTCTCCCGAGATAAGAATGCATGATCCCTCCCTTCACGACATACCAAATTTGAAAATAATCATGGGTATGCTCATGCAAATTGCCGTGAGTGTGGTCGATCCGATACAATTTGCAAGGGAGAGCCTCTGGAAATTCAAACTTTGAGTGAAAAAATACGACACCCTTTGATGAGAACTCCTCAATGCTTCTGCCAATCCACATGTTTTTCATTGCGGGCTGACTACCTATTACAGACATCAATTCCCCTCCTATTCGCTAGAAATATCGAATTTGGAAAGCTCTCAATGTAAGCGTTTGCACGAACAGCGGTTTATCCCTCTTCTCAACAAGCATGTTTAACTATGTGGAAGTTTAAAGACTGTCTATGAGGGAAAATGCGACAGGAAGGCCCAGTGATCTTACCTGAAGAATCATGTAGGCTTCCTGTTGCCATGAGGATTACTCCGCAAAACATGCCTGATACAGAGCTTTGGCTAGAGCCATATGTCCAACCGCGCTCGGATGAACGCGATCCCATGCCAGTGTAGCCGGATAGAAATGCTCCAGCAGCTTATCCATGACCTGCTGTGTATCTACAAATAATGTACCATGCTCATTCGCGATCTCCTTAACAATTCGACCGTATTCATTCATCGTTCGGCGCATCGCATCTTCTTGGTTCGGTTCAATATAATAGGGTGTCATTAACGCAATCCAGCGTACATTCGGCTTGGATCGTTCAACGAGACGATTCAAGGTGTCATAATATTGATCTGAACCTACATGCTGCTCCGACACGAAGGGCATATCGTATTGACGCCAGACATCATTAATTCCAATACAAATAACAAGTCCGTCCGGCTCCAATTGTTCGACATCTGTCTCCCATCTACGCTCTAAATCAACCACTGTATTCCCACTAATGCCCATATTCACGATGCGAATTCCCATCTCAGGATGCTCCGTCTGAACTAGTGCATCGAACATGGATACGTATCCTTTGCCATTGGCTCCGAATAATCCTTCCCCATACGGTCTAGCCCGCTCACAATCCGTTATGGAATCTCCAATGATAACGATCTTATCCCCATGCTGCAGCATAATACAATGACCTCCCTACACATTATGGAAACAACATCCAAAACATAACCTCACTTAGGAGTTTTTTTCCACATACCTAATTCAATAGGGAGATCATCAATTCCTGCCCACTCGGGCAACCATTCAAATTTTTATGTTAGGATCGCAGTAGCCGAAGCCCATTCAGGATGACAAGAATCGTACTCCCCTCGTGTCCGACGACTCCAAGCGGGAGAGGAATCCCGAGTATGAAGTTAGTTGCAATTAACCCCGTAATGACCGCTACAGCGAATATGATGTTCTGCTTTACAATCGACTGTGTTCTTCTCCCCAGCACGATCGCATGCGCGATGTTGGCCAGATCATCGTTCATCAAGACAATGTCGGCGGTCTCCAAAGCTGCGTCACTGCCTGCCGCCCCCATAGCAATCCCGACAGTTGCACTGGCCAGTGCAGGCGCATCATTGACGCCATCGCCTACCATCGCCACCTGTCCATATTGCTCCTTAAGCTTCTTAATAATGTTGAGCTTATCTTCAGGCAGCAGTTCGGAGAACACCAAGTCAATTCCTGCTTGGGAAGCAATAGAACTTGCCGTCTGTCTCTGATCGCCTGTCAGCATGGCCACCTCTATGCCCTGCCGCTTCAGTTGCTTCACCATTTCAATCGCCTCTGGGCGAATGCGATCCTGGAGCGCGATCACACCGACAACACGCTCGGATCTCTCCACCACAATCACCGTCTTGCCTTTGCATTGCAAAGATTCGATCTGAGCGCGAATCATCTCATCCATCCCTTGCTCAGAGCAAATATATGACGGCTTGCCGATTCTCCATTGCTTCCCTTCCCATTCAGCTTCAATGCCCTGCCCGGCATGTGCTTGGAATTGAGTAGGGCGCAGCAAACGCTCAGTGGCTTCTGTATGCTCTTGGTTACGCTCTGCTTCAGCAACAATTGCCTTAGCGATCGGATGTGTGGACAGCTTCTCCAACGCTCCGGCAGCAGATAGAAGCTCCCGTTTATCCATTGATTCATACGGAATGACATCCGTAACCTCCAGCTTGCCGGAGGTGAGCGTTCCAGTCTTGTCAAAGGCAATTGCCTTTACGTGCGAGATAAGATCCAAATATGCGCCTCCCTTGAACAAAACGCCTTTTCGTGCGCTGTTCGAAATAGCAGACAGTGTTGCTGGCATGATAGAGGCAACCAATGCGCATGGTGAGGCCACAACGAGAAATACCATTGCCCGATAAAAGGCATCCGACCATGCTTCTTGCAGCAGCAGTGGGGGAAGAACTGCAAGCGCCAAGGTTGCAGCAATAATCACTCTTGCGTATATATGTTCGAATTTCTCAATCATCCGCTGCGACTTGGGCATCTCACTCTGAGCTTCTTGAACGAGGCGAATGATCTTCGCGAAGAGAGACGAGTCACTTGATCTCGATACAGTAACATACAAAGCCCCTTGCCCATTCACCGTTCCTGCGTATACGTCATCCCCCATGGCCTTATCTACAGGAATGCTCTCTCCTGTAATCGAGGATTGGTTGACAGAGGATTGGCCATCCTGAACCGTTCCATCTGCTGGTATACGCTCACCTGGCTTTACAAGCACAAGATCCCCTATTATCAACTGCTCTACAGGCAGTAACCATTCAATCCCATTTCGAATGACGAGCGCTTGCTCCGGCTTCAAATCCATCAGCGCAGAGATATCTCGCGAGCTGCGGTTCATCGTAAAGGTTTCAAGTGCGCCACTCAATGCAAAAATGAAAATGAGCACTGCGCCTTCAGACCAGTATCCAATCGAAGCAGCACCAAGTGCGGCAGCAATCATGAGTAGGTTAACATCCAAATCCTTGTCGCGAAGCAGCGTAACAATGCCTTCCTTCAGCTTAAGCCATCCTCCACACACGTAAGACAGTACATAGCACGCTACCGCCCATTGTTCAGCAAGCTGATTGCTGAACATGGCTAGCAGCAGAAACAGCAGGCTTCCAGCTGCTGCGCAGGATTCTTTATGTTCGCCAAGCCATTGCTTCCATGATGTTGTCATCGAAATTGTATTGTTCATTTCATTTCATCCTCTCTTCAAATGAAAATGACTATCGTTGTTAATCCCCTAAAAATGCATCATGCTGCTTCCGTGTTGGAAGCAGCATGTGTATTGAGAATGAGATTAATTTTCACTATGGTCATTTTTTTTGAATTGAGGCAACATTACTGTATTTATTATAATCAACAGTTCAAGAAATGTGAATAGAAATGTGAATATCTGCAAGCAGAAAAATAAACATTGAAATGAGGCGCACCTATATCTGTCAGGCTCTTGTCTCCCGAAGCTCGATATCGCCACTTACAGATGCAATCCGAACTACAGGTCCATCCACTCCAATACTTCCGCGGTAGTAATCCCGACGTTCCGTCTCTGTCCGTACTTGCGGAAGCTTCACGGACAAGTCTCCGTGATCTGCCATCGCCTCAATCTGAACATTCGCCGCCCACGAGGAGATTCGAACGTCGATATCCCCGGATTTACTTTCAATCACCGAAGGGCCAATATCACGACCCAATGTGCACTCCACGTCCCCGCTACTCGACTTCAACAGGAGTGCTCCGTTCAATTCGTCGATTTCAACTTCTCCAGAGTGGCTAACGATATCCATATTAGCTCGAATTCGCTCTGCTTCAATATCTCCTGAAGAAGAGGACAAGTACCAATTAAGTCCGACACCGTCGCTGAGACTAAGATCACCTGACGTGACTTCTGCACGCAGCTCTTCAGCATGAAGCTGATCAATTTCTACATCTCCGGATGATGTCCTAACTGCCATTGTATGCGTGTTAATGCGGCTGACGTCCACGTCACCTGAAGATGCCTCCATACTTATCCGTTCGGCCGAGCTATATTCCATACGGATATCTCCGGATTTGCTTATTATTCGTACATCCTGAAATGCCCCTTGCCGAATCACTCCATCTCCTGATGACAATTCCAATTGTAATTGGTCTGCACGAACATGCTGCATGTCAATATCTCCTGATTCAGACACCACTTGAATGTCTCCTTGGTAGCTGCTAGGTACACGGATATATAACTTCTGGTCGCCATACCGTAAATTGATAAAGGAGAAAAAGCGCTTCGCATTGTATCTCATTCGAGCCGATATTGTATACGTATCTCCGTCTATATAATCACGAATATCGAACTTCTCTGGCTCATCCGATTCGATGCGATAGCCGATCCGGTCTCCTTCATATGATTCAATGGCGACATCCACCTCACTAGTATGTATGCGGAGTGTGTGAATACATAAATTCGATTGACTGCGATCTTCTTGACTAAAGGAAGAAGCAGAGAATGTGTGAGACGATTCCTCAGCATGCGTTTCTTCACTTACTGAATATCCATCACTGCGTTCTCCTTCACCATTAGAGCGTGTATCCTCCTCAGTCTGTCCCTCTAGTGAAGCCTGCTGACGATGCTGTTCAAGAATTTCGTTTGCAATGGTCTGTACACTGCCCAGTGCATTTAGAATATCCTCTTCGGTCTTGCCAGTCTGCATCGCATCTTGGAAGTGAGCCTCAAAGTCCGTCATGATCTCCGCACGCTCCGCCGAAGGAATCTCCCCCAGCTCCCGTTCCAATCTTACGAGAAATTCTAACTTCTGCATGCTCATTTTGACATTACCTCCTTAATCATCTCATCTACACCTTTGGAGAATAGACTCCATTCCTTTAGCATTTCATGCATGTAGGTCTTGCCCGTATCCGTCAGCTTGTAATACTTGCGCGGAGGCCCCTCCGGAGACTCCTTCAGATAAGTTGAAAAATACCCTTCCTGTGTCAATCTGCGAAGCAGTGGATACATCGTTCCCTCTGCGACCTGGAACTTCTCTGAGATGCGATGAACAAGCTCATACCCGTATCGATCTTGTTCATAGGTAAGTACAAGTACACACAGCTCCAGAACTCCCTTTTTAAATTGAACATTCACGACATCTCCACCACCTTCCCTTGTCATTGGTAATTTCCTACATTGTATCACTCACTACTGTGTATTGCAAGATACCTTTTCATACACAATCTACTAATAATTAAAGCGATTTAGCTTTAATAGAAATTTACGAAATCATGAGTTTCTATAGTAATGATTGAAAACGCATTCACATAAGATGAGATAAGCTTTTGCCACAAGGTTCCCATAAACAAGCAATGAAATTATTTACAATTCCTTATCTTCTGCTTAACGCTATGTTTAATATTGGCATTTACAATGAGGCATGTGCACAGATTCGACGAATTTCGCTAAAGATTTGGATTGGTTAGCTAAAGCTAACAAGATGTATCACTATGGGAACCTGTTATTTTAATTCTACTAAGGAGTGTAATTATGAAAGCAAAACGCTGGTTTACCCTGCTCACTGTCATCTCTCTACTATTTATATCCGTTATTGGTTGTTCGAGCGGTTCATCTTCTGGAGAAGGCCAAAGCAGTGAATCAGGTGCAAGCGCGCCTGCTGTGAAGGAGGAAGATAAGACACCTGTTAAAATTCAATATTGGCACTCCCATGCAGAAGCTCAGACTGAGGGCTTGAACTATATGATCGGGGAGTTCCAGAAGAAATATCCTTACATTACTGTTGAGCCTGTATACCAGGGCGGATATGAAGACTTACATAAGAAGCTGCTTGCGGCTGTAGCTGCCGGCGATGTTCCAGCGGTAACGAACGTTGAAGTATCTTCCTTGCCTATCTTCTCTCGTGATGGTATTTTCGAAGATTTGACACCTTATGTAGAGCGCGACAAGGTTGATACTTCCGACTTCTCAGAAGGCATGCTTAAGGCATATGCGTATGAAGGCCGTCAATTTGGATTCCCGCTAATCGTAAGTACGAGTGTTATGGTCTACAACAAAACATTGCTTGATAAGCTCGGCGTTCAGCCTCCGCAAACTTGGGCAGAAATCGAAGACTACAATAAGAAAGTTACAGAGAAGAAAGACGGAAAAACAGTTCGCTATGCATTTTCCGTTCCAGGCTGGGATAACTGGTACTACGATCCTTGGATGATTAACGGCGGCGGTTCTGTTCTGAACGAAGACATGACAAAAGCAGCAATCGATACACCTGAAAGCCTGCGCTACATCGAGAACTTCAAGCGTTGGGTTGATGAAGGCAACATGCACATCGGTTACGGCAAAGGTGCTTCTGGCACAATGCGTCAAATGTTCCTGGAAGGTAAAATTGGTATGGTTGAGCACACTTCCGCAATGATCAAAACATACGTGGAAAATGCGAAGTTCGAAGTTGGCGTTTCCTTCTTGCCGGGTGACAAAACACGCATCTCCAATATCGGCGGCGCTGGCATCGTCATGATGAAAGGTGCTAAGGACAATCAAAAAGAAGCAGCTTGGAAGTTCATTCAATTCATGACAGGCAAAGAGAACAATTTGAAGTGGGCAGAAAAAGTAGGCTACCTCCCTACACACAAGTCGGCCATCGATACAGAAGAAGGCAAAGCGTACATGCAGCGTTGGCCACAATACAAAGCCGTGCTTGACAACTTCGACCAAGTGCAAGCGCGCATGCAGCATCCATTGTACCCTGAGTTCAGCAACCTCTACATCGAAGCAATGGGCAAGATGGTTCTTGAAAAAGGCGACCCAGTGAAATTGATGAAGGAAGCAGCTGTGGAAATTAACAAGGTACTCGAAGATAGCAACTAGATAGCAACTAACAATTGCGTGTGTACATCTGTGGTCAAGCAAGGTCGTCTCCCCTATATACCACACGGGAACAGGGCATGCGGCTTTGGCTTGACCTTTCTTTATCATTGTTCTAAAGGAGAGGGCGATTAAACAGATGAATGGTAATTCCGGAATTTCGAATGATACGCCGGCAGAAGCTGTGAAGTACAAGCGGCCTTGGTCATGGTACCGCTTCTCCGAGAAGTTGAAGGATTTCAGCTTCGCGCTGCCGGCACTGTTGTTCCTGCTTATTTTTACGTATGTTCCACTGGTATTCTCGATCTTCATTAGTACAACGAACTGGAATATGTCGCGGCCAGTGATGAAATTTATCGGGGCGGATAACTATACGAAGCTGTTATCCAGTGAAGACTTCTGGAAGGTACTTACGATTACGTTCAAATACACGATTTTCGACGTGTTCTTTACGATTGTTATTGGGCTTCTACTCGCACTTTTGTTCAACTCTAAATCCAAGTTTTATAATTTCTTGCGTTCGATCATCTTCATGCCATACTACATCTCTATGGTCGTCGCAGCCATGATTTTCTTGTGGATATTTAACGGTGAATACGGCCTTGCCAACTACCTATTGGACTTGGCAGGATTCGATAAGATCAACTGGATGACGAATCCGAACACGGCGCTCGGCGCTCTTATTACGGTATCCCTATGGAAAGGCGTCGGCTTCGCAATGCTGCTGTTCATTGCCGGCTTGCGCAGCATCCCAGTTGAATACTATGAGGCTTCTAGCATCGATGGCGCTTCTCGCTGGAACCAATTCTGCAATATTACGATCCCATTACTGTCTCCAATGACGTTGTTCCTTGTCATTACAAACTTCATCGGATCGATGCAAGTATTCCAGTCGATCAATATTATGACGAACGGCGGACCGCTGAATGCAACGAAGGCGATGGTGTTCTGGATCTATCAGATGGCCTTTTCCGAGTTCCGGACAGGCCGCGCATCTGCACTGGTCGTTATTTTCTTCATCATTATTATCGCCTTAACCGTAATCCAGCTGTGGATTTCGAAAAAAAGAGTTCATTACGAAGGGTAGGCTTAGCGGATGTCAAAATCCTTATTTTCATCCATCCGGTTGGCAGCAGCCATCCTCATTACATTAGTGATGTTCTTTCCAACCTATTGGCTCGTTGTCACTTCTTTAAAAACACCGTTCGAGCTGCGGCTCGCGATTCCATCCTTCTGGCCAGAATCGTTCCGCTTCCAGAACTATATTGATGCATTCCAGGCTTCACCGTTCGGCCGTTATTTCTTCAATACTGCCGTGCAGACGCTTGGGATTATGATTCTGCAGATTAATGTTGCCATCTGGGCTGCCTTCGCCTTCGCGAAGGGAAATTTCTGGGGACGCGATAAATGGTTCGTTCTCGTGCTTGCTGCGTTAATCGTTCCGGAACAAGTAACCTTCGTTCCTGTATATGTGATGATGTCCAAGATTGGCTGGCTCAACACTTTCTTGGCATTGATCGTTCCGCATGGTGCGTCTGCTTACGGCATCTTCCTGCTTCGTCAAGCTTTCAAGTCGCTTAACAATGATGTGCTGGAGGCTGCTCGAGTCGACGGTGCTGGCCGGTTCCATCAGCTGTATCGCATTCTCGTTCCGATGGCGATGCCGACGATTGCGACACTGATCGTGCTCACCTTTATCGGCAGCTGGAACTCGTACTTCTGGCCGCTTATTATGACGAACTCGGACAGCATGCGTGTGCTGACAGTTGCGGTTGCGATGATGCGAGATGCAGTAGCAGGCGACGAAGCACTTACCTTCCATTTGCTTAGCGCTGCAAGTGTGATGGTTATTCTGCCGATTGTCATTGTGTTTGCTTTTGCTCAGAAGCATATCGTCTCAGCACTCGCGAATTCAACATTTAAATAATAAGACAACTGCATGCAGCTTCTCTTATAATGCACCATCTCATCTATCTTAAGGAGGCTATGTAATGAATTCTCAGTCTACTTCTTCACGTTGCCGAAAAAGTGTTCAAGCACTGCTGCTCTCCTCTATTCTCTTGTCATCTGCCGTTGCCTGTGCCAATGGTGAGGAAGAGCCGGCAGGCTTGAATCAGGCTGCTGCACCAGTCACACAAGTATCCAACACAACTCCAAGTGCGGCTGCGGCAGTGGCTGCTGGCAAACTGACGCAACAAGAGGTGAATCCGAAGCTTCGCATTGACAAGAACGAGTTCAAGCCGCTGCTCAACATTGCACAGGATGGACCTATTATTCCTGGTCTGCACGAGCTTGTTATCCCGCAGGGTCTTGCCTACTCCGCAGACCAGGGGTGGCTTGTTATGTCAGGCTACCGTGACGTCGGTGTCAGCGTTATCGCGATTATGGATGCCAAAACTGGTCAGCTGCTGAAGTCCTTCGAGCTGTATGATGCTGTAGGAGATCCATATACGGGTCACGCCGGCGGTGTTGCCATCACAAATGGTTATGTGTTCGTTGCTTCCGGCAGCAAGGCCAGATATGTATCCATCGATAAGATGAAGCAGACAGAAAATGGCGGACAGCTTATTTTCGACGGACAATTCAAGGTCAATACGAACGCATCCTTCATTGCCTTCGAGAACGGAAAACTATGGGTTGGCGAATTTGCGCACGGCACAAGCTATCCAACAGATACCTCCCATCATATGACCAACCGTGATGGCGACCAATATCGCGCTTGGATTGAGGGATTCTCGGTAAATCCGAATACAGGATTGCCTATGCAACTGAAAAATTCCGGCGACAAGCTGGTACCTGAGCAGCTCCTCTCGATTCCGAATCGAATTCAGGGCGTATCGTTCTGGAATGGCCACTGGGTATTGAGTGATTCCTATGGTCGTAACAGCAATAGCACGATGCTGTTCTTCACCGATCCTCGTGGGCAAGCGCCTCACCAGAAGGTAACGATTAGCAACAAGGAAGTTCCGCTATGGTTCTTGGATAACGCTGAGCTTAAGCTGAAGCTTGACGGACCTCCAATGGCTGAAGAAATAACTGTGGCTGATGATTCCTTATATATCAATTATGAGTCTGCCTCTGAAGGGATTGCGATGACAGGAAGTTATGCAATGGATCGCATGCACATCCTGGATATGAAGCAAGTCGAGCAAATGTGGAAGAACAAATAAGCGCCATCTCGCAGAGTCGTCATGTGACGGCTCTTTCTTTTTGCCTTATAATGAGTAGATAGGAAATGTACGCTATGGAATAGGAGTCATATGATGATGAATGAACAGCAATGGCAGGATTTGCAGCATAGAGCAGCAGCACTTATTGAAGCCCATAACAAGGACTGCTCCCCTTTGATCAAAGAGATGGTTGAAGAAATTAAGGAACTTCAAGCAGAGAATGAGCGCCTGCGCAAAGCACTGAGTTCCGCAAGGAAACAAAATGGTGGTCACAGCCAGATGTCTACCAAATTAAGGGATGCGCTATACGAATAAAATCCGTGTCGTATGGATAATTTACGACCTTCCTCCGAACCCTATGTACAATACTTAATTTGATGAGCATCGGTTCAGGAGGTTCCGCCAATGATTACACGACCAATTCTGCTCGGATTATGTACCATGCTAAGCATATATGCATCGGGTTGCAGCACGACAAGCACGTCCCCTCAGTCCCCTTCCGCCCAAAAATCGCATGAAGGATATTCGATTCAACAACGGCAAGCACGTGTCGCGACGAAGGAAGCTCCTTCCTTCGTCGGCGGCAATGAGAGCGATGTACGGAGCCCTAAGCCGCTCACCTTATCTGAACTGCGCAGGAAATACCGCTCCCACTTCATCATGCAGGGCCCATCTGACGAAAAGAGGGTTGCCCTGACATTCGATGATGTTCCCGACAACCACTTTACCCCGCAGGTTCTTGATGTGTTGCGTAACTATGGGGTTAAGGCAACATTCTTCGTTGTCGGCAATCGGGCGGAGAAATATCCAGAGATCATGATGCGCATCCTAGAAGAAGGCCATATCGTCGGCAATCATTCCTATGATCATGCGAATCTGCCGAAGCTCACTAATGAGGCCTTCCATAATGAGATTCTTCGCACACAGAATATTCTGCGAGCTGCTACGGGACGTACGATCAACTTCATTCGACCGCCTTACGGCAATATAAGTGAAGAGCAAATTAAATGGCTTGCCTCACAACACATGCTGATCGTGAACTGGAATGTTGATTCCCTAGATTGGAAAGGGCTCACCGCAGAGCAAATTGAAGCCAACATTATGTCTCACCTGACTCCTGGTGCTATCGTGCTCCAGCATGCTGCCGGCGGTAAAAATCATGACTTAAACGGTACCGTCAAGGCGCTCCCTCACATCATTGAGGAGCTAAATCGACAAGGCATTGAGATGGTGACGTTAGATAAGCTGCTAGGCAAGCCGACATATCGGGAATAGCCCGTAAAGACGTCTAGCAACCGGTACAGAAATGCCTGTCGTGTAATTCGTCCTATTACGGATAAGAACAAGAATGGATTTCAGTGGTGCGAAGACTCATCACAGGAATAACGCAAAAGGAGCCGTGAGATCCTCCTCAACGGCTCTTTTCGTAGTCAGATTGCATAGCGATTACCGCTCCATTTCTAGTTGCATTTCTAGCCTAAGTGAATGATGGTTAGAGCAGCACCAGCAGCATTATTAATAAGCGTAGCTGTTCCTAGAAGTCCGAACAATTGGAGCGATATTGTCGTGTTCGCAGCCAAGGTAAGAATGACGTCATTGTTAAAGGTAGATAACGTAAGAACGGGTGTTATCGTAGAGGCTACGTTCGCAGCACCGTTGATAAGCAGTCTTGAACCCAGCAACAAGCCCGCGGTTAAGTTGAGCTGATACGAGATGTAATATCTTCCCGCCGTAGATACGGTAAAAGTATCGTTCGAGCCATTCACGCTTATTCCAGATCCAATGTTCTGGGCGCTTGGGAGTGGAACGAGCGTACCTAGCAAGACGACCGCGATCGAGGCTCCAGTAGTATTGGCAGCATACGAGGATGTCGCGGTAGTGTTCGTCCCTGTTGCTCCCGTTGCCCCGGTGGCTCCGGTAGAGCCAGTAATCCCCGTTGCACCCGTAGAACCCGCTACACCTGTCGATCCCGTTGCGCCAGTTACCCCAGTCGCACCTATTCCAGTCGATCCGGTTATACCTGTCGTTCCTGTAGCTCCCGTTACACCCGTTGCACCTGTTGAGCCTGTACTTCCCGTTAGCCCTGTGACTCCGGTAGAGCCTGTGTTCCCTGTGGCGCCGTTCTGACCAGTCGATCCGGTTGAACCAGTTGCTCCTGTAGCACCTGTTTCTCCCTTAGGCAATACAGGTACAATGATCCCGGATGCCTTTGCAAGCCATGATGAAAATGGATGAACGTTTAGAAAACGATAATGATTGTCCATAAACAAACTCCTTTTCGAACCGCCATCAGCTTATCATTTCTCAAGAGAGTTACTCTATTAGTTCGTACATATTCCATAGTATTGAAGTTTCTCTCAATATGACTTGGCTTATATCCAAAACAAATAGATTTACACTCTCATTACTTGTAGTCGTCCCTCTCCATCACTTCAGTTAACTTACTATCAACCTCGGCATTTTCAATAGTCCGATCGATCAGCGTTCACCATAACATAAATAAGAGCCGCGAGATTCTATTTTCTCAACGACTCTTATGGTAAAGAGATTTATTCGCTTATATACACATCTAGTAGTTTTAGGCATTTATCATGGCTCTCGTCCCTAAACCAAAAATAACGCATGTAATGAAACGTCAGCCGAACATGATTGAAACACTAAAAAACTCCTTGCTGCGCAAGGAGTTGTCATTAGTTAATTTGGTGCGGTAGAGAGGACTCGAACCTCCACGGGCGTACGCCCACTACCCCCTCAAGATAGCGTGTCTGCCATTCCACCACTACCGCACGTATTTTGGGAAGGATGTCTATTGACATCTCAACCGAGGAATAAAACTGGTGAGCCATGAAGGACTCGAACCTTCGACACCCTGATTAAAAGTCAGGTGCTCTACCAACTGAGCTAATGGCTCATGGTGCAAGAACATTGCTGTTCGCCATGTCACTCCAACAAGGATTGAAGTGGTGACCCGTAGGGGATTCGAACCCCTGTTACCTCCGTGAAAGGGAGGTGTCTTAACCCCTTGACCAACGGGCCATATCGTTGTCGTTTCTTACTTCTTTCTCATCACCTCTCGGCGACAATTAAGAGTATATCAAACGATACGACCGTTGACAAGCCTTTTTTTAAAAAACTTTTTTACCATATTTATGAACCGTTTTTTCCTTATCCGACAGCTATTCTCTACAACCTATTCGATACGATTTATTGCTCTTATAATATGCCCGTCTCCTCAGATTAAATACGACAAGAACAAGGTGGCTGTACCGAAATAAACCGTCAGTGAAAAGATATCATTCAATGTTGTAATGAGTGGCCCAGATGCGACTGCTGGATCCGCGTTAAGCTTATACAGCATAATAGGAATCACTGTACCCGCCATTGTACCAATGATAACCGTCAGGAATAGAGAGCAGCCCACTACCAGCCCCAGCGCTAAGCTTCCCTGCCATATCCCCGCTACAAGGGCAACCGCAGTACCGCACACCGTGCCGATGATCAGACCTACGAACAATTCTCGCCACAGGAGCCTCGTGACTGTTCCCTTGTCTAAATGCTCTGAGGCAAGTCCGCGTATTACCACAGCAAGCGACTGCGTGCCTGTGTTTCCTGTCATCCCTGCAATCATGGGCATGAAGAAGGTGAGCGCAACAACCTGCTGCAGCGTCCCCTCAAACCAACTAATAATGCTTCCCGACACAAGCCCAAGGAATAGAAGCATAATCAACCATGGCAAACGTCTGCGGGCTGCTGTGAAAGGGTTCGTTCGAAAGTCAATCGTCTTATCCGTTGCCGACAACTTATTAATGTCCTCATGAGCTTCTTCTCGCAAGACGTCAATGACATCATCAACGGTTACGATCCCAAGCAGCTTGTCATCTGGATCAACAACAGGCATGGACAAGAAATCGTATTGTTCAAATAGTCGGGCCACTTCCTCTTGATCCGTATCGACAGTAACGGAAATGACCTTCTCATTCATAAGCGATTGGATGGTATCTGTCTCCGGAGCCAGCACCAATTCACGGTAAGTCAACGTACCGACCAGCCGCTTCTGTTCATTGACTACATACAGATAGTGGACGTTCTTCGTCATCTCAGCGAACGCCTTTACCTTCTCAACCGCTTCCCGCACAGTGTAACGCTCATAGAACCAGACATAGCGGTTCGTCATCAATCCGCCCGCTGTTTCCGGTTCATAGGTCATCAGGCGGCGTACTGTGTCGCTCTCCTCCCGCTCCATGAGCGAAAGCAAGAACTCCTTCTCTTCCACGCTAACCGCTGCCATCATATCAGCCAAGTCATCATTGTCCATCCGGTTCAATACTTCTGCCGCACGATTGCGGCCAAGCATCTGGAACGACTCCAGTTGAAGATCCGGATTCAACTCACGGATCATTTCCGTTAGCTGACCTACTTCCAGCACCTCAAGCAACCGAGAGCGCTGCGACAAATTTACATGACGATATACGACCGCTAAATCATAAGGATGCCAATAGCGGAGCGCGTACTTCACTTCATCAACAGAACCCTGCAAAATGCGTTCTGCCTCATCTATGATCTCATCAGTATCGTACGATACCGTGTCCTTATCCTTGTTCGAGTCTGCTTTCGTTGTCTTTTTCTCGTTCCATGCTTGCTTCTGTTTATCACGTTTACTCCCCATTACGCTCACCCCCCACGGATAACAATCCGTATATGGTGTATTCCGCTGCTACTTCAAGCCGATTTTATGAAACCCACCATTACATTCATTAAACGCACTGAACAATTGGCGAAACAGAATGACCATCATCTGTTCACACTGAATGCCTCCATAGTGTATGAAAAAAAGCAAGGAATAACCGCGATCTCTCACAGTTACCCTTGCTTTATCCATTTCGACGATGATGCAATATGTATAGATAACAAAAAAATCCCTTGCGGGATCTTGTCTGTACCATTGTGGCGGAGAGAGAGGGATTCGAACCCTCGCGGCTGTTACACCCTAACGCTTTAGCAAAGCGCCCCCTTCGGCCTCTTGGGTACCTCTCCATGAATGGCTCCCCGAACAGGACTCGAACCTGTGACAACTCGATTAACAGTCGAGTGCTCTACCAACTGAGCTATCAGGGAATGACAAGTACTAATTTATCATGAATCCGATATAGTGTCAACACATTTCAAAAAATAAATGTAAAAATAGCAGACAAACAGCCAATCAGTTCGCTTCAAACCAGCGTGACAAGGCAACGATTAACGCCCCCATTCGCTCCTCATCTGGAACTAACATCCGCTTTATCCCTTCATCGATCGCCGCTGCAGCTGTAACTTTGCCCACCGCCGCAAGCAGTGTTCGCTCTTGGAAGATCTGGAGCAGCTTATCCGCCATTCCTCTTTCCTTCGCATAAGCAAATAGGAATCGAAGTTGTGGAGCAGCCGTTACGGCAACTGCATCTATCTGTCCCGACAACAGCTCTGAAGTGAACTGCTCCAGTACGGCCTCATCGGGCGGGGTATGCCGGTAGGGCATCAGCTCTATAGATTGCGCACCTGCATCAGCGAGAAATGCGTTCAGGGTTGGGGCTGGATCTCCATGCAATTGCAGCGCAACTAATGAGCCGCGCCATTGTTCAGCATCATAAGACGCCATAGCCCTTACCAGTCCAACCGTCGAGCCATCATCATCTCGAATATCCGGGACGATGCCAAGCCGCTTCAATGCATTAACGGTTTTGTAGCCTCGTGCTGCATGCCGTATCTGCTTCAGCTTCACTAGCAATGCCTCTTCTCTTCCCGCTTCACGCGCTGCCTCCAACAGCTTCTCAAGCCCTATTCCTGTCGTCCAGACAGCCCACTGTACAGGCTTGTCTATTACCTTGTCCACTTCGGCAGCCAGATGGTCAAAATGCTCGAACATCGTCCCTTGAGTTGGCCTTACTAGCGGCAATCCTCCCTGCTTCGCAACAAGCAATGACATCTCCTCGGCTTTGCGTGGACCTGTAATTGCAACAACCTTTCCCTCGCATTTCGGCATGACAAGACCTCCCTCAGCTATTGTTTAATTAGTTCCCTACCAGTACGATTAATGCTATATGCTGAACATCATTGCTGTACATATGGCAGAACATTATTTCTCCACCTGCTCGGTCATCAGCAGCATCTTCAATTTTCCGTGACAACGACCACATGCATACTTACGAACATCCACCTTGCGTTTGCGCATATAAGCTTGTCCGCACTGTACACATTCCAAGTGGTATCGATAAGGCATTTGACGGTTGCGGGCAACATCCGGCAGGGATTTGCAATATCTAGATCCTCCAACTGCTTGCAGCAGCTGTCTGAAATCTGTATCTCGATGCTTGTACCCTTTCCCTTCCAAGTGCAGATGGTAGTGACAGAGCTCATGCTTAATAATACGTTCAACTTCTTCCAGACCATTCTGCTCCAGCTGCTTCGGATTGATTTCTATGTCATGCGAGCGCAGCAAGTAGCGTCCTCCTGTTGACTTCAGTCGCGAATTATAACGTGCCTTATGCCGAAAAGGCTTCCCGAAATCACGGAGCGAAACCTGTTCGATCCAAGCTTGCAGCTGTTCATCTGACATCTTCATCCCCCTTTCGCCTCTTCGTCTCAGTCTGCTATTTCTAATCCTGTTCGAGATAAGTTGCTTTCGGGGTATGCCTACATTGTATCGGGAAAGGTTGTTCCCTACAACAACAAGAATGGAGCATGAATTCCTATGAGAAACTTGCAGTGATACCTGTAGAGATACTTGCAGAGACGATTGCGGACCTGCACCAAATGCGGCCAACGCCCATATGATAGCGTTACAACGACGATTCTCTCGTCCCCGCCGAAGGAGGGATACTCATGCCGCAATGGTTATGCAATCAGCTAATGCGCGCCTTCAATAAGAAGGATCGCCGTCAAATTAAGCTATTAAATGAGTGTTGGTTTTTTTACCGTTCGAAGCCGCGTGCGCATACGTAAATGGTTCCGTACGCTGCGCAACATGCACAAGCAGAAAGTCAGGCCTTAGATCATCATCGCATATAGGCAAAAACCCCCGATTGAACGAACGGCGTCTCCTAACAAGGTGTGAGACCGTCCGACTTCCTCATCGGGGGACTTTCGTCATGCTGCAATATGCTACCGTCATGTTTCATATTTTACGATTGCATGTATTACATATACGGATTTAATGCTTTCGTTCTATCGCTTTATCCCTCTTTACTTCGGAGCCTTCATTGTAAGACCGACCCGGCCCTTCTTCATATCCACTTGCAGTACCCATACCGTTACATTATCACCAACAGAGACAACATCAAGCGGATGCTTCACAAAACGGTCGCTAAGCTGAGAAATATGCACGAGGCCGTCATTCTTAATGCCGATATCAACAAATGCACCGAAGTCAATAACGTTGCGAACCGTTCCCTTCAGCTCCATACCAGGTTTCAAGTCCTCAATTTGGAGGACATCTGTACGGAAAATAGGCGGCGCCAACTCCTCGCGCGGGTCGCGACCCGGACGCAGCAAGCTGTCGATAATATCCCTCAGTGTAGGTGTACCTACCTCTAACTTCTCAGCCAGCTCATTTAGATTCGCCCCGCTCAGTGCCTGTGTTAACGCAGCTGTCCCAATATCCTCCGTACGAAGTCCCATGAGCGCGAACAGCCGATCTACAACTCCATACGACTCTGGGTGAATCGGCGTCTTATCAAGAGGAAGATCTCCATCTGGAATACGGAGAAATCCTACACATTGCTCAAATGCCTTCGGCCCCAGACGCGGCACCTTCTGCAGCTGCTTGCGAACCGTAAATTTCCCGTTCTCTTCCCTGTACTTCACGATGTTCTTAGCCAAGGTTGCATTGATGCCTGATACATAAGACAACAAGGACGGAGAAGCCGTGTTCAAATCTACACCAACATGGTTAACTGCCGATTCCACAACGGCGCCCAAGCTCTCCTCCAGCCGCTTAGGAGCCACATCATGCTGATACTGGCCAACTCCAATAGCCTTAGGTTCAATTTTAACCAACTCCGCTAATGGATCCTGCATCCGACGAGCAATCGATACTGCACTGCGCTCTGCAACATCCAGAGAAGGAAACTCCTCTTGGGCTAGCTTAGAAGCCGAATAGACACTAGCGCCAGCCTCATTGACGATTACATATTGGATGCCAGCTCCACCGCCTGGACGGGACTTCAACCAATCTGCAACAAATTGCTCGGTCTCGCGAGAAGCGGTTCCGTTGCCGATTACGACCAACTCAACCCCGTACTTGTCTGCGAGTCTGCTGAACGTCTGCTCAGCCTCTGCCACCTTATGGTGAGGGGCTGTTGGATACGTTACTGCTACTTCCAGCAGCTTGCCTGTATCATCGACCACGCACAGCTTGCAGCCTGTCCGGAAAGCGGGGTCGACACCTAATACGGTCTTCCCCTTTACTGGCGGCTGTAATAGAAGACTTCGCAAGTTCTGTGCGAACACTTGGATTGCTTGCTCCTCAGCCTTGTCAGTTAGCTCATTGCGTACATCCCGCTCAATCGACGGTGCAATTAGTCGCTTATATGCATCTTCAATCGTCGCCTTCAGTAAGGAAGTGACGACAGAGTCGCGTTGGATCACTTTCCGCTCCATATAAGCATGTACCTGTTCCACAGGCACATCTAACGCAACTTTCAGAATGTCCTCACGCTCACCGCGGTTAATCGCCAATATCCGATGAGAAGGCAGCCTGCGAACCGGTTCCGTGTACGCATAGTACATCTCATATACCGATTCCTGCTCTTTATCCTTCGCTTCGGTACGAATTATGCCCTGATCAAATGTAAACTTACGAACCCAGGCACGTATAGCAGGATCATCGCCCACCATCTCCGCTATAATATCAAGCGCACCCTGCACCGTATCCTCAGCGGTAGCAACGCCCGCTTCTTCATTCACATATGAAGCAGCTTCCGCTAGCGCGCTGCCTTGCTTCGGGAACGTCAGGATCCAGTTCGCCAGCGGCTCAAGCCCCCGCTCCTTCGCCACGCTTGCCCGCGTTTTCCTCTTCTGGCGATAGGGACGGTACAAATCCTCTACCTCTTGTAGCTTCGAAGCTCCTACAACTGCTTGCTGCAGATCCGCTGTCAGCTTGCCCTGCTCCGCAATCAGACGAAGCACCTCACGTTTGCGATCCTCCAGCCCGCGTACATAAGCAAGCCGCTCTTCGAGTGCGCGCAACTGGTTCTCATCCAGCTCTCCAGTCATTTCCTTACGATATCGCGCGATAAATGGAATCGTATTGCCCTCATCCAATAAGCTGATAGTTGCATCTACCTGCTTCGGATTCAGTGATAATTCGCTTATAAGCTGCTTGCGCAGTCGTTTTGGCTGTTCCACAGCCATCTGTTCTAGCAAGGGTTCCAATGCTGTCATATCGATAACGGATTCTTGTCCTGCCATTCGTTACATCCTCTCTGCAACCCGAACCCTCATCGTAGAATTCGAGATATTAGGTATCGCCGGCACTTGTCCGACATTTACGGTTTCTTAGATTGATGCCTGATCATTATGCTCTCTCTATTTTCGCAAAATTGAGCCTTATTTTCCAGCGCAAAGGTCACAAATCGTTATGATCCGATTCACAGAGGGATATAGCTGTATCCCTATTTCTGCTCATAGCAAAAAAGAACGAGGCAATCCCCGTTCTTCTCATTCTCAATATCGTATCTAGAAGTCGATCAAGCCCACACTAATTTGCAAGCCTTCATCAACCTTGCGCATCGTTTCCTCATCCAAGTGCGTTATCTTATCCGTCAAACGCTGCTTATCGATCGTACGAATCTGTTCCAGCAATATGACCGAATCACGATCAAAGCCGTGGGTTTCCGCATCGATTTCGACATGGGTCGGCAATTTCGCCTTCTGGATCTGGGCTGTAATCGCCGCAACGATCACCGTTGGACTGAATCGGTTGCCAATATCGTTCTGTATGACGAGGACAGGTCGAACCCCTCCCTGTTCCGAACCAACGACGGGCGATAAATCCGCAAAAAATACGTCGCCGCGCTTCACAATCAATGTTTACACCCCGCTAACCAAACGGCCGAGAGTGCCATCCGCATCTTCTTCCGCATAAAAAGCCTCCGATGCCATTGTGAGATTGATTTTCGCCATTTCCATATAGCCACGCTGCATCGATTCACGAATGTGCCGTTTCTTGCGCTCGTTCAAATATAATTTCATCGCTTGTCGGATAAATTCACTCCGATTGGATTTCTCCATAGCGACGATGCCGTCCACTTCTTGTAATAATTGGTCGGGCAAGCTGATCATGATCCGTTTGGTGTTCTGAATATTTGCCACCTGTCCTCGCACCCCCAAAACCTTTCCTGCCTAGTTACCATTATGTCGATTCCGTAGAAAATTTATACAAAAGAATATATATGCCCAATGCAGACGAAGTATGTTGCATCACCAACAAGTTCGTCTCAACAACATCCCCACTGAGCCTCTCCATTTCATTCGCCCTTGGGACACCAAAATCCTTCAAGTTCCGCAAAAAGTTTCGCGGTAAATGGTTCCATATGCCGAATCATCAGATGCGCGGCACTGCAACCTGCAGTATTTATCCCAGAAGGAGCGGATTCGACACCTTCACGACTTGCCCGTTGTCGATATATACGCGCGGTACACGATTCGCGATCATGCATGTGACCTCATAATGTATCGTGCCTAACCATTCTGCTACCTCGGCTGCCGTTATGCATTCCTCGCCTTGACGGCCAATGAGCACAACTTCCTCACCTGCTCCAATAGTGCTAGCAGCCTCGCCTAATGGCAGCAAAGACAGCATGCACTGATCCATACAAATAGTCCCTACTACCGGTACACGTTGCCCTCGAATGAGCATCGAGGCTTTACGCTGCAGCAAGCGTGAATAGCCGTCTGCGTAGCCTACCGGCATCGTAGCTATCCATTCACCATCTCCTGTATGGTAATTGACCCCATAGCTAACGCCTTCATTTGCAGGAAGCGGCTTGCTGTGGCTAACCGCACTCTTTAAGCTAAGAACTGGCTCTAGTGCAATGCTCTGCTGATTGACTTCAGCGGATGGATATAGTCCATACAGACTGATACCAACACGCACCATTTGATCGCTCCAACTCGGCATGTCGATCGTGGCCGCACTGTTGCTGGTATGGACGATCGGGATCGTAATCCCGTGTTCCTTCAGGACATCAACAACCGTTAGGAAACGATCACGCTGCACTTGCGCATACGACTTATCCGCCTCATCAGCTGTCGCGAAGTGAGTGAACAGCCCCTCTACCTCGACTCCTTGAATCGATCTTAACCGGTTAATCGTACGCACCGCATCCTCTGGACTGCGAATCCCAAGGCGTCCCATACCCGAATCAATCTTGACATGAACCTTCAATATGCGACCGGCGTGATTGGCAGACCATTGAGAAGCCTGCTGCTCTAACGCCTGCACACATTCTTCTGAAAATATATTCAATGTTATATCATATCGAAATGCCGCTTCTATTGCTTCTGGCGGCGTATATCCAAGTATCAATATTGGCGTATGGATGCCTGCCTTGCGAAGCTGGATCGCTTCCTCCAAGAACGCTACATTCAAATAATCAACACCAAATTGTTCTGCGGCGCGAGACACTTCTATCGCACCATGTCCATATGCATTCGCCTTTACACATACACTTAGCTTCGTCGAAGCTGACATTGAGCTGCGAAATGCTTGCAAGTTCCGGCGCAATGCATCTAAAGAAATCTCTGCGCGCGTCGGGCGAAAATACGTATCCAAGTCAACCACCTTCACCGTCTCCTCGTCTCTCCCGTTCAATCGTCAATATCCTATGTTACTTGCCGTCAGGAAGACTGTCAACCAACGGAGACCGTGTTTACCACCCTTTTCTAAGGAAAAAACCACATAGCTAGTCAGAATCTCCCGTTTCCTCTCTTGAGATACGCATAAACGCGGCCCGAATTTCATGTACATGAATACGGACCGCGTAAGTTAGATACGCTATCTTATTTTCCTGGCTGGTCGACTAATGATTGTGCAATCTTCACCATCTCAGCGGTCGGGAGATCTGAGCTGACGATGCGATATTTGACACCATCATACATCCAGGTGAGCGCCTTTTGCTCCTCGCCCGACAACTGTCCGATCGTAAAGCCAAGATTCAAGCCTTCCCCAATCGGCAGCCCTGTCTCCATATCCTTCGGACGGGATTCCATAAGGGTAAAGTTATACGTTCCTGTATAGCGAATCACTACAGCATGCTCCTTGCTGTCTGGAATTGCCGGCTCATCCTTCTTCGCTACCCCCTCTGGCAAGTAGGATGGCTCAATAATTCCAAATGGCCCAAGCTCAGCTTCATCATTGCTGCGATCATTTGCTCCAGCATCAGAGCCTGTTGTCTCCGAACCTGTTCCTTCTGTCGTACCCGATGATGGCTCTGTGCTGTCTGGATGCTCCGAATTGTCAACTTGAGCATTCGTTTCCTTCGTTTCGCCTGTTGGAAGCTTATTTACCTCGACAGTCGTGTTTGGAAGCGCGGCGTTCTTCATGCTCGTCATATTGCGCTGCATATCGAAGGAATCCTGCTCGAACTTCTTGCCGAAGTCGAATTGATTGAACTTCATTTCCACAATGACCTTGGAATCTGAATCACTCACTTGTACTTGCTTCGGTGCATAGCTATCCTTGTTTAACCATATTTTCTGACGAACCAAAGAGTCAGTCTGATAATTAGCCGCCACTTCAAATACATAGTCTTCACCATCTGCTGTGAACTGGCGAGCGTTGTCAGACAGGATGCTGCGTACTAACGTTTGATACAAGTACACTTGGCCTTGGTTCTCTGGCCAATCACTCTGGAAGCGGAAGATTTTATTCAAGCTTGGTGTCAGGACGAAGACGCCTTCCTTGTTGCGAAGCACAATTTGCGTAATATCCTTCTTCTCATTCTTTAGCTCAATCCGGTAGTACGACGGGTTCTGATACCATACCTCAACCCGGTATTCAAGCGGCTGTTGACCCGAGTGCAGTGTCATCGTGCCGATGCCTGCATAGCTTTCCAGTTTACTCATTACCTTGTCCAGATCTTGAACCACCGCAGTCGCATCCTTTTTGCCGCATCCAGCTACTAGGATTGCTACGCTCATCACGATGGCCAACACCCATGTGATCCGACGCATGAGATCATCCCCTCTGACATCAATATTCTTCGATTCGGTGTACTCCTCATCACTGATAACATGTCTATGTAGGAACTTGGACGATTATGCAGACTAGCATGACAAGCGTGACAAGTTATCTTTGTGAAATTTACACCCTCCGGTTCAAGGAATACACAAATTAGCGTCGAATATCATGAGAGGGAATCAAGATAAGAATATCATTGGATCGATTGCAGATTCAGGGAGTAGTGATTGACATACGATCTTGGACAAAAGTTATCCTATTTATTGTAGCTACCGCTTGCTTGACGCGGTTCATCCCGTTCTCAAGCTTCTTCCGCAATGTGGACACGTTAATTCACGAGCTGTCTCATGCCCTTATGACCCTAGTACTCTCAGGCAAAGTGATGTACATTCATTTATTCAGTAATCAGAGCGGCGTTACTTATTCTGCCTATACGTCGACGTGGAAGGCCATTCCGATCTCCCTTGCTGGATACATTGGCGCTTCATTATTTGCTGTACTGCTGTTCTATTTGCATGCTCGCAAGCAAGAAGCCGCTGGACTGATCGCTATCGCGTCCTTAGCGCTCATCAGCTTGATTCTATTTGTCCGTAATGGATACGGCATGATGTGGTGTGCTGGCTTCGTCATACTGACAGGCCTCATCTGGAAGTTCGCACCTCCGTGGCTTCGGAGCGGCTACTATTTACTAATTGCGTTCATTTGTCTTGTGGAATCGGTCATAAGTTCCACATATCTGGTCTACTTGTCAATGAAAATGCCTAATGGAGCAGGAGATGCTGCCAATCTTAGTCATGTTACCTATATACCATCCATCGTGTGGGCGCTACTGTTTACCGCCGTGTCACTATGGTGTGCAAGAATATCAATGGGCATCTTATTCCATGGCCCTCGTAGAGGGAATCGGTAAACTTCCAATAAGAAAGGAGCTGTCCAGCATGATGGGTATCATCCATGTCGGACAGCTCCTTCGTTTATGTAACCGCTGAGTTTTTTGTTCGTCTGAATGTAATATCTTTTGCACCGGGTTCTGTATTGAGCGGAGCACTTAGCAGAATTATATTCCCTTCCTCGTCGGCAGCAAATTTTATATTCGCTGTTACCCCTAATATTTCTGAATGTATCGCGAATACATGCTCCCCAGTCTGACTCATTCGAAAACAACCGACATGAAAAACAGCCTGAAGTTCATTCTCCACAACTTGAACCTTGATGGTTCCATAACCCGGATGCTCATAGTGTCCTTCATACCTCTGAAGTGTGGTTGAAGAAACCAATACGGCCTCTCCTCCTGATGTAGCGTTTTCGGCTGCCATTTGTTTTCGTTGTGCTTCCCATTTCTGAATATCCTCACGGAGTTGTTCACACCATTCAATAGGATCAAGATTCAAAAGCCTATCATAGACAGTCAATGCTAAAGATGTAGGGAGCATGGTACCTTGTCTGTTCGTCAGCAGAACAATGCCAATCCCTTCATCGGGCAGGAAGGAGATGTGTGAAGTAAATCCGTCGATGCCACCACCGTGCTGAAGCATGCGGTATCCTCGATATGATTCGAATCCCCAACCTAAACCATAACTGCTTAGTGGAAATTCTCGCCTTCCATTCATCATTGGTGGGCAAGACAATTGCGGGGAATGTAAGGTCGCAAGATTCCTCTCTGAAATAATACGCTTCCCTTTGAAAGCTCCATTTTCAAGATTAGCAATCAACCAATTACTCATGTCCATGACTGTACTATTAATAGATCCAGCAGGTCCAATCGCATCGAAATTGCGATACTCAACTTCTCGAAGCTGCCCCTCCTGTTCGATGTAGGGAACTCCCGCATTATCATGCAACTTCAACTCATTCACGGAAAAGCCGCTCTCCTTCATTTCCAGCGGTTCGAATATTCGCTCTTGAACAAGCTGTTCCCAAGTACACTCCGCTACATGCCCTGCTATATATCCAGCAGCCATATACATAATATTGTTATACTGCCAAGTTGACCTGAAATCGACATTAGGCTCGAGGTATTTGATTCGCTTGATTATCTCCTCGCGAGTCAAGAAAGAGCCGTACCACATATTATCATGCCGCGGCAAGCCGGTACGATGACACAACATGTCTCGCATCGTAATTCGCTCCGATGCCATCGAATCGTACATATCAAAGTCAGGGAGATACGTGCGCACAGGTGTATCCCATTCAAGCTTCTCATCATCTACAAGCTGAGCGGCTACCATTGCAGTAAATGCTTTCGAACAAGAGCCAATGGCAAACATCGTATTTGGTGTAACA
Organism: Paenibacillus sp. cl6col; assembly: GCF_900102125.1. NCBI lineage: Bacteria > Bacillati > Bacillota > Bacilli > Caryophanales > Paenibacillaceae > Paenibacillus > Paenibacillus sp. cl6col. The sequence goes on from NZ_FNAZ01000001.1 coordinate 532,269, forward strand.
GGTAGCTTGCGTTCCACATCCCGATAACCGAATCCTTCCGCCAAGATTATCTCTCCGTCCTTCACAATGGCGAGCGATAAACCTGGGACGTTCCACAATTCCATTTGTTTTTTGACGTAAGTATGTAAGTCTTGCAATACATACTGAGCATCCTTTGTCGTATGAACCATTGAATGGCACTCCTCTATCAAATCAATGTGGCGTCGTCTAGCATCTTGCCTCCAGACACGCTGACAAGCTTCTCTACTACCTATTGTACGATGCACCCCCACTACTCACAGCAGAATAACCCGTTGATAGTGAACGACGATTCTCTCACTACATAATCAATAGATCTTTTAAAACAACTGAATATTCAACCTTCTCTCTATAATAGAAAAATCGCGGCTGCTCGCATCTTCTCTTATTTCGTAGAAGATACGTCTTACCGCGATCTAATGTAAAGTGCTAGTGTACCTTTGCTAATAAGCTCGCCCTCCTAGGAGCAGGCTGCAAGCTTAGCTAATGCCATGATGACTGCGCCTTGCGCAGCATCTTTCTTCGGTGTAATGCAGTCCATATTGGGATAGTGTTCTTTGAGCATGGCTATGAAGGCATCCCGCACATTGCTGTTCTTCAGCAGCACGCTTCCTGCCATGGCAACTGTTCCTGACTGCAGAGACAGCTTCTCTACAACCGGGATAACAAGTTCACAGAGCGAACTTGCCGCCTTGTGAGCAATCTCTAGAGCCGCAGAATCACCGAGCTCACATGCCCGCGATAGTATCGGAGCAAGAGCTGCGATATCCTTCTTATTCGTCTGCTTATCGTATACGAATCGAATCAATTGCTGCATAGACTCAATCCCCAGCTGTTCCATAACCATATCTGTAATCGGCGATGCCGGTATGCGTCCGTCGTGTGCCCGTACAACGATGGACAACAAGTCACGCCCAATGCTATAACCACTGCCCTCATCATCGATGAGATGGCCATAGCCGCCTGCGCGATGAGACTGACCCGCTTCATTTCTCCCATAACAAATGGAGCCTGTGCCTGCAATAAGAATGATGCCATATTCACGATCATGGGCGCCGTACAAGGCTGTCTCTTGATCACCGGTAATGATTAGCCCACCTTCGTATCCGCAATCGCGAACAATGGCTTCCAGCCGTGTTACGACTGTCGGGTTGCTGACTCCGGCTGCACCAATGCACACCTGCTTACAGTTGCCCAACCCGCCGCATACTCTGGCGATCGTCTCAAATATTTCTTGCAAGCTTGCTCGCACACTCGCTTCATCCTGACCATTGATATTAATGGCACCAGATGTGAAGGTATGCACGGCTGCTCCATGTTCGTCCGCTATCGTTACTGCCGTCTTCGTACCGCCGCCGTCTAAGCCTGCTACGTATGTCAACGTAAGCTCACATCCTTCATCTTCCTTGTAAAGAAAGATTTCTATTTATACAAATGATACTGCTGCTTCATGGTTCTGAATTCTCTGCTCTCTTCACGGAATTGCTCCAGCATCGCTTCTACATCAAGAGATTCCTCACGATACAACTTGTCTCCGCAGAGCAAATCGATGAACGGTCTGGAATTCTCCTTCACTGGCGGCAAGAAGGCGAACTGCTCATAATTGCGCTTAATAGTGAACATAAGCTTAACTCCCGCTTCAAACGGCTGCACCGCGCGATTGTCGAGCACATGGATCTGCACCCCGCCGCATTGCTCTCCTTCGAACTTCGAGAAGGATGGCTTGAAGTATACTGGACGGAATATAATGCCCGGCAGCTTCTGACGATTCATCTCGTCTGCCAGCTTCTCTGCCTCAATGAACGGTGCACCGATCATTTCGAATGGTGCTGTCGTCCCTCTGCCTTCCGATATATTCGTTCCTTCGAATACACAAGTCCCCGGGTACAACAGTGCTGAATCATAACGTGGCAATCCCAGAGACGGCATAACCCAAGGACGCCCCGTATCCGTGAACTGCATCGACCGCTCCCAACCGTCACAACGAACGACATGAAGCTTGCAGTTCCAACCCATTTGTTCGTTCGCCATAAGAGCGACCTCTCCTGCGGTCAAACCATACCGTACAGCTAATGGATAGTTGCCGACGAAGGATTGATAGCCTGGCTTTAAGATATTCCCTTCAACCGTCGTGCCATCAAGTGGATTAATCCGATCCAGAACAACGAATTCCTTGCCTGCCTTCGCGCAATCTTCCATCGCGTACAGCATTGTATAAATAAACGTATAATAGCGTGCACCTACATCCTGGATGTCGTATACAACCATGTCCACTTCATCCAGCATTTCTTGACTGAGTCGCTTGGAATCCTTGCGATACAAGCTGTATACCGGAACGCCTGTAAATGGATCGGTGTAAGTCTCAACCTGTGCCCCTGCAGCTAAGTCGCCACGAACGCCATGCTCCGGCGAGAACATCGCTACAAGATTGAAGTTGTCATGCATAATTTGTATCGTCGATTCGAATTGATTGTTCAATCCAGTCGGCGATGTAATGAGACCAATTCGCTTGCCTTTGAATAGCTCCGTATATTCTCCAATGCAATCAATACCGTTGCGGATCATAGGTGCCTCCCTCTAAGTGCGCGTTCACTTGCCAATTTTACAATTCCGATTTCCGAACACACATTGTCTCTGCTGGAACCATGAACGTTTCCGCATATTGCTTCCGTGCCTCAATACCGCGGACCCGAGCCAGGTGCTTGTAGTATTCGAGATATGGGAATGACTTGCTGCCCGTTACGAACCAATGTAAGGACACTGCCTTCACCCACAGATCGTAAGCTTCTTGCGAGAAGTCCACGTACACATAAGGCTTGTAGTCGACTGCATCCTCCCAATTTTCTGCATAATAGAGTGTAGAAGCGAAGAATGCAGGGAGTTCTCGCTCGAACGATGCCAGCCCAGCGAAGAAGCGTGCATCATTGACAATGCGATGGGTCGTCATATGATCCTTGTGCATGCTGTTCTTGAAATGCGTAATAATGATGTTCGGACGCACCTGACGAATGACATTGCAAACTCTCAAGCGCATTTCTTCATTATCCTTCAGTTCCCCGTCTGGGATTTCGAATACGATCGCTTCGCCGCCGAGCATTTCCGCGAAGGCCTTCGCTTCGTTCACCTTCTGCTCGCGATATTCCGCCATATCTTGGCCGGCTGGAACCCCACGCTCTCCTGCTGTCAAAGCCAAAGTTACAATACGGTCGCCCTTAAGTGCGTGACTTGCCAATACACCGCCAGCCGTCAGCTCCATATCCCCCACATGTCCACCAATTGCTAGAATCGTTCGACGCTGCTCGCTCATACCTACAACTCCTTCCTCATGATTGAAAATGATTTGACTGTCTGGAAACCTGCCTTCTCGTAAATGCGAAGCGCAGGGTTGGTACTGCCTGTGAACAACGACATATATTCCGTTCCCATGCTGCGAAATGCTTCGCAAAGCTTGAAAAACAAAATGGTTCCAAGTCCATGTCCCTCATGTTGCGGGCTCACGCCAATGCCTGCAAAATATCCCCTACCGCTCTGCTGGCGAATGACCGGCCCTGCGAAGCCAACTGCTTCTCCTTGATAGGCTGCAATCACTACGGGAACACCGTTAGCAGCTGCTTGCTTAATCTCCCTGGTCCAAAATGGGTTGTGTAGTTCCTCTAGCATCGACTCGATCCCACGATGACGATTAAGGTCGTACAATTCAACCGCGTAGCCATCTGCTGCCGCTTTCAATTCTTTGTTCGCGATCTGCTCCGGAACTTCGAAGCTAGCCAATGGCAGATACATCGCTTGTTGAACCGCTCGCTCGAAGTAGCCATGCTGCAGCAGGTAATGATAGAGTTCACTTCCGACAGGCACCCCAGGCGCATTGTTATGCTCATGCTGCGGTGTATTCGGAATATACCAAGGAAGCATCATTGGATTGAAGAACAGGATATCTGCCTGCTTCTTCCCAAGCTCACGGAAACGCCCCTCAACTGCATCCAGCATTCGTGTATAGTACTCGTCTGTACGGTAATTCCGAGACAAGACGATGCAGGTGATATATCCAGCATCATGACCTAGCGGCAGATCATCTCCCGTACAGCCGCAAGCGAAGCCCTGCACACCGCCTTCATCATCAAGCAGAACGAATGTGTTCTCCGAATCGAAGTATGGGTTAGAACAAAATATGTCATAGAAACTCGCTGCTGTAAGCTCTTTATATCCATCGCGAACGGCCTCTTCATTCCATAATGCGATAACGTCTTCCCTATATTTGTTGTCCCATGTGATAAGCATCGCAGGACCTCCAATTAAACATTAAACCTTCATCGCAGCGATGAAGGTTCAGGATTAGATTGCAGGACTATTAGCCTTTCACCGCACCTACGGTTACCCCTTGCAAGAAGTACTTCTGCAAGCTGAAGAAGAGAATAAACATAGGCAACGCTGAGATTGTAGCCCCTGCCATCATCGGCGCAAAGTAAGTCGTGTTGGCAAATCTGAAGTTTTTGAGGCCTACCTGAATCGTCTGCATATCCATCGTATTGGTAACCAAGAATGGCCAGAAGAACGTATTCCAGCTATCCATAAACGTCAGGATCGCCATTACCGCGAGCACTGTTTTAGACAAAGGCAAAATGATTTTGAAATACACTTGGAACTGGTTGCAGCCTTCAATCTTCGCACATTCCAGTACCTCATTCGGAATACTGCTCATGAACTGCTTCGAAAGGAAGATATTATATACAGTAACGAGACCAGGCAAAATCAAAGCGCTGTACGTATTTTGAATTTGGAAAATGTTAACGATCAAAATGTACAACGGCACTTGTGTTACCTGATACGGAATCATCATCGCAACGAGAAGCAATGTAAACAATGCTGTTCTGCCTTTGAACTTAATTTTAGAGAAGGCATAGCCAGCCATACTTGCAAAGAATACGTTTGATACCGTAACAACAGCCGCCACAAATAATGAGTTCAATAACCAGCGCAGTGAGTATTCACTGTAATCAAAGAAGAACTTATACGATTCAAAAGATATTTTGGATGGGAAGAGCGAATAGCTCATCGCCCCAGCTTCGACGGGATCCCCAAAGGAAGAAATAAGCATAAAATAAATAGGGAAGATCGTTGCCAAAGCAAATAGTAAAAGTATGAATATGATGGCAGCGTTTCTCGTATGTTTAGCCGCCGGATTTCCATTATGCGGATTGTAAAGTGACATCGTTGGCTTCTCCCCTTTCCTTAGTACTCCACGTCTTTACCCATAAATTTGAACTGAGCGAACGATATAATAGCGATAATTCCAGCCAACACGAGAGATTGCGCTGCAGCTTTACCGAATTCAAAGTATTTGAATGCGTTGTCAAAGATGAGCAATCCGACCATTGTTGTCGAGTTGTCTGGGCCGCCGCCTGTCATCAGATAAGCGTTCTGGAATACTTGGAAAGAGCCGATAACACCGGTTACCAACAAGAATAACGTTGTTGGCTTCAAGCAAGGAATGACAATGTACCACAGCTTCTTCAGGAAAGAAGCGCCATCCAATTCTGCTGCCTCATAATAACTATCATCAATACCGAGCAATGCTGCCAAATAAATAATGATGCTTGTACCATGGCTTGCCAGCCAGGACATCAGAACCAAGGAGAACATTGAAGTCGCGCTTGAGCCGAGCCAGTTCAAATTGCTGATGCCGAACAGGCCTAACAGCTGGTTCATAATCCCGGATTCCATAGGATCGAAGATCCACAGCCATACAACGGACATAGCAACGCCTGATGCAACAGCAGGCAAATAGTAAACGGCCTTGAACGTCGTCTGCAGCTTCTTGCTGAGCGGCAAGATGAGAATGGCGACCGCAAACGAGATCATCAATGCAACGGGAACTGTAAGTATCGTATACACAACCGTATTCTTAATTGACTTCCAAAAGAGCGGATCTTTAAAGGAAGAAATATAGTTATCGAATCCTACCCATGTAGATCCTAGCGGTTTATAATCCTGAAAACTGATTATAAAGGCACTTACGACCGGATATGCGGTAAAGATTGCAAAGACCACTAATGCAACCGCGATAAACGCATATCCCCAACCGGAATCTCCTCTAATTTTCCGTTTCTTCAACGGCTTAGCTAATTGGGCCATAATGTGAAACCCCTTTCAATACGCAATGTCATAAACATTTCCGGATAGCCGTACGTTGTATCATACGGCTATCCGAAGCTGACTTCTTCTTAGTCCTTCACAATGCCGTCTTCACCGAATGTCGAGATCGCTGCCTCTTTCACAGCATCGAACATTTTCTCCGGCGTAATTTCGTTGGCGATCAAAGCTTGAAGTTTAGGGACAATGACTTCTGTTTCCATTTTGATTGCTTTTGCACCCAGATCTGATGGGATGTCTGGACGTGCAGGCGCTGCATGGCTGAGCAATGTTTGTACAGCCTTTTCATTGAACTCGTCTCTTTGAATTGGCATTTTTTCAGCTTCTTTCTTAGCTGATGCCGTAATATGTGCTGCAAAGAGATCATTGTTCGTCGTTGCTGCAACTTTACCGCTTGCAAGGAAGTACGCAGCTTTTACTACGTTCGCTTTATGCTCAGGCGTTGGTTCATTTTTACCACGGAACGTTACATAACCATCTACCGCAACAGTAGATTTCTGTTCTTGCCCCAAGAAGGTTGGAACTGGAAGAACCGTATATTGAACCGGGATGCTGCCTTTCACTTCGCTGCCATCTTTTTTCGCGATTTTTTCGTTGTTTTCGTTCGCGTTATTTTCGAAAGTTGCAAGACCTTTACCTGTAATCATCGTTTGCCCTGTCAAGAACATGTTCCAACGCTTACCAGCGTCAACAGAGCTGAGTTCTTTCGGCATGGAGCCGTCATCAATGAGTGTGCGAATATCCTTCAGTACTTCCAAGAAGTTTTTGCTTGTGTACGCATATTTCAAATCCTTATCGAATGGATCTGGCATGCCAGCATTCTTGACCAAAATACCCAAGTAATCCTTGGAAGCTACACCTGCTGTTGCAAATACGAATCCATAACGGGAAGTTTTGTCGCCTTCCTTCACGACGCCCTTCTTCACAGCTTCGCGGAATTCGTCAAATGTCCAGCCTTCTTGCTGAACTTTCTTCCAGTCGATTCCTGCCTTCTCCAAGAACTCTCTGTTACCGCCCAACGCATGTACTTCCATGTATGCCGGGAAGCCGTAAAGTCCGTTGCCGTTCTTCATGTATTCAAGTGGAATTTTGTCATAGTCAGCAATCATTTCCGGTGTAGCTGTATCTGAGATATCCATCAACATACCTTGTTGGATGTATTTTGGAATACCTGTGGAACCGATGAATGCAATATCTGGCGGGCTGCCCGCGTTAACTTGTGTATCAAGCTTCTGCGTCACATCTTCCCAGCTTGCTGGCTCAATCTTCAGCGTCAAGTCAGGGTACAACTCGCTAAATTCCTTCTCCATTTGCTTGAAGTTATCTTGGAACTTACCAGATACTGGTGGCAACAAAGCTGTAATTGTATCTTTTCCACCTTTGCCTCCGTTCGCCTGTTCTCCGGATTTTGCATCATTGGAACTTCCGCAAGCCGATAGCAAGGAAATTGCCAAGGTAAAAGCACAGATGGACGCCAATACACGCATTTTTTTTCTCATTGATAAAGCCCCCCTCAAGGATATCGAATGATTTCTATACCGCTTTTGTAAACGTGCCAATTGCTTTTTTCAAACTACCTTCACTCTGCTCTAATGCCCGTTCCGCTTCAGCTGCGTCAAGTCCTGTCTTAATCATCATGATGGCTAGTTTGCAGTTCATGGAAGCGCTTTCTAAATAGCTAGTCGCAGTCTTCGCATCAACGCCTGTAACCGCTTGGATAATCCGAACTGAACGGTCGCGCAACTTGATATTACTCGCTTTCAAGTCAACCATCAAGTTATTATAGGTCTTCCCAAGTTTAACCATCGTGCAAGTTGTCAGCATATTCAGTACCAACTTCTGGGCTGTACCCGCTTTCAATCTTGTCGATCCCATAATGACTTCCGGCCCTACAACAGGTGAGATGCATACATCGCAGACGCTCTCTAGTTTGGATTGCTTGTTATTCACTACGCCGATCGTCGCCGCACCAATTTCCCGCGCCTTTCTCAAGGCAGCAATTACGAATTGTGCGCTTCCGCTCGCTGTAATGCCAACAACCACATCCTTGTCCGTCACGCCGCATCTCTCGATTAATGCCATCCCCTCCTCTGCATCATCCTCGCAGCCTTCAACGGCCCATCTCAGTGCAGTGTCTCCCCCAGCGATATGTCCTTGCACTAGCGAAGGGTCAGTTCCGAAAGTGGGTGGACATTCTGAAGCGTCGAGGACGCCGAGTCTGCCGGAAGATCCAGCCCCGACATAGAACATTCTACCGCCATTTTTGAGCGCATTGTGCAGGGAGTCGACCGCTTTGGCAATTTGCGGAATCTCTGCTGCAACCGCTTGCGGAACTTTTGAATCCTGCTCATTCATGAGGCGCAGCATCTGATCGGTTGTGCACTCGTCTATCACTAATGTCTCTGGATTGATTTCTTCTGTCGTTAGACCCGCCAGATACTCATCCATAGCCATCCTCCTATCCTGTGTTGTATAACTTGCTTATATATCCATCTTAGACCTAAATGTCATCATGGTCAACAGTTTTTGAAATAAAATTTTATTATAAAATAAATTATTGGTGTTTTATTTTTTGTTTTTCAACAAAAAAAGACACCGGCGCACGTGCCCTGCCGATGTCTGCCATGTTGATCTGTTCTTCGTATCAACGATGCTTGCTGGCCAAAATATTATGTGTTTTCGTCAAATACTTCTTCACATTCTTATATTCCGCACTCGCGACTCCTGCAAAAAGTATATCGATTACCGTCAGCATAGCGATACGAGAGCCCATCGCACCACTGCGAATCGTAACCTCGGGCGTGGATATGCTCAGCACGATATCGGCATTATCCGCCAGCTCGCTTTTTGTATATTTCGTTATCGCAATAATACAGGCGCCATTTTTCTTGGCGATTTCCAACGAATCCAGAATATCAATCGTGTCGCCTGAATTCGAGACAAAAATCGCCACATCGCCCTTATCGAGCAGTGTAGCCGCCGTTAACTGACTATGCCCGTCCGTATACGCATGGCACATTTTGTTGATGCGCGAGAACTTCTGCTCCCCATCAATCGCAACGAGCCCTGATGCGCCAATACCGAAGAACACAACCCGATTGCTCTCGCGCAGCACCTGCACGGCACGGCCGATTTCTTTCCGGTCAATGACACAGAGCGTATCCTCGATGGATTTACTATTGTTGCGCGAAATATTAGAGATGATCGTATCTAAATCATCCCCTGGTTGAATGTCTGTATACTGATCCTTCTGCTCGTCATCCATCGATCCGATTGATGCGGAGATGCTGACGATAAAGCTGCGGTAGCCTGAATAGCCCATCGTCTTGCAGAAGCGAAGCACGGATGCATCGCTGGTCTTCGTCAGCTGCGCCAAGTTCTTGATCGACAAGTGCGGAATCTCTTCCAAGTTTGCGAGCACGTACTCAGCAACGATACGTTCTACTGGCGTAAGACTATCCTTCATATCACGGATTTTGATCAAAATATTATCATGTATCGACATATGTCTATCCCTACTCGCCAAGAAATTTTATTTCGAAACAAAACTATCATTTTGATATTATATTTTATTCTAGCTTGCATCTTGCCGGAATGCAATGACTTTCATCGCACAATTGTAAAATTTCCAAAAATTATACAGGGAATAGTTACAGAAAAAGGCAACAGCTTTACAGCCATTGCCTTGTCACGATCTATATTATTTCACGTAATAATGGAGCGGATAGGTGCGATACTGTGCCGGAGGCATTTTCTCCGTCGTGTAAAAGCCCGCAGGTGACTGCAGCAGATCCGGAATACGATTGACCACCGTTGCACAGGTAAGCTCTACGGTAGCCGGGCACGAGATCTTAACCTCTGTCTTCGGCTCCCCCTTGATGATCCAGTCATTATGATCTACTTCATCCTCCGCATATACTTTGCCGATGCATTCTGTCACGATGACCGATCCTTGATGGGTTACCGTAGTGACGACCGCGGACATACCCGTCGCGTCGCCGGCCGGAATCGTTCTGCCGAGTGTCGTCGAGTACAGATCTTTGTCATGCGTCATCGGAATCAACTGCTGATCCATCGACTTGATCGTCCAGCCGAACTGCGAGCATAGCCACTCATTGGCATTGCGCATGAAGGAAGGCAAGTCATTGTTGCTTGCAATCTTCTCTTCAAATTCCGCAAGCGTCAATCCCGCACCATGAACCTCTGCTAGTGCAATGCCGTACTCTTCCACGTTGTAGCTGGACATGCCTTCGATTCTCGTAATCTGATGCGTTGCCCCTGCCAATGTCGTGATCAAGCTGCCCCAGAATACATCCTGATATCCAGATCCCGTCAACGTGCAATTGTTGTCCTTCGCCAACCGATCTAATCTGTTCGTCAGCGCCGGAGAAGTAGTCCATGGATAGAAGGCCTCTTCGCATGTGCTGATGGCGTTCACTCCATAGCGCGCAGCAAGTTCGAATGCAGCATACGTATCGCTTAACAAGCTCGTCGTCGCAATAATGCACACCTGCGCGTCACACTCCTTGAATACTTCCTCTGCATCCGAGCGAATTGGCACGTTCAGCTTCACGCCGAGTCCCGCTACTTCGCCAACGTCCTTGCCGACGACGTTCGGATTAAGATCGATTGCACCAACGATTTCAGCCCCTTTTTCATACAAATATCTCAAAAAGTAAATTCCCATTTTCCCGCAGCCATATTGAATCACTCTGATTTTTTCTCGCATGTGGACAGCCTCCTTAATGGATTGTTATTAATTTCACAATCTAATGTATCTGAAATACTTGGAGCTCCTATGTCCTCATCATAAACTCTATAGCAACTATAGAGTCAATCCCTTTTGTACGGGAATCTGCAATTTCATGAACATGTTGCGCTCCTCATGATGAAATACCGGCAGCTCAACTACGACTTCGCAAATGTAATCGCCTATGATGTCGTAATCAAGCTCGCGAACGTAGGCGAGCAGCTTATTAGCGCACTCCTGCTCTTCGAAGAAACTGCTGCAATAGATACACAAATAGTCGTGCTCGGGAATCCATTCAACCCCCTCTTGCATAGCAAAGTCATCATCGACGAACAGAAATATTTCCGTAGATATGAACTCACCTCGCTTCAACCTGTCCTTGCGTATCATTGAACCGACATTGCAGAAGTATGCCATCGGCAGGTGATTCACAATTGCCTGTGTTCGCAGCTCTCGCAATATATACTCATAGGATTCCAACGTGTTCTCATAGATATTGATGCCGCTGTCATAGCAAAAGATTTTGCGTGCAGGAATGTGCTCCAGCACAATATATCCGTCTTTTGGCGCTTGGATATACGTTTCATAATTGTTGATGCTTACGTTAACTGCTCTCCTCATCTGCTCCAGTTCATTCATTTTCTGCTCAATTAGCGCCGCCTGCTTCCGCAGCATTGCAGGAATTGATTCGACCTCTTCATGATCGAGCCATGCCTTGATGCTGTCCAAGGACATTCCCAGATACTTCATATAGTTGATCATGTCCAATCTTGCGCACTGCTTGATTGCATAATACCGATAACCTGTGCTTTCTTCAATAAACTCAGGCTTCAAGAGACCGAGCTTGTCATAATACCGAAGTGTTTGTACAGAGGTATGATTCAGCTCGGCCATACGGCCGATAGATAGTTTCGTCATGACGGTGCACCTCAACTAGTAAGCTATTAAACGTATCTCTTCCTTTTCGCTTCATCATGTCGATTGTCCTTCTACGATCTCTACCGTTACAGCATTGGTTGTTAGCAAAAAACAATCGGTTTCTATATCCGCCTCATGCCCAATGCCTTCAACGTATGCAAAAATAGTTCGACGATAGTAGAAGCAGCTGCAAGTGCCTCTGCATGCAGTTTCCACCTTTCTAATTCGCTAATTCATAAGAAAAGATTATATAAAAAAGGCGCTTTCCGCTTGGAAAGACGCCTGACTGAAATGACTGTATATAAAGATGAAGGCTAATTTTATTGCTCCACGAACAATGGCACCTGAACAAAACCTTGTTCCGTCGTTTTGATGAGACCGATATCTGACAGACGGAGCTCGGGAACGACAACAAGCGCAAGCAGCGATAAGGTCATGAACGCATAGTTCATCGTGCAGCCTGCCTTGTTCAAGGCTTCGCTAACCGCCTTCGACTGTTCCGCTACTTGCTCGAACGGCGCATTCGACATAAGGCCAGCAACGGGCAACGGCAATGTTACGATTTCCGTCTCGGTAACGAGCGCGATACCGCCCTGCATATCGGCAACGACATTCGCGGCCTTCGCCATAAGCTCGTCGGAGTTGCCGATGACCATGACGTTATGACAATCATGTGCAACCGTCGAAGCCAATGCAGCCGGTTCCTGGAACCCTACACCGGATACGAAGCCTACTGCCTGCTTGCCCGTACCACGGTGGCGCTCGATGACGGCTAATTTACATAAATCCGCTTGATCTCGTAGTGATGCGATTCCGTCTTCAACCTGCACAGACACAAGCAATTCCTTCGTGTCCACATGATTCTCCCTCACTTGAATCGAACGCGCAGTTGCAACACCGCCCGTAATCGGCGCTTGAATCACGAAGTCTTCTGCCTTTACCGGACGAGCCAAGTGTACGGATCGAATCGCTGATTCGGGATAATGGAACTCTGGAAGTTCGACGACCATTTGACCATGCTCGGCGACTACTTGTCCGGCAGCAATCGTCATGATTACATTCACGTCGGAAATATGACCGTCCAGCATAATCATGTCCGCGAACGAACCCGGCGTAATCGAACCTACATCCCGCGCCACGCCAAATCGTTCTGCCGTATTAATGGTTGCCATCTGGAATGCCGTCACAGGACGCACACCCTGCGCAATCGCATGGCGTACAACGAAATCCATATGTCCTTCATCTACTAGCGACTCTGGACTCCGATCGTCGGTGACGAGTATCATGCGGCGCGTGTCGATATTGTGCTCAGTATGGGCCTTGATTGACTCCGCAACGTCATGCCATGCGGAACCTCGTCTCATTTTCGCATACATGCCCAGCCGCACGCGTGCGATGACATCCTCCGCATTCACGCTTTCATGGCACCCGGTAATCCCGCTGGCGGCATATGCTGGCAATCGCCAGTCTTGAACAGGCCATGTATAGTGTCCATCAGCTACTCTGCCTGCGCGCAAGGCAGCTTGAATTTCCCCAATCATTTTGTCATCGCCGAATACGACGCCCGGGAAGTTCATGACTTCGCCGAGGGCAATCATGTCCGGGCCCCACGTAAAGGCTTCCGCTACCTCGGCCGGTCCAATCGAAGCGCCTGCCGTCTCCAGCTCTGGGCCGGTAGAAGGCACGCAGGAAGCGACCTGCATGTAAGCGGCGAGTGGAGTCGTTCTCGCTTCATCAAGCATAAGCTTCAATCCCGGAAGTCCAAGAACGTTCGTAATCTCATGCGCGTCGAAAAAGCCGCCTGTCGTCCCTTTCGGCAATACAGCTCTTGCAAATTGCGTTGGCGTAATCTGGCTGCTCTCAATATGGCAATGCCCGTCAAGCAGTCCGGGCGCTACATAACGGCCCTGTGCATCAATAACTTTCGTCGTGTCTCCGATAAGATGACTTGCATCCTTGCCTACAAATGCAATCCTTGAACCTTGTACACCGATGGACATATCGTCCAATATTTCTCCAGAAGTCACATTGACCAACTTGGCATGCTGAATGACAAGCGTCGCTTTCTTATCTCCTCTTGCCGTTGCTACGAGGTCAGGCACGCATTCTGCTAGATGCGGTCTTGGTCTTGCAAAGAGTGATGCGGATCCCATTATGTCGATGTCTCCTTTGTAAGAAAAATATGGTTATATATGATGCCATCCTCCCATTATAGGTGATTGGGAAAATATTCTCTACAAGAAAAGACCGCAGCTAAGCTGCGGCCTACTTCCATTTACTATGATTAGCTTGTTAATCAGGCTTCACTATAATCACATCTGCCTAACTTTATTTCACAGACTGTTGTCCTGCAATACGGCCGAATGTAATGGCGTCCGCAACCGCGTTGCCGCCGAGACGGTTCTTGCCGTGGATGACACCTGTTACTTCACCTGCTGCGAACAAGCCTGGGATCGGTTGTCCCTTCTCATTCAATACTTGAGTCGTCTTGTTGATCACCACGCCACCCATCGTATGGTGAACGGATGGAACTGCTTTTTCAATATAATAAGGGCCCTTGCTCATGTCCTTCAGGCCAGCACGATGATGGAAGTCCTTATCGTCTCCTGCTTTTGCGAAGCCGTTGACCCGCTCAATCGTTGCCTTCAATGCAGCCGGATCGATGTTGAAGAACTTTGCAGCGTCTTCAAGCGTGTCCGCTTTATACAGCATGCCTTCCTTCACGAGCGCATCGTATTCGTCCTTGTGCACCTCGTGCGTTTTGCTAATATTCGCAATATCTTCGTTCCACAGTTGGTAAGCGTATTTTCCCTCTTGCGCCAAAATTGCCTTGGAAATTACGTCGCGGCGTTCAAGCTCTTCAACAAACCGTTTACCGCTTTGGTTCACAAGGATTGCGCCATCGAAGCGGCTGTCCGCTACGAGCGAAATAACACCTGTTACTGGATCGCAGACCGGATACGTTTGAATGCTCTCCATGTTCGTTAATGCAGCCCCTACATCCTGAGCCATCACGATACCGTCACCTGTAGAGCCAGGAGCATCTGTTGTCATGTATTTCTCGTCATACTCCGGATTATATTTCTTACGCATTTCTACATTGGAGCCAAAGCCGCCGGATGCAATGATAACGCCCTTGTTCGCATGGAATGTCAGCTTGCTTCCTTTAGCGCCTGTTGCTTCTACGCCGATTACTTTGCCAGAGTTGTCTGTGAGCAGCTTTTCCACTTTCGTATCTGTCTTCAGCGGAATGCCAGCCCCATCCAAATGCTTCTTCAGCTTCGTAATCAGCTCTGCCCCTGTATGTCCCTGTGGAATAAGCGCGCGCTTCACGGAGTGTCCACCGAACTGGAAGAGATGATCCGGCAAAAATTCAACCTTGATCTCATCCTTCAGCCATTCTGCTGCTTGGGTCGCATTCTCAGCCATCGTGCGCACCATCTCTGGATCACCGACGTTGTCTCCGCCCTTCAGCGTATCCTTAATAAACAATTCGACATCATCTTTAATGCCAAGTTTCTGTTGAACCCATGTGTTCGCTGCGTTCATTTCCCCGCCGGAAATCAATGTGTTACCGCCAACGGTTGGCATCTTCTCCAACAGAACGACAGTAGCACCTGCTTTCTTCGCTTCAATTGCCGCACTGAATCCCGCTCCGCCTGCACCAACCACAACGATGTCATAGGTTTGTTCCGCAGGCTCCTCGGATTTATTGGAGGAATCGGCCTTCTTCGCGATGAGCGTAATTCCTGCTTTAGATACAGCATCTTGGACTGCATCAATGAAGCCATGGCTCGTCATGCTGGAGCCGCTGATTGCATCTACTTCAGCCGTATTGGTGCTGATCATATTTTCTTTCAGCTGTTTATATACAGGCTCGGCCAGAACTTCGTTCTCCTTCTGTTCGAGTACCTTAATATCCGTAATTTCATTATTGTCGAATGTAACCTCTACCTTGATCGCACCGTGCTTGCCATCACCTTCCCCGACAGAAGTAATGGTCTTGCCTTGTTCCTGCTGTGCGGCTCCTTGCGATTCCTTGCCACTTCCATTGCCACAAGCTGCTACCATTACAATAAGACATAAAATGAGCAGCCAAGTTCCAGCTTTACGAATGCTCTTCATGTAGTTATACCCCTCGTCTGTATATACTGGTTATCCGCTGCGCATGCGGAAGATGTACCGTACATAGATAAGAGTAGCATATATTTGTAATGTTAAAAGTGAAAGTTATCACTTTCACCTAGTATATCTTTTATTTTCATATTTTCGCTGTAGATTTTACTTCATGTACTCGGATTGCAGCAGTCCCATATGAATAATATCGTGCCAAGATCCATTCCGGAATAAGGCCTCTTTTATAACCCCCTCTTGCTTGAAGCCTATTTTCGAGTACAGCCTAATCGCTCTCTCGTTAAAATCGAACACCCGTAAGGACAATCGATGCAAATTCAACTCATTGAAGGCATAGTGCAGCAAAATCTGCAATGCTTCCTGACCGTACCCTTTCCCCCAATAATCCGGTTCGCCGATATCGATAATCAGCTCCGCATTGCGATTTTTGTAATCGATTGAAATGAGCGACATGATTCCGATGGGCTTTTCCGTGTCTGCGTCACCAATGATATACGATTTCGAACTCGAAGATCCAAGTATAACAGTGCGAACAAAAGCATCAGTATCCTCAGGAGCATATAAATCCATATGCAGATTCGTTGTCTCCATCACCCTTGCATCGTTTCTCCAGCTATGATACACCTGTGCATCCTGCTCCGTCATTTTGCGCAATCGGATTCTTTGTGTTGTGAACATAGGAATGCCTCCCTGCTTTTCTCTTGTTTAGAAAACTAATAATAATTGCTTTATCTCTATTATCAGCCTTGCAAAAAGAGGGAAAAAGGGTATAATCCTTGCTTACATGTCCCCTTTTAGTGAGGTGAGTCAATTGCTTCAACTGGATTATTTATCATTGCGCGCCTATCTCTACGAGCGTGAACATGAGCATACCGCAATGCTGCGGCTGAAAGAATTGGAGAATGTATGGCATTGCAGCCGGAAAAATGCTAAACGAAAGCTACATAAGCTGGTATCTGAGTATGATTGTACTTACATTCCCGGACGCGGCAGAGGAAATCAATCCGAGATTTGCTTCGTTACGGATTTTTATGAGGATCTGCTTGATTTCATTCAGCTCTGTCTTCAGCAACAGGACATGGAGCAACTGCTCCAAGTGCTTCAGCTTCCTTTTCCAAGGCAGTGGATCGGTGATTTGCAAAAGCCTATTCAAGAGCAGTTGGGGCTGCAGTCTACAACATTTGGCAAGGATGTGTTACATGCAATTACGACCTTTCCGGTAACGAATCTTGATCCTGCGTTCGTATCGATCACCTATGATTCAATGCTTGCCTCGTTGATCGGGGATACACTGCTCCGTTATGATGCCGATCAGAATGAGCTTGTTCCTCATTTAGCTATTGGGTGGGAGGTCGATGAACAGGGGCTAACATGGACGATATATTTGCGCAAGCAGGTATGGTTCCATCACCATCGCGCTTTGACTAGTCGGGACGTCAAGTTCAGCATGGAGAGGCTCATGCATTCAGCCTGTCCCAATCGCTGGCTAGCCCGAGATATCGCATCTATAGATTGTCCTTCGCCACTCGTGGCTCGGATTATACTACATCGCTCGAATCCTTTGTTTGGGCGCTATCTAGCATCAACACCGATGATCATCCTCCCCGAAGATGGTGAGAATACGGACAGCTTCTTTATCGGCACAGGGCCATATCGGATTGTATCCTGCCAGCAAAATCGAGTTGTACTGCATGCATTTGATTCGTATTTTCGCGAACGCGCTTATATGGATGAGATCCATTGTTGGCAAATGCCGCCGGAACGGGCACATCTTATCCAATATGACATCCCTAGCACTGGAACAGTTCCTTTCAATGCGGCATATGATCGCCCTACGGAACTTGGATATCGGTTTGCTATGTTTAATACGAAGCACTCTTCTACCATGCAGGATCGCATGCTGCGGAAAGCGTTGAACGAATTGCTGGACATGGAAACCATGTGGAAGGAGTTAGGCAGAACTGGGCTTATCCCAGCCTCTCATTTTTTCCCGTGGAGAAGCACACTGATCAGGAAAAGTCTAACAGAGGCAAAAAGATGGCTAGCCTCCAGCTCCTATAGCGGCGAAAAGCTGCGGCTATATATGCTGGATATCCCAGAGGCATGGGAGGAAGCAGGATGGATTCAACAAAGGGCGCTCAGTATCGGGATCCATATCGAACTTCATCCCTACTCCTTAAACGATGTCCATGATTCGACGAACGATCCGCACATGGATATCATCCTGTCCGGTGAGGTATCATCACTGGATCCGCATCTGTCAGTGCTTGCTGCTTTCCGCAGCGATGCATTGGCTTTCCGTCGTTATTTGAGCGATGAACAGCTCGAATGGATTGATTCCCAATTCGTTTTGTTCCAACATGAAAATGCGGAGGAGAGAGAAAGACGAATTGATCGCATTGTCCAATACGTAGTTGATGAAGCCTGCATCGGTTTCATGCATCATCCGCAGCACGTGCGCCCCATTCATCCTATGCTGCAGCATGTTCAATATGATTCATTTGGATTTGCTGACCTGTATAAATTATGGACTCCACCGTTGAAAAATTAATAGATAACCAACAGGAGCGCAGTGTGCTTTGTCTTATTTTGTGCATGCTGGCTCCTGTTTTTTTATTTGCTCGCGTACTGCCTCAAAAATGACAAAGATTGCTCCAATGCCTTCATTCCAGACTCGGTATCTAGCTTAAATTGAAACTCATGCTCGGTAATCGCTTCATCCTGCTCGAAAAATAGCGAATGAACCGGGACATTCACTGCCTCCAGCCTTGCAGCCAGCTCTCTTCCGTGCTCCTCAAATGAATTTTTGTTGCCATCGGTAATAAAGGTTGGCGGATAATCCTTCGTCACAAAGTTCACAACCGAAGCTAACTTCACCTTCTCCACTTCATGCCAATTCTTCTCTCCGATGTAGCTCCAAGCTACTTGATTCAAGAAAAATTGCACAGGCAGCGAATACTTCGTACTGTGGAACAGTTGAAGATCGAATGGGCCGCAATACAGCAGCATTCCCTTTATCGTGTCTCGTGGCACTGCTTGCTCCATACCCATTTGACGTGCCAAATCTGAGTTCGTCTGAATAGCTGTATAGTTGCTGGCAATCTGTGCTCCTGCCGAATCTCCGGCAAAGAATAGCCGATTCGTATCAATCGGGAAGCGATCCGGATTTGCCTTCACATATTGATAACATTCATCCAGTTGCAAAAGAGGTGTAGGATATTTGGCTTCTGGTGCGCGCTCATAATTCATCGCCAATACCACATAACCTTGACTTGCTAACATGGTGGAGAAAATTGCAAGATCCTTCTTATCCCCTCCAACATACGCACCTCCATGCACCCAGATAATAGTCGGGTATGATTTCGCTCCTTCGGCGCTTGATGATTGTGGCAAGTATATATCGAATCGGTTGTCCTTATACCTTGATGGATAGGTCAAATCATGCTGAACCTGCACTTGGCTGCTATACGAAGCATACCCTGCTGGCTGGGTCGCGATTGGAGTCTCAAATAGTTTTCTTACAAACAGCGCTGTTAATGCAGGTGTGCTGTTCACCAATATGTAGGGAACCAAAATAATGAGAACAAGGGAGATCAGAAGCCAGATTCTACGTTTTCGCGGTTTTTTCGTACGTCGCATGACCAGCCCCCCTTTAACTATTTATCCATTATAACGCATAAATCATTCCACTCAAAAATCACAAAGAGCGCATAGCCTAGCTATCTAGACTATCACGCTCTTGGTTATAAGCCAATGCTACATTGACGTGTATAACGGCAACGATATCATTAAGATAGAGTTTTTATCCATTTCGCCATGTCCGTAATGACTTCAAGCGGTACGTTGCCCGGCAGCATATATTCTTCTCCGGTCGATGGTTTATCATACGGTACAAAAACATGGTTCAGCTTCGGATACAGCTTGTATGCGACATTGGTACGAGCCGACAGCGCCTTCTTCCAGCCGTCTAAATGCTCCTTGCCCACTTGGACATCATTGTCCCCTTGGATGAGGAACATCGGAACTTGCTGAGTCTTCGCAATGTCTCCGCCATAATAGTCACGGAAATCAAACCACCAAGAAGGTGTGCCGATTGGCAGATTTGCCGGGTAGTTGTCGACTGTATATTCTTTATTTTTTATGATTTGAAGGGACTGCTTCCAAGCTGCTACTTGTGCTTCCAATTGAGCAATTGCCTGCTCTGGAAGCTTCGACTCCTTCGCACGAGCCAATTGGCCTTCGAATTGCGTCAGCATGAGATCCTCAAGCGGGCCAGATGGCCCTGCTGCAACTACAGCTCCCCGAATTGCCTTCGCAGTATCCTGAGCAAGAATTCTAGGCACGAGCATTCCGCCTTGACTGTGGCCAAGCACAAAGATCTGCTGCTTGTTCAGCCGCTTGTCTTGGGCCGCCCAAGCAACCGCATGAAGGGCATCATCTATCGTCTCTTCCTTCACCGTAAAGCGTGGAACTGCGGTGGACTGATACGAATATTCACGCGTCCGCTTCTCATAACGAATCGTTGCAATCCCTTGCTTGGCAAGGCCGACGGACAGGTCACGGAACATCTTGCTGCTGCCGATCGATTCATCTCGATCATTCGCACCCGATCCATGTACAAGCACCAGAACCGGATAATTCCCGTCTCCTGACGCTGGCACTGTCAGTGTGCCCGGCAGCTTGAATTCCCCTTCTCCGATTACGATCGACTCTTCTCTATAAGCATCCTTATCATCATAGGATGGGGCTTGATATTGACCTTGGGGTACGAAATTGAAATACATATCATCCACCAAGCCGTCCTTAGCATAACGAAGTACCACGGATAATACCGAGCCTTTATCAGTCTTGAATGAGACGGCAGCATTACGATGCACATCATTTTCAGTTTGCGTGACTTGGATCAATTGGGTTGGCTGCCCGAACATCGTCGTAATTTGCTTGGCAAACATGCCGATCGGGTACACGTGACCCGCATTTTTGAGTGCCGGAGTCAGAGAAGATTGGATCTGCTCCACCGCTTCCGGACGGTCAGCGGCTGCTGCGAATTGCATGACAAATTGAGACGCACGCGTCTTCCAGTCCGACGTCTCTGCTTCCACTTTCCCATTTACCCACTTCGCTTGAATGTGCAAGGCTTCACACAGATCGTTCCAAGTTACAACCAGAGTTCCTTGCTCCACTCTAGGTGCCGCAGTCAGCTTCAACAGTTGGCCGCTAATCGTCGATTCAACAGACCCGCTGCGTACGATCCATACACGATCCCCATAAGTAACCGTTGCTTCTTTCGTACTCTGATCCCACTTTACATAAGCTCCAATTGCGTTCGCCGCTTGCCGCAGTTGCACCATACTAGCAGTTTCCTTCTTTTCTGATGCCGCTTCCTGCTTCGTCTCCTCCGCAAATGCAGTTGGGACTGCGCTCCCGAGCAGCAAACATGCTGCCATCATCCATTTCCAAGCTGATTTATTCAATTGGAATCCCCCCGGCCACAGAATTAGAACCCATTAGACATTTAGATAAATGTCTAAATAAAAGATATCACAACACCCAATTCCATGTCAAAAGAATCCATAACCCCTCTCCCCCTAACATTGGCGGGGATAGTCGCTATGAATCCAGCTCATATTAACAACACATTCGGTTCACGATTGAACCGAGTGCAGCACGGCTAGACAGATGCTTGCATCTATCCAGCCGCAAACTTACTATGCCTTATTGGGCTCATTTCAAGAGGAGGCTATCATCCATGTCCATTCCAAAACATCGCCGGGAAAACGCCGATAAAATCCGCAAGCAAACACCGCATGCGCATGGCAAGGTGAAATCATTCAAGGAGCTTGTTGAGGAGTAACATGCATGATAAGGGGCGACTTGAGCATTTCGCTTATCTTGTAATGATGCAGCGAAGCTTAGTCCCCCTCCTTCTCCCTAATGGTATGAAAATTGTATCGTTTCACAAAGAATGAATTGATTTGAAGGCTGATTTTCCTTCTAGGTGCATAAGCTTGCATGGAGAGGTTTTCATTGTACGCAGATCGCAGATACATCGTACGTAAAGTCTGAAGATTGGAAACTTACTTCTCTGGATTGTTCTCTGATTGTTCTTTCATACGTGCGAATACGAATTCATAGCTGTGGTTGCCATGATTCAAGGATCGCTTAACACGGGAAATGGTAGCCGTGCTTGCATTCGCCTCAGCTTCAATCTCACTGTATGTGTTATGGTTGTGCAGCATCTTCGCAACCTGAAAACGCTGAACCATCGTCTTAATTTCATTTACTGTGCACAAATCATCAAAGAAAGCATAGCACTCTTCAATCGTCTCCAAAGATAAAATCCCTTGGAAAAATTCATCTAACGCTTTCCCCTGCAGCTCTTCTATTAACATATGTTTACCTCCTTGAGTACTGACTGGCTGATTTCCAATCTCATCATGTTGAAGGTGGGATTAGAAGGTCATTCATATGACATATCCAGTTATGTGATTTTTTTCTCCAAGTATCTGAAATAGGTATAACATATTATAGCATTATTTTTCATTAGTAATTAATACCACATATTTCATAAGAAGAGCAGCACCTTCCATAGAAAAAAAGCTGGCTCTATGCACCAACTTTTCTTCTTATCGTTTGCGATTATGCTGCTTTGGAAGCTTTGGAAGCTTTCGTAGATTTTCCCAAGAAACCGTACAAAATGTTGAGAAGCGGTGCAACAATACAGAAAATAGCGAACGGCAAATATTCAAGTGTCGATACGCCGAGTGTCCCTGTAATAAATACCCCACTGACGCCCCAAGGAATGAGCGCATTAAAAGCTGCTCCGCCATTGGCGAGTATTCTCGTCATTTCCTTGCGTCCCACATCAATCGCATCATACTGAGACTTGAACGCTTCTCCCGGTAAAATAATGGACAAGTACTGCTCTCCAAGGAGAAGGTTAATCCCCATCGAGCTAAGCGCCGTCATCAGAATCAGCTTTCCTTTTGTGCTAACAAATGAAGAGATGCGAGAAATAATCGTTTTGATGATGTTCAATTCTACCAACAGCCCGCCTAATGATAATGCAAGCAAAATAAGGGATACAGACCACATCATGCTCTGGATACCGCCGCGAGACAACAGCTTGTCCACGCTCTCAACGCCTGTGTGCGCAATATAACCATCCTGCATCAGCTTAGATAGGCTTGCCAAGCTTGTTTCTGGGTGATAAATAAACAGAACTCCGATGGTAAAGACAATGCTTAGCAGCAAAGTCGGGATGGCCGGAATCTTGCGCCATGCACATAAGAAGAGTACCAATACCGGAATCAAGGTCCATGCAGATACGGTAAATGACGAATTCAAAGTTTGAACAAGTTCATTGATTTGTTCGCCTGTCGTCAACACCTTCGCGTGACCTACAATTCCAAAGAACAAAAGCGAAATCAGGAAGGCGGGAATAACAACTCGCAGCATATAACGGATATGTTCGAACAAGTCAACCTCACCAATGGCCGAGGACAGGTTCGTTGTATCCGATAAAGGCGAGACGTTGTTTCCTAAGAATGCACCTGAAATGATTGCCCCGGTCGTAATGGCGGGATGGTATCCCATAATCTGTCCCATTCCGAAGAAGGCAATACCTACAGTTGAGATCGTAGTGAATGAGCTCCCTACTGTAATACCAACGACTGCACAAATGATAAAAACAGAAGGCAAAAAATATTTAGCGGACAAGATGCCAAAGCCATAAACCATAATCGTCGGAATTGTTCCTGCTGCAATCCACACGCTGATTAAGGCTCCAATTAGCATAAAGATGAGAATAGGGATTAATCCGGGTGTAATGCCGTTCGATATTCCTTTGTGAACGCGATCCCAAGATATGCCCTTTATTTTAGCGAAGACGATAATAATCCCCAAGGAGAATAGTATCGGAATTTGTGGATCCATGCTTAAGCCGATAATACAAGCTCCTATAATGGCTAATAAAACAACTAAAAGAAATAGGCTTTCTTTCAGTGTAACCTCTTCTTTCTTCATATAAGCCGAACTCCTTCATGACCAATTATTGCAATGCTGCGCTCGCAAATGGGGTCTATAGATTGGACATATACCTGCTGTGTTTAGCAATTCATGCGTTGTTCAGCCTTATTGTACGCACCATGCCATACAGGTCCTACAAATTGATTAAGCGCGAATCCGCCTCCAATGCCTGCTGTAACGAATTGCTTCGCTGTAGCTACTGCATCCTTGACCGACATCCCCTTCGCAAGACCAGCAGCGATAGCCGCCGCAAATGTACATCCTGCACCATGATTATGGTTCGTATCCAGCTTCTCTGCTTCGAACAATGTGAACGATTGACCATCGAACAGCAGATCAATAGCCTTCTGATCTTCCAATGTCTTGCCACCCTTAATGACTACGTGCTGTGCTCCAAGCTCATGAATTTTGGTTGCAGCTTCCTTCATATCCTCAAGCGTGCTAACTTTGCGAATTCCCGCAAGCTGTCCCGCTTCGAATAAATTGGGCGTCACAACCGTTGCTCTAGGAAGCAGAAGCTCTCGAATGGCTTCACCGTTTTCCGGTTGAACAACTTCATCCTCGCCTTTGCACACCATAACAGGGTCGATGACGACATTCGTGATGTCGTGCTGGTCAATAACCTCTCTAAGCAGTTCGATCACAGGAATGGAACCGAGCATGCCTGTCTTCATCGCATCTAGTTTGCCCCCAGATAATACGGTTTTAATCTGATTGCGAACAAGTTCAGGATCAATCGGATATACGGCATGATGCCAGTTGTTATCCGGATCCATCGTAACGATGGAAGTAATGGAAGAGAAGCCAAATGTTCCGTATTCTTCAAACGTTTTCAGATCCGCTTGTAGTCCAGCGCCGCCGCTAGAGTCCGAACCTGCAACCGTTAATACCTTTTTGATGTTTGTCATATCCAGCACTCCTTGGATAAAGAGGAATGCGCAACAACCGAAGATTGTTACGCATTCCATTTTATAAATTTGAAACTTACATTTCGTACAAGTAGATTTTTTCCAGCTTGTCTTGAATAGCTTTCTCAATCTTAAGTGCATATTCTTCGAATACGTCTTTGTCATGAGCATATGGAGACAAGGCACAAGCACGAAGGATTGTAACTTTTTCAACACGATCCCATTCTGCTCTGCTGAATCCAAGGCTGTTGACGAATTCCAATGGGCTGTTGCCATAGTCAGGAATTGCAAAGTCTGTATGAGAAGTGATGAATTCGTTGTTATACAATCCGCCCTTCACATAGGAAGCGTAATTGAAGAATTCATGGTTCAATTTGTTCATTTTCTCCAAGTCTGTGTTGCCTTCTTCGTTAAATACATAGTCAACCATGTTGAAGTCTGGTTTAGTCAATGGATGAAGTTTAATCACTTTGCCATTAACGTTGAATGTTCTTTCCTTCAAGAAGTTGTAGAAGCGATAAGCGCCTTCGATGCTTGCGCCCATCAACTTACCAAAGCCTGTAACGTTAAGCGGCAATACTTTGTGTGCTGTCCATACAGCAGCTGCTGTTGCACCTGCTTTGGAACCTTCGAGAATGTACGCGCCGAGCAATGCTGGGATATCTGCACCCTTCTCGAACACGTATGTTGCGAAGTAAGAGATTGCATCGCGCATTCTGATATCTTGAATAACGATTGCACCTGCAGAGTAAGGGATATAGCCCATTTTGTGCGGGTCAATTGTAATGGATTCAACTTGGCTCATTGCTTTGAAGGCTTCATATACGTCTTCAGTAAGCCATTCGTCCTTCAAGCTCATATCTGTGAAGACATTGTGTTTCTTGAATACTTCATTAATTTTGTTATATTCGATGAATTGATCGTTTTCATCCAAGAAGATGGAACGTGCATATCCGCCGTATGCTGCATCGACATGGATATAGAAGTAAATGCCTTCCTTCGCCAATTTTTCACGAAGAGCAACCATTTTATGAATATGGTCGATTTGACCTTCTTCTGTACTGCCGACTACGCCGACAACCCCAAGGATTGGTGTATTTTCTGCTGCCAGTTCACGAATGCGTGTTTCCAGCTTTTCAATATCCATGTGATAGCTGCTGTCTACATCGATTGCTTCAACAGCATCCAAGCCGATACCGATAATGTCGGCTGCTTTCAACCAGGAATAGTGTTTTGTTTGTGGAATCAACCATTTACCAAGCTTGTCCAAATAACGGCCGCTGCGTGCGGATTTTGCTTTGATATCATCCAATTTGTCTTGAACTTTGTCCAAGATGTCCATAATTTCATTCGTAGGCATGTTGAGCAATTCCCATTCGGATTTGCCTTCTACATGCTCAGGTGCAACTTCTTTAATTGCAAGCGGCAAGGACTTGATGTTACGTGCATACCAGAGACCTTCCAAGTTCGCGATGGAACCATCGGCACAGATGTGGCCCCAGCTATGTCCTTCGCGATAGCTCATCATTTTGCACAATTGATGTCCAACTTCTTCTTCCATTTGGGATGTACCCGGAGAAGATTCATAAGCTACGTTGTTACCATTCCATAGCATTGCTGCTGTATAAGCGATAATCGCAGGCATCAATGTTTCAGAGTTCATATGACCCCAGAAGCGTCCTGCTGTATGCCAAGGCAAGGATTCGGAACGAAGCTTGGAAGACAATTGATCGAATACGCTGCGCATATGGTCTGCAGTATTTTGGAAGCTCTCAGAGCTCTTATCGAAAGGAGAGATGACTGGCAAATCTTGCGGTTGATAGTTTTGTCTCCAGCCAACATGCTCGTCCACAATTTTATTCAATACTTCTTTGAAGAGATTAACGTTTTCGCCTTTAGAACCAAGGAATAATGCTTTCAAGTTAATTTCCGGAATTTGATAGTTCATGTTCTATTCCTCCCGTGATGTATAAATGAATTGAATGTGATGAAACGAATTGATGAAGCACTTAATTTGTGAAACTATTCACTCTTTTTCCAGCTTGGCTTCTTGAATTTATATATGATAAGGGCGATGCCCACCATAACAATTGTTGCGCCTACTTGATAAATGATATAACCCGTTGTTTGGCTTGGTTCGAGAATAGATGGTGGAATCAAGCTAACAACCAATGTAATGCCTACGCTCAACAAGGCCAGCAAAGCTACGAACCACATCAAGCCATTGCCTTTGCTGCCAAGTCGGAATGGTCTTTCGACTTCAGGCATTTTGTAACGAAGACGAATTGCTGAAATTGCGATAAAAGCATATACGAGACAATAGAGAATTGTCGTTGTAATTGTGATAATCAAGAACGCACTGTTTACGTCAGGTACTACGATATAAAGAACGGAAACTAACGAGATAACAATCGCTTGAATCAATACGAACGAAATTGGAATACCTTTTCCATTTCTCTTTTGGAAGAATGGCGGCAAGTTACCATCTTCTGCGACCTTGATCATCGATTTACTTGGTCCAAGTACCCATGCACTAAGCTGAACGAGTACACCGATCAAAATCATTGCCGAGATAATATTAACGAAAATTGATGGAATGCCTAAGTCTTCACAGAAGATCAGGTAAGGCTGCGTAATGTTCGCAAGCTCCATTTTCCCCATTGGAACACCGTTTGCTACAGTAAGACCTGCAATCAGGTTGAAAATAACCAGCAAGATAACGGAAGCGATAACTGCAATCGGATAGTTGCGTTTCGGATTTTCGATGTTATTCGCATGTACAGAAGAGATCTCTACACCAGCGAAGATAAAGATGATACCGGACAAGAATGCCAAGCTTCCCAAATCGCTTAGATTCGGCAACAAATTGCTTGCTTTGAAGTCAGCCAAGTAACCTTGTGGGTTAATGCCATTTTTGAACATGTACATAAGACCCAGGATTACGAGAATAACGAATGGGATATATACCCCGATAATTGCGCCCCAGTTACCTGCAATTTTGACCATATCGAACTTCAAGTTCAATAATGTAACGCCCCAATATGAAATCAGGATAACTGCGAATATGAAGTAATTGTTTGATGATAAATCGGGAACATTAATGACGTATCCGAATAGAACCCCTACTGTGGATGCGACCATTACCATCCCGAAGAACATTTGTACCCATAAGAGCCATGAGGTAACGAAGCCCCATTTCTCGCCTAAAGCGTTTTTAACCCATACTTGCGGTCCGCCCTCTTCAGGGAACCCTGTTGACAGCTCGGCTGACATCAACGCGATTGGCAAGGCGAACAATACGGCTGCAACCAACATATAAAAGATTTGAGTCCAGCCGGTGGCGGCAAGTGTCGGCACACTACGAACAGTACCGAAGAACGCCATCGTAATCCCAATTAACCCGAATAGCGTCAACTTTTTTGAATTGGCCATTGATCTATCCTTCTTTCTCTCAGTTGTCTAACCTTTTCAATCTTCCTAAATTATTCAAATCAATGAATAAGGTATGAATTGAAACTATAGGAATGCAATTGAAACGCTTCGAGCTCACCCCTTGATGATATGAAATTATTTATATAGTTTTGTTAATCGATTAACTTGCACCGTCAGTATACGCCTCATTTTTTTGTTCTGTCAATTCGATTCAACACCTTGTCACATAAGGTTTTTTCGTCATTTTCCAGAATCTTGTTAGCAAATACTTTAAAGCTTTTTCCAGCAATTCGATGAAGGCTTTAAAGGTTTTTCGCTTCTATAGGTAAAAGCATTTCCAGGGTGAAATAGTGAATATAAATGCGGTAAATAGTATTTTTATATATACATCAATTCATCTTCTCTATCATTTATTTATTGATATTGAACACACATCCTTTCTATCATGAAATAAAAGCACACTTGGGGATTGGTTGCCTACTAGACGATATCACTATCATGCGTTGGGGAAGTTGTTCTTATTCCCTAAGGTTGAACGTAATTGAGGGCAAAACTGGATTGGGGAACAAAGAGTGAAGAAAATACAAAAGGGAATACTTATACATGCTGGGGAATATGTTTACCGGCTTGCTGGAGTAAGGGAAACCTCTCAGAAATAGATAATACCCTCTCTATTTCTATTTTTTATCAAATTCTACTCAAATGCTTGAAGTACGTAGACACAAACGCAGAGGATTAATTTGGTAAGTAATTATGTTGAAATCGGCTATTTCTTATATCAATACATGTACCCTTTCTTATTTTCCTATGATAATCCTCATATTTTAGTTGTGAAATATATCATAGCCAAACATTTCAATTTTTGATCTTTTTTTTGCCTTTATGGATTAATCCGCTCAATCTGCGTCAGAAAGTGTATAATTTCTCTTCAACTCCCACTTTTTTGAACCAAGCAGCATTCATTGGTGACGTTCCGTACAAAGAAAGGACTGGATTTTGTCTCAATCCAGTCCTTCAAACTTCTATTATCTATCTATAAATTAAATGATGACTCTATTTCTTAGGATGATGATCTATTTGAGCCGTATCCCAGGATACCAATCGAGCATGATTTCGAATGCAGCGTTCGCTACTATATCTTCTGTTCGGTACTCGCTCAAATCATATACAGGATCAGGCTTCAACTTCTCCATATATTCCTTCATCACTCTGCTGTATCCGATTAATCTGCGAGAAGGGAGTAGGGTACTTGGCTCACTACTCTCCAACCTTCGTTGTCCCCTATTCACTACAAGCTTGTCCAAGCCTTCGTCCATCTTTTGAACAGTCGCCTGCTGATCGCCCTTTGGGTTCACAACCTTCACGTTCACGGTCACATGGTCTACAGATTCTTTATCCAAAGCTCTGCACCATAGAGACAACCACGACTCTGCCTTAATATAATACCTGCCTTGAAAATAACTCTTAATCGTTGGAAGCAGAATATGTAGCTTAGGTTGGCAACTCTCTTCATTTCGTATAATATCCAACATTCGAAAGTAGCCTAGCGATATCTGCTTTACCTGTTTATACTTGCATAATCGATTGAACGCAATCAGCATACGGTCAAGTTCTTCATTCAGTTGATTGAGAGCCACTTCGGTAATCCCGAGATCGAGCATAAGCCAATTGACTTGCATGTCCTGATTGATAGCCGATATAATGCGATGATTCAGTAAAGCACTTTGCAGCGATTTTTTCCACGATTCTGGCATTTGGTTATTCCGGCCCCCTAACTAAAGGAGATAAAGGAAAGAGAATAGCTGTAGCAGCTATTCTCCAAATTTCATGAGCAGCTATTCTCCCAATTTCACGAGGCTGTAGCTCTTTTTCCCTTTACGGATAATAATGAAGCGGCCATCGAAGGAATCGTCCACAGTAACTGTCATTTCCAGATCCGTTACTTTTTCTCCATTCATCGAAATTGCACCGTTCGCAATATCTTCACGCGCTTGACGCTTGGATGGTTCGATACCAAGATCAACGAGCCAGTCTACAATGTTTTTCTCTTCCTTAGAAGCATGGAATGTAGGCATATCTTTGAAGCCTTGCTCGATTTCATCTGCAGTCAGCGCTTTGATATCTCCGCTGAACAAGGCAGCTGTAATTTTCTGAGCTTGTACCAATGCTTCTTCGCTATGAACGAATTTGGTCATTTCTTCAGCAAGTACACGTTGAGCTTCACGTTTATGCGGCTCAGTTTGTACTTTCTCTTCCAACGCCTTGATTTGCTCTTGCGTTAAGAATGTGAAGAATTTCAGGTATCTAATTACGTCACGATCATCTGTGTTTGCCCAGAACTGGTAGAACTCGAATGGAGTCGTTTTGTTCGGATCGAGCCAGATTGCACCGCCAGCAGTTTTACCGAATTTCGTACCATCTGCTTTGAGCATCAATGGGATTGTCAAACCAAATGCTTTAGCTTCTGATCCTTCTTTTTTGCGAATCAAGTCAAGGCCGCTTGTAATGTTACCCCATTGATCCGCGCCACCGATTTGCAGTTGTACGTCTTCATTAACGAACAAGTGATGGAAGTCCATCGACTGAAGAATCTGGTACGAGAACTCAGTGAAGGAGATCCCCGTATCGAGACGGCTTGCTACGATATCTTTCGCCAGCATCGTGTTGACGCTGAAGTTCTTCCCGTAGTCGCGAAGGAAATCAAGAATTGTTACGTTATGAGTCCAATCGTAGTTGTTCACCATGCGCAGGCCAGTGTCGCCTTCGTTCAAGAACAGCTTCTTCATTTGCGCAGTCAATGCATCTACGTTATTTTGGACTTGATCCATCGTTTGCAGCGTACGCTCTGTTGTACGGCCGCTTGGATCGCCGATTGTCCCTGTTGCTCCACCAATCAAGATCACCGGACGGTGTCCTGCAAGCTGGAATCTCTTCAGCATCATGAATGGAATCAAGTGTCCGATATGCATGCTGTCCCCAGTAGGGTCAACACCACAGTATAATGATATCGATTTCTCGCTTGTTAATTTACGCAAACCTTCAGCATCTGTCTGTTGATTAATGGCACCGCGCCATTCCAATTCATCGATAATGTTCATCATTGTGATTCAGCTCCTTGGTGTGATTTTATATTTGATAATTGAGAATGTAAGTTCAAAACGCTACCTTTAAGGTTCAGAAAAACAAAAAAATCGTCTCCTTGTCTATTGTAGACATAGGGACGATTAATTAACCGTGTTACCACCCAGCTTGCATGAACAGTGCTGCAGCCACTATTCATACCACTCTCGGCAATGATATCGATTGCCAATCCGCTTAGCGTTACCTAAGAACCTCCAGAGTGTAATTCGCAATTCATTGTGTGTACCAGGTCGCATCAACCCCTGGCTTTCTGAGAACAGTGACAACATTGCTACTTCGCTCTTTCATCGGGTTATTCAATATTAGATTACTGACAATCATAGTGCTATTCAAATGGTTTGTCAACATTATTAATTTGAATATTAAAAATAGGAGGCAACTAAATTAAAAATCAATTTATAAATTGAAAGCAATGTAAATATCCAGAATGAACTGCAAACCTGCCGGATTCGGTTTCGGTGGATTAGGAACCAAGTAATTGGTTCCCTCAAATGAGACAACAATACTGACTACCCTGTCTGCATCCAGAGCCTCAACAGTAAACAGAGTAGAATATACGCGAGTGCTTTGCCAGTTATAAGGTTCTATCTCTGTTAATCCTGTAGCAGGTATATTGGGGGTTCCCGCTACCAATACAAGTTCATCTAACCCATCTGGTTGAGGAGCTGCTTTTACAAACTGATTGTTTATCAACTCAAAAAGCTCAATTTTTGCTTCCATCGCATTATCGGCAAAAGCAATTAATGTAACAGCGAATGCCTCAGTTGTGCCGCTTGGAATGCTTCTCCCAGCAGACGCAGCGCCAAAAGCTACCGTCTGTCCATCTGATGTTGTTTGATCCCAAATGTATTCAGGATTGGGATTATCCCCGAAAGGGGGAAGATTATCATTATCATATTTTTGGATTAATGGCCAGACCGGATTCAGATATCTGGGAACCGTAACTGGATTAGCTCCTTGTCCATTTGCTGCATTAAATGCAGCTTGAGCCATGTTAATACCAAGAAAAACGGTAGACGCATTACTGGTAATCCTTTGAAAAGCAATAAGATTAGCCATATTAAACATCACCTTTCCCTGTTAGATTGGGTGATTGAGAGCAGCGAAAAATAAAGAGATCATGTACACTCCTACATGCTATGTGTGTATCCCTGTAATTGTCTGTGTTTGTGTGCAGAACTCGTCATTGATCGCGAAGGATTCAATGCCTTTCGGACGGAAGAAGATTTTGATTGGAATCCCATACCGTAGTCACTGTAACTGGGTCTATACCAAAGATGGTCAACCGACGTCTATTTCAAACTAGACAACGTCCTTTGATATAGTTTCAGCGATCTCCGTACCGCATCAAGTTAAATGTCAGCGAATCTTTTTACGATTCAGCTCCAATTTGATCATTCCAAAGATGATGCAGCTATTACCTTAGGCTTAAGCTAGTATCTAGCGGGCCGCAGAGCTGGGAATATTGAATGCGGTACCTTCTTTTCATGAAAGGCCAGCTTACGCGTGAACAAACCTTCGTGATGCTAGCTAACTTCTTTCAATGGCTAAGTGAAAAACTTATAAATATTTGAACGTAGAGCTCATGAAAATACCGTCAGGATGATCCCTGACGGTATTTTGGGTTCTGCGCGTATTCGTTACTTATTCAACATCAAATAAAGCATCTTCGAGATATCCGCTCTCGTCACCGAGCCGTGCGGATCGAAACGGTTGTTTGATTTGCCATTAATGATACCCGCTGCTTGCAGCTTCGTCACTGCATCCTTCGCCCAGCCGGCAATGCTGCTCAAGTCAGCAAATGCTGGCACGGTGGATGATCCCGCAAGTGGCTTCTTCATGTATTCTGCCATTTTGTTTAGAATCACTGCCGCTTCTTGGCGCGTAATCGGCTCTGTCGGACGGAATTTACCGTTGCTGCCCTGTACCAATCCCAGTTCAGCCGCTTTGCTCACATAGCCTGCATAGTAACGGTCTGCAGTTACATCCGCGAATCGTGTCTGTCCTTCTACTGCTTGGATACCCAGCGCACGGATGACAAGCGTCGCGAAATCCGCTCTCGATACATTCAGATTCGGACGGAATTGGTAATTCTCCATCCCCGTAATGATATTCTTCGCAGCCAGCTTGAGGATGTATTCGTCAGCCCAACCACCCGTTAAGTCTGCGAACTGCTTGTGCAGTTCGAGCGCAGCGAATTGCGCCAGTTGATCCGTCGAGAAGCTAATTGTGCTCCCATCGAACGTACCAGCGATCATCTCTGCTTTGCCATCGACCAGACGATACATATTCGCGTAATCTTTCTGCAGCTGCTTCATTTGCTCTGCCGTTAGCGTACGCTTCACGGTAATCGGACCGCTGAATTGCTGAACCGCCGTCTCTGTCTTTCCTTTGACCGTTACTAGCTTGAGCGTGAATACTACGCCTGTCGACTTCAGTTCACCGTTCGAGCTGATTGCCGCATTGATTGCCGTCTGGATCGAGGAATTCATCGTCGGATCAATATGAAGCACGATGCGATCCGCATCTGCGATGCCATTCGGCAAGGAAGCTGCCGGAATCGTCACGGTAAATCCAGATCCCACAATTTCAATACTCAATTTGCGCTCTTTCGCTTTTCGCACACCAGCCGCATCCAACACGAGCTGAGCCGCTTGTTCCGAACCCGCTGCCTCGAGCTTAATCGCCACTTTGCCGTGCTCTGCTTCATTGACTGCTTTTTCAAGCGCAGCGCGATCTACCGCATAAGCGCCATCCGCGCCCGGTTTAATGCTCATAACCCCTTTGTCCGAAGAAGTCTCCGGCTTAGGCTGAGGTTTTGGATCAGGCTTTTGTTCTGGCTTTAGATCTGGTTTCGTAGTACCAGGGCCTGGATTAGGATTACTCACCTTACCTGTATAGAAGCCCCAAATATCCGATAACACTTGACCGCTGTTGCCGTCTTCTGCCTTCGTATACCATTGATAGTAGCTATCGCCTTGGAGCCCGCTCCAAGTAAAAGCTGCCTGCTGGCCGCTCTTCACGTTATTCACTTTGCCGATCGGTAATTCACTATAGACCTTCACGCCGATGTAGTCGGTTGCGACGCGTTTGATCTTCGGCTGTAAATCCAGATCCAGCGAGAACTCGTCTTTGCCAGGATAGAACTCAGAATCATAATAGTTATAATCGTCCAAATACGGCGAATACGTCTTGATGTGAAGCTTGTTGTTCTTCATGTCGAACTGCATCAGACGGATATAGCCGAGACCGCCTTCTGGCGCGCCTTGATAGTCCGCGAGCATCTGATAGACTTTGCGCTTCTCGCCGTTGTCGTCCTCCAGCTCATCGATCTTCAGCTGCGCATCGTGATAGTGTCCGGACAATGCCGCGATGACGTTCTTGTTCGGCTTAATGACCTTCTCGAAAATCTTATCGGCAATCGGGGCACGGTTATTGGATACGAGCATGTATTCATGCAAGCACAAGATTGCCTTACGCTCCGGATATTTCGCCACGACCTCATTCATCCAGTCGATTTCCTTATCACCCAGGCCCCAGCCCATATAGACGATGATAAAATCATTGCCTCCGGCCGAAACGAGATCGTAGTGTCCGCGATTGTTCTGATAGGACTCGCCGTACGTTGGCATATCCTTGAATCTCTGTTCTCCGAAATACTGCCAGTACTTCGTATAGTCGTTGTCTTGGTGACCAACATCATGGTTACCAGCAAGCACGCCGTAAGGAATGTTGGCATCTTCCAACACCTTCATATCCTCATCCGCTTCCTGCCATTGATACTCTTGATAGGATTTATCGACGATGTCTCCCGTATGGATGACATATTTAATATTGTTGCTCTCTTTGTTATCCTTCACCCAATTCACGATTTTCTTGTAAATCTGAGGATAACTCTGCGAGTAGTACTGCGTATCCGACATCCATACGAAGGAGAAATCATACGGATCTTGGGCCGTATCAGACTTCAGTTCCTTCATCTCCGCGATCTCATCTTGCACGATGATCTGGATTGTCTGTCCCATTGCATAGTCTTCGACTTTAACCGTGGACTTCAATTCGAAATCCTCTGTGCCTGCAATGCGGGTAACGAGCTGCACCCATTTCTTCGCGCTCTCGTTCCAAGCATACAAGCTGACTTTACGTCCTTCGATCGATTTGCCCTTCCAGACGATATCGACGCGGTCTGTCTTCTGGACCGCTAGGTCAAGCTTAATCTGATAACGTTGGTATGGGAATTGCTCCACTGCGTCATTGACTAAGTAATCGCCGTCTTCTGCGCTGATCTTACGGTAATCCTCTACCGTTAATGTCTGCTCTCCTTCCGGAATCATGACTTTCGGCGGTTCGGTATCGGATGCGTTCATGAAGCCTGTGAATCCTTCTGCAGTGCGGTTGCCATCATATTGGAAGCCTCTGTAGAACGTGACGTTCATCGGATCATTCGTCGGATCCTGCACTTTCACCTTCAGACCCACGCTGCCGCCCAATTCGGATTGACCTTGCATTGGCGCGATCAATTCCGGCTGCAGCGGATTTTCCTCCGGCGTCGTGAATGTGACCGTGCGCTCCGCTTGATTACCCACCTTATCGGATGCCGTAATCGTCAGCGTGTGCTTGCCCGCCTTCATGCTGCCGGAAGATAAAGCATAGGGAAGCTTAATATCTTGGTTATCCAGCTTCACGATCACTTGGTCAACGCCGGCAAGCTGGTCTTTGATCTCCGCATCCAGATTGAAATTGCCGCGGTACTGCTTGCCTTCTTCAACATTCGGCTTGATCGAAGGCGGCGTATTGTCTATCGTGACATTCGCCGTCACGGTAACATTTTTGCTATCGGTCACTATCACTTGATGCGCGCCGTCCACCGCTTTGGTCGTATCCCAAGCATAGGCGTGCGACTGGAAGTACTTCGCATCCAGATTGAAGTTGAAGCCGATTCCTTCCATTTTTCCCGGGCTGTCGCCGATCTTGATTTCTTTCCCCTTCACGTAGAGTGGATCCCAAATCTCAGTACCGTCCGCCAGCATTAAGCGTACGTTTCGTACTTCGAAATCGTCTTTATTCTCTTCCTTGCGGTCATCGAATGGGCTTGTCTTCGAACCTGCACGAATATAGATCACGTTATCCGCACCAATATGGAAGCGGCTCGCATCGATTTTAAAAGTCAATGTCGTATACGTCGGGATCGGATCCATGAACGTATAGAGGATCGTCTTATCCTTCTCGCTCTCCGGCCCCATCGTGACGGCATTCTTGAAATAATAGTCCACGTTCTTCGCTTCGAAGACGAAGTATGCATCGTGCTCTAATGCATCGAACGAACCTTGTGTAATCGCTTGGCCGTCTACGCTTAACTTCAACGTATTCGCAGGCGCTGTCTCCGACGTCCCTTTCAACGTCTTCGTACCGTTCACGATATCCCCGTTCTTCACGTTGAGACGGAGCGGATCATGACCCGGCTTGCCGGCGATGTCCACCTTGGCCTTTGCCGTCTCCACCTCATTTGTACCGTCAGATACCATGAAATAATATTCAATATACTTGCTGCCGATCAGCGTAGCTGCAGGCACGAGATAATGATACAACGAATCAGTGAAATTCTGCGTCAGTGCATAACCGGTATAATCCGCTTCTTTGTCCGTCCGGATAAAGACTTTTACTGTCGCCACTTGCCTCTCATCATCCGCAAAAGCTTTCAGATCAAGGTTCTTCGATTGCTCGACCGACGTTATGCCAGAGCGGTCTTCTGCCTTTGGCGGCGTCGTGTCTTGCTCGACATGCACAGGCACGGCCGGAACGAGCTCCGGATCGATCACGCCAGGAGCAGGCGCCGCGAGCCCGGAACTTGTCTTGATCATCGTGATGCTGCCGTCCATTGGATATTTGAATAGAATCGCTTTGTCTTCCTTGGTCTCGTCACTCACGCCGCCTTCATATACGGTCGTTGCGTCATAATTGGCATAAGAAATTTCTTTGCCCGTGTTCGTCTTAATGACGATACCACGGCGACCCGAATTCGCCATGCCGTCACTCATGATTACGAACAAGTTCGCATCCTCAACCAAGTTCGTCTTGTGGAAGTTGTTGAAATCCGCAGCCGTATAGCTATTGTTCGCGCCGTTCTTAATCCAGAACACAACCGACTGCTGAGAAGGAATCATGAAATCTTCTTTGGTCGTAGGCCATTTCAAATCAGCTTCCGGTCCATCATCAGGATATCGATAGTTGACCTTGTAGTTCTTAAAATCGATCGGTGAATCGGTATTGTTGTACACTTCAATCATTTCGAATGCGTCCGATGACGTGTTCGGCACGTTCGTCGTGTTCGGAACGATCTTCGTTACGAGCAATGACGGCACCTTCGCCGCGTTAAATGGCGGGATATTGACATCCACGGTATAGCTCTTCTCGACGTCTTTCACACGAATGGTATAATCTAGCGTGGATTCGACGAACGCCTTCGCCGGAATGGTCACGCTATAATCATTGCCATCGGGTTGCAACTGCTTCATTGCCAGCAGGGTGTACTTCGCCTGCGATGGCGACTTGTACAGCAGCTCCACTTTGTCAATTTTGACTTTATCCGGATTGTTCAGCTTCGCAGTAATGAGCAGATCCTTCGCATCGACTTGCTTCGCCGAAGTATGCTCGATTTGAAGCTTGTCCCCTTGTACCGGCGGCAAAGATTCGATCTCAACCGCATATGTACCCGTTCGCTCCGGCTGCAGATTTCCGTCCACCGCTTCAATATAGTATTGAAGCAAATTGCCATCAAGGACCCCTTGGCCAGGAATCGTAGTAGTATGCTTCACTCCGTCAGCCGACGCCATCACTAGTGGCGTATAAGCCGTCTGAACGTCTGTCTTATAGTAGACGGAAGCGGTAACTGAAGTCAGGTTGCCTGTGATGGATGCATCAATCGGCACATCTTGATTCACGAGCGTCTTGCTTGCCGGCACATGATCGAAATTTAGAGCCGTAGCAGTAGGCGGTTCCCCGATATCCGAAGGGAATGCCGGCACTTGAATCGCCTCAACGGTTCCTGGGGAAGCCGGTTGCGATTCCGCTGCGCCTACCATCGCCATATTCTTGCTTGCATCCATTGGATAGCTATAGTGAATGCCGAAATTTTCTTTGGACTTGGTTACCGAATAAGCCGCTTTGGCAATCTCGACACCGCCTAGCGTATGAATCGCTACGCTGCGTTCTCCCGTATTCGCCATGCCTCCGCCGGCATCAATCCGGAACAAATTCGTGTTTTCAATCAAATTGGACGTATATCCGTTAATTGTATAATTGCTATTAAATGCATCAGCCGTCTCGTTCGTATTACTGCCATTCATGATCCAGAGCACGATCGTCTGATGCGGCTTGATAATCACGGGAACTTTCTTATCCGTAAGCGACCAGTCATTGTTGCTGCCGTTGTTATACACGATTTTGTAATCTCTGAAGTTGATGTCTCGGTTCGTATTATTGTAAATCTCAATACTCTCATAGCCGTCGGCCGAATTCACATTCTTCGTATCTGGCACCAGCTCCGTAATTAATAGTTTCGGCACCTTAGTATAATCGAATCCAGGTGAAGCTTGCGCCAATGCAGGCTGCAGCACGCCAAGCAGCATGCTTCCCAGCAATGCCAGAGACAACCATTTTCTGCGTATTCGCATGTGATCTTTTCTCTCTCCTTTGTTATCTGTTACAGAATGGTAGATGTATTGCTACTGAATTCTACCCCCAAATTGTAATATCCAGGTCATCCCCATATGGAGTGTCTGTAAAAGAAAGTGAAAGCAAAAAAAAGGAATCACGCGATCTAGCCAGGGGGATGCACCATTTATTTAGAACAGAGTATTATAATAAATATAGTACCTTGACTGTCAGAGTAATATATCTTATTATGCAGTTGTGGAGGTGATTGTATGAGCGAGAACAAGATCACATCCGCCCTACTGCGCGGACATACGGATACGATGATGCTTATATGTTTGCAATAAGGGTGTATAAAAAGAGGGTATAAAAATTTTAACCGCCGAATGCTCGACACAGGCATCTCCCTAAACAAGGCGGTAGAGTAGAAACTGATTCAGAAGGAAAGTATTGAACAAAGAAAGATGATCGTATACAAAGCTGTAGACCAAAATGAGTGCCCCAGCAAATAGAGCTGAGGCACTCATCTTATAGAGTCGCTCATTGCGACATTTGAGGTTGTTGATCGGTAGAATTAGTGATACTACTCTCTTGCGCAATATGCTTCTTCCAAAGATAGATCGCATAAAACAATAAAAGTGCTACCTGCACGGGTAGTATAATAATTCCAGTTTCGATACTGCCTTCTGTCAGAAGTGAGATAAAGTCATGTGCGGCATGCCATACAATTACGAACCACAAGCTCTTCGTAATCGATACAATCTCCGCGAATACAATACCAACCAGAAAAGCATAAACAACCTGCAGTAAGCTGTAGCCAATATTTTGGCCACCAAATGCATTCGCCATATGTAATACCCCAAATATTACCGACGACCATATGATCGCCGCTTTAATTCCTTTTTCCCCTATGTACCTTAGAGCCAACCCCCTAAAATAGATTTCCTCATTGAAACCAATCGAAATCGTAAATAACAGGGTAAACACATATTGTACCGGACGTATTTCACCACAGAAGCCATACGCTACAATAGAAAGCACTTCAATTACGAGCAGCGGAATGTAAAACATAACCTTACTACTGCTCTTAGCCTCGCTATAACGGAATCCGTAATCATATAACGAAAACCGTGACTTCTTCATAATCATAAACCCAATAATGGCTGATACAGCGAGAAAAGCTGCCAATACTAACAAGCTAT
This sequence comes from Paenibacillus sp. cl6col, assembly GCF_900102125.1. Taxonomy (NCBI): domain Bacteria; kingdom Bacillati; phylum Bacillota; class Bacilli; order Caryophanales; family Paenibacillaceae; genus Paenibacillus; species Paenibacillus sp. cl6col. The sequence continues at coordinate 572,603 of NZ_FNAZ01000001.1, forward strand.
GATCATCGTCTAACCCGATAGCCTTCGTTACAGCGAAGCCGGTTGCTGTCATCAAAGTGCAAAGCAATCCTACAAGTATTGCCGCCCAGTATGGGTGTCTTATCGAAAATTCTGTCTTCATCAATACTCCTCATTTCGCTCATTAGTATTGTTAAGGAAATAACGCATACCTACCTTGGTATGAATGATGCAGCATTTCTCTGCTCTCCGCGGCGTGTCTCTGTAAGTTGATCCGGGATGGAGCTTCGGATTCGATTGAGCACTTGCTCGTATAGTGGTTTGCTTGAATCCAACGTGATTCACATTCCGCAACAATCATGTCATTCAATGAGCTCCTTCCTTTGGTGTATCATTTGTATGTAGTGTATTATATCACTTGATACACTTAATACAATAGGTAAATGAAAAAAATGTTAAAAATAATTCCTCAAACTGGATATATCAAGATAACTTCAGCTCCGTGTACAGGAATTCGATCACTGAGTTCAACAAAAAGAACAGCTATCCAGCGCTTGTGCGCGAATAGCTGCTTTGTCGATAACGGATAGGTTCACTTATTAACTGATTAAAACTGATCGCCTTGTCCACGAAGACGGGCCATTTGCTGCCAGACTGTACCAACAGCCTCTTCACCAGAACGGATGCGCTCAATCGCCATCTAGAATATGGCTGAGGAACATCTATATGCAGTAAAAGAAACCAATAAAAAAGAAGCCACTCAAACGTTCAGAGAACGAATGAGAAGCTTCTCATAATCAATGTAGATAATTTAGGCGCGGTCGACCATCTTCGAATTGCTTCGAAAATGATTCTATTACATCATGCCGCCCATTCCGCCCATGCCACCCATGCCGCCCATATCAGGCATGCCGGCTTTTTCTTTTTCTGGCTTGTCAGCGATAACCGCTTCTGTTGTCAAGAACATAGCTGCAACGGAAGCTGCGTTTTGCAACGCGGAGCGTGTTACTTTTGCAGGGTCAACGATACCTTGAACGATCATGTCAACCCACTCGCCAGTAGCAGCGTTGTAGCCTACGCCAACTTTTTCATTTTTCAAGCGCTCAACGATAACGGAGCCTTCTTGACCAGCGTTATCAGCGATTGTACGAACTGGGGACTCAAGAGCTTTCAGGACGATGTTCACACCTGTTTGCTCATCGTCAGATGCAGTTACAGCTGCAACTGCATTGTATACGTTCAGAAGCGCAGTACCACCACCAGCAACGATACCTTCTTCAACTGCTGCACGAGTCGCGTTCAAAGCATCCTCGATGCGCAATTTGCGCTCTTTCAATTCTGTTTCAGTAGCCGCACCAACTTTGATAACTGCTACGCCGCCTGCCAATTTAGCAAGACGCTCTTGCAGCTTCTCTTTGTCGAATTCGGAAGTTGTTTCTTCCAATTGCGTACGGATTTGGTTCACACGCGCATCGATGTCCGCTTTGTTGCCAGCGCCATCTACAACGATTGTGTTTTCTTTTGTTACGCGAACTTGGCGAGCAGTACCCAATTGATCGATCGTAGTCGATTTCAATTCGAGACCGAGCTCTTCTGTAATGACTTGGCCGCCAGTCAATGCGCCGATATCTTGCAGCATTGCTTTACGACGGTCGCCGAAGCCTGGTGCTTTAACAGCTACGCAAGTGAATGTACCGCGCAATTTGTTCAGAACCAATGTAGGAAGTGCTTCGCCGTCTACATCTTCAGCGATGATAACGAGCTGCTTGCCTTGTTGAACGACTTTCTCCAATACTGGCAAGATTTCCTGGATTGTAGAGATCTTCTTATCTGTGATCAAGATGTACGGATTGTCCAGAACAGCTTCCATCTTGTCAGTATCAGTGATCATGTATGGAGAGATGTATCCGCGGTCGAATTGCATACCTTCAACCACTTCAAGCTCTGTGTTGAATCCTTTGGATTCTTCGACAGTGATTACGCCATCTTTGCCAACTTTCTCCATCGCTTCAGCGATCAACGTACCTACTTCATCGTCAGCTGCAGAGATCGCTGCAACTTGAGCAATGTTTTGCTTGCCTTCGATCGGCTTCGCAATGTTGTGCAATTCTTCAACTGCTGCACGAACAGCCTTCTCGATACCTTTGCGAACTACCATTGGGTTCGCGCCAGCTGTAACGTTCTTCAAGCCTTCGCGAATCATCGCTTGAGCCAGAACTGTAGCTGTAGTTGTACCGTCACCAGCAACGTCGTTTGTTTTCGTAGCTACTTCTTTAACGAGTTGTGCACCCATGTTTTCGAATGCATCTTCCAACTCGATTTCTTTCGCGATTGTTACACCGTCATTCGTAATAAGCGGAGAACCGAATTTCTTCTCCAATACAACGTTGCGACCTTTTGGCCCAAGTGTCACTTTAACCGCATTTGCCAAAGCATCTACACCACGAAGCATCGCACGACGTGCTTCTTCAGAGAACAAAATATCCTTAGCCATTAGTGAAACCCTCCTCAATTCGTATCAATATGTTCATTCATTCATCTTCATGTATGTGATTCAGCGGTTCCCTCTCTGGAACGTGATCATGTGATTGCAAAATGAGCGCATACGCTCTCCGGCTCTATTCGCCGATTACTGCGTGGATGTCGCTTTCTTTCATAATCAAGTATTCTTTGCCTTCGAATTTAATTTCAGTTCCAGCGTATTTGGAGAACAGCACGCGGTCGCCTTCTTTTACTTCCAAAGCCACACGTTGGCCGTCTTTCCACACTCCGTTACCTACTGCCACAACTTTACCTTCTTGCGGCTTTTCTTTGGCAGTGTCCGGCAATACGATTCCGAAAGCTGTAGTTTCCTCCTTCGCAATTGCCTCGATCAATACGCGTTCACCTAAAGGTCTGATCATGAAAAATAGCCTCCTTTTAAACAAGAGTTATAAAGTGAAGAATCCGCTGCCCGATAGTACGGACAAAGGCTCCACAACAAAATTAGTAATGTGTTAGCACTCGATAGTGGTTAGTGCTAATAACAATTCTTATGATACTGATTTTAAGATTCGATTGCAAGGGGGTATTCGCTTAAAAATTTTTAACTTTTTATAACCCTTATGTCTCCAAAGCTTATAAAGACGGGCTGATTTCAACAAAAAATGCAGGTAAGGAAAAGTGCAAATCGAATCACACTCTCTCTACCTGCATTTATAACTTAAGCGATTGTCGCATCTGCTGATTCATCGAACTCTTTCTCCCAAGCAAGCTGTTCTGCTATCTGTTTGCGATATACAATCGAAGACAAGAACACACTTAACTCATAAAGGATGAGCAGCGGGATCGATACCAAGATATCCGAAATGACATCCGGCGGCGACAGCATCGTACCTAACACAATTAAGATAAAATACGCTAAACGGCGCATTTTGCGCAGCCGAAGCGGATTTAACAGCCGTATTCGTGTCAGGAACATGATTACAACTGGCAGTTCAAACAGCAGTGATATCGGGAGCAATATATTGAACATGAACGAGAAATATTGCGTAATCCCATACGTCGCTTGCAAATCCATGTGTTTATTAATACTAGAAGTAAACTCGAAAGCCATCGGAAAGACAACAAAATACGCAAATGACAGCCCTAACAAAAATAATACGAACACAAAGGGCACATAACGAAGAGCCGCTCGCCGCTCTATCACTCTCAAGCCGGGACTGACAAAAGCCCACAGTTGATACAGCGTAATCGGCAGTGTAATCGCCAAAGCAAAAATAAAGGCGAACTTCATATAAATATTGATGCCATCCCAGAGCGAAAATCCATGCAGCGGCATATTTTTGGCCGGCTCGACACTGCGCAGGTAGGTATAGATCGGATCAGCTAGTATAAGTCCGCCTACAAGTCCGATAACAAGCGCCACCAGAATAAGAACAATCCGTTTGCGCAGTTCGACAATGTGCTCGACCATTGTCATTTGGTCTTCCTTTTCTATCGACATTGCTACACCAGCCTGTTCATCACATTGTTGCAATCTTCGCTAGGCCACAGCCAAAAGGCCTGTCACCAGCGAAGCATTATTCCGGCAAACGCCGTTGTGATTCGGAATGAGTCGCCGACGCCGTAGGAGAAGGCTGTTCAGACTTCTCTACATCTACATGCTGCACTTCCTTGCGAACAGGCTTAGATTCTTCGTCATCGCCCATAATATCGCGTGCACCTGCTTTGAACTCCCGTAAAGTACGGCCAAATGCGCGGCCAAGCTCAGGAAGTTTATTGGGTCCGAACAATAACAAGGCAATAATCAACAGCAACAGAACACCAGAAACCCCGATTCCGTTAAACACCTTGTAATTCCACCTTTCATTGCCTCTATAAAATGAAATGCTATGATATACATCATAACATACTAGATATGTAGAAAATACCAATGAACTGTAACAAATTTATGAAAATCATTCCAAATTCGGCACACTACTCGAATTCGTCCGCACTGCTCAAATTCCCGCTAACCGCGTACAAAGCATGCGGCAACTGGTCGATAATCGCCAGCAAATGATCATGTACACCCTTTGGACTTGCAGGCAAGTTGATAATGAGTGATTTGCCTCTTATTCCACAGACTGCACGAGACAGCATTGCCTTGCGGGTTCGCTGCATAGCTGCGTACCGCATTGCTTCTGCCAATCCAGGAACTTCCTTATCAATCACCTTCATCGTCGCTTCAGGCGTCACATCACGCGGAGCTAATCCATTTCCTCCGGTGGTAATAATTAAGTCCGCTTGGAAGTAGTCAGCCATCTCAATTAATGATGCTGAAATATCATTGACCTCATCCGGCACAATCCGGTATTCTACAACCTCACCATGCAATTCTTCCTCGACTAGCTCACGGATAACCTGTGCGCTCGTATCCTCCCGTTCGCCACGTGAACCTTTATCACTTGCTGTTAATATCGCCACTTTCCAAAGCATGTCCATTCCTCCTTCCGCCATTCGCCAATTCATCATAATAATCTCTTGTTCCATGCTAAAGCTCGTTTATATTTTCTCAGTTGTGTCTGTCTAGTCCAATATAAAAAGTCGCAGTCTAATCAAAAATACTATGAGTCTGCTACTGCAATCCAAGTTCGAGCTCTTCCTGCGAAATCCTTCCTCGCTCGCAAAAAATTATGCCTTCTTCGGAAATAAGCAGATCCACCCCAATGTCATGGGGCTCCATCGGAACATTATCAGTAATCTGCCAAGAATAGACACAGCTTATCCGCACGACCGAGAGATCCCCTTCGATATCTTGATTGTTCGTGAAGCTCTCCATATAAGACTGCCAGAAGCGATCATAATATCCAGCCCCTAATCCGAGTCTGCCGCCTTCGGTATCAAATGCAATACCAGGTACAATAATCACGTCTAGACTTGTCCATTCTTCACTCGGCAGCAAGTCCGTATGTGCCTCAGGTTCACGGAGCCCGAAGCAGCCATCCGTAAACGTCGTCTGCTCATCCCATCGATGCAGTGTCATTGTTCGTGTAGCAGGGATTGTTCGCGGCAAGTAAATCTGATCTCCAGCTTCTAAACAAACAGCGAACAAGGGTTTAATGTCCAACTCTCTTCCAAATGGCCAATAGCCAAATATCCGAAGTGGGCGCTTCAAATGTTCCCGCAGCTGCGCGAAATAGGCAGAAGCATGGTTACATACTTCTGCACTGGATACAGCGTACTCCTTCTCCATTACCGCCTTTCGGCGCTGTTTGAATCGTTCTCGAAGTGTGCCTTTATCTGCCGCTTGCTCCAACTGTACCCCTCCTCGGCTGCGTTACATTCTTCCATTCGGCGTAAATCTCTTATGTATGTTCATTTGCTCTTATTTTCACTCATTTTCACCATTTTCAACCTTAGTTTACCATCCTTACTTCATTTCCGCTAGCTATACGCAAGCATTCTCCATTTTCGATACCGACTGCTTTCAATATTATCATCTCATACATGGAAAGACTTCGCACTTTTCCGCATTTTCATGTAAACTTAAGGGGATATGTTCAATTCTGATTGCTCTTGTAGCACGGATTGGACAACCTCTTAAGACATGGTAGTTTGCCCAAAACGGAGGAGATACCGATGCTGCTTCAAGCGAACGGCATATGCAAAAGTTACGGGATTACCCCCGTGTTATCCAACATTACTTTTCAAATTTTAGAGCGTGAGCGAATTGGCCTAGTTGGGGTCAACGGCGCCGGCAAGTCTACGCTCCTGCAAATGATTGCGGGAGAGCTCACACCTGATGATGGCATCATATACAAGTCGAAGGAAACTCGAATCGGCTATCTTGCCCAACATACCGGTCTCCATTCAGAACGGACGATTTGGGAAGAGATGATGTCCGTATTCTCTCACCTCATTGAGGCTGAGCAGGAGCTTCGAGAATTAGAGCGTCTTATTGCTGACCCTGCAACTGCGGAGAATGAATCTCGATATGAAGAGATCTTGCGTCGATATGCGGAGCAACAAGATTGGTTCCGCCAGCATGGCGGCTACGAGATGGAGACGCGTGTGCGAAGCATCTTGCACGGCATGGGATTTGGTCAGATGGATCCGAACACGATTCATATTCACACGTTGAGCGGTGGACAGAAGACGAGATTGGCACTTGCCCGAATTTTGTTGCAACAGCCTGATTTGCTTCTGCTTGACGAACCTACGAACCATCTAGACATCCATACCCTTACATGGCTCGAAGGTTACTTACGCTCCTATCCTGGCGCTGTCCTTGTTGTATCGCATGACCGGTACTTCCTAGATGCGATGGTGACGACGATCATCGAGATCGAACGCCATCAGGCCAAGCGGTATACAGGCAATTATTCGAAATATATCGAGTTGAAGGCAGCCGAATATGAGCAGCAAATGAAACTCTATGAGAAGCAGCAAGTTGAAATAGCTAAGCTTGAGGACTTTGTACAGCGCAATATCGTACGCGCCTCAACAACCAAGCGTGCACAAAGCCGTCGTAAAACACTCGAAAAAATGGAACGAATCGATAAGCCATTAGGGGATCTGAAGCGTGCAAGCTTCAGCTTCGAGATTACACGTCAAAGCGGGAAAGATGTGCTTAAAGTAGAAGAAGCATCTGCATCCTATGACCATAAGCCTCCATTATTCCGCCACGTAAGCTTCGAATTGAAGCGTGGAGAAATGGTCGCACTCATTGGCCCGAACGGAATCGGCAAGTCCACCTTGTTGAAAGCATTGACTGGCAAGCACGATCTTTTAGCTGGACAGATCCAATGGGGCACGAATGTTACGATTGGTTACTATGATCAGGAACAGACAAATTTGAACCCGAATGTAACCGTCATGGAGGAAGTATGGTCTGCCTATCCGCATATGGATGAAGTTCGTATTCGAACCGTACTCGGAAGCTTCTTATTCAGCGGAGACGATGTACAGAAGAAGATCGCTTCTCTCAGTGGTGGGGAAAAAGCTAGAGTAGCACTAGCCAAGCTGATGCTCCTACAAGCAAATGTGCTCATACTCGATGAGCCGACCAACCATTTGGATCTATTCAGCAAGGAAGTGCTCGAATCCGCTCTGATTGACTATGAAGGCACACTGCTCTTTATTTCACATGACCGTTACTTCCTCAACAAGATGGCTGAGCGCATCGTGGAAATGAGTGCAGAAGGAACGTGTCATTTCCTAGGAAATTATGACGACTATGTAGAGAAGAAGCAGCAGCTGGAAGAAGATAAGGATCTGCTCTCCACAAATCCATCTCAGCCGAGCAAACCTGCTTCATTCCAGAGCAGTACGGCGGAAGGCAAATCAGAAGCAGCACCTAGCGGATTGTCTACGTATGAAGCAGATAAGCAGTCGAAGCGAGAAGAACGCGCACGACAACGTAAGCTGGAGCAAATCGAGAAGCAAATTGCCGAGTTGGAAGCAGAGATTGCTGCTCGTGAACTAGAACTTACCGAACCCGAAGTGTTCAATGATTATGTACGCGTCCAGTCGATTCAGGAACAATTAGATGCGTCCAAGGCCGCACTTGATGAAGTATATGCCGAGTGGGAGCTGCTTATGGAGGCATAAGAAAGTTTATCCTCAATACGTGTTGAAAAGGGATCTCCATTGGGATCCCTTTTTTTGTATACACTTCAGGCACCATACAACTTATCCATATGATCTATGTGATAGAAACTACCTTTCCGTTCGTCAATTCCACTAACTGCTCAGGCGTTAATTGAAAGACAGCTTTGGGATGGCCTGCTGCGGCCCATATCACTTCATATTTCATCAGTTCTTCGTCGATCAGCGTCTCAATCGATTCCTTATGGGCAAACGGCGGAACTCCTCCGATCACATAGCCTGTATGTTCTCGGACAAAATCAGCATCTGCCTTGCCAATCTTTTCATTCAATAGATGACTGATCGCTCTCTCATTTACGCGATTCGTACCACTTGCCACAATTAGCAAAGGGAGGTCTGCAGCTTTTCTGCGAAATATAATTGACTTTGCGATTTGCGATATTTCACACCCGATTGTGTTTGCGGCTTCTTGCGCGGTTCTCGTGCTATCCGGCAGCTCAACAACCTGATTAGGCAGACCCCTAGCTGCAAGCTTGTCCTGCACAATCTGCGCACTGTTCTTAAGCTCATCCATTCCAACACCTCCATCACAGCTCGGTGAATCAATTTTACTCTGAATGGCTACTTACAAGATGGGTCAGTGCTGAATAACATCAGCACCGAACCATTATTTATCGCTAGTACGATAAGCCATCCTGCAGCATTCATGCCCTACATTTCATTCCACGAAATGGAATTTTCATGAATAAATGCAGACTTTAAGACCACATCCACGTAAATCACAGGTTATTCACAAGAATCATTTTTATGAAACAGAAATCTAATTTTCATTTTTACTCATTTTTTATTGGTAGACCAGTGTTTTGATTTTGTAAACCAAGATTATCCACTGTTTTATCCACATTATCCACAATTCCAGTGTATTCCATTGCAAATGTTATTCTTTTTTTCACAAAAACTAGATCCTTAGTCCTGCATGGCCGAAAGCGTTCTATCCACGTTTTCAACGGAATATGTGGATAACTTTGTCCACACTCCGTTAGGATACCTCCACAATCCCCGACTGGGCAATAGGGTCTGACTCAGCCACTTGGCCTCGAACGGCTTGATTGCATGCAGCAACATAGGCTTGTGCAGCCGCCATTACAATATCTTGGTGCATCGCACTTCCTTGGTATCGGCATTCATTGCACGACACGGTAACTATGGCCTCGCCCGCAGCATTCTCCCCGGAAGACAAGGAATGAAGCTCTAAGTCTTCAAATTGAATCGGTTCAGAGAAGGACTGCGTAATTGCCCGTATCACGGCTTCAATTGGCCCGCTGCCCACACCGGCATAAGTATGCTCCATTCCAGTATCCTGCTTCTTAACTACCACGGAGGCAACACGACTGCGAGAGCTCCCCGCTATTACTTGAACATCAAGCAGTTCAACAGCCTCTAGCTGTTCATTCAACGTCTCCCCGATGCAATGAAGCAGTTGTTCATCCGTCACAACCTTCTGCTGATCAGCCATCTGCTTGAAGTTCGCATATACCTCTTCCAACTGATTCGTATCCAATGAGACTCCATATTGGGCAGCTCTATGCTTGAGTGCATGGCGTCCCGAATGCTTGCCCAGAATAATCATATGATGAGGAATGCCCAGCTCAACAGGATCCATGATCTCGTAAGTGCTGCGGTTTTTGAGCAATCCATCCTGATGAATACCAGACTCATGCTGGAAAGCGTTGCGGCCCACAATCGGCTTGTTGAATGCAATCGGGAAATGCATCATGCGGCTAACCATGCGAGACGTTTCGTATAAGTGCTCTGGCTTGATCTGCGTGCCCGCCCGCAATACATCATTCCGCGTATTCAGTGCCATCACGAGCTCTTCCAAAGCGCAATTGCCTGTGCGTTCCCCAACCCCATTTACCGTTACTTCAATCTGAGTAGCTCCTGCCTGAATCGCAGCGATGCTGTTCGCAACAGCAAGACCCAGATCATTATGGCAATGGGCACTGAATTGAACTTGGTCTGCCCCCCGCGCGCCTTGTCTCACCTTGCGGAATAATGCCCCGTACTCCTCAGGGAGAGCATAACCAACTGTATCCGGCAAGTTAATAATTGTGGCTCCTTCTTGAATAGCAGTCTCTACAAGTTCAATTACATAATCAGCGTCTGCGCGTGTCGCATCCATAGCCGTGAACTCAATCTGATCTACAAATTGCTTGGCGTAGGACACCATTTCCCGTGCCATTTGCTTCACTTCTTCCCGAGTCTTGCGCAGCTGATATTGCAGATGAATATCCGAAGCGGAAATAAAGAGATGGATACGTCTCTTCGCTGCATCTTCGGTTGCGCGAACCGCAGCATCGATATCCTCTTTTACCGCACGTGCAAAACCACAGATTTCGACCTCAGGGAACATTCTTGAAATGCGCTGTACGGCCTCAAATTCCCCTGGGCTGGATACCGGAAATCCCGGCTCCATGACATCTACGCCCAATGCAGCGAGTCTCCCCGCCAGCTCCAGCTTCTGATCCAACGTGAGAGCTGCACCTGGTGCTTGCTCTCCATCCCGCAGCGTAGTATCGAAAATTCGAATCATATTGCTATTGTTCGTTGACATAGAAAGTCCTCCTTCATATGGAAAGGCTATAGGGAATCAGCATAGAAACTCGTTATTCATCTTCAAACGGAAATTATTTTTCTGTCGCCCAGAGACATACTCCAAAAGGAGAAATGAATACAAAAAAACCTATCGTCTCCACGTATCAGGAGACGACAGGTTGTATGCCGCGGTACCACTCCGATTGAAGGTCATATAAGATGCAGGCGCAGCCAGCTCCTATTCGAGACCTTCCTCTCATGCCTGATAACGGCAGGTACCGTAACTGCTTATCGAATATAATCGGAATATCGTCATATCCAATCATGCTCGTTCAGCTGTTCCACTCCCAGGCGAGTTCAGACTTTACTGTCACTGCGTCGCATCACCCCGCAGCTTGCTGTGAGACAGTTCAACTCTTACTACTCCTGTTCGTTGTGTATGAATACTATGTTATTGTCGTGTCGTTCGATTAAGTTGGGTGACAATAAAAAAACCTGTCGCCTCGTTAGAGACGACAGGTGTTCTGCCGTGGTACCACTCTAGTTGATGAACTCCATCTTCGCGATAGATGAAGCCTCATCCGCTTCATGCACATGTCGATACACGCAGGCCACAGCCTAGAAATATATCGTCATGTACGCCCGATGACGGGGGCTACCGTATCTGCGTACTTCATTCCGCCGATCCGCTCACAGGCGAGTTCAGGCTTGCTGCCACTGCGTTGCACCATCCCGCAGCTCTCTTCATTTGAACAGCAATTTCCCTACTACTCCTGATCTTAGCGTTATACCGTATTTCCCATTCCATGGAAGGATTTAGGTTTGATGATTATTATATTGCCCTCATCTGAAATCGTCAATACCTAATTATCGACGTTTGAAAGAAGCTGCATTCTGCAATGGATTACACGGACCACGCTTCTAAGGAGAACGATGGCTCTGCCTTGAAGTCAAGCGGCGTAGACTGACCATGCTTCCACTTCAAGTAAGCAGCAGCTCCAATCATTGCCGCATTGTCCGTACAATATTCGAATGGCGGGATGAGCAGCGGAATCCCCTCAGCAGCACAGCGTTCTGCCAATGCTGCCCGCAGGCCCCGGTTGGCGGCAACCCCTCCGCACAGCAGAAGCTGCTTCGCACCGTATTGTTGAACAGCCCGCATCGCTTTGCCAATCAGCACGTCGATGACAGAGAGCTGGAATCCACGGGCAATTCCTGCGTAATTCGGCTCGTCCCCCTTCATCTTTGCCTGGTTGACCGCATTCAGCACGGCAGATTTCAATCCACTGAAGCTGAAGTCGTACGATTCGGGATCAAGCCAAGCTCGGGGCATCTCGACCTCCTCGGTTGATTCAACTGCCAGCCGGTCGATATGCGGACCTCCCGGATATGGGAAGCCGACTGCCCGTGCTACCTTGTCATAAGCCTCGCCTACTGCGTCGTCTCTTGTACGCCCGATTACCTGGAATTTTCCTTCTTCCTCCAAGAGCACAAGTTCTGTATGACCCCCAGACACTACGAGCGCCATGCATGGGTACTCAATCTCTTCCACTAGTCGATTCGCATAAATATGACCCGCAATATGATGAGTTCCAATGAGTGGAATATCAAGAGCCATAGACAGTGATTTGGCTGCGACAACGCCAACAAGCAGCGATCCGACTAGACCCGGCCCTTGTGTTACCGCAATTGCATCTACATCTGCCATCGTAACGTCTGCTTCCTGAAGCGCCTGCTCCAGCATCACCGTAATCGTCTCGACATGCTTGCGAGAGGCAATCTCCGGAACAACTCCGCCGAAGCGGCGATGAACGTCGATTTGACTGGACACCATATTGGACAGCACCTCTCGTCCATCGCGGACGATAGCTACTGAGGTCTCATCGCAGCTCGTTTCAATAGACATAATGAGGCAAGAATTATCTTTAATAGATTGGTTCGTCAATGATTTCACCTGCTTTAATCAGTTAGCGCCTTAGGGTCTTGCATAGGGAGCCGTAGGATCCAAGTCTGACCACATAATAAGCGCGTCTTCTTGGTTATCGGAGTAATAGCCTTTGCGCACGCCTTGCGAAGTGAAGCCGAACTTGGCATACAATCGCTGTGCGACATGATTCGAGACACGCACCTCAAGTGTCATTCGCAGCATTTCAAGTGAGTGCGCCAGCTGAACTAGCTCTTGGAGCAGCATTTCTCCGAGCCGCTGCCCTCGATATTCTGGATGTACAGCAATATTCGTAATATGCGCCTCATCCAGGACGGTCCACATTCCTGCATAACCGATAATACGCTCACCCGCTGTCATCACGATATATTTTGCAAATAAATTGTTCGTCATCTCATTACGGAAAGCATCTTGTGTCCATGGCAACGTAAATGAAGCATGCTCAACCGCGAGCACACCCGAGATATCATCAATCGTCATACGGCGAAATTGAACATGTTGAGCTTGTTTCAGCTGAGAAGAGTGGTTAACATTCGCCTCGTCCTGACCCGCATGCCGTGGCTGTGACACAATTCCAGCCTTCTGTTCTTCAGCTTGTCCCATTCGAAGTACGCTCCTTTACGATTGTTGTACAGCCTTGGCTGCCGCCTGCTCCTTCGCTAGCAGCTTAGATTCCGCTTCCGTCAATTGTGTGTAATTCGGCTCAAGCCGGTGTGTGTCACCAATCTCCCCTTGATGGAAGGCCTTGCTTCCAATTCGGCCGATCCAATGGGCCTTCATCATACTAGGAACCGCATGTATCCGATCTCCGAATTGTTCTTGAAGTGCTGCAATTCGTTCCATATGCGGCTCAATCTCTCCGACGAACCATACATGTTCAGGCATATCAGCCGGCTCTAAATCAGTGGATTGCAATACGTGTTCCACCTCTTCAGCCACCTGACTGAACAATCGAATCCCATCCTCTTGCACGCGATATCCGAGCTGTGTATCCCATTCCGATTCTTGTCCAGAAGTCTTATCTTCTACTTCGACAGCACCTGTATCTGTTCCTGTGCGGAACCGAGCCGTATATACTTGGCCTCTCCGAGCGTCCACTAACGGATAGACCCAGTCTTTGCCTATCTTTAGGGTCCCATCTGAGACTTTTCCCTCGCGAACAGCTTCTAGTCCACTTAGCGCTAATGCATGCAAGCTTGACACACCTACAACCGGCTTGCCCCATGCCCAGGCCATGGTCTTCGCAGCTGTAACGGAAATTCGCACACCTGTATAAGAGCCTGGTCCAATCCCCACTGCAAGGAGAGAAAGATCGCTCCCCTCCCAATCCAGACCCTTCAGCATGGATTGCATCGCTGGAACCAGCTTCAAGGAGTGATTGCGTTCAGCCTGCGATTCAAGCTGAGCTGCTGTTCTCCTATCATGAAGAAGCGCTAGAGCCATAGTAGAAGTAGAGGTATCTAACGCTAACACCTTGACTTGCTCATGTTGTACTGCCATGATTCATACTCCCATCCGTTTCAATTCATTCACCCATGACACGTACGGCTCCCCGTATCCAGTCAATCGAATGATGCGTTCTGTCTCTCCCTCATTCTGAATGAACAAGTGCAAATGCTGTGGAGGCAAGATCGGGGTAATAATGCTGGACCATTCCACCAAGGACACGCCTTCTCCATAGAAGTACTCATCCAGCCCCAGCTCGTCCGCTTCAGCCATCGATATCCGATATACGTCCATATGATATAAAGGCAACGCATCGCCTTCGTATTCCTTAATAATCGTAAAGGTTGGGCTGTTCACGACACCCGTAATGCCCAGCGCCTTCGCTACAGCCTGTGAGAACCTCGTCTTGCCTGCGCCTAAGTCCCCATCAAGCGCGATTACAGTTCCCGCATGGAACCGTTCAGCCAGCCGGGAAGCCAGTCGTTCCGTATCCGCTTCGCTGCTTGAGCGGAAGGCAAATTCCGCAATTTGATTCATATTTGTCCTCCATCACGATACGTATAGTAACTAAGTTATCATTATAGCATAAATTCAACATCTCCAAACCGAGATCTACCTTAGAAACATGCGAAGTCATCGTACAACTATACCCTTAGGAAAATGATTTCTATGACCCTACATGTAATCCATGGTACACTCCCCTCACCATCCTAAAACCATTTTCACCTGCCAAAAAGAAAGGCATAAATCAAATGTCTAATATACAAAAAGACACCTGCATGCCGCAGGCGCCTTCTCCCTTCTCTTGATACCATCATTCCTTACAAGAGGCGTTAATGCTTTTTCTCCTCAACGAGGCGGTCTACCGCTACCGTCTGCGTGTTCAATGGACTCGTTCCCACTTGAACGGTCGCCATACTATTCGCTACATCCACGCTTTCAATCCACACAGACTGCTCCCCATCCAAGCGAACAGGCACCGTATCCTTCATCT
Organism: Paenibacillus sp. cl6col; assembly: GCF_900102125.1. Taxonomy (NCBI): domain Bacteria; kingdom Bacillati; phylum Bacillota; class Bacilli; order Caryophanales; family Paenibacillaceae; genus Paenibacillus; species Paenibacillus sp. cl6col. Next base: position 587,611 of record NZ_FNAZ01000001.1, read on the forward strand.
CTAATATTTGTTTCGCACGGTTGGCATCCATCATCATGCCCCATCCTCCTTCATTTTCAACTCCGCATGCGGCACATCCTGCCTGCAGCCACCTTCTGTTAAGATGGCTCAGCGCTTCCTATTTCATGCATGCTTCAGAATGGGTAACCCCAGTGCATCTGTCACATACTGAGATCAGGCAATCATTTTGCATTTCTCATGCTTACTAATGAGATCATCAAGTATCAATAAGCAAAGGAGGCACAGCATGCACACGGTATGGAAAGGCGCCATAAGCTTCGGCCTTGTACACGTCCCTGTCAAAATGCATACTGCAACGGAGGATAAGGATATATCCATGCGCATGATTCATAAAGAGTGCGGAAGCCCGTTATCCTACGTTCGATCATGTCCGGTATGCGACAAAGAGGTAGCCTGGGACGAAATCATCAAGGGATATGAGTATGAGAAGGGCCGATTCGTCTTATTCGACAAAGAGGAACTTGAGCAGCTGCAAGAAGAGGCCAACCGCGCTATATCCATCATTGATTTTGTCGATTTGCAGGAAATTGACCCAATTTATTACCAGAAAACGTATTACCTCTCCCCAGACCAGGCAGGGGCGAATGCGTATCAACTCCTGAGGGAAGCCCTCAATGAGACTGGCAAGATTGGAATTGCTAAGGTTACCCTTCGTGCAAAGAGCAGTCTTGCTGCAATCCGTGTGTTGAACAATTGCCTCGTAATGGAGACGATGCATTACCCCGATGAGATCCGGGCTTCGACTCAAGTACCGAATGTTCCGGAACAGGTACAGGTGAACCCTAAAGAACTCGAGATGGCCAAGCTGCTTATTAGCCAGTTATCAACTACCTTCGAGCCTGAAAAATATACGGACGAGTACCGAGCACGCCTATTGGAACGTATCGAACGGAAAATTGCAGGACAAGAGGTTCGGACCGCTCCTGCTGCTCAGCCTACCGCCAATGTCGTTGATTTGATGGCTGCATTGCAAGCCAGCATCGAGGCAATGAAATCACCTGCACCGATTAGCACGGATACAGGCGTAAGCCAGCCGGTAACAGCAAGCAATGCAACAGCTACAACAGAAGGTGCATCGACCCGGAAACGAAGAACAACAAAACGAAAATCAGAAACGGCAGCACAGGAAACAAGTACCGTTCAGACCGATGCAAATGCAGCTGTGAACGATTCAGCCCTGTCCGAAGAAGCTCCTCGAAGCAGGCGCAAGACTCGCAGCACTTCCACACGTGTTCCAGCTAAGCAAGCAGCTAGCGGAGAAGCTGCAGAACCAGCACCTCCTGCACGTCGACGCAGAAGTACTAAGAAATCGAAGGAAGGCTTGAGCTCCTAATGAGAGAGGATGGGCCGCGTAATCTGACTGGAACGTCGATTGCCAATTCTAACGTTCCCTCACAATCAGACTTACTTTCTATACCTTCTAATCAAGGTACAGAACAGACGAAGGAATCTCTTTCTTCTGCGTATCGATTGCCTGCGCCTCCCATGTCCCCGCTGCTGTCCTCTCATATCCCGACAGGAGCAGGCTGGACGCATCAGCTAAAGTGGGATGGGGTACGCATATTAGCTTTATGCTCTCCTGGGAGCGTACAACTGTACTCGAAGAAATTGCTTAACAAGACCAGTATCTACCCAGAAGTAACCGGGATACTCAATCAATGGTCGAGAACGCTTCAACACCCTGTACTCTTGGATGGAGAAGTCGTTGTAATGGATCCTAAGACGCTGCGCCCGTCATTCCCGCTTGTGCTTCAGCGGGAGCGGACAAGAGCGCAAGGAGCAGGCGAAGCGTTGCAAGCCATCTATGTTCTCTTTGACCTGCTCGCATGCAATGGGAAGGATATCCGAGCACGCCCCTACTCTGAGCGATATGAACGGCTTACTAGCCTGTCTGCACCATCAACAGAACGTTGCTTCGTCACGGATTGCTTCGATGATGGCGATGCCTTATGGCAGTGGGTCAACGAGCGTGGGTGGGAAGGAATCGTCAGCAAGCGATTGGATTCGCCCTATGTAGAAGGGAAACAGCATCGAGATTGGATGAAGAAGAAGAAGGATATGCAGCTTGAATCTTTCGTAATTGGCTATGTGCGTAAGGACAATCGTCCTTCCAGCATTGTCTTGGCGGATTCTACAGGGCAATATATGGGCAAGGCCTCTATCGGATTGGACGAGCTCCGCAGACAGCTGCTTACGGCATGGGCAATCAAGCACCCGGCTGACCGTCCAGTAACACTAGGGTTGCCCGCTTCTTTATCGAAGGAGCAGATAATCTGGTATCGACATCCGATCCCTTGTCTCATCGGTGCTCTAGAATACACAGACGCTGGCTTGCTTCGCCATCCGCGCATCTTAACGCTTCCATTGCTTAATACCTGAAATTCCAAAACATTTTCAAACACGGTACCTGATAAATTCGGCTATAGCGCGTTGAAGAGTGGCCATAGAGCGGCCATCATCAATGTGCGTGAAGGAGGTTTCATATATTGGGAACTTCGAAGGGGACTAGAAGCCAGGCACAGACTTCTTCCGCGACATTGAACATCGGCGGGAATCATGTGCAGATTACCAATCCTGACAAGATGCTGTTCCCCGAAATGGGGATTACAAAAGGACGGTTCATGCAGGAGCTTGTACGGCTTAGTCCTTATCTGCTGCCTGCATGTGAAGGAAGATACTTAACGACAATACGTTATCCAGATGGCGTGAGCGGAAAATTCTTCTATCAGAAAAATGCCCCTGAGCCCACTCCGCCTTATGTTAAAACGGCTGTATCGGAGGGCATTTCTTATGTGGTGCTCAATGACATTACGACACTGCTCTGGCTTGGGAATCTGGCATGCATCGAATACCACCCCTCCCTGCATAAGGTTCATGACCCGCTTCCGACGGAGTGGATTATTGATCTCGATCCATCTGTAGAAGAGGAGCCTCGAATCATGGAGGCAGCCTCGCTCGTCGGTGATATGCTGGAGCAGCTGGGGCTCCGCTCCGTGCCGAAGACCTCCGGTGCAACTGGCGTACAGATTGTAATCCCCATCGAGCAGGGCCCTTCCTTTACTCAGTTAAAAGAACTGGGACATGTGGTTGCGGCTTATTTATGCGAACGTCACCCGAAGCTGTTCACGATTGAGCGATTCAAAAAAAATCGCGGCACTAATATTTATATCGATTACATGCAGCATGACAAAGGACGAACCATCGCGGCTCCCTATACACCGCGAGCAACGCGATATGCATCCGTCTCCATGCCGCTTACTTGGGATGAAGTCAGACGGAATCCGATGCCTCGGGATTTCCATCTGCTTAATGCTGCTGATCGCCTGCAGCTAACAGGCGATCTCATTCAGCTTGAGCCGAAGCAGCACATTGAGCCAGTATTGGAAGCACTAGCAAGCCACATTGCTGCATTACAGAAGCGGCGATAGCAGCCGAGCCAATGCCTCGGCTGCCCGTTGCCAGCGGGAGCGATGAATGAACTTCGTATAATCAATTTCAACACTGTCATCAAAATCCTTATAGAAATCCTGCTCCAATCGTTCAATTGCCTGCTTGTCGAACAACACCGCATTGATCTCAAAATTACTAAAAAAGCTACGCATATCCAAATTCGCAGTTCCGACTGAACCCAGCGCGTTATCCATAATAAATGCTTTTGCATGGGCGAAGCCTTTCTGATATTGATAAAAGCGAACCCCGGACTGCATGAGCTCTTCCACATAGGATAAAGAGCCCCAATCTACGATGCGTGAATCCGACTTCCCCGGAATAATAACCCGCACATCAATTCCGCTTACCGCTGCCGTCTTCAATGCAAGCCGGATGCTTAAATCAGGAATGAAGTATGGCGTTATTATCCACATCCGTTCCTGCGCCGAGCTTAATGCTCCGAAGAACAGCTCTTGAATGGCATCCCAGCTTGCGTCTGGCCCGCTTGAAATCATCTTCACCTGCTCACAGCCTTGACAGGTATGTTCAGGAAATAGATCCTGCCGATCATTCGGCGGCTCCTTCACAAAGGACCAGTCGTGTAGAAAGACGGCCTGAAGCGCGTAGACACCATCCCCTACTACTCGCAAATGTGTATCTCTCCAAAACCCCAACTTGTGGTTCAACCCTAAATAATCGTCACCGATATTAATACCTCCAACAAATCCAATCGTCCCGTCAATCACGACAATCTTGCGATGGTTCCGGTAGTTGAGCCTGCGCCGAAAGAAAGATACCCACACAGGAAGGAACCAATGAAATTCCACGCCTGCCTGCTGGAGCTTGCGCACATATTTGCGCCGCAGCTCAATGCTTCCTACCCCATCCGCAATGATGCGCACCTTGACGCCTTCCTTCGCCTTCGCAATCAGTGCTTCTTGAAACATCGTGCCAATACCATCATCTCGAATAATATAAAATTCCATATGTATATGACGCTTCGCCCCGCGGATAGCGTCCAGCATCGATTCAAACGCAGCCTGTCCATTCGTTAATACCTCAGTCGAATTGCAGCTGGTTATCGGGCTGGGCGACAAAGTAGAAATTAAAGAAAACAAACGTTCATGCTTAAGCATATCGCTGTTGTTCAATTCCTCAACTTGATCAATAATACTCAACTTGGACAGCTCGCTTTTATTAACGTATTCTCCCCACAATTCATGCTTGCGCACACGTCTACGAGCCGTATATTCCTGAGCCAGAAAGTAATACATGACAAAGCCAATGAGAGGAAAGCAGAAAAGAATCAATAACCAGGCAACTGCTTTAGATGGATGCTTGTATTCTGAGAGCACAATCGTCACGATTTGGAAGAAGTACACAAGCAATATTACGATGACCCATATCATGAATTCGTGCAACCTCCGTAATGTGACGTCTTCTATTTATACCATATTCCTATCCATTCCAGATCATTTGATGGTTCACACGAACAGTACTGCGTTTTTTCCATTGTATCCTCTTGTACAATAACCACACTCCATGTACAGTAAATATTACTACCCCAACACTTTCCATGGAGGATCAGTCGATCATGAACCGCAGAATTCGATTGCGCGTATTTGCACTAGGTATGATCATGGTATTTGTTTTTCTAGTCTTAATCATACGCACGTTCTGGATTCAAGTCATCAGTTATGATTTCTACATGGAACACAATGTAAAGACCTGGGCGCGCAGCGAGGTTCTTCTGGCCAAAAGAGGCACAATATATGATCGAAACCAGAAGCCGCTTGCTCTCGAAGCCTCAGCATATAATCTGGTGGTTTTCCCGCAGGAGATCGAGCATCTGAAGCAGCAAAGTCGAGTTGCCGATGGGCTTCATCAAATAACGGGCAAACCTCTTCCCGAGCTCAATGATCTCATTAGCCGAACAAAGCAGCGCCAAGTCGAAGTGCGCACAGAAGGCTGGCTCATGGACTATTCGAAGCTCGATGATTTCCGCACCCTCTTCGGCAAAGAATTGGATTATGGAGAGTGGCTGCATTTCCCTGATTATGGGGTTGGATTAATGAAGTCCTCCAAGCGTTATTACCCCTATAATCAATTAGCCGCTCACGTACTCGGATATATCAATAAAGAAGGACAAGCTGTATCCGGCATTGAAGGCAAATTCAATGAACAGCTGCAAGGCGTTAATGGCAAGGCAGCATTTCTGAGGGATAATCGCGGCAACCCCATTGCACTGGCAAGCCGTTCGACAACATCGCCCATTGACGGCAAGTCCGTAACGCTTACGATTGATATCGAAGTTCAGCGGTTCGTAGACGAGGCCATGACTCGTGTCATGAAGCAATGGCAGCCTGCCAGAGCCATGGCCGTTGTTATGGATCCGCATTCGATGGAAGTGCTGGCTATGTCCTCGAAACCGGATTTCAATCCGAACCGATACTGGGATATATCGAATATTGGCGCCTTGACGAACGATACCATACATTTCGGATACGAGCCTGGATCAACGTTCAAGATCGTTACGCTTGCAGCTGCCATTGAGGAGAACGTATTCCGACCGGACGATACATTTGTCTCTGGCTCGATCAAGGTTCCCGGCAACATTATTCACGATGTGAAGAAAGATGGCTGGGGAACGATCAGCTATCAGCAGGGATTGGAGAAGTCAAGTAATGTCGCCTTCGTCAAACTAGGCTTGGAGAAGCTCGGCAAGGAGAAGCTGTACAACTATATTGACCGCTTCGGATTTACACATCCAACAGGCATCGAATTAAGTGGAGAGGCAGAGCCTCTTATTCGATTTGAGCGTCCTTCCGAGATTGCAACCGCGACCTTCGGGCAAGGTAGTGTTCGCGTAAACACACTCCAGCTTGCTGCCGCTTATGCCAGCATCGCGAACGGCGGGAAATGGATGCAGCCGAGTATTCTGAAGAATGACTCCGCTCCTAACGCTCAGACTGAGCGTCAGGTCGTCTCCCCTGCCACTGCAAGAGAGGTCACAGAGCGCTTGGAGCAAGTTATCCTAAAAGGTACTGGCAAGCCTGCTATCATTGATGGCTATCGGGTAGCTGGCAAGACCGGAACTGCACAGAAACCAGCCAAGCGAGGCTATAAGAAAGGAAATTGGCTTATTTCATTTGTTGGCTACGCACCGGCCGATAACCCGAAGGCTGTCGTCGCGATTGTAGTGGATGAGCCTGATCTTGGGGGTGACTTCACCTTGGGTGGTCAGGTCGCTATGCCCGCCTTCCGCTCCATCATGCTCAGTACGCTTCAATATATGGGGATTAAGCCCGATCCAAGTCTACTCCCTACTAACGATGAAGGTTCTGAACCACCGGTAAAGATCAACAGCAAAGTGGAAGTGAAGAATACAGCTGTCGTAGGAAATTATAAATCAAAACCGGTAAAGGACTCCGTGCAGGCTATCAAAGATAGACGCATGCATGCCGTTGTGCTTGGAAAAGGTACACAAGTGCTTGAACAATATCCGCAGCAGGGGGAAGAGCTGTATGAACAGCAGCCAGTCTATTTACTAACAAGCAAGGAGAAGGACGTTCCCCTCCCTTCGCTTGCCGGATTGTCGCTGCGAGATGCACTTACCATCTGTCAGTTGCTTGATCGCAAAGCCACCATCATCGGAGAAGGGTATGTCGTCAAGCAAGAAGAAAGTACGGCCGGAGAACAACGATCTGTAACACTCTATTTGCAAGCCGGAAGCTATCGAAATCCACAACAAGGCTCTACTTCTTCTGAAACTTCGGTGCCAACCAAGACAGAGAACAAGTGACGCGTCCACGAAAAAAGGTATGTTTTGAGGAATCGTTGAATAGAGATCAATAGACAACTTTCTTACGAGCATACGAATCGTGCGCGAGCAGCAAGCGAACCCGGGAAGGGGGAAGGCTTGATGACGCGTCTAAAGTTGAGGTGATAGGATGAAACGGCATTGGTGGAATGGATCGATGACACTGCTTGTCATTCGTGATGCAGATCAAGCAGTGAAGCAGGTCAGTGTATCGAAAATGCTAGTTGTCTCCGTCCCGATTGCGGCAGTCATATCGATATCTGGACTCTTTCTGGCTATGCAATGGAAATCTACCGCACATATTCAAGAGCTTCAGGGACAAGTGACTTCCCAGACTATGGCCTTGGACGTCACCGTGAAGGACAAGGACGAGGCTATTCGTGTTCTGAAAAATGAAGTCATCCGCTTGTCTTCCCAAGCAGAATCCGTCAAGGATCGATTGGAGCAGATGAGTTCCCTGGAGAAGCAGCTTCAGCAATTCGTCGAAGGATACATCGCTCCTTCGGATGCATCCAAACATTCAGCTATGCTATCCGCCCCCTCACAATCCTCTGGTTGGAATGAACGCATTCAGGTTGGCGGCGAAGACATCGAGGCAAGCACGGATCAAATTCTGAATTTGGCAAACCGCTCTCGCATCGATCTCAAGCAAGTAAGTGACATGTTGAATACAATGCAGCGTTCTGTTCCGACTACCTTGAAGCAAGCACAGAACAGACAATCGACGATCGCAGGAACGCCGTCCATCTGGCCGACGAAGTCACGCCGCATCACATCCAGCTTCGGCTATCGCCAAGATCCAATGCATGGCCGAGCCGCCTTCCATGCGGGACTCGACATCGGCGGCGAGCTGGGCGACCCCGTCTATGCCGCAGCTGACGGCAAGGTCATTGAGGCCGGATTTCAGCCAGCTCGCGGCAACTATATCGTCATCCGCCATGTCAATCAGCTAGACACCTGGTATATGCATCTACAGTCGATCCTCATCGACGTAAATGACACAGTGGCAAAAGGCGACCATATTGCCAAGCTTGGGAATACCGGAAGAAGTACAGGGCCTCATCTTCATTTTCAAATTGTACAGCGCGGTGAACCGATCGATCCGTTTCCTTATGTACGCAACGCTCTGTATGAGACTGCAAGTTCCAAGAAATCTATCCCTACTCCTCTTATTCGCACCAGACGTTCAAGCGAACCATTGACGTCTCTCAGCACTCGGGCCGACTCGTATCCAATTTATCAATCCTAGCTTCGTCATCCTGATCCATTTCAAGGAGGTTATGCGAGCATGCTCCGTCGCTCAACACAACAACCGAAGCACAGTGACACGTATATCGCACCTGGGACTCAATTAGAAGGCGCAATCCGCTGCGAGGCAAACATCCGCATTGATGGCAAGTTCACAGGAGAAGTGACTTGCAGTGGTACGATTACAATTGGGGAACATGGAGAAGCGCATTCTACCCTTACCGCCAATCATATTATTGTAGCAGGCAGCGTAGTTGGCGACATTCACGCAAGCGGCAAATTAGTAATTTCCTCAACGGGGCAAGTCTGCGGCAATTGTCTATCGGAAGTGCTGTTAATCCAGGAGGGCGGATTGCTGAATGGAACAAGCCTCATGGAACGTTCATCCGAAGCTAGCTCATCCAAGAAAGGCAGCAAGGGGAACCGACAAGAGGCGGCCAACGCATCTAGCAATAAAGAAAGTGAGAAGCAAGCGGGATAACCGCTTGCTTCTCTTTATGTATTCTTATGCTTACCCCTTCAATTGGTTGCGTATCGATTCGGCTATTTTCTGCAATTGTTCTTCATCAGGGAGGAAGTAGTAGATCCCGTTGATCATCTTCCCCTTCCCCTGCAGCACCTGCTGCTCCACTTTCGTCAACTGTGGCCGATAATGAAGCATCAGCTGCTTCCAATCGTCAAATTGCAGGTTTGTACGGATATTCTCCTTTACCTGTACGAGCAAATCCATCCAATGTCCTGCTGAGTCAAGTTGGGCCGACTTGTTCAGTATCGCCTGCAGCACTTGGCGCTGTCGCTGCATGCGGCCAAAGTCGCCATCTGGATCCTGCTTGCGCATCCGAACATATACGAGTGCTTCTCTCCCTTGCAACGCCACCTTGCCCTTCGGGAAAGTTATACCGTCGTCCGTGAATGATAAGCGATTCTCTACTTCTATGCCGTTTAAGGCATCTATCATCGACACAAACCCATTCATATTCGTCTTCACATAATAATGAACAGGCACCTTAAAGAGCTGTTCCACCGTGGCAACTGTCATTGGAACTCCGCCAAATGCATAGGCATGATTGATTTTATCAACCGTATGGTGGCCTACGATTGACGTCCTCGTATCACGAGGAATGCTGAGCAAGGACAAGGTACCACTCTGCGGGTGAACCAGAACCAGGGCGAGCGAATCAGATCTCCCCTTATCGCCTGGCCGCTCATCCGTCCCGATCAGGAGCAGCGTGAAGGGGCTCTGCTCGGATAAATTCGGCAGACCCATAGCTGCCTGTGTCGATGCTGGCACTGTCTCGTTCCTATCTCGCACAGCATGCTTCGTCGAATCAGATGTCGGCTGCTCCAGTAATGGCCCTCTCGTTCCTTCCGGGAGCGGTTCATACATCGCATCAGCCGTTCCCTTCAACGTATTCCATATGATAAGAAGAACGGTAGATACAATTAATATCATAGCTCCTAGTAAGATAAGAACGACCTTGTGCCATCTTCGCAATGAGTTCCTTCGTACTATCAAACATCTCCCCTCCCCTTGTTCCCCTCTATTCACCTTGATCGTTCGTGCAAATTTGAACCGACCGGCCAGATCGCGCAAGCAAACAACGAATAACGAGATCCATCTTATTCACTTGTGCGATCTGCCCTTTCACCCTATTACCACTCTATTTCTCGGGAGGAGCATCCTTCTGCAAGAAATGCCGTATTGCCTCATTCCAATGTCGAAGCAGCGAGAAGTCATTAAGCCTCAACGCTAGTGGCTCCAACACTGAATATTCAGGTCTGCGAGCAGGCCTTGGAAAATGAGAGGTGGGCACCGCGCGTACGATCGTAGACAAGCCTGCCTCCTTGATAATTGCTGTAGCGAATTCATGCCACGAGCAGCTTCCGCTGTTCGTAATATGATAGGTTCCATATTTGGTAGTGTAGAGCAATTCGACTATCTTCTCCGCCAAATCAAGCGTATACGTAGGCGAACCTACTTGGTCATTAACGACTTGCAGCACTTGTTCCGTCTGTGCCTTCCTTAGAATCGCTTTGACGAAGTTGTCCCCATACAAGCCGAAAACCCAAGAGGTGCGTACAATAAATGCAGCAGGATGATGATTTCGTACAAATCTCTCGCCTTCCCACTTCGAACGCCCATAGATATTGATGGGACGAACGGAATGGAACTCATTGTATGGGCAGTCACTCTTCCCATCAAATACATAATCCGTGCTGATATATACAAGTGCTGCACCAATACGGTTAGCCGCTACGGCCACGTTGCGCGTCCCGTAGCTGTTAATTCGATACGCTGTGTCAGAATCCGACTCAGCCAAGTCTACCTTCGTATACGCCCCAGCGTGGATAACATGTGTAGGACGCTCCTTCTCCATCACCGTCCGCACTCGCTCCGCATCCGCCACATCCATATCGTGATGCCCGTAGCCAACTGCCGATATGCCATGGCGATGCAGCACAATCAGCATCTCCATTCCAAGTTGTCCACCTGCTCCTGTAACCAGCACCTTCATCTCTTCCTTGTTCACTCGGCAACACCATCCTTATTGCAAGAATTGGGAGCTGCCTTCCAAGCAGGAAGCTCGGCATCTTCTAACATCGGATGCTTGGCATCCTTCTCGGACAAGATGGGCTTGCTTACAGGCCAGTCAATATGAAGCGCTGGATCGTTCCATGCAATCCCTCGGTCGGATGCCGCATGATAGGGAGCATCCACCTTATATAGAACCTCTGTATTCGGAACGAGCGTACAGAAGCCATGTGCAAAGCCTTGCGGGACGAGAAGCTGCCGACGATTTGATGCGCTTAAGATAGCACCAACCCATTGTCCGAACGTCGAAGAGCCTTTGCGAATATCAACCGCAACATCATAGACGGCCCCGACTGCAACCCGTACCAGCTTCGTCTGCGCATAAGGATCCAACTGATAATGAAGACCTCGCAGTGTGCCAGCACGCACAGATAAGGAATGGTTATCCTGCATGAACGAATAATTTATACCAAGCTCTTCCCACTTATGTGCGTGATAGCTCTCCATAAAAAATCCGCGTTCATCCTCGAACACATTCGGCTCGAGAAGAAGTACTTCGGGTAATTTTGTCTGACTGACCTTCATCCTGACAACTCCCTTTTCGAGAGATAATTCGTGACTGATTGAAGAGGCTTTCCGCCCACTCATAACTATTCTATGCCGTTCACCCTCTTATTGACATTCAATGTGGGGAAAGTGCGACATATATCCATCAATCATATATTCGGGATGATTCCAGTTCTACGGTTAGCCGAACCATTGGACTTGCGCCCAAGCAGGATCGGGGTTATACAAAAAACATTGATTATACGTATTCATCATTTTGGAATAATGTGGACATGCCTTCGTAAGTTGAATGTTTAGTCGTGAGGTAAGCATTGCTTTCTGCTGAGGGGTTAATATAAATTTGACGGTGTATTGATATTTAACCTGTTCTTGTTCATGCTTCCGTTCTTTGCACACAACGTTTCCGCGAATAGACATACGGTCGTTGTCAAATTCATATGTAAATGCTAATGAATAATGGTTCGATATTGGCAAGCTCAAATGAGTAATCATCGTTAAGCAGTTCGGGCTAAGCCCGACAAGCATAACTTTACAGCTTCGCGCATGATGAACAGGCTCCTGATGCACGCGATCTATTGTCATCAGAACGGGTACCGGCTTTGGCAAGGTAATGAACAGTTGCGACGGATACGCAGAAGGCCAACTATTCATCATGATATTCCTCTTGTACAATCTGAACAACAGAATGACTCGCAGCACATTCCCACCTTGCACGAAAAATGCCTAATTGCAGCATGATGTCCGTAATATCAACCGTCCGTTTCTCTGTCAAGGACTCTCTTTCAAGCTGCTCAACTGTCATGTCATGCCTCACTCCTATCACCTCGTTCATTCACTGTCGTATCGGTTCCACCTGTTGCAGCGGAATTCATCCACTCTTCCTTACGCTTCCTTATGCCGATAGCGCTCATTCGATAAATAATCAAATAGAATACGCCCAATATCACGGCTTGCAAGATGGCAGCCGCCAGCGGGGACAATTGCAGCCATACGACGATTAGCAAACCTAGCGCCAATACCAGAAAACGAGTAACCGTCCACCAAAAATTCCAATGCTGCAGGCGAAGGGATTCTAAAATGACGGATACCGGAGAAAACAAAATATTTACACCGTACAATAGCGCGTAGACCGGCACATATTTGGCAGCAGGCTCCCAAGCAGTACCAAACAGCCATACAAATAACGGTGGGCCTACAACCGCGATTACAAGAATAGGTACTACTCCAATTCGACATAGCTTGCGAAACGTATCACGGAATAGTTGCTCGAGCATCTGCGGATTCTCGCGTGCATGCTTCATCGATTCCGCGTAGAACACTTGCGAGATAGACATGCTTAGCAGCAGTATCGGCCCTCCCAGCACCTTATCAACGAGAGCGATGGAGCCCGCTTCCTTCAACCCATAATATCCCGCCATGAAGAGCGGCAGCATTTGGAGTGTCATCGAGGTGAATACTCCTGATCCAGTCACATAAAGCGCAATTTTGCGATATCGGCTGGCCATCTTCTTCATAATGCTCCAATTCGCTTGACGGGCCCATTGGCCAGGCCGGAATTGCTTATGAAATAACGTGTACAGTGTTCCCGTTCCTGCTACGCGTCCAAATACTTCGCCCAATACGAGCCCGACTCTGCCCAATCCGACGAACGGAGCAGCCAACTGGATAAGGATTCCCCCCATCCCCTGCACCCATTTCGTTCTGGCTAGCGGTCCATAGCTTCTCGTTCGAAGCGCCCAATAATTTAACGTATTATAGAGGCCGTAACCGAAGAAGGATATAGGAAGCAGGTACACGATCATTCCAATTCTGAACGAATCAGATATCATCGGCGCAAACAAAATAATCACTGCCAAGAACACACCGGTGAGAAGAACGAGAAGCAAAAAACAAAAAGTTACGATATAGGGGATATGCTCTTCGTCCTCCTCCATCGGTATCGCTCGTTCAAACCCCAAGCTTCCGAACAAAACAGAAATCGCCAGTATAGACATATAAACAGCTAGCTCACCGTATTGCTCAGGCGTATACAAATGTGCCAAGAGGGGGGATAGAACAATCCCTATTCCTTGGGCGGCAGCCGTCCCGCTAAGCATAATAATAACGTTCTTAACAAAGGATCCTTGGCCGGTGAGCACGCGCCAGCGTTTGATCGCAGTATGGATAATATTCATTCTCGTACCCTTCCTTTGTCATTCCGCTAGAATTGGCGTACTTGCGATAGAGGGATAACAAATGACTGTCCTGCCTGAATATCGTAGATGAATCTATCGCCGATCTGTTGTTGAATAAAGGTCGTATTGCCAAGACTGACGACCACATGACTGCCTTCCTGCTTGATTACACTCTTAATCGTGTAAGCCGCATTCCGTACAGCTGCAGAGTTCGATGAAGTCACCGAATGATTGTCAACATACACCGTAGCACCAACTAGTTTCTTCACATCGAACGATGCCAAATTTTCAAATTTGAGTTCCAAACGATTATCAAGGCTCCACCCTGTTGTAAAGCCAGCAACTTTCCCTACTAAGCGCTCTGCTTCCGATTTGGACTCCTGCTTGCCGCCATCGTTCTGCAGCCACGTTCCATCGTGTGCATACTGAACCTTCGCCCCCTTAGACGACATACTTGTCAGTCCAAAAAAGCCCTTGAATGACAGTCCGTTCTCCAATTGGTATTCCCGATTCGATTCCAGACTGCAAATAATCGTATCTTTCCGACCATTTTGGAGGGCAACCTCAATGGCCATCGCTTCCCATTCAGGAACAGCCGCGCCTTCATGGGTTACGCTAAGCCTTCGAATTGTTTTGATCGTTCGTTCCTTCGCGAATGGCTCCAGAATCGAAGTGAACAAGCTCTCCCCGCCAGGACGCCGTGTTAATAAATAATCGAGTCGTCGAGGATTCCCCGGCTTATTTTGGGGTGGATCTCCCTGGGCAACTGCTGCATCTGTATACGAACCAAGCATCGTAACCCGCAAATTCGGCTTCACCTGCACGCGGTTATATGACACAGACTTCGCCGACTTCCACTCTGCATAAAACTGGCCGATCGGATCCTTGTCCTTACGGACATTGTACAAATAGTTATATCCACTCTTGCTCTGCTCCGAATAGGCGGGATCTGCAAGAGGAATCTGTTCGCCAGCATACGTGCCTGACTTCTGCTCCACTAATTTCAGCCCACCTGTCTCGACCGTTCCTTCCATGCCGTGAAAGCTTGACACTTGTTCACCCGCCCCCTTGACGCGGAAGAAATCAACGGCATAGGCAAGTCGATCATCAATGGGAATAAGAGCGAACGTCCTTCGATATACGTCAGCCCCCTCGTACGCATAGGGCGCCTCCACATCGATTAATTTGGCGTATTTGCCGTCATCATAATGACGTGGAATGCCAACCCATGAATTTGGCTGCTGTCCTTCCTTATTGAACACAACTGTATTATGCGATATGGTGTTCGATTCCCAGCGTCTACGCAAAATGTTATCATCAGCGAAGGTCACGTAACCTAGATCCGGGGCCATATCTAGACCGAACCCATATAACCCGATATTTAGCGCATCCCGATGAGCGTGGGATGTGCCATTTCGCCCATAGTACAGCCAAGCCTCAATGTCCCCATGCCTCAAAGCTGTGTATCCATATCCCGTTAAATTGATACTGTTGAACTTATAGCTGCCCTGAGATTGTACGACTTTACGGAACTGAGCAAGCAGTGCTTCCATCTTCGGTTGAAATAAATCATTTGTAATCCCTTCCGTTCGGTTTCCATTCAATAGAAATGCTGCCTGGGCAAATAAAGGATCGCGATATTTAACAAATGCCCTCCATACCAAGTCCCGCTTCGCCCAAATATTATCTTTGCCAATCGAGCCGGAATCCCCGATATTGGGTGTGTCCTTGCCTTGCATCACAAGATCAAGAAAGGCATAGAACATCTTCTTCACCTTCGGATGCTTATATAAATCCGCGCTTGGGACGCGCTCATAGCTGTCCAAAATATCCGCCAAACTGTTCATTCGTTCCAACCAGGTCACATTGTATTCAGGTGAAGCTTCATCACCATAGCCATCGCGATCGATACGATTCGCCAGAACGTCATAGACGCCCCCGCCGCTTATTCTCCATCCGCCGCCCGCTACACGCTCCAACTGCCCTGACTGCAGCGCAAATTGAATCCACTCCGCAGATTCAGGAAGCTGATCCAAGGTAATAGCCGCTAGTGCAATCACATTCTGATGAGATCCGAAGTTGCCTGAGATCTGCGCTTTCTTGACAGCAGGCACAATTTGACGAATGATACGATTCTCAAAGTTTTGCTTTATACTGTCGGCTGTTCCCTTCGATGAGGGAAGGCTGTAACGAGCGGCTTTCTTTTGCAAAAAAGACAAGTATGGAGCAGTCTTCTTCTGGAGTACGGGTAAAAAGGCATCGTAACTGAGGAGCAGCTGCTCCGTCAGTGTAACTTCAGCAATTGATCCCAATACTTTTCCCTGTCCCGTCCCGCCGTGCGCATTTTTGAACCCATCCTCCCACCGATACACGGAGACGTCCATATCAGGATACACATCGGCTACACGATCTAATAGAATCAGGCCGCTATAAGCGTACTTCTCATTTCCCGTATATAAGTAGGCTTCACGCAGCGAACGCAATGCATCCGTTAACCACTGACTCCATACCCAATGATTGTAGAACGCGATAAACGTATACTTGTTGCCTTTTCCATCAACATATCCACTGCCGTCATCGACGCCAAATGCCGTGCCTTTGTCCGGATACAGCGTATTCACCAAATATTTGCGGTCGGCGCGCTTCGGATCAAATCCTCCCTTATCATCTAAGCCGCTCCGGTAGTATGAAGCGAAATCATTCGTTGGGAACATCATTCCATTCGATTTATCCTTTACTTTCCACGGCTTCGCTACAGGATCAATTTCGTAGCTTGAACGGTCATCACGAGGCCCCTTCTGACCACCTATCACACTTCCCATCTCTTCATTCACATCATAGCTTCTCGGCAAGGCCTGCGTGGTAATCATCGACCATAGCTCTTCGTAGCTCAAATCTATATATTTTTGCGCCCTTCTTATGCTTGCATCCCTTTCATCCCGCGCCCATTTATACATTTTCACATTGTCCTGAACAGCTTGGCGTTTCTCTGCTGTATAGTAATTGCTCCTGGACTGGCCTGCTGCATGCGGACTGTTCATAAACACGAAATCGATACAAAAATATAGTGCAGCAATAATGAAAGAAACGATAATTAACTTCCATTTCCAATCAATTCTATAAGTTGTCATATTTGTAATCTCCTTGCTCATATATCGTGACATTTGCTGTCATCACTTTCTAGTAGGGCGTTTCATATTGTATAAAAAACAAGCTACTATTCCGATAGAAGAGGATGTGTCCGCCTATGATTAATCCGAATTTTGTTACGCCGCAGAACTTCGGAGCCTTGTATGATGGAGCAGCAGACGATACCACTCCAGTCAATAAAGCGCTGCAGTTCGCTGCGGTCAATCAGATGAGCGTCTACTTTCCTCCCGGCAAAGGTGCTGTAGTCTCCCAAGCAATCACCGTGCCATCCGGCGTCAGACTTATTATGGATGCCCCGCTTATTTATAAGGGAGACAACACTCAACCTTGTCTGCTGATCGGCAATGCCATCGAATCTACCACCATGATGGATTACAAATTGAATGTCCGAAATGCTCAAGTATCCGACTGGAGCAACGAAGGGAACATCGGCATCATTCTGACCAACTTCATCTCATGTAATATCGATATTGTGGGAATCGATGGCTTCACAATCGGTCTGCAAGCTAAGGGAAATAGTAAAGGATTCTCCTTCAACAAGCTGACACTTGGACAAATCATGAATAATAAGATTGCGCTGGATTTGTCGGCAGTTCGTTCTGGCTGGGTCAATGAAAATTTATTTGAGAATGGAAGGTTTGGATGCTGGAGTCAGGTCAATACGAATGCAAGCCGTTACGGAATTCGCATTATATCGCCTGATAATTCGTACTTTTACAATAACAACAATGTCTTTATCAAACCTAGCTTCGAGCTTGGCCAATCCTACCTTACGGGCAATGCCGAAGCAGTCCCGCTTCTGATCTATCACGGTGAGCAAAATAAATTCCAAGATATGCGCAACGAGGACAATAATACAACCTTTGTACGGGTGTTCAACTCGTCTTCGAATAACGTGTTCAATGTCGGTTATGGAGAACTGAACGGAAGCAATATCGATGATCGAAGCCGTTATCCTGTATCCGTGTACTCCTCACGCAAATCCAAATTAATCAATACAAAAGGAAACATGATCTTCCTATCCGGTCCCCTGAATAAAATAGCCTGCTACTACAATGGGAATAGCTTAGTCAATATTCCACGCGTTAATGTCGCCACTTCTCGCACGTCCACAGTTCTGAAATCTGGAGCAATGACGCTCGCCAATGAATATGTAGAGCTTATTCAGCCAGCAATCGGCGTATTCATCAACACCTCCAAAGCCAAGCGATTTATTGTACAAAAAGATACGATCGCTGGATATGGGGGACGCGTCATTGTCATCTGCTACGATGCAAACGGCAACATTCTAGGAAGCACTATTCAAAATGAAGCTACAGTCAAAGGCTCCTCCAACGCAGAGCCCTACTTCAACACAACCGCACCCGGGGGTGGAGCAATAGGCGGTTATATTACCGGAAATGATTCCAACAAAGACTTCTATTTCCGTGTTCATTCTGATGTCACTATGATACGCGTCTTGTTATCAGGAGGAACACAGCCGCTGCGCATCAAGAGTTTCTGCATTTACAGCATCGACTGCACGGCAGCGGTCTGGTCTGGCTACGAAGAGATCATACCTGGTGTGAATCTCGGCACGCAGCCGCCTACTGCAGGACAATGGGATAAAGGGCGAATGATCTTGAACGATAATCTCTCGCTGCTCGGCAACGACGGCAGCAAATATGTTGTAGAAGGCTGGCAATGCATTCAAGCACCCAATCAGTGGATAGAAAAAAGATCCTATACAGGCTTATAGAGGTTGTTCAAAAAGTCCGCTTTTGATCACGAAGTAAATCATAAAGTGGGCTCGGCATCGAATCTTGAATTCAGCCGGGTGATTCCTTCTTCACTCGGCTTCTAAGCCTCTTCCTGTTCTACACACTTTGCCGATAAATCGCATTCTGCTGTAAATGTTCCAAAATGACATCGACCACCCGATCCTGTTCGGCACTCGTCAGATTCGAGCCGGATGGCAAGCATAGCCCTTGTGCAAACAATTGCTCGGACACACTAAGATGCGATTGGTGAGGGAAATATAAGCTGGAGTGGAACATCGGCTGCAGATGCATCGGCTTCCATACGAGACGTGACTCGATGCCGTTCTGCTGCAGAGCAGTTTTGATCGAGAGCGGATACGTCCCCGTACGCTTGCAGTCAACCAAGATAACCGTAAGCCAGCAAGTCGATCTTCCGTAGGTAGGTTCTGATATCAGTCGAATACCATCATAAGGTTCCAATACACTCCGATACCGCTGATATACAGCCCTCCTTGCGGCAATTCGCCCTTCAATCACGGTGAGCTGACCACGTCCAATTCCTGCCAGCACATTGCTCATCCGGTAATTGTACCCCATCTCATAATGCTCATAGTACGGCAGATCTTCTTTAGCCTGAGTCGCCCAATGTCTGGCCTTTCGAAGTGCCACGGGGTCGCTGCTCACCAGCATTCCCCCTCCGGATGTGGTAATGAGCTTATTGCCGTTGAACGAATAGATGCCGAAATGACCGATTGTCCCACAATGTCTGCCACGATAGGTCGTACCTAGTGACTCTGCTGCATCTTCCACCACAATAATGCCATAACGATTGCAGATAGTCATAATTGCATCCATATCTGCGCTCTGCCCATAGAGATGAACGATGACAGCAGCTTTCGGCGTCTTCCCCTCTTGCGCAAGCTGCTCACATGCCCGTTCCAGCGCCTCTGGCGACATATTCCAGGAATTCGGCTCCGAATCAACAAATACAGGAATCCCGTTCAAGTACAGGATAGGATTCACACTAGCTATAAAGGTAAACGTGGAACATAGCACATAATCGCCCGCTTCTACCCCAGCCAGCCGTAAAGCCAAATGGATGGCCGCCGTCCCTGAGCTTAGCGCAACTGCTCCTTGCGCCCCTACATAATGGGCCACTTCTTCTTCAAATGCCTGAATATGCGGACCGACGGAGGACAGCCAATTGCTAGCAAATGCCTCATCGATCTTAATCCGTTCTTCATCTCCCATATGCGGAGGAGACAGATATATATAAGGCTTAGACATACTGGGTCACCTCTGCTGAGTCAATACCAACCGCCATAAGTGAAGGGTCGCGATAAAATGGGAAATACTCGCTCTCCGTAATACCATTAAATTTGCTTTTTAATAATTTGTATAGGTAGGGATCTCGTACTTTCCTTCCAACATAGAAGTCCAATGGTTCATGATTATTGAACCCTTTCTTGAAGCGATACAAGGAATCATTGCCCGTATAACCGCCGCCTAGATGAATCTTCTTGAATCCTCGTTCCTTGAAGTGCTGTATGGCGAAGTACAGCAAAAAATTATTGGGCGCGCAAGAAAAATATCGCTCATTGGAAGCGAGCAGATGATAGTGCACATGTTCACCTTCATGCAAAAATATCGATGCACAAACCAACTCATCTTCCGCGTATATTCCCAGCATGGTGAGCTGATCGGATAGGCGATCCAGCATGTCATAAAAGTATTGTTCGGTAAAGTAATAGCTGGCCTGAGCCTTCACACGATCCATCGTGTGATAATACATATCAATGAAAGATTGAAGCCGTTCTAACGTCATCGTTTCCTGCCGTCCAAAAAGTCCAGATTTCAAAGATACACGAATTCGATTCCGGTTCTTGGAGCTGAACTTGGCGAAAATATCGTCTACCGCCGGCTCTAAATCTACACTGATCGTATTGCGCACGAAACACGGATCCACATCCATGTAATCCTGATGATTGCGATAAAGAGGATGAAATCTGACAAACTCCGTTATAATTTTTTGTTCCTTACAATAGTTGGAGAAGGCTTGCTGAAATCGCCCAAGCAATCCATTACGATCTTCATCATGTAAGGAAGTGCATATAGGTCCTCCATAACCGTATGGGGTAATAATGTCGTACATTTCCGGAGCGTCTTCCCATAAGCGCTTAATATGCGGTAGAGTATTGACTTGCCTGAGAACAAATGGATACATGACAGTTCCGGTATCTTCTTTGTAAATAAATAGACGTGCCGATTCTTCCTGTCCGCTCTCGTATAAGGAGCAATAGCCTGATAACCAATATATGTCCGGATCCACTATACTCATGGCAAGTTCATCCCATTGCTTCCTATCGTCAGGCGACAGTATTTGAACATTACCCAATTGGACACCCTCCTTGAATGACGAACGAATGATAGTAATTCGCATACGGCTTCCAGAACGAGTTGCGAATGTTGGAGTTGTGCCACAATAAAACGAACTGTCCGCGATATCGATGCACGACTCCTAGAAGGTTATTCATCTGCTCAAACATCTGAGCGGGTTCAAGTCCTTGATAACCGCCAAGGCTTACCTCCATTGCGGTTAGAGGGAGCTCTTGTAGAGATAAAGGCTGTCTGGCATGAATATCAAAGACACGGTATGAATGGCAGATTCCGCTGCGAAACCCGATTTCATCGGCATACCCAATCGTACTGTCTATCTTCATCCCGGCTCGCTCCCATATGCCCCATGTATCCGGAACACGGAAGCGCAAATAATGATGCCTTCCCTCTGTAACCACGCATCCCGCCGCTTCTTGAAGCCGCTCCTTCTCTTGCAAGAACAACTCTTCATTGCAGTATGCATCATAGCTGGGGTGGAATCCGACGATATGACCGCGCTCACGTACACGCTTGAGCACCGAACGAGCGAGTTCTCCCCGGACATCATATCGATTGTCGTAAAAGGTCGTGCCCCCCGCCATAAAATAGAACCTGGATTGAACTCCTGCCTGCTCAGACAGATCCATCAGCCAATCAAATGTATCGTACGGGTCGGCACATCTACCTGACTTTACTTGTATGTATTCCAGCATGCTTCGAATGGGAGCCAATGGACTCAAGTTGGCCAAGCCTCTTGCCATACTCCGAATAAGACGCTTCATACCGTCCCAATATCGCAAATCATCCACATCATGCGTCACAATCAATTCAGAGGGACGATTTGTTCGTTCTGCCTCCAACCCTACTTCAATGAGCATATTCCAAAGCATCTCAGCCATCTCATTCACAACAGGACGCTGCCAGAAGCGGCTCCGAACAGCCAAACTGCCGGATGAGGGGAACCGTTCATGACGGTCTCTTATGTTCGCGCACTCTTCCCATCGAGTGAGCATAAAAAAGCAAGCAGCCAGCAGATCTGCTTCGCAATACAAGTCCCCTCCATCCACTCGCCATTCCCCTCTCCCGAACCATACGGGCAAATCCCCTTCGGGAGCAAATCTGGAGTTGGCATAGGACACACGTAGTTGGCTCGTATCCGCGGACAAGTAAGACAATCCATCCTCATATTGAGCAAAGAAGGCATCTCTGATATACAAGCTGCTCCCGTTCGACAGTGCGAACCGGATATAGGGCGACTGATCCTTATCATTGTCCACGACGAGCTGATACGGTAATCCGAGCATATCGCCGACCAATTGTTGAATGATATATGTTCGTTCGGGTACGAACAATGCAGGTATTGTAATAATCATGGCCCTTAACCCTTTCCTGTCCTCATCTTATCAAGACAATGGCTTCACCATGCGAAACGCTACAGCCAACTGTTCCATGCCGGAGTGAGGCGGCTCTTCCCCTCCGTCTGACACAAGCACCCTTCGATGCGGGGCAAGACGTGCAAGCAGAGCAAGCACATCCTTATTCATTGCAGCTTTCAAGCGCATACGGAAATAATTCTCCTTCATAAGCACAATTCGTTCTTCTTGATGATCGAAGCTCACGCGAAAGAATCCATAGCCATACACTTCGAGGCTGGCTACCGCTTGCGGCCAGTCTTGAATCATATAATCCAAGCTGCTCTCTTCCACTTCTACGTCCATCCATTGATGCAGCGGAGCACTTGCATACCAATAATAAGCATGCTGTCGAACGAATCCGTTCCGCTCATATAGCCGAATGGCAGATTCGTTCGTGTCGAATGCATCAAGCTGCACGGAAGAGAAGCCCTCCTTCGCGGCGTGAATGCTTGCCTGTCGAATCACATGGGAGCCGATGCCTCTTCCTCTGAACAGAGCAGATACGTAGAAATTATTCAGAAATAAGATGTCATCGAGCAGTCTCCATTCTGCGAAGCCAATCAGGGAATTCGCATTCGTATATATCCCTATAAAATGCGAAGTGAAACGAGACGGCGGGATAGCAAGCGAAGCACGCAAAAAATCAGCATATCCATGGGCTGAAAAAAGCGTCGCTTCATAGAGCCCCGCAGGCATCCATGACTCGCTCATGCGGGGGATTTCCTCATAATGTTCCGGTTCCAACGTTCGGACATGAACAGATTCGCCTCGTGACTCGATGCGGCAGTCAGGAAATAATCGTTTCCACATGTCCCCGTCACCCCTCGCGGCTATGATATCGTTCCTTATCGAGGTCAGAAGCCCCACGACTTCCGGGAAGTGCAACTCCCTCCCGCTTGACCACCGTAATGATTGTTAAGAACAAAATTTTGATATCCAGCCAGAAGGAGCAGTTCTCCACATACTGGACGTCAAGCTCCAAACGTTCATTCCAGGATAGATGATTCCTTCCCTTCACCTGGGCTAATCCAGTAATGCCCGGACGAACATGGAATCTTTTCTGTTCCCGCTTCGTGAAGTACGGCAAGTGCTTCACGAGCAAAGGCCGTGGTCCTACCAGACTCATGTCACCGCGCAATACGTTCCACAATTGGGGCAGCTCATCCAAGCTCGTTGAGCGCAAGAAAGTACCGAAAGGGGTGATGCGGTGGGCATCTGGAAGCAGTTGCCCTGCACTGTCTCTGGCATCTGACATCGTGCGAAATTTATAAACCTGGAATACGCGTTTATCCTTGCCCGGCCGCTCCTGCTTGAAAATGGCCGGCGAACCTAATGCAACGCGAACGCAAATATAGGTAATAAGGAGAATCGGGCTGATTACGAGCAGTAAAATGGACGAAACTGCAATATCGAATATACGCTTCATTACTGATGCTGCAGCAATTGTTCCTCGGCCACTTGACGGAGAACACGTGCAGGAATCCCCATGACCAATTGCTGTCCTTCCACATCTTTAGTAACAACACTTCCAGCCGCGACAACGGCTTCTTCTTCAATGACAACCCCCGGCAGCGTTACGACTCCAGCCCCAAGACGTCCGCCCTTCTTCACGGTTATTCCCTTCATCCACTTAAATCGTTCCTTCGTTCGGCCAATGAAATTGTCATTGCTCGTGATAACACCCGGCGCAACAAATACATCATCACCAATAGTGGAATAAGCCGTAATGTAGCAATTCGTTTCCAGCTTGCAGCGTGCGCCTACCGTACAATCGTTCTCTATCGAAGCTCCGCGTCCGATAATCGTAGCAGCACCTACACGTACACGTTCACGCACAGTAGCCAGGTCGGCGATGAATACATCCTGCTCCAGAACAGCACCGGCATATACGATGCTAGCTGTTCCAATCGTACAGCCTTTCTCGATGATGCACGGATCCTGACTTCCTCTATCTTGAAGTACAGATCGTTTCGCACGAAATGGCTGCTTGCCGATGACGGCTTGATCCATAATCGTTACCCCATCGCACAAAACCGTCTTCTCTTCGATGATGACATGACGGCCGATAACCGCTCCCTTGCCAATGACCGCACCTGCTCCAATGATACTCCCATCGCCGATGCAGACTCCATCTTCGATTGTCACTCCATCACCAATTACACAGAAATATCCCAGCTTCACCTGTTCTCCCATTCGAATATCCTGTCCCAACACTTGCAATTCTGCTGCTGCTCGCTTGTCATCCTTTATCCCCATCTTCGAATCATCCCCTCTACACATCGTAGGACGCAGCCGTATTGCGCTTGCTAACTCGCTTCTCGTTACGCCCAACGTCCTCCGCTATTGCCGCGGAGAGCTTATAGGACATGCGTTCCCAATCATGCTCTTGTTCCACATACGCTCTTGCTCTGCGGCCCATTTCCTCCCGATCCTTCAACTGCCTCGCCAGTTTGGACAGAGCTTCACTTAATTCCTCTGGATCTTGCAGGACAAGACCGATTCGTTCCTTTGCAATGACCGAATCGTCAATCTTGCCAACGAGAAGAGTCGGCAATGAAGAGGCCATATAGTCGTACATTTTGTTGAAGCTCATGCCCCATTTGTATACAGAAGCATCACGCAGCGCAATTAACCCTACATGAGCCCGTGCCAAAAGTGTGGGCACAGCTTCCTTCTTCACGAGTGGGAGGAAGGCTACATTAGTCAATCCCGCTTGTTCCGCCTGCTTCACTAGAGCTTCCTTCTCCGGTCCGTCCCCAACAAAGACGAATTGAATATTACTATCGGTTCCCTTACTAAGTGCTGCTGCTTCCAAAAGGTGATGTATGCCGTCAGAAATACCGTGCGATCCGGTATAAATCGCAATGAACTTCCCTTGCCATTGTTCAAATTGGCGCTCCACCTCAGAAGGGAGTTCGGCCAGCGGAAGAGCGAAGCGCTCCATATCGACACCATTAGGCAGAACCAGTACCTTCGATCCCAGCCCGCTCTGCTTCTCCACATAATCAGCAGCTTTATCGAACAGCACGATGATGCGGGATGCCTTTCGGTATAAATGAGATTCCAGCCAATAGAGCGCCTTGACGATCGGATGGTTCGGCGACATCTTGCCGAAGTCTATGAGTGTCTGCGGCCATAAGTCTCGTTCCTCGAAGTAGAATACCGCATTATGATGAGCAGCGAGGCGGGAACCGATCCATGCAGCCGCAGGATGCATAAGAGAGCCGATGATGAGATCGGGGCTCTCTTTGCGCCGCCGCCCCTCCCAATAACAGCGCCATGTATAATCCAGCATATTCTTAACGCGCCGCCAATCATTGCGCTTATAAGCTGTTGTGCGGAGCCAAACGAACCGCACTCCATCATATGTCACTTCCCGAACCGCATTGCGCGAGCCTTCCAAATGATTAATCCAATTCTGATGCCCGTAGGCGGAAGCAAATATCGTGACACTCGCTCCTTGCCTCACAAGCTGCTTCGCCAAATCAAAATGACGAGTCCCTCCGCCTGTGCCAGGGGCGACTCCGTAATGATTCACGATCCATATGTTCATTCCAGCTACACTCATACTGCCGCCTCCTTCCAATGCAAAGTTTCCACTTGCATCGCATAATCCAGCGAGCTTAACCCGCCCGTAAACCCTTCCTTGGCATGTCTTTGCGGATAAGAAAACGGTGTGAATTCGTGATATTCCACCCGGATTCCATATTTGTGAAATATGGATTCATCTAAATACTCCCTGCCGCTGGGGCCTGATAAATAAACATCGCCGCCTGCCTCATGCACGAGCTGAGCAAGCAGCTCCGATTTACTCCCATCTGCCAACATGGAACTGGAACGGATGAGCGGAGTGCGAATGTCCAGCCATTTCATGAGCAGCTCGATGCTCGGTATAGCAAAATCGACAAGGCGCTCATATTTCCCACCGTAGAGATCGTGTAGTTCATTTTTCCGCTGAAGATACCCAGGGCTTTTGCCATAGCTGGCCTCGAGCTGGCGCATGTGCTCCGCCTGCCAGTCGCGGTTGTTCGCAATTCGCACATCGATCGTCCTCGTTCCGAACAAGCCTTCCTTCGCTACGGGAATAGTCAGCCATTTCGGACCGCCTTGCGTGTCGATCATTGTGCGATTTTGATAGCCATTTTTCGTAAATTGAACGGTATCGAGCAAGATGAACAAATCCGAGCAGGCCATCTTATGAAAAAAACCAAGCCACGGCAGGACATTCGGCTGATGAATGCTGACAATCATATTCTCACCCTGAGGGGTTCAAAGGCTTCGGCATACTCTTCACCGATTTGAACGCCTCGAATTTTGGCCAATCCAAATACCATTTCTCTCGTAAAATAACTCCGGTTCAGATGCAGCTGAGAACGATATTGCTGCAAAGCCTCCCATTTCCGCTCCATATATTTCCGGTCAAGCGGGGCAAATATTCGTGAATTGGTGCTCAGTTGATTCCAAGGGAGCTCGTAACCGTAAAGGGATTGTTCCTTGAATGCGCGCTGGCTCTCACTACAGATGACCTGATGATCTTGATGTATATCGGACGAGGATGGCACTAGAACCAAATCCGGTTTCATGTCTCGCTTCATTCCAACGAGAACTTCCAGCAATTCTTGGCGATGGGTGGGAAATTGGCGGACAGGGAATCGATAGATGATGCGATTGTCATGTGGAATTTCCAATACGTCCATGGATGCATGAAATTCATGCGCCAGCGTGTCTTTGGCGAAATCGCCTGGCAATGATTGCTCAGCTACCGAAAACGCCACGACAACAACATTAGCTCCAGACTCGATCTGCTTCGCAATAAACGCGCCGCAGCCTAGTTCCGCATCATCCGTATGAGGAGCCAGCACCAAAATGTTACGAGCGCTAACTTGTGTTGGTAGTACCATGCTACTTTACAACCTTCCTTTCACGTTCCCTATTCATCGTGCCAAAGGCAGTTTGCTGTACTTCTTCCTTCCTGATGCGACCCGTGACGTCGGCATAAACATGCAGCAGCTTTTCTTTTTCTACATTCCAATGATAGAGAGACTGAACTGCTTCTTGCCCGCAGCGCCCCATTTCTTCCGCTTCTTCATGATGCGTAATGAGCCAATCGATTCGTTGCGATATGCCTTCAAGATCGAAGGGGTCGACACAAAATCCGCAGCCTGCTTGCTCAATAATCTGCCTCCACTTCGGGAAGTCAGAGGCGATGACGGGAATGCCTGCCGCCATATATTCGAACAGCTTGATCGGGAGCGCGTCTAAGTAATTGATCGTCGGGTGCAAAATAACGAGCCCTGCTCTCGAACGAGCCATCGTTTCATATACCTGCTTACGGTTCAACTGCCCGAGGTAATCAACTTTGGCCCAGCCGGAACGTCCCATAGCAACATGCTTCTCCTCGGCAGAAGCGAAGGAACCCGCC
Source organism: Paenibacillus sp. cl6col (assembly GCF_900102125.1). Lineage (NCBI taxonomy): Bacteria > Bacillati > Bacillota > Bacilli > Caryophanales > Paenibacillaceae > Paenibacillus > Paenibacillus sp. cl6col. The sequence continues at coordinate 615,505 of NZ_FNAZ01000001.1, forward strand.
AGCAAAAGCTTTTTATCCGGTATTCCGAACTCCATGGCGCCAACTATCTGCTGAAGTCCGCGAATATTGCCGATGGAGCCAACATAACAGACGGCGTCCTCCTTACCTGCATGTTGGGAAATGCCAACGAATTCCCCGGATTGTACAGATTGTACGGATTGTGGTGACTCGGCAGTGTGTACGAATTCGTCCAGAATTGGATAATTGCACACTGTCTTGGTGCAACACTTCGGGTGTCTAGCGAACCGTTCTTCAATATGAGTCGTTGCCGTTACAATCGCATCGAAGCGAAGACTAGCCCAGAGCTCTATCCGCTCCACCAATCGAGATACGCCGCCTCTTAGCCACTTCGGAATCCACCCTTTGCTCAATATCTGGCGCGGGACATCTTCATGCACATCGTATATGACTCTGTATCCCTTTTTCTTTAGCCACAACCCTATCGGAATCAATTCTGGATCATGAAAATGGTATACGTCTGCATCTATTTGCCTCGCCGCCTGATAGAGTCGCCATGTTGTCGTCCACATTCTCTCAGACCGAGAACGTGGAATCGGCAGAGGGACAATGCGCACCCCTTCAATAACTTCCTCTCCATGGTGCGGTACAATGAACAGTGTGTTATATCCAGCCTTGGCCAGTGAGACGGCTTCTTTATACGTTATGCGGGAATCGTTGGCATCGTGGGCCGTGCTAAGCATGCAAACCGTGAACAAATGATTACGCTCATGATGATCCTCCATCAATCCGCTGCTGCCATATTTAACGGTGTGCAATAGAATGCTCCTCCTCTCGCGCTGCTAATAATCCTGCTTTAGTAATGACTGGAAGCAGGCCGATTACGGCAAAGAACGCTCGATTGTCAGGAATATCGCCACTGACCGTTACATTGAACAGCATGGCTATAAATATCATGACCAGCACGATCCAGCGCTCGGATTGAGCAGATTTCAAGATCAATATCGCATATCGAATCGTAATGCCAATCAATAAAGCTAAGAGCAGCAAGCCAATGCCACCGAGTTCTACCATCACTTCGATGAACAGATTATGCGGATAATCGCGGAAATCGTCCATCTGAGACAGCACAGGCCATGATCCAATCCCATTGCCCCGCAATGGGGATCTCAGCCAGTAATCTCCCGCTTCGCCTGCATACGACACCCTTGCGGAGGCTGACCCCCCAATTCCATCACTTCCCGGCATCAGCAGAGATAGCCGCAGCAATGTCTGTGGTGGATTCGGAGATGCAGACCATATTACCGCTGTAGAGATCGCCCCCGCAATCATGGCAAGCAACAATAAGCTGTAACGCCTTACGTACATCCGATTGTGCTCCAATCGAATCGAATACAGCATCGGCAAGAGCAAGGACAGAAATGTTGCTAGCAGAGGACCTCTACCCCCGCCAACAAATAAGTGAAACATACAAATACCGAATGAGAACAATGAGAACAATTTATACAGGGCTTCTCTCTGTCCGAACAGAAGCTGCCACATGAATACAATTGCACCTAAGCTCGAAATTTGGCCTGCTCCTAAATACGTGCCACCCATAACGTTGACAAATCCCTTCCCCCCGGATGCTGCGTAGGTGAGGATCCCTTCCCCTGCAATCCATAAGGAGAATATGCCGAGCGCCATTATGAATCGCTGTACCCGCTTCGGTTCCGAAGCAATGATCCATGAGCTGCCGATGATTGACCATAACACGAGTGTAAGCATCTTGGACACTTTATCAGTGGCATAGATCTGGCTTGGGGACCAGATTAGCGACAGCATCGCATAGGCTGCGAGCAGAAGATAAATGGCTGTTACCATGTAGCTGTCCCATAGAACGATGAATTTCCTCTTCATCAGTACAAAAATCGATACCAGTACACCGAGTCCCAACGTCAGCATCGTGATGTCCATCGGTATCCAACTGAATCTTGGATCGGATTTGAATACACCTGCGAACAGAAAGATCACAAATAACATTTCAAAGGAAAAAAGGGTGTGAAGGAGACTCTTCAAAAGGTGATCAATCCGAATTGTGCTGGCACGCCGATGGTGATTAAAGTCGATAATATTTGGCTGAACCATACTCGCCCTTAACCGCATTGCGCGTATCGTATACAACTTGGGATTGTTCACAGATGAACTGATAATCGAAAGCGGAATGATCGGTTGTAATGACCGTAATATCCGCTCCTCCCAGTAGCTCTCCCGTTAATTCTGACGCTTCCATACACTGTCCACGATGGATGCAGTGAACGACATGCGGATCGCTAAATACGACATCTGCCCCCTTCGACTTCAAGGCATCCATAATGGTGAGCACGGGGGATTCCCGCCAGTCGTCTACATCCTTTTTGTAAGCCATGCCGAGCAGGACGATGCGCGAATTTTTTATTGTTTTCCCTTCTTCATTCAGGATCGAACCAATCCGAGTCACTACATATTCCGGCATTGTTCGGTTGATTTCACCGGCCGTTTCAATGAGCCGCATATGGCAATTGTATTCACGAGCCTTCCAGCTTAAATAGAACGGATCGATCGGAATGCAGTGCCCGCCGAGGCCAGGCCCTGGATAGAACGCCATAAATCCATATGGCTTCGTCTTCGCAGCATCAATGACTTCCCAAATGTTAATCCCCATTCGATTGCACAGAAGGGTCAGCTCATTTACAAGGGCGATATTGATGTTGCGGAACGTGTTCTCGAACACCTTCTCCATCTCCGCAACTGCGGGAGAACTTACTTCAACCACATCTCCCTCCAAAACGGACCGATAGAGCTGAGCAGCCACTCGGGTGCATGACGCTGTTATACCGCCAACTACTTTTGGCGTGTTTTTTGTGTTATAGCTTTTGTTGCCTGGATCTACCCGCTCAGGAGAATACGCCAGAAAAAAGTCAACGCCACAGGTAAGGCCCGAAGTTTCTAGAATAGGCTTCACCAACTCATCCGTCGTCCCGGGATACGTCGTACTTTCCAAGATCACTAGCATTCCGGGACGCAAGTGCTTGGCAATTTCCTCTGTTGATTGCTTGACATAGCTCGTATCCGGTTGATGATAGCTGTCTAACGGAGTCGGCACGCAGATCGTTACGACATCCACTTCATTTATGAACGCAAAATCTGTAGTTGCCATTAATTTATTCGTCTCCACCATCATGCTCAATTCTTCGTCGACGACATCGCCGATATAGTTAATTCCTTGATTAATCAGGCTCACCTTCGTGTCCTGTACGTCGAAACCGATGACTTGGAAGCCGGATTTGGCCTTCTCCACCGCCAACGGCAGTCCCACGTATCCCAAGCCTACTACGCCGATCACAGCTGACTTATCAAGCAGCTTTTCCATTAGAACATCGGCTGCACTAATCGCAAAAGAGCTGGCAACTACACTCATCTATTTATCACGTCCTTTAAAAAACTGTGTCACGGTATCTATAATGTATTGCTGATCCTGCTGAGTCAGTTCAGGGAACAACGGCAGCGCCATACAGCGGGCGGAGGCCTGCTCTGCATGCGGCAGGTCGCCTTCGCTATATTCAAGCGGGCGATATACCTCTTGAAGATGCAGCGGAACCGGATAATATACACCGGAATCAATTCCCTGCTCCTTGAGATGCGCCATTAACTGTTCACGCTGATCAGTCTCAATAATGTACAAATGATAAGCATGCTTTCCATAAACCAGCTCTGTTGGAAGCGTAATAGGCAATTGTGACAGCCCTTCTTCGTACTGCTTCACCTTCTGCCGGCGTACGTCTGTCCATTCATTCAATCTGCGCAGTTTGACACGAAGCAAGCTCGCCTGAAGCTCATCCAGCCGGCTGTTATAGCCTACTCTCGCATGATAATATTTCGGATTCGATCCATGAACACGCAGCATGCGTATGGTACGGGCAAGTTCTGCGTCGTGCGTAACGACGATGCCGCCATCTCCGAATCCCCCTAAATTCTTGGTAGGGAAGAACGAAAAGCATCCCGCAGTGCCAAGGCTTCCTGCCTGCTTCCCGTTATAATCTGCGCCCAGCGCCTGACAAGCATCTTCCACAACATGAAGCCCATGCCTCATGGCAATGTCATTCACGGCATCCATATCTGCCATCTGTCCGAAAATATGTACCGGAATAATTGCTTTCGTGCGCGGCGTTATCGCATTCTTGATACAATTTGTATCAATTAAATACGTTTCTGGATTCACATCAACAAACACAGGAGTTGCCCCGACACGCGAGATCACTTCCGCACTGGCAAAGAAGGTAAAGGGAGAGGTAATTACCTCATCTCCAGGGCCGATGCCAAGCGCATCTAAGGTCAGCATGAGCGCATCTGTTCCATTCGCTACTCCAACGGCATACGGAACATTCAAATATTGCGCCAACTCTTCTTCGAACGCTTGAACTTGCGGGCCGTTAATATAATGGCCGCTAGACAGCACTTCTTCTGCAGCCCGCAGCAGCTCTTCTGAAATCGACGCATAGGAAGCTTGCAAATCAATAAGAGGGATGCTGCGTTTTGTTTGCACGAGAATATTAGACAACCGAATCTCCACCTTCACCTATTAGTCCATTCATTCCGATTACAGGGAAATGAGCTGCTCTTCGCTGCTCCGTTGATTCACGCTTGCATCGTAGATGTCCAACACCATCTGCAGCGCTCTCTTGCCATCTTCGCCTGATACATGCGGATCACGATCATCGCGAATCGCTTCGACCATATCCCGAATCATATGGGTATGTCCGGGCTCGCCAAAAGGATTTAAATGCGTATGCTCAACAAATGCCAACGCTTCTTGCTTATCAAGGGATGCAAAGTTCCAATATTTAATCCAGTGCGCGGTTGGACCGCCAATCACCGCTGAACCATGCTCGCCGAACAATGCAATCTCTTCCTCTAAGTTGTTCGGATAGACGGTCGAAGCAACTTCTACCGAGCCAAGTGCGCCATCGGCAAATTGCATAACAGCCAATGCCACGTCCTCCATTTCGATATTTCTCAGCCGCGTTGCCGACATGGCTCGCACTTTAACTGCCGGCCCCATCAGCCAAGCTAGCAAATCCATCGAATGGATGCCTTGATTCATCAGGACACCGCCATCCATTGCTCTCGTTCCCCGCCAAGGAGATTGATTGTAATAGTCCTGGTTCCGATTCCAGCGAAGCTTGACGCTCGCATGGCTCAGCTTGCCGAATCTCCCCTCATCCAGCATTTTCTTCAATTGCACAATTGCCGGACGATAGCGGTTCGGATGTACGACTGCCAGCTTCACCTTATGCTTGCTGCATGCTGCTATCACCCGCTCTGCATCAAGAAGCGTCAAGGCGAGCGGCTTCTCCACGACAACATGCTTGCCAGCCTGAGCCGCTTGAACGGCCATATCCGCATGCAGCCCGCTCGGCGTGCAAATAATGACCACATCTACACATGGATCCTGCAGCATGTCTCTATACTGCAAATACGCCGCAATCCCGTCCTCTGCCCATGGTTTCATCCGCTCCGCGTCCGAGTCGCACAACGCTTGCAGTACTGCTCCTTGTACGTTCTGAATAGCTTCCACATGCTTTGCTGCAATATGGCCGCATCCTACAATCCCGAATCGTATCATCGTGCCATCTTCACTCCTTCATCCGAACTCGAAATAGTTTCCATTAAAAAACGCTTCAAATGTAGGGGATTATCAAGAAGAAGCTCATTGAGCTGCTTATTCCAGTGCTCGAATGCGCGCTCCTCCATCAGAAGCGGATTGCCGACAAAAATGCGCTGATGTTCCGTTCTCCGCAATCCCTCCTCCTCCGTTGACAATTCCTCATGCAGCTTTTCCCCAGGTCGTATTCCCGTTACTTCAATTTCAATATCTTTGTAAGGCTCAAAGCCGGACAAACGGATTAAATCTGTTGCTAAATCCAAAATTTTAACAGGCTTGCCCATATCCAAGATGAATACCTCTCCGCCAACGGCATAGGCTCCAGCTTGAATTACTAAGGCAACAGCTTCTGGAATCGTCATGAAAAAGCGCGTCATATCGGGGTGTGTGATCGTGATGGGCCCGCCCTGCTGGATCTGCTCCTTGAAGCGCGGAATGACGCTGCCGCGGCTGCCAAGCACATTGCCGAACCGAACCGAAGTAAAGTTCGTACTGCTGCGCTCGTTCAGATGCTGAATGACCATCTCAGCCATTCGCTTCGTTGCCCCCATGACACTCGAAGGATGCACAGCCTTATCTGAAGAAATAAGGACGAAACGCTCACTGCCAAATCGATGGGCGCATTCCGCTACATTCCTCGTTCCGTGCACATTATTTCGAATAGCCTCGGAAGGGTTCAGCTCCATGAGCGGGACATGCTTATGCGCTGCCGCATGAAACACGACATTCGGAGCATATTCGTGGAACAGTTGTTCAAGTCTTGGCTTATTTTGAATATCCGCAATGATTGGCATAATTTCCAGCCCAGGATGAAGCCGGCGAAGCTCCGACTCAATGGCATAAATACTGTTCTCTCCATGACCAAGCAGGAGCAACAATTGCGGACAAAGGGCAGCGATCTGACGACATAACTCGGAGCCAATAGAACCCCCAGCCCCTGTAACAAGAACCGTTCTACCCCGAATATAATTGCAGTTGTCTTGCAAATGTAGACGAACAGGCTCTCTCCCAAGCAAATCCTCGACGTCTACATGACGAATATCGTTCACCGTGAGCTTGCCCTGCATCAGGTCATCCAGACTAGGCATCGTATAAATATTGCAGCCCGTTGTCTTGCAGCAATCGATAAATTCGGCAATTTGCTTGCGCGGCAAAGAAGGCAGGGCGATAATAATGTCCTGAATCTGATATTGCTGTACAGCTTGCATAATTGAATCACGGCCACCAACGACCGGAATGCCCACGATTTTTTTGTTCCACTTATTTGAATCATCGTCGATGAACGCTGCAGGCAGGGAGTCTGAATGCTCATTGTCCAATATCTTTTTGGCCACTAGCGACCCGCAATCACCCGCTCCGATAATGAGAATGTGACGCTTCACCCGCTGATGGCTCACCGTACGTCTCTGCCTGTACCTTTGCAGAATTCGGATTCCTCCGACGGACAGAAGAACCGTCTCATAGGTCATGATCATAAACCCCCATGGCACCTCATTTCCCCATAGGAGAATAGATATCATCGAAGACATACCACAGCCAGCCGTAACGGCAGACGCAATTAACAACACATGTCTACTATCTGCATAACGCCATACTTGTTCATATAAATTGAACACCTGGAAGCCGATCAGACAGCAGACGATGGTAAGCACGCTGAACCCGAGCACGAACGAATTTCCAATCTGTCCTTCGTTAGCAGGGATCGTAAGCAAATAGGACAGCCCGACACTTACAGCAATACATCCTGCATCCAGAACTGCAAAACTTCCTTTCTTGAGCCACCACAATTTCAACTCCATCACTCCATTAGTTCAGTTGTCTCTATCCCGAGCAGCTATTTCATCGCAATTACCTGTGAATTCAACGAATTGCGCCGTTCGACTTGATTGAGTACAGTGCCGATAATCGTACCGCTCACGCACTCTATGGCCTCTTTCACTTTCATGAGCGTAGCAGCTTTTACTTTTCCAGATTTGACAACGATCAGTACCGCATCGCACAAACCTGACAATATTAGTCCATCCGTGACTTTCGTTATGGGGGGCGAATCGATAAGAATCAGATCGAATTGTTCTGCAAGATGACTTAAGAGGTATTCCATTTGAGAGCTGCCCAACAGCTCGGAAGGATCACTGTTCGTCGGATTCCCAGGGAGTATGAATAAATTAGGTATGGAGCTTTCTTGTATCATTTCTTCCGACCATTGCGCAGATTCCAAATAATCGCCTAATCCGCTGCGCTTCGAGAGGGAGAATACATGGTGAAGTGTTGGCAGGCGCAGATTCGCATCGATGATTACGACTTTCTTTCCTTCCAGCGCGAAGGCAATTCCCAAATTGCTAGCTACCGTCGTCTTGCCTTCCCCATGTACGGATGAGGTCACCAAAAGCGTTCGATCATTTCGCTTGGCTAGCATATAATTCAACTTCGTTCGCAATGCGCGGTACGTTTGGGAAATGTTAGACGTCTTCTTCATATGCACTAATAGCTGAATTTTACGTCGATATCGGAACATTCTTTTTATCACCCGCCAATTTGGTATTCGCTGTCTTTTTCGTCAACATATCTCCTCTTTTGCAAGGTTCGATGGACACGAGAGGTGAAAGTTCCAGTTCCCTCAGTCGTGCTTCATTTCGCACAACATCTCCCGTCATATCTTTCATGCTGACAAACAGCATGAGTAAAATAAAGCAAGCAGCCCCAACGATCACTGTGTTGCGCAATACATGGGATTCGACTTCTGGAATCATGCGTTGTTGATGATTCGGGTCATCGAGAATGAGAATGTTGTCCATTTTGTAGATGAATGCTACTTGTCTTTTTAGCGTGCTTGTTACATCATTCATAATGTCAATCACTCTCGATTCTGAGATGTCTCGAACGGTTATAGACATTACTGGGGTTTGCTCCACCGTGCTTACCGATATGCGATCCGCGAGTTCACTGATTGACAGGCCCCAGCTTGGATTATCACGTATAACCGCCCCAAGAATAGTAGGTGTCTTAATTAATTCCTTAAAGGTGTTCATCAAGGATATATTCAAATTCATTCTTTCCATCGTCATTTCTGCATCTGAACCGCTATTGCTCATAATCATCTTTACTGTAGAGCGATAGGTCGGTTTTTGAGTTACTTGCATGAACAATGCCGCAAGCAATGTTACAATAAGGGTAGTGATGATTAGAAACCATTTTCTACGGTTGATAACTTCAAGCAAGGTTAGAAGTTCGATGGTCGTTCACTCCTTTTTGATGGATTATAATGCTTCTCTACTTGAGGAAACGTAATCGATTTATCTTCAATTGACCATCATATGGGGGGGACACTATAATAGAAAAAGAGGTTCTAAAGTCATAGTTTTGATACATTTTGTAACCTTGAACTACTTTTAGATTAAGATACATTTTGTATCGTGTCAATTCATTTCTGTATAATTTATAATTTTTTTGCGACATATTGTTTCAAAAAGGGTGTATCGTCTTAGCAAGGGAGGAATTGTTGGCATGAGTACCGGAAATCGCATATCATATCTTCGAGATCAGAAGGGATGGACACAAGAGGGACTCGCTGAGCTGCTGGGTATTACCCGAGCCGCGCTTTCTCACTATGAAAAAAATCGCCGCAAGCCTGATTTTGAAACGTTGACCAAATTAGCGGATTTATTTGGAGTATCTATAGATTATTTGGTGGGACGCATCTCCAATCCAACAACAACCTTGACACATGAGGTTCGTGAGTTTGCAGACGCTTTGGAGTTGTCTGACGAAGACTTGATGAAGAGGTTCCGTCTTACGGTAGATGGACGTGAGCTGTCTGAGGACGAATCGCGGCGCTTCATCGCATTTGTGCGTGCCGAGCGTTCCATGCAGCCAACTTCCAGAATTAAGAAATAACCATCAGAAAACAATACATCCTCCATTGATCAAATGGAGGATGCTCATCTACATACTATTCAATTGCAGGTATAGCCTCCGGTCGACGGTATACATCAGGCCATCGTTCAAGATCAATTTGCAATTGAGTCAAAATGTCAAAAATATCTAGTTTAGTCTGTTTATTGTCTAGACTTGTTTCATTTTGACTTTTCAGATTATGATTCTCCCCTATTCCTCCCATAACCCGTACCTCACTTATCTTGTAATGACCACTGCTATAGCTCTTTATTTAGTTCCAAATTGCCATATTTCAATCTTTATTATAACCCATAAGATGCAGGTACACTGTCGTATCATGGGGAGAGGAGCGTACCTATTCAGTTCTACTTTTGTCGAATTTTATACGTATTCTTCAAAAATTACGAAGATGAAGGAAAAGAGCGCGGACGAACCGGGACTTTGGCTTGACGTTGAAGCCATGCATGAATGATAAAACTAATAATCGATAATACCGCAATCGCGATTGAGATGACTGCTACGCCAGCAAGCCCGCTATGATCGTAAGTAACGCCCAACAAATATGGCCCTATCATCCTTCCAATAGAGCTGATTCCTCCTGCAACCCCCATATAGAATGGGGCCTCACGACCAGCCCGAGCGGATAGGAATGCTGGGACAGCCGGGGATACAAGCATTTCTCCTAATGTTGCCAATGCCATTCCAAGCACGAAACCTGCATAGTTCGGCACGATCCAAATGACGAGATATGCCGCTCCATAAAAGATGCCGCTCCATGTCAGCTGATCGGTTACCCGCTTCGCCACGGTTCGCTTCATCCATGTTGTAATCGGCTGAGCTGCAAAGATAAGTACGCCGTTCAATGTCCACAGCAGACTGTACATCGAGAAGCCCATGCCCTGATCATCAATATGCGGGGCGATCCCGCTTCCCCACAAGGAATTCGCCAGCCATATAAACATCGCCCCTAAGGACATGAACAAATATATGCGATAAGCGGCAAGCTTATTCCATAGTGTCTGTTCCGGCAGCACTCCGGCAGAAGGCTGTTGTCTATCGCCATAATTTACTGCCGCTCCAGTACCTTGACTCTCAAGGGCTTGTCCGTTATTTGTCTCATTATTCTCTTGCACGGATCCCTCTTCCTGCATGCCTTGCAGGAAGCGATAGAAGAAGAAGGCAAACCCGGCTGAGGTGACTCCGGTCAGCAGGAAAGTTAAATTAAACGAAATGTCTGCGAGCACACCGCTTATTGCTGTTCCCAGCGCGACCCCGATGTTGTTCGCGACATAGATCACATTGAATAACTCATCCCGCCGATCAGACCACCGAAAGCCAATAAAAGATTGAATCGCCGGCATCGATACGGAATTGGCTAGTCCAATCGCCCCCATCGTAATGACATAGCCCCACCAGCTGGTATATGCCGTGAACACGAGCGAGCATTGCAGCACGGAAGTAATCGCCAGTGCCCATACAAGCAGGCGCCGCACCCCTATCCGATAATACAGCCCTCCGCCCAGGAACTGCCCAAACACGCCGCCGAGCATCTGTATCAGAATGACAAATCCGGCATCAGCCAAAGAGCGATTCAATTGCGTGTAAACAAACAAGGTCGTGAGCGGCCACATAAGAGCTCCGCCTGTCGAGTTAATGATGCTTGCCCAGATAAATACGTTCATCTCCCGCGTATAATTGCGGAACGCCCCCATCGGCGAAAACTTCATGGTATCACCAACGATTTCTAGTAGAAGTAGGTTGAAAAAAGCGATGGCCTGCGCCCGGATAGTTCCGAACTGCAGGCCATAGCTATCATACCATAATTTAGTTTCCGCTAGCACGTGATAAATCGCGCATATTCGCTTCAAATGCGGCAAGCAGCGCCGCTTCTCCGGTCATTCCCTGCGCCTCTACCTTCGCAATTTGCTCCATCATGCGCTTATAATCCTTCGGAATGACACGGACGAATTGCTCGCTTGCTCCATTGTCCCATTGCTGCAAGATTCGTTCCCCAATGGTGCTGCCCGTTACTTGCACATGACGCTCAATCATACCTCGCACCTGCTGCTCTTCTTCCGCTCCTTCAAGCGGCTCCAACAGCACCATTTCTAGATTGCAGCGGTTCACGAATGTACGATCCTCATCCCATACATATGCGATACCCCCAGACATACCTGCTGCGAAGTTGCGCCCCGTCTTACCGAGCACGACAACACAGCCGCCAGTCATATATTCACAGCCATGATCGCCTACGCCTTCGACGACCACATGTACTCCTGAATTGCGAACCGCGAAGCGTTCGCCAGCAATTCCGCGAATGTAGGCTTCACCGCTTGTAGCCCCATAGAATGCCGTATTGCCGATAATGACATTGTCCTCTGCTGCAAAAGTAGCCTGCGGAGACGGCTTCACGATAATTTTACCGCCTGATAACCCCTTGCCGACATAGTCGTTGCTGTCTCCTTCAACCGTCAACGTCATGCCGCGTGGAACAAATGCGCCGAAGCTCTGTCCAGCAGACCCGATAAACGAGTAACGGATCATATCCTCAGGCAGTCCTGCCGCGCCGTATCTTCTCGTTACCTCGCTGCCCAATATTGTGCCCGTCGCACGATTCACATTGCATATCGGGAATGTCCCTTCGACAGGTATTCCTGATTCCAGCGCAGACTGCGCTTCGGGAACGAGCCTTGTCATATCGAGTGTCTCTTCCAAGCCATGGTTCTGAGCGCGAACTTGAATGCGCGAGGAACCTTCTGGCATCTCAGGCTGGTACAGCACCGAGGACAGATCGAGATGCTTCGCCTTCCAATGATCCAGCGCATCCTTCATGCCCAAGCATTCTGTACGCCCAATCATCTCATCCAACGTACGGAATCCAAGCTCAGCCATCCATTCGCGAAGCTCCTCCGCAATGAAGAGCATAAAGTTCACGACATGCTGCGGATCGCCTGTAAAGTTCTTGCGCAGCTCTGGATTTTGTGTCGCCACTCCGACAGGGCATGTGTCCAGCTGGCATACTCGCATCATAATACAGCCGACCGCAACAAGCGGTGCCGTGGAGAAGCCATATTCCTCAGCTCCCAGCAGGGCAGCGATAGCAAGGTCGCGTCCCGTCATCATCTTCCCGTCCGTTTCCAATACAATACGATCGCGCAAGTTGTTCAGGATCAAGGTCTGATGTGTTTCTGCCAATCCAAGCTCCCACGGCAAGCCTGTGTGGCGGATCGAGCCCTGCGGTGAGGCGCCAGTGCCACCGTCATAGCCACTAACGAGAATTACATCTGCACGCCCCTTGGCTACTCCGGCAGCAATCGTTCCAACACCGACTTCCGAGACGAGCTTCACATTGATGCGCGCCTGCGGATTGGCATTCTTTAAATCATAGATCAGCTCAGCCAAATCCTCGATCGAGTAAATGTCATGGTGCGGCGGTGGAGAAATCAAGCCTACTCCTGGTGTCGAGCCGCGCACTTCCGCAACCCATGGATATACCTTGCGGCCTGGCAGCTGACCGCCTTCTCCCGGCTTGGCTCCCTGTGCCATCTTAATCTGGATCTCATCTGCGTTAACAAGATAATGAGATGTCACACCGAAGCGTCCAGATGCCACCTGCTTGATCGCGCTTCTTCGGGAATCGCCATTCGCATCCTTCACATAGCGGGCTGGATTCTCTCCGCCTTCACCGGAGTTCGACTTGCCTCCGATTCGGTTCATGGCGATAGCCAAGCTCTCGTGCGCTTCCTTCGAGATCGAGCCGAACGACATTGCTCCCGTCTTGAACCGCTTCACGATCGATTCGACGGATTCCACTTCATCCAATGGAATCGCTGGACCAATTGGCTTCAAGGTGAACAACGAACGAAGGGTTCGGCTGCTGTTGTACTCTCCTTGCACCAGCTTCGAATACTTCTTGAACAGACGGTAATCGTTCGTACGTACAGCTTGCTGCAAGGTATGAATGGTTTGCGGGTTGAACAGATGCTCCTCCCCGTCCTTGCGCCACTGATACTCGCCCCCGGAATCCAATTCCGTATCTCTTCCCGGCTGTGAGGCGAAAGCACGATAGTGATGAGACAATGCCTCCTGCGCTACTTCCTCCAAGCCAATGCCGCCGATTCGGGATGGCGTCCAAGTAAAGTATTGATCGACAAAGTCCTGCTTCAATCCAATTGCTTCAAATATTTGTGCGCCGCGATAAGACTGTACCGTCGAGATTCCCATCTTGGACAAGATCTTCACGACGCCCTTCGTCGCGGCCTTCATATAATTCTTAACTGCCTTCTCATGCGTAATGCCGTGCAGGATGCCTTGGCGAATCATATCATCCAGCGTCTCGAACACCAAGTATGGGTTCACCACACTGACGCCATAGCCAAGCAGCAGTGCATAGTGGTGTACCTCGCGCGGCTCGCCCGATTCCAGCAATAGGCTTACCTTCGTACGCGTCCCTTGGCGAATGAGATGGTGATGAAGGCTGGATACTGCAAGAAGCGCCGGAATAGCCGCTTGATCCTCCTCAACGCCACGATCAGACAGGATGATTAAATTATGTCCCTTGCCGATAACCCGATCAGCTGCCTCGCACATCGTCTTCAAAGCCGCTTCAAGCCCCGCCGCTCCTTCTGATGCTGTGAACAAGATCGGAATGGTGATCGACTTGAAGCCCGGTCTGCGAATATGGCGAAGCTTCGCAAATTCTTCATTGGAGAGCACGGGAGAATCGAGCTTAATCTGGCGGCAGCTCTCCGGCTCTGGAAGCAACAGATTCCGCTCAGGCCCGATCGTCGTGCCCGTCGCAGTGACAATCTCCTCGCGAATGGCATCGATAGGCGGGTTCGTCACCTGTGCAAATAATTGCTTAAAGTAATTGTACAGCCGCTGCGGACGTTCAGATAATATCGCGAGCGGTGCATCATATCCCATCGATCCAAGCGGCTCTACACCAGTAGCCGCCATCGGCTCGATAATCTTGCGCAGTTCCTCATAGGTGTAACCGAATGCCTGCTGGCGCTGCTGCACATTCTCATGCTTCGGCTCAGGCACTTCCGGCGCGTCCGGCAAATCCTCAAGACCGACCAGATGCTCCTCCAGCCAAGCTTGGTACGGGTTCTCCGCCGCAATCTGCGCCTTCACCTCTTCATCGGAAATGATGCAGCCTTGCTCGGTATCTACAACGAGCATCCGCCCAGGACGAAGTCGATCCTTGTAGGCAATCTGCTCTGGCGCAATATCCAGCACGCCCGCTTCGGAGCTAAGCACAATCATATCGTCCTTCGTCACACAGTAACGAGATGGGCGCAATCCATTGCGATCCAAGGTGGCTACAATTTGCACACCGTCAGTAAACGCCATTGCCGCAGGGCCATCCCAAGGCTCCATCAGACAGCTGTGATACTCGTAAAAGGCCTTCTTCGCCGGATCCATGCTGTCATGATTGTTCCACGGCTCAGGCACCATCATCATCGCAACATGCGATAGCGGACGTCCCGCCAAATACAGAAATTCAAACGTATTGTCGAACATCCCCGTATCTGAACCATCATCATTAATGACTGGCTTCACCTTCTCCAGATCAGCTCCGAAGACGCCTGATGCGAACAATGTCTGACGCGCATGCATCCAGTTCACATTGCCGCGAAGCGTGTTGATTTCACCATTATGAATCATATAGCGATACGGATGGGCACGCTCCCAACTCGGGAACGTGTTCGTGCTGAAGCGTGAATGAATAAGTGCAATCGCAGATTCGAGCAAATCATGCTGCAGATCGAGATAGAACTGCCCAACTTGCTCGGTGGTCAGCATTCCTTTATATACAATTTTCCGGCAAGACATGCTCGAAATATAGAACGTGCTCGCTTCCTCTTCACCGGTATAGCGAATTTCCCGCTCCATCCGCTTGCGAATCATGTACAGCTTGCGTTCAAAGGCCAGCTCACTGTCGCTATCCGCATTCCGTGCGATAAACACTTGGCGCACATAAGGCTGAACTGCCCGTGCGGATTGGCCAAGACCTTCCCCATTCGTCGGTACGGTGCGGAATCCGATTAATTGATGCCCCTCCTCCTCAACGATACGACGAAGACGCGCTTCATGCTCTCCCCTCGCTGGCTCATTCTGCGTCAGGAACAGCATACCCACGCCGTATTGACCCGCTTCCGGAAGTGTAATTCCTTGCTGCTCCAACTCGCGAGCAAAGAAGCGATGCGGAATTTGCAGCATAATTCCTGCTCCATCGCCTGTATTCGGTTCGCTTCCTTGACCGCCGCGATGCTCCATATTCACCAGCATCTGCAGCGCTTGACGTACGATATCATGAGACTTCTGCCCTTTAATATGAGCGACGAAGCCCATTCCGCATGCATCTTTTTCAAATCGTGGATCATATAAGCCTTGCTTGGGAGGTAATCCGTTCAGTTTCATACGAAGCAACCTTTCTATTTAAAAGTGATCGACATACATTGCATAGGATCGACAGCAATCAACACGTTCTCTTTATGAATTTATAATTATTCATTTGTATTGTTTCATTATTTTATCACCACGTTAATATGATGGCAATTTAATATTTTTATGTCCTTGATAAGTTATTATAGTTGATAATACCTTTATATAGAGCCAAATAGATAAATCCCCCTCTATGCATCGATCACCCTTTTTGTTTATAAATTCTCGTTCTTTTTTTGTATTTTTCGACATATATGATCCATTATATTCTTTTACGAGGACAAATAACATCATTTTTTATGCATATATATTCAGACGTGTGTATATTAAATTTCACTGTTATCGGAGCATCTACAGACTTTTCAGCCAATTATTGTATTTACAAATCTATAATTATAGATATAATAAGACGTATGGAACCTTTACTCATTTGCAAAGCTTTGTCTAATGACACACGCGCCCAAATTCTTCAATGGTTGAAGAACCCTGAAGAACATTTCAATGAAGAGAAGTACATTCAGTATGGAATATCATTTGCAACAGGCATATGCGTAGGCGATATTCAGAAAAAGACAGGGCTTGCGCAATCGGTTATCTCCAGCTACTTGCTCACAATGCAGCAAGCTGGACTATTAGAGTCTGAACGAATTGGCAAATGGACGTACTATCGCCGCAATGAACGCACGATACGAGAATATGCCGATTACGTCACCCATCACTTGTAGAGGAGGAGGAACATCTCTTTTTTTTGTTAGAATACATCTATATTTTTAGATATGTATTTATGTATATTAATTGGAATGGCATAAATGGGTTGAAGTGTATTGAAGTGAAGCTCATTGAAGTGAAATTATTTGAATGAAGTACATCGTAGTACTCATGACCATTAAAATGTAAATTCTGATGAATAGAAATGGAGTTATCGTTGAAATGAGAAAAACAAACCCCTTACTGCTTCTTCTGCTGTCCCTTGGCGTATTCGGCATTATTACGACAGAAATGGGTATTGTGGGCGTGCTGCCTCAAATATCGCAGAAATACAACATTACAGCCTCCCAAGCAGGCTGGCTGGTCGGTATATTTGCACTCATCGTGGCCGTTAGCGGTCCGTTTCTTACCCTGATCGCATCCCGCTTTAACCGTAAAAGCGTTCTATTGACGGCCATTTCCATGTTTGTTCTGTCCAATCTCGTCTATGCGTTCACCTCGCATTTTGAGGTAATGCTTATATTCCGGATCTTGCCTGCGATGTTCCATCCGATTTTCTTCTCCATCGCACTCGTAGCTGCCGCCAGTCTGGTACCTCCCGAGCAGAGCAGTCAGGCTGTCGTTCGTGTATTTGCAGGTATTACAGTAGGCTTCGCATTTGGTGTCCCGATTACGTCTTACCTTGCTGAACGTATTTCGTTATCCACCTCCTTCTTATTTGGAGCCATCGTGAATGCAATCGCCTTGATAGGTTTGCTTATTTGGCTGCCTTCCATGCCTGTGAAGGAGAAGATGTCTTACGGCAAACAGCTGAGTATTTTACGTAAGCCCGGACTTTGGCTCAACATAGCGGCTGTCATCTTTATTTTTGCAGCGATGTTCTCTGTGTACGGTTACTTTGCCGAATACACAAGCCAAATCACTCGAATGAATGGCTCACTCATCAGTCTCATGCTCATGGTATTTGGGCTTGTTATGATTGCTGGCAACTTTCTGTTCGGAACTTTTCTCCAGAAAAATACTACAAAAACAATACTGCTTTTCCCGCTTCTCTACGCGTTCATCTATGTACTTGTCTATTATGCAGGGTCGTATCTTTCTCTCATGATTGGGATGATATTCATTTGGGGAACTGTGCACTCAGGAGGACTGATTGTGAGTCAAACTTGGCTGACTGCTGAAACGAAGGAAGCGCCTGAATTTGGCAACAGTCTGTTCGTTTCTTTCTCCAACTTAGGAATTACGATAGGTACTGCTGTTGCGGGATTTATCATCGCTAACCTCGGCATGCATCAGCTTATCTGGTGTGGAGTAGGATTTTCCTTGCTTGCGTTTGCCGCAATAACAATCAAAATGAAGCTCTTCAGTGATAACATGCAAGGGAAAGATCAGGCACTCGGGGCATAGCCCATCACGGATATATATAGCAATTTCGACTGTTTACTAGCTCTGTTCGCACCAACTCTTGCTTGCAGCATACAATCGTAAAATCAAAACAGGGACTGCACTTGCAGTCCCTGTTCTGTGTTCTCTGACTAATCCCATTTTGAATTAATCCTTATTTCACCGTTACGCGCAGTGATGTGCTCTTGCCGTCCAATGTCAGCTTCAAACTTCCACTACCCTTGGATACACCTTGCACCGAACCACGCGACGCCTTAATCTTCACATTGGAAGGAACGAATGTCACGGAGGACGTCACATCCACAACTTCACCTGTATCATAAATCGCCTGAACCTTCCATGATGCAGACTGACCGATACCCAGCTTCACAGTTGTCGGATTTGCTTCCAGCTTCAGCAAGCGAGGCTTCACATGCACTGTAACCTCCAGCTTTCTTCCTTGATACTCACCGACCAGCTTCGTGCTGCCAATAGCCACACCCTTGACAGTAGCTCCGCGAACCGTCGCTACCTTTTCATTTTCAATAGTCCACTTAATACGCGAAGCAAGCGCAATCGTCTTTCCGTTCTTGTAGGTTCCTGTTACCTTAACCGATTGGGACTTGTTCACGTTCGTACGAATTTCAGAAGGAACGATATCATACTTCACAATCTCTTCTTCGATCGTTGCTTTCACAGTCACTTTCACATTGGCAAATGTACCTGTCAACGTCGCACGACCTGCAATGAGACCCTTCATGTTCCCCTCGCGAACGAGCAAGTTCGGAGAACTGGATTCCCATTTCACTTGAGTCGTTACATTTTCCTCTGTACCATCAGCATAAATAACATTTACTTCTGGCAATGGCTGCTCACGACCCGTTACGATACTGATATCCGCATTGTTCGCCTGCAATACGAGTGCCTTGCGCTGAACATTTACTTCCAAAGGAAGCGTTTGATTGCGAATGCTCGCAGTCAGGAAAGTCGTTCCCGGTGCTGCTGCCTTCATCTTGCCATCTTTAACGGAGACAACACTTTCATTAGAAGATGTCCACTGCACCAGTTCCGATACATCAAGCGTATTGCCGCTCAAGGACACCCCACTGATCTTAGGCAAAGGCTTCACATCTTCCAAGATCAGCTCCTGCTTGCGAACGTCTCCAGGTTTTGCATTCTTATCTTCTTCCGTCCATTTCAACTTCTCGATCGTCGGGTATACCGTAATCTCAACCGACTTCGTCAGCCCTTTGTAAGAAGCTGTTACCGTTGCAGTTCCTTCGCTCTTCGCGTAAACCTTGCCGTGTTCTACCGTTACAGCCATCAGGTTGCTTGATGTCCACTCTGCAAGATCACTAACATCCTGCTGATTATCAGCCGAATTGAGCACGAAGGTCTGCACTTGCAGCGGCCCGTCTCCCAGCATCATGTGCTGTTTCTGATCCGGTGTGATGCGCATCGCTTGGTAAGAAGCACGTACGACCACTGTAATGGATTGCGAAGCCCCAAGGTAGTTCGCCGTTACCGTTGCCGAACCTACGTTGATAGGCTTGACTTCTCCGTTCTTCACTTCGACGATATTCGCATCGCTTGTTGTCCAATCTGCCTTACCTGTTACATCTTCGAGCTTGCCGTCAGCAGTCTTCGCCTTGGCGGTTACGGTCTTGGAAGCTGCACCGTATTCGAATTCAACCAGCTTTTCTGGCGACAGCTCCAATTTGTCGTAAGGCTGTTCAACCTTCAGCTCGATCTTCGTGCTTAATCCTTTATGCTTAATGGTAATGTCCGTTTTACCCTTGGACTTCAGCGTAATGACCCCTTTATTCACATCCGCTACATCTGTATTGGAGGAAGTCCAGGAGGCTTCAGCCGTAACATCATTGTTCGTATTTGTCGATTTGTCCAAGGCGAATGCCTTCCAGGCAAGCTTGTCTCCAAGATTCGCCTTCACTTCATTGGCAACCTCTTGATCCGTATCCCCTGTGCGAATAACAATCTTGTCATACAAGTATTCGGATACAACCGTTTTCTTCAATGTATATCCTTGATATTTCACTGTAATTTCCGAAGTACCTTTTCCTGCGCCGCTTACCCAACCAGCGTCTACTTTGACAGCACTCGGATTCGAGGACGTCCACGTAGCCAAGCTCGTAACATCTTTCTTATCCGTCTTTCCGCTGATTGTACCAAGCACCTTCAATTGTACAGAGGAACCTTCAACTGTGACGTGTACTGGAGACACATCTGATTCAAAAGCAATACCTGTAAACGAATCTTCTGCATGAACGATACCTTGGATTGGCAGCATACCGAATAGCAACGTGCATACGAGCGCTATGCTAAGCCATGTCGATTTTTTCCTTGATGGGTACACCTTATCTTCTCCCTTCCCGTTTTGCTCCTGTGAGTAGTTCCAATGGAACAAAAAAGTACATATCTACTATAACGGTAAAAAGGAGGGGAATTATTATCTTATGCAGGCAACTTCTTGCGAGCAGCGGCTATTTTGATACTATAGTCCTACTTTCTTACGAGATTGAAAGAGTGCTGTCATCTAAACCAATGGCAACAAAATGATCCCTCCTGTATCGTTAACGGTGTAAGAATCAATACTGGTAATTGAGGTGGATGACGAATGAAAAAGAAACTTGGAATAGTAGCTACCATGATACTTGTACTTGTAATGGCGACAGGCTGCAGCCTATTCGGCCCTAAGGCAAATGGACTGATTATGTATGGAACGGATGCTCAAATTAAAGATGCTTTGGAGAGCACGAAGAATGATGTGTCGAAGACAGATGATTTCGCATTGAAATATGATGCAAAGCAAGCGGATGACCGTGTCATTGCGATCAGCAAATCAACCGCTCAAGGCTTGTTCAATAATGGGTTGCTTCAACAAGTGAAGGACAAAGACACAACAGAAGTGATTGCGAAGCTGCCTGAAGTAACAGGCGACAATGCGGTGATCTTCGCGAAGACAGATACAACGGTGACAGAACTGAAAGGTGTGAAGCTCGCTGGTCAGTACGGTGGCGATATTGTCATCGGGGAGTCACGCGGATTTGCCCAAACGATTGTTCTGCTCGATGATGGAGCTTGGGAGAAGCTGAACGCAGACAAGCTTGGCTTAACGGTTACTCATTTCAAGAAGGATCCGAAGAATGCACTAGTTGACTTGTCTAAGAAATTAGAGAAAGCTCAGATGGTCGTCATTAAAAAGTAAATAACTATATTATAGTCTCCACACAAAAGCACCCTTCTGCAGGTTCGACCACGCGTTCCTATTTGAAGGGTGCTTCTCTTTTGTATATCAACATCCGTCCTGACTTCCTTATGGCTGGCGAATCATTAACCCTTCCATAAAATGAAGGCGGAAATAATCCTTAATCGCTTCCTTATCGAGCGGAGCATTCAGCTTGTTCCATTCGGTCGTAAGCGCTTTGTACAATTGAAGCATGACGAAGCTGACGACCTTCGGGTCACCTTGCTTCACTTCTCCACGCTCCATAGCCACACGCACTTCGCGCTCTATGTACTCAAGCAGTTCCTGTTCCATCTTAGCCAGCGCTTCCTTCGCCATCGGCGTCCCGAAGTCGCGCAGCTCCTGGGACAGCTTCAATGCCAGCTCATGGCGGCTTCTATATTCCAGCACACGATCCAACACACGATACAGCTTATCAATAAACGGTCTATCCTCGGTGATTTCCCGATCCGCGATCTCTTTCATCTCGTGGATGAGCTGCTGCAAAATCTCATCGAACAGCTCCTCTTTGTTCGTAAAGAACGTATATATCGTTCCTTTGCCTACCTTGGCAATCTTCGCTACTTGATCCATCGTCGTCGCTTTGTACCCGAACAGAGCAAAGGATTGCGCTGCCGCTTCCACGATTTGTTTTCGGCGGTCTACGGTCACATCCCCCGCCTCCTTTCTCCTGGCGCACATTTGACTGAATGACCAATTAGAAATTATGGTCATATGCCGTTACCTGAACCTTATCATACCTGCCTGTGAATTTCAACTAAACCAAGGAAAATGAACGCTCAGTTTCGACGTAATTGGCTGATGCTTCCTTTCAACTTTCAGGTTATAATGGAATGTGGGTGAGAACATGCGAAAAAAGAGAATCATCCTTCTATCTGAAGGATTCGGTACAGGCCATACGCAAGCAGCCTATGCCCTATCAGTCGGACTGCGCCAGCTGGAGCCCGATGTCCAAACACGCGTCATCGAGCTGGGCAAGTTCTTGAATCCGACGGTCGGGCCGCTAATCTTCGCTGCTTATCGGAAGACGGTAAGCTCACAGCCGAAGCTGGTTGGACTCTTGTATCGAAAAAAATATAAAAAATCGCTGAACCGCGTCACACAGCTCGCATTGCATCGCATTTTCTACACACAAGCTTCTCATGTGCTCGATCAATTGCGTCCTGATGCGATAGTGTGCACTCATCCATTTCCGAATATCATCGTATCGCGCCTGAAGCGCTCTGGTCTTCATCTTCCATTATATACATTGATTACGGACTACGATGCGCATGGTACGTGGATGAACCCAGAAGTTACAAAATACCTCGTCTCCGCGCCAGAAGTACGGAACAAGCTCCTGGAACGCGGGATTGATGATAGCCGCATTGTTGTTACTGGCATTCCTGTTCATCCGAAGTTCTGGGAGCGCTGTCCTCAATCGGAAGCGCAGCTGGAGCTTGGATTGCGTCCGCTTCCGACCGTCATGATTATGGGCGGCGGCTGGGGATTGTCGCTGAATGAAGATTTGCTCCAGTACATGACGACATGGCGCGAACATGTCCAGCTTCTGTTCTGCATGGGCAGCAATCAGAAGGCAATCGCTCGGATGGAACAGGATCCATTGTTCCAGCATCCGAACATACATATATTCGGCTACACGCAAGAGGTGTCGCGTCTGATGGATGCTTCCGATTTACTGGTAACGAAGCCTGGGGGAATGACTTGTACAGAAGGAATGATGAAGGGCATCCCTATGCTCTTCTATGATCCAATCCCTGGACAAGAGGAAGAGAACTGTGAATATTTCATGGAGCATGGTATGGGTGAGAAGATTGAATCCTCGGATACCATTGCACGTTGGTTCAACGAATTACAGCACCACTATGACCGGCTGCGCGAGAAGCGGCAGCTTGGCGCTCTTGCTATGACGGATCCTGAGGCCTGTGCCCGAACCGTGTTGCAATTGCTGCAATAATCATCTACGATTAGGATCTTAGCCAAGGAGTTGATTGCAACATGCTGTTTACTGGAGTAGGCTTCGTCGGATACGCCCTTATCACGCTTGCTCTTCTCATGAGAGCACTCGGCTGGATTACAGGAGCGTTCCTATTCGCTGCCATCATTATTGCCGGTTTCTTCTGTTTCGGTATCGTTGAGAACCGCTTAGGCCTCAGACATCGGATGGTGCGGTATGTCGATTACGCCCCACTCATGGTGCTTGTCATTGCCTATGTCCTCTATCAGGACAATATTGTACGCTACACAACTACTGCTCTATTGCTTCCAATAAGCTTGCTTAGCTCATGGGCTGCAGTTGCCATGGCGAAGACGAAGAAATATCGCACAAGACCGAAGAACGATGAACAACAAGGGCCTCCAAAATATCAATAACTAGGAACCGCCGTGTTCCATTTAATGGATGTGGGACGGAACATGCATCAGCACGCTTGAATTCCTCTTCCTACGGACAAGTAAGGGCTATCTACCAACAGCTTTCCCTGTTGAATAGATAGCCCTTTTTGATGCGTGCATATGCAGTATGCTCGATGAACGCTTCTATTTTACTACGCTTCCTCCATACAGGAAACGATGTTCCCAGCTAGTGTTGCTCACCGTGTCGATCCGTACGCCGCCTGAAGCTTTGGAATATGTATGAATGATTTTGCCATTGCCCAAGTAAATGCCGACATGTGTAATTCGCTCTTTTGATTTATTCACATTTTTATAACTGGATGCACTGGATCCCTTATAGGACATGAAGAACATCAAGTCTCCTCGCTGCAGTTGGCTGATGCTCTTCTTCACGCCGCCTTTATCCTTAATATAAGTGCCTTGCTTCCGGGAGTCTGTCGGCAGTACGATTCCTAATGCTTCCTTATAGACTTGGCGTACAAAGTCGGAGCAATCAAATGTTTTGGTTGTATTCCGATTCGATCCAAATTCATAAGGCGTGCCCATGTATTTCTTCGCTACTTTCTCCACTTTGTCCATCTTCGCAGCCTTACTTGATGGAACAGAAGTCGTAGGTTTATTATTTGAACTTCCTGAAGAGTTAGAGCCTGATGTATTCCCTACTCGTATGTATTTGCTCTGAGAGCTTACATAGCCCGTGTTGCCTTTGGTATCCTTCACTTTGTACCAACTGCTGTTGGGCTTGTCCAATATCGTAACGGATTCGCCTGTCTTCACCAATCGAATGATTGAGGATGAAGTACTCGGCTTCGTTCTCAAATTGACGGATTGAACAATTTCTCCGCGATTTTGTGCGGAACTCGCTACGGATGCAGCTTGTACATTGCTAGTTGCTGCAGGTGCCGCATGCAATGACGGCAATATCATCTGCCCTGCCATTGTGAACATCATTATGCCTAACAGTAATTTCTTCTTCATAGAAATCCTCCTCTAAGTTGTTGTTACATTACTGTAATCGTGAACCGAATGTGAGTTGATGTTCATATGAACAAGATGTCAATTGTTTCTATAATTAAGTGGTTATTCTATTTCTGTAATGACATCCCATTTCCCCTACGCCTAATTATATAGAGTCTTCTTCGTCGGTTTCTATCGGCCTATCCTCTTAAAAAAGACAAAATTGTAACCTTCTCTGTGGGTCTTTGTGCCTATTAATTGGTTGATTCATGGGGTGAATACCAGATTTAAACAATCGAGCCCATTCCCAGTACTACTCTTTCGATGCTTATTTATGTGATCTGCTCCGTCTGTCCGTTTTACTAGAAACACAAAAAAACGTGCCCTGAGGACGGATGTTACCGTCGCTCGCGGGCACGCTGGTCGCGTTCTATGATCATACATTACACCAATTGCTGATGAATTGTTTTGCTTGTATCTGTATCCATTGGCTCGACATGCACATGTACATGAGTAATATTATGCTTGCGCTTCATACGCTGCTCAATATCGTCACAAATATGATGTCCTTCAATGAGGCTTAGCTTCGGATCAACCTGTACAACCACATCAACGAGAACCAGACTTCCATGCAGGCGCGCCTTCACTTCCTTAATCTTGCGCACGCCTTCTGTACTCTCTACCGTCTTACGCAGGCGATCCAGCTGCGCTTCATCGAATCCGTCCGTCAATGTATGAGTTGCTTCTCGGAAAATATCCCATGCTGTCTTGCATATAATGAAGCCTACTGTTAAAGCGGCAAGCGGATCGAGCCAGCTAATGCCAAGCTGAGCACCGAAAATACCAACTGCTGCGCCAATACTTACAAATGCATCTGACCGGTTATCTTGTGCTGCCGCCATAAGCGCCTGATTACGAATGCGCTCTGCCAGCCGCTTATTATATGAGTACACCGCGTACATCACAATCGCACAGCCAAGCGCTACCCAACCCGTAAGCGGGTTCGGGGTTGTCGACTCGCCATGGAACAATGCTTGTACCGTGGATATGATCACTTGAATCCCGACTGTCGCCATAATAAAGGAAGCAATTAGAGCAGCGATTGTCTCCGCCCGCAAATGACCGTATGGATGGTCGTGATCTGGCGGCTTCTGCGAAATTCGCAGTCCGATAAGTACAGCAAGCGATGCGACGATATCCGTCAAGTTATTCCATCCGTCTGCTTGGAGCGCCTTCGATTGGTAGAATAAGCCGATAGCTAGCTTGAATGCGGATAGGGCAATATAGGCAGCAATGCTGATCCATGCTCCTTTTTCCCCTTGCTTCATATCTGCATATATGTCCGCGCTCACGCTGACCCCTCCCTGACTCCTTATTACCAGGCATATTATGGAATATGCCGTTCCAACCCGGAATCCTATCTTACCTCACCGATCCCGTGTGGGTCTACAGAAACAGTGTTGCCCCTCCTTACAACAATTGAACCGGCAACAACCTGTTGGAACCGGCAAGAAAAGTTGAGTCCATTAAGGAAAGTTGTTCGGCGGCAACAATGTCACATTATGTTAGATTGTGCAGTCAGGAGGGAAAGTATTCTTGGTTGTGAGAAGGAGCATGGACAGGGATATACAGCAATCGCAATCGTGCCAGTACTTTATCTTTGATGATAGTAATTGATTCTCCATCTCCGTTGAATGTGGCCTCATTCGTTTAATTTACTCGCTGCCTCCACGGACGACAACCTGCCTCTTCTCCGCTTCCCAATGCACACGCATTCCACTACGTTCTACAGCCTCGCGCACTGGGATATAAACCTTATTGTCGATCAAGTACCCTTGCGAACTTTCTTTGGGTGCACCTTCCCAGATGACCTTCACTCGCTCGGCACGCAGCTGCTGTTCGATAGTCGGATTGGGCGATGGCGGCTTCGTACCACTAGTGTCGCCTGACATCGCTTCCTTAGCCTGCACCACCATGTCCATAAATTGCTGCCAATGCGGCAGCAGTCGAGACGGACAAGCCTTCCCGCTCCAATGTTTGTGCGGCATGATGCGTTCCAGTGCAATGCCATGCTTGCACGACAAGATGGCGAGCAGTTCAGCAGCATTGCACCATGCGGCCTGCTCGTCGATCCCTACGTACATACATACTTCAACGCCAATAGACAACGCATTGCCAGGGCCTATCCCATCCCCGGCATGCCACCCCTGCTCAGTATCTCGCAAATGCTGATACACACTCTTATCGTCCACCGTATAGTGCCAGCTCTTCTTCGCCCCGCCACTGCCGTTCAACAAATACCTCGAATGCGCTTCTGCAGTCGCCCCCGCATCTGTATTGTCCGTGTTGTGCACAGTAAGATACATCGGCTTCATGGCAAGGTTCGGCTTGTTCGCCCTTCCATCTGGAATCAGGCGCTGCTTAATGTCGATGCTCATCATGAATTCCCCCTTTTCCCTTCAACACTTCCACCGCCTGTTTAATAACCGGAGGCAGCGGCACGCCTAGACGTCCGCCATTTTCAATAATCGACAACAATTCGTTCGCCATATAAAAAAAGACCGTCGCATCTCTGAGTAGATGCTGCCCTCCTAGCACCACATCCACCTGATGCGCGATCGATACGATTACGAAAATAAACACCTTGCGTGCAATACCAATGAGCCCTACGCTACTGCGCAACTTGCCTTCGGAGCCTGCTGCCATAATGCCGGTGATGTAATCTGCTACGGTCATGATAAGCAGTACTTGCAGCAGCATCGGCCAGCCGCCGAATAGTAATGCTACAGTTCCACCCGCCGCGCCCACCCCAAGTTTCAAGAGCCAATCAATTCGTTCCATCTCATTTCCTCCTTTCGAGTGGAAATAAAGAGCCCTCAGCTAAGGCCGAGAGCATAAAAATCTATCTTCAATCATTCATTAATTCATACGTTCATTCATACAATTTCTTATGAAATTGCCTCCCATCTTGTTACTTGTACAGCGCCTCGATAAAATTCTCCAATAGAATGTACTTTATGATTAACAACAAAACCATTATTTAGGAATTCTACTCCAACACTCAGCTTTATTCCCATGTCTTCATATTGTGCAGATCCCCATCCTAATACCATAGCCATATTTTGCGTACGACCAGCTATACCAGAACCATCCGAGTACTCAACAACTACTAAATTTAACAATAATATTACTTCACTTGGTTTAAATGAAAGTGAATTAACTTCAAATGTCCCATCATAAGTAAGTGATCTATAGAAACTTGAAGAGGCGTACTTTCTCCCTGTTTCGATTGTCTGTATTTTTGAAGCTAATTGTTCAAAAGTATCTGATGCGGATGCCGGTACCCCTTTAGCGCTGATGGCACCCGCGATGCGATTTTTCGCGTCAACGCCAGATTGAAAAAGGTCCTGTGTCCAAGCTGTCCAACCATTATCTTGGAGTCTGCGCATATAGAATCTATCCGCGTGCAAATCATATACTTTTTGCAAAACCCAAGAACCTGGTGCATGTGTGATAACTTCAACATACCCCCATCCGTGAACAAGAGCGGGAGCATTCCCCATATTCGTTCCTTTATAGAAACCAGTGTGTACAATACTGTTTAAATCTCTATTAGAAATGTCAATCGCTGTTCCATCGTCTGAGGCTACCTTATGTTTTTGCCACGCTTTAGAATCAATATAATTTTTAGCATTTGTTTCAGCTTGATTTGCCTTTGCCTGTGCACCACCCGGCGTTTCCTTTGCATTCCAAGCGTTTCGCTCATCTGCTGTAATATGCTTTGTTTTATCAGCAGCGTGAATATCGAAGTCTATTTTTTTCGTTGCCCCGATTGAATCTGGAGTGATTTTTGTTAAATCAATCCCTGCTACTTTTTGATCCGAATATTTCTTTGTATCCTCAATTGCCGAAGCAACCTCCGACTTCTCCGCTGCCTTCTCCTGTACTTCCTTCAAGGCTTCGTACGTCTTATTCATTTGCCAGTTCAGCCAAGCTGCGGGAGGCTTGTCTTGGACTTTCCAGCCTTCGTCCAGTTTGCTTTGCGGGGGCTTGACCCCTTTTCCCTTCCATTCTGGAAGCTCTTTTTCGAATGCCATGTATCGTCACCTCATTTTTCATTCGTAATGGTTCCTAGTAAATTAAGAACAAAAACATGCAAAACCTAGTTGTTGAATAGTTAATAGATAGTTCTTTAACCGAAAGAGTCTTCCATAAAAACTTGTTCATTTTCATATGAAAGCCTTTGGATAAGTGATTGATATTTTATAAGCGCCATCATCCGTTCACTCTATCGAGCCATTACCGAACATCATCCTATACCGGTAGTACGTAGTCATTGCCCGGGACATAAAGATCGCCCAGAGTACCGCCTACGGTCATCGCCTCGTCAGCGAGGCCGAGCTCGGATTGTTCGAGCACATCGTAGGCATATGCCAGCTCGAACGAGCCCGTTAGGCCGACCTGCGTCACGCGGACGCCAGCCGCGACGAGGCTCTCAACAAGAGAAACGAATTGCGAAGGGCTTAGCCCAACGCCATTCAATTTCTCGTATGGTACCTCGGTGACCTGAATCGCCGCAGGTTCAGGCTGGATCGGGTCATCGTACTGCTCCGCGATGCGAAACTCATCCGGTGCTGCTCGAAGAGCTAGAGCGAGCACCTCGATGACGGAATCCAAGCTACCGCTTGAATTCATGCGGGCCAGCTTGGAACGGAGAAGCAACCGATACACCTCGTCGGTCGCTTGACCGCGTGCTTGCCCCAAGTTGCCGCCAATTTCATCCAGCGCGGCACCTTCTGCCTGTTCGATGCTTTTCCATTCCGATATTCGCTGAATCGTAATGCTTAGCTCATTCATCTGCTTCAGCCATACATTTACGAGCTGAGCGAAGCGGCTGCTGCCTTCCTTTGCGATGACATCCGGCAGCAACTCCATTACCTCTGGCAGCTTAAACATAGGTCACCGCCACCTTTATCCGCTCAGGTGCCACACGAGCCACTTCATAAAGCGGAATGCTTACGTTGCCACTGACGAATTCGCCATCACCAAGCTTCACCTTCAACTCGAGCACTTCTTCGACGCCAGCCACATTCTGAATGGCTGCCAGCAAACGGCTGTACACGATACGTGATCCCTGCGGAAGTCCTGTGTAGTCTTGCTGATCCGCGCCGACGCCGCCGATATACTGCGCAATCGCGGTGACGATGTCCTCCTTCCCACGAGAAGAAAATGACGAAGTTGCCTTTACTTCTGCCTCAATATGGGCATCAAGCAGCTTCATGCGGCTAAAGCGCACATCATGCTCGCCTCCGCTGACATCGCGAACCTTTACGGTTTTTGTTCCGTCTGTTCCAATTCCCGCTGCCTTTTTCTCAAAAATCGTCTGTGCGATGCGTTCATCCTGACCGCCGTATACGTACGTACGAATCGACTTCGCTGGAATACCTTCTTCATTCGTCTGCATCGTATCGTTCACACGTACAGCTGCTGATTTTACATCCGGAATTTGCAGCAGGGCAGATACAATTGCGTCCACGGTTGCCGCATGACTGCCATCTCGCGCGGAACGCAAACGGTCGCGGAACTCGACATCATTTTCCCGTTCACGACCCTCTGCCATACTAGCCGGGTTCGTAATGCTCGTAATTTCCTTCACGGAAGTAAGCATTTCTGTAATGGAATCAGCAGGTACGTTACCGATAATGCCTGGTACAGTCGCCACCACAGCAACTTCTCCCTTGCCCGAATCGTCCAATACGCAATCATCTACCGTCATGAACCACACGCCTGATTTCGTACCCACTTGTAGTCCTGCTGGAACGATAAACTTCGGAACGCCTGTCAGCTTGATATTCCCATAAGCCGCCTGCTCCAGCTTGCGACGCAGCCCATAAAATACGGCCAATGCATCAAGCTGCACTCCGGTTGCATATTGAATATACGACTCGTGGTATACCTGCTCGACATCTTCCCACAGCACAGACAAGTGCCATGCAAAGAGCTGCATCATCATCCCAAGTGGCGATGTCTCCGAGGTATTGATGTCCTGTCCGAGCTGCTTGCCTAAATCCTCAACCATTTCTTCATAAATTTCATGATAGGTTTTACGCTTCAATCCCGCTGCCGTCAGCATAGATAAGCTCAACCTCCTCTCCTTCAGAGCTTGTCATGACTAGGCGTACTTGAGCTGTACGCGAGTGCTTGTCTCTTGTCACTTCTACATCCTCAACCGATTGAATGCGCGGTTCATCCATGAGGCAGCGCATAATCGCCTCGCGAATGGTATCCTCATCTACCTGCTTGCCAACCATTCGCTCATGATCCAAGCCCATATCCGGCGCAAAAAAATACTCGCCCAAGCGAGTACCCAACCGAATGCGAACCGCTTGCGTTAATTCCTCACGCCCATCGATCCAAGCAATTTGTCCATCTGATAATTGAAGATCTCCGTCTTGAAGAGCCCACGTCCTCATCCTCCAGCCACCTTTCCGACAATGACGCCGCCACCTTTGCCGGCCTCTGTAAATACAACCAGTACACGGCTCCCACTTTCGATCACGATGTCTTGTGCCTGCTCTAAAATCGGAAGCTGATATCGAATAAGTCCAGCCTCGCCTTCCAGCTCCACATCAGCCGTGCCCGCTCCCATGCTCACAATCGTACCCAGTTGCGCTCCTGCTGTTCCCGAGATTCTATGATCCATCCAGGCTTCCAGTGCACTGACCGCTCGATTCGCGCCCATAGCGTCACCTCCTTGTTACTTAATCGCATTATCATCGTCTAGCATTTCTGGGCATGCTCACACTTATCGCCGTTACCCCTTATGCAAATACAACGAATT
The DNA here is from genome assembly GCF_900102125.1 of Paenibacillus sp. cl6col. Classification (NCBI taxonomy): domain Bacteria; kingdom Bacillati; phylum Bacillota; class Bacilli; order Caryophanales; family Paenibacillaceae; genus Paenibacillus; species Paenibacillus sp. cl6col. Next base: position 647,038 of record NZ_FNAZ01000001.1, read on the forward strand.
GGTTAAATCTTAACCAAATCCACTTCTGTCACAAATTGATCCATCGATATGGTATGCTTGCCCCGCTTCACCCGGTACACACCGTCAAAATCCTCACTGACCAATCGAAGCTGTGCATCTGCATGCAGCCGATAATTCAAGAGGGACGTCACGCGCACACCCTTAACCTTGTCCTCCTCATACGATTGCGGGCTGTCAATTAACCCGCTGTCAGCGGATAAGCGAACGATGCCTGTTACCTCTAATCCGGCTCCAGCAAGAGGCTTGAAATATAGCTTACCTTGCCGAGTAAATACTTCCGTATTGCATTCACGAGCTGCCCGGCGTATCGACGCAACTGGATCGCCTTTCGCAACGAATCCCTTCATATAAGCATGATTAGAACCGAGCTGCACGGCTCCATGCGGAATTTGCGCCCGACTTAACAGATCATGAATAATTTCGCTAGCCTTCGTGCCCGGCCGATACGTATGTGCCATTTCATATAAGGAAACTGTCAAATCGTCCTTCACTTGAATCGTCGTCACCCGATCCATCTGCTCCCGCTTCGTTCGTACCTCTACAATATTGCCCTGAAGCACAGTGCCGAGATCCTTGCCGTAACCCGCATTGACAATGACTCGCATCCCCGTGCGAATGTTCGCCAGCGTATGCTTGGACAAATTGTACAGCTCTACGGTGGATTCATTCGGTTCATTGTTATCATCAAAATCTACGTGAACATTCATTGTCAGATCACCGTAGTTGAATCGATAACCACCAATCAAAATCTCGCACCCGCGATTAAATAAGTATTCCATCGTCATCCCCCAAATGCAGGTGAACAGACTGCCCAAGTGTATCCCACGTAATCTGTTCTTCCGGATTATCCCCATACGGGACGATGAGCTCAAGCGGGAACTCCCGCGTCTCCATGCTGACGAACAGCGGCATTCCCCATACCAGCTTGACGCCAAGAGCTAACGGAGTATCCCCTTCCGATAGGTCCACGGTAAAATAATCATGGGTAAAGTTGTAGCGTATTTCGAACGTATAGGTTCGATCGCCCAAATCCATATCAAATGAGTAAGGAATAAGATCTTTGTCGATCCCGATGATCGCCATCCTTCTCCTCCTTTCTGAAGCTTCCTTGCCTTACCGATCCTGCATGTATTGTTTTCCGCCCCCGCCCCCACCTGAAGGCATGGTTTTTTTCTTTTTCTTTTTGGAAAGGCCAAGCAGAAGTTTCGCTCCCTCTACAAATGGCTTGGCGGTACGCTCAATGACATTATTAGCTATCCGAATCATGCTTTCAGGAATCCCGAAGTACCTAGCGATATCCATTAGCGACTGGCCAGGGCGCGCTGTATGCGTCTCCGGCACCGGACGATAGGAAGTATTTCGCTTCCCGGAACGGCTCTTCGGCTTCACGGCCGCCTTCTTCTTCGGCGGCAGCTTACTGTAAGCTGGCTGGACAATGTTGACCTGCTTCAATGACATGGTGAAAGTCATGCCATTAGCAATCGAGTTGTTATGAGCGGTTCGCAAGCTAGTGATGACACAATTCAGCATCATATTGCGCCCAGTGTATTGGAGCAGCTTCCCCTCGCTCATTGCCTTTACCAAACGCTGCTTATAATTGGAGGCCTGGGGGCCTATTAGCAATCCTTGCAGAACTAAGCTTGTTGTTTCCTTCCGGATGTGATCCGTAATGGTACCGCCCTTTTCCACATTGTGACTGCTCACCTGCACTGAATACTCAGGTTCCTCTGAAATGACGAACAGTTCCACGCCGCCTAATTTGCTTTTTCGCGTATTAATGGGACATCATTCCTCCTTCCGCCACCTGAGGCCTTGGGATAGGCTTAGGCTTCGGCAGTTTGTCCGCAATGCCCCGCTCTAATGCTCGGAATGAGGCGTCGTACTGCTCGCGGGCGATCCGCTTAATCTCTTCAATCATGCGGTTGTCAATATAGCCGTTCACGTTCAGGTTCATCGTGACATTGCTGTTCGTGCTGACTTCCATGCTGCCACTAGCAGTAGGCCCAGGCATATTGGGTGTCTGATGTTGAGGCATAGATGCAGTTGAGGGTATCGCTCCAGTCGGTGAACCCTCAACTATCGATTGCATGCCCTCACCATTAGGGGAATACGATTGTATATTTGATTGTCCCGTCGAGGCTGCAAGCGCATGGTTTTTAGCCATATAGGATCTCACAATCATCTTTGCAGCTGATTTTGACTTGTCATCCTCTTCTGATTCCTTGTCTGGGTTCTCCTCGTCATTCGGGAGTAGGAACTTCTCCGCTGCCCATAAGCCTGCATCTACGGCTAATCCGCCTAGAAATCCAACGGGATTAAAGCGCAGAAACCTTGTTGCCTTGCTGACTGTACGAGCTCCCTTCAACAACTTGCCCAACCAGCCGACCTTCTTCGTTGCAGAGGCAGCCTTACTCACATCTGACGCGGTCGAAGCCGCTTTAGCAGCATCCGCCATCGGCCCAACTGTTGATTGAACAGATTGAACCGTTTCAGCTGTTGCCTGAACGACGTTCGAGGAATCATCCGCAGTGGACTCAGACTTTTCCCCACCTCCATCTTCATCCTTCTTGCCGCCAAAAAGACCCATAGCAAGACCAGCTCCCCCAGCTAAGAAACCTCCCCATTTGCCGAGTCTTTTCGCCCTCCCTAATATACCTGCCCCTCGCCTATTTTTTGGCGCTGGGCTTGGTTTAGTATTATCAACCTTTGTATCCTTTGGCGAAGGAGCTTGACCTTCCCCATTCGATCCGGCAGCTGCATTCGCTAAATCCCGCCGGACATTTGAGGTAGGTTTCGGTGAGGATTTCTGGTCTGCATCCGTACCCGTATTCGTTGGAGGACTCTTGCTATCATTGGGCTTGGCATTATTAGGGGGAGAATTTTTATCCTTATTCGAGCCACTTGCCGCAGACTTCAAAGAATCAGCTGTATTCTCTTTTTCTTTGCCCTTATTGGATGGATTGCCCTTGTCTTTGGCTTCCCCTTCATTTTTAGTACCGTTAGCAGCTTTTCCAAGATCTTTCTGCGGATCATCTTTTCCTCCGCTAGAACTTTCAGACTCCCCATCAGATTTGGAGCCGCCCCGTTTCTTCTTAATTTTCTCGTACATTTCTTTGCCAAACTTTATATTGTCTGAAAGATCTCTAAGATTTGTAAAATCACTATTTACATCCTTAAATAATTTGTAAGCATCGCCTATATAATCAAGCCAAGTCTTGGGTTTTTCCTCCTTCTTGTCAGAACTGCAATTACACAGAGCAAAAGCAAGAGCAACAGCTGGCTTTTGCGAGAGCGAAGTCGGTAACTGCTGGGCAATAGACGAAGCAAGCTCATTCGTATTCTCAATCACAACCCTGTTTGAAGATGATGAGTTTGTTGCTATCGTTATCAATGGTGAAACACCGAGTGAAGCTACCTGCCTCTGTAAGGAAACGAACATCGTGTTCAATTTGGAAAACGTAATGCTATCAGACGTAGCAGTAGGAAAGGTAAGTCCTCCTATCTTCGGCGTCTTCCTTCTTGCATTTCGCTTCATCTCCGCTGTCTGTTCCTTAATGCTGTCCGTCAATATGCGGGAGACGACGCCCATCTCATCGAGCTTCCCGTTCATGGTGCGCAGTTCGCGGTGAATATTTTTGGAGATCCGATCATCCATTGGGTTAACCCCCTCCTTTCCCGTACATCCATTCCACAGCGGCGGCGGCTTCACACAATTCCTCAATGCTCATACCGCTCGCTTCTGCATACGTAATGCCGCCCCGGCTGTTCAGGACGACACGCCAGAACAATTGCCGGAGCGGATTGCGGGAGATGGATTGCTTATACGTCGGATGATTCGGATTCCAAGGGTGTATCGACCATGCCCAAGAAGCGCGCACACTCCAGCCAGAGCGGCGTCATCAGATCGGTCTTTTCTTCAAGACCCTCCCAGCTTAGGCGTGGAGACACGATGACATGTTGGAGGAAAAAGTCCATCGACGCTTCCAGCTTCCATCCCCCATCTGCCTTCAATGCTGCATCATACAATCGCATGAGCGCCCGCGCGCCCGGATGCTGCAGCACATATTCCTCAGTTTCAATCGTTACAGTCTTTTGCTTGCTCACAAGTAGCCACCCTTTCCGAATCCGTTTTATTGAAATTTAGCTCCTAAATTTTTACTTCACTATTCTGTTTGATGCATATAATCGAGAACTTGGATTTCAAATTCACGATCCTCAAGCTCTGAGCCGTACGAAGCAGCCGGCAGCTTCTTGATGATAGCCTGATTACCGCTAATTGTTTCTCCCGGTTTGTTATTGGACTTCACCATAATTTTGAATAATTTCTTCTCGTTCCCTAATCGATATAAGAGCGGCAATTGCGGCGACGTTGACATCACCGTCAGCTTAATCGTGCCGAGCGGATTGTTCTTATAGGCAATCGCTACCTCGCCGCGCGCGCCAACATGCGTTACCGTCTGCTCCTCATCCTTTTCACAGGTGACGAAAGTATTCTCGCCAAATCCCGTAATGTGTTCTTCGTTAATGATTACAGATACTTGCTTTGCATCATAAATACCGATACTCATAGATAAGCACCATCCTTTAATAGAAAATGTTGTGTATGATGTTCGTGATCAATTGTGATTCACTAGAAGCGGATAACACCGTTCACCTTCACTTGATGTACCGCACCTGCGATCTCGAACCAGAACGAGCCGCCGCGATATTCGCGGTTCGCGCGATCGCTTGGATTTACCTCATTGCGAGACAGGAAGGACGTACCGAACAGCGGCTCGCCACTGTCGGCTGTCGCGATGATACCCATACGTGCAGATTCCAACAGCACGTTAATCACCGCACTCTCGATTTGGACAATCCCTGCATCGGTGTACGGAATTTTGCTCGATTGATTGAGCAAATTCTGAATTTGCATTTCCATGCGGGCACGCACATAATCACGCGCCATAATGACGTCGATATATTCACCGGACAGCGTCTTGCCTTCCGAAGTTCGTGCCTCGCCCTGCTTGTTCACGTACGTAATTGCGCCGCTGTCGTGAATTTCCATCAATTCGCCAGCTGTTACCTTCATCGCGTCGATGCCTGTGCACTTCTTGAACTTCCACGTCACAGAGCCCACTTCCGCAGAACCAACCGAACCTACGAGCGCGGCTTCTGGATATACCGCGGCATCCGTGTGATAGAACACGACCGTACGCGTATAAGCCTTGGACTTCAGCGCCTGAAGCTTCGTCTTATCAGCAGCGCGTGTAAAGAACAGACGGTAATCCTCCTTCTCAATCTCTGCAGCCAACGCTTCAACTACAGCATCGCTATTATCAGAGGAGAGCAGATAGTACCAGCCGTTATCGACTACAGAGCGAAGGCGAGCTGCTGGTTCCTCCTTCTCATCACAAGCTGTAATCGCAATGCGAGCCGGTGAGCGATCGCCTTGTCCAAAGAGCGCCTCCGCCATTTTGTATTCCGCTGTCGTATCCGCGAAATCATCCTTGACCGCCTTGAGATCCCCGTATTCTTTATAGGCAGAGCCTCCGGCTTTTTTCCCGATAATAAGCGGCATTCCGAAGGACAACCGACCTGTAGGCTTTTGTAAATCAATCGTTACTTGTACGTCTTGAATTGACATGAACAATCACTCCTTCTTTTCGTTTCGTTGTAATTCCACTTTTTCGATGAATGTAAAGTTTCGCTCGAAGCGATCCTTCATGCGAAGCCTAATACGGAGACCTAGTCCGGCAGTCGGCTCCGTCTTCCACTGCGCTGGCCCCATATGCACCTGCACGGCTGGGATTGTCGTCAAGCACTCCAATCCTTCCGTCCACTGCCAGCCGAGCAAATCCCGGCAGCGTTCCACCATATCCATGCGATCCTTGGAGCGAATGAGAAGAAGCCATTCCATCTCAACAACCTTCTCAATCATCCCTTGTGACTCCGCATGATGGGGCGAGCAATCGATGTAAGGCTCAGCCACGTCGTACGCGATAAGCGGCTCGGTCTGATCCGCCTTCAGGCCGTCCAAGGGAACAACCGGCATGTTCAATGCCTTCCCCATGGGCACGAGCCATCGTTCTACAATGTCGCGATATACAATCAATCCACATCACCTCCCTTCATCTACTGGGAAAATCTCTAATCTTGCATCCTGCTCATTTGCTAATCGGCCATCCTAATAGAGCGCCATGCTGCTTGCTTGAAATCAACGAAGGCAGCTTCCTTTCTGCTCACGATGTCCACGTTAACAGTATAAAATGACGAACACATGTTTGGTTTAAACTCGTTTTATAGTTTCTTTTTGATTTGTTTTTAATTATTTATAGGAACAAATGTTCTTGTTTTTGTGGTATAATGGGAATACCTGCCCACGGTGTTCCATTTCGATGCTGGACCCAATAGATAAATAGGAAGTACACAACCTCGAGTATGAATGGAAACAAAGGAGGCCTTGCCTAATGGTAATGGGGTTCATGGACATGCCAGAGCATGAAGCGATGGATGCGAAGCAAGCAAAAGCACGAATTGATGAGGTATTTGCCAAATACAGAATGTGTAAAGTGATGAAGTTCGCCGTTCGCGAGGCGCGGATTACAACGAATTATGAAACGAGAGAAAATGGAGCGACGAACCGGGTTGGCGATCCGACTGCCGCAGTAGCGGTCTATAATACAGATAGAGCGAGCGAATGTCTGGCGTTTTGCGAGCTGATTGAGTCCATCGTGCACGAATTGGAGCCGGACGAGCAGCTGCTCATCCGCGAGCGATATATGAAGGAAGCTCGCATGACGGATACGAAGGTGTACAATTTCCGATTCGATCCCCCGATCAGCGCCGTAACCTACGGACATATCCGCAAGCGCGCATTCGCCAAGCTGCTGAATGCCTTCCAGTACGCCTTTCATTCCACCAAGACATCATAATGCATGGAGATATGCTGAACGTAAACAAGCCGACCAGGATGCCATCATCTTAGGTCGGCTTGTTCTTATCTTGCGAGTGAATAAACACGATATCGGACAAGCAGGAATACTTTTCTGTTGCACATTTGTATTTAGGTTACTATAATAGTAGTAACTTTTTATCCAATCAGAAAGGAATGTCTCTCTTGAACTTTCGTGTATATATTTTGGCAGTAGCCGCATTCGTTGTCGGCACAGTAGAGCTTATTATCGGGGGAATCCTCGATCAGATAGCTGCGGATTTGAACATTTCCGTCAGTGCAGCCGGGCAACTGATTACAATCTTCTCGATTGCCTTTGCGATATCGGCACCAATTTTAATGAATCTCACAGCCAAATTTGAACGCAAAAAACTGTATATTGTCTTTTTGTTCATCTTCCTAATCTCGAATCTTATCGTGGCGTTCAGTTCGAATTATGCTACATTGCTCGCAGCCAGAGCCTTGTCGGCATCCAGCGGCTCGCTGCTTATCGTGTTGTCCATCACGATTGCCTCGAAGCTCGTCCAGCCGGAATATAAAGGGCGCGCCATTGGCGTCATCTACATGGGCATCAGCGGATCACTCGTCTTAGGCGTTCCTATTGGGATGGTTATCGGAAATGCATACGGATGGCGGGCGCCGTTCCTGCTAGTTGTGGGACTGACTGCAATTGCAATGCTAGGGATTTATGCCTTCTTACCGAAAGTTCCCCCTTCCGAGGTTACGACCCTGCGTACACAGTTCGTTTCATTGAAGAATGCGAAGCTCGTCAGCGGTCATCTTATTTCGTACTTGATGCTGACAGGGCATTTGACCCTCTATGCATATCTGACACCTTATTTACAGGAGACGTTCCAGCTTAGTCCAGGCATGACCAGCATTGTGTACTTCTTGTTCGGCTTGGCAGCCGTATCTGGCGGAGGGCTTGGCGGCTTGATGGCGGATAAATGGGGAACAAAACGCTCCATTTTGTTGATCGTATCAAGCTTCACGGTGATCATGTTTGTCCTGCCGCTGACGGCACAAGTATCGTTCTACGTCTTCTTGATTGCGATGGTGATTTGGAGTGCGCTTAGCTGGGCATTGTCCCCGGCGCAGCAAAGCTATCTCATGCAGACTGCTCCCGATACAGCTGACATCCAGCTCAGCCTGAACTCATCGGTGCTTCATCTTGGTATTGCGAGTGGTTCTGTCGTTGGCGGACTTGTCATTGAACAGAGCTCAGTAGCCAATAATGCATGGGTCGGCTGCCTGTTCGTCCTGCTGGCGCTGGGAAGTGCCATGTTCTCCCTGACTCGTTCTGCCCGAGTTAAGGCCAATACAGCCGCTGCAGCTGAATAAATGAAGCAAGCCGAAGGCAGTTGATATGATACAAATCCCACGCTCTGGAATTGTAAATCCACGGGTTCAAATTTGGTTAATCACTTGGTTAATTGGATGCGAATTTATATTCATTGCGGGCGGATATTAAGCCCAAAAAACGACACTTCACTCCGAAAATTGGTGTAGAGTGTCGTTTTTTATTTTTGATTTTAGGAAATTTGATTTCAGTTACATTTCATTAACATGAAAGCGTTGACACGATACAATTTGTATCATATATTCTAAGTGAACCGCCATCATTTTCAGAATATGTAAGGAGGTGTAAATAACCCGAGAAATGCTATCTATCATTTTGAGAAAAGGAGTGCACAGCCGATTGAAAAATTTACGTTTATTTGTAAGTCGTTTGCTAGTAGTCGTATTGACGCTATTTTCCCTACTCTTTCCGATTTCCGCATACGCATTTGATTCACAAGCACAATTGACAGGCAAGGCACTGAGTCCTGAAGTGCGTGCAAAAATGCAGCAGATTGTTGATCAGAATAAATTTACAGAAGGTCAAGAACCTGTACTCCATCCCGATTTGCAAAACCTTACTGACGACAAGGAAATTTCAGTTATCGTCCAATTATCCGAAGCCCCAGTAGCTCTAGCGAAGGGTATGAGTATGCTTGAGGGCAAATCATTTACTGCAGCCTCAGAACAGAACACGAAACAAAAGATCAATAAACAGCAACAAAGCTTTGTCAGCCAATTAAGTAGCAAGAGTATCAACGCTAACGTGGGCTTTACATACAATTATGCATTTAATGGGGTCTCCCTTAAAGTAAAAGCAAGTCAAGTGGAACAGTTACTTAAGATGAAAGGTGTACAAATGGTAGAGCCTGACGTGGAAGTTCACGCTCTGGGGGTAGAGTCCTCAAAGCTGCCGGATAGTGAAGTCCATCCGAACATGAACACGAGTAATCCATTCCTTGAAGTTCCATCAGTATGGGCCTTAGGCAATACAGGCCAAGGAGTTAAAGTAGGCGTTATCGACACCGGAATTGATTATACTCATCCTGATTTAAAAGACGTTTATAAAGGCGGACATAACTTTATTACGCAAGTAGTAGACGGTTCCGATACGGGATACGCTCGTACTAGAGGAGACGATCCGTATGAAACTACGCTGTTGGATCACCCTGATAACAGACCGTGGATTCACCCTACTACTGGAAATCCTTTTAATACCTCACATGGCACCCATGTTGCCGGGACGATTGCAGCTCAAGGCACAAATCCTTTTGGTATAAAGGGACTTGCCCCTTCCGTTGAATTGTATGCTTATCGCGTGCTGGGCGCGTACGGAAGCGGCTCGAATTCAGGGGTTATCGCAGGTATTGATAAAGCCGTCGAAGAGAAAATGGACATTATCAATCTATCTTTGGGCGGATCTACCAATAGCCAAGTTGCTTCTGACGCGATCGCCATCAACAATGCAGTTCTAGCAGGTACGACAGCAGTCCTTTCTACGGGGAATTCAGGTCCAAATAGAGGGACGATCGGCAGTCCGGGCACGGCAGCCTTCGCGATATCGGTGGGCAACTCTACTGTTCCGGAAAAAACGATGGCCGGAAAGGCTACTGTAACTCTAGACAAAGCGGGAACGGTCACACCATATATCATGAATTTGATGGCATGGAAATTCGGCACAGACCCGAAAAGTATTTTGACCGGAACGTATGATGTCGCCGCAATCCCTGGCCTTGGTAAAGTGACGGATTACGCGGGTCTGAATGTGGCAGGTAAAGTCGCTCTCGTTGCCCGCGGTGATATTGCCTTCGTGGATAAAATAGCGGCAGCAAAAAGTGCAGGTGCCGTAGCGGTTATTGTTCACAACTCTGCGAGCGGAACGAATACTCCAGGACCGTCAGGCGCCTTTGTGGGAGATTCCTTCGCGTCCATCCCAACGTTTGATATGTCCTACATGGACGGCAGCGCACTGCGAACGGCTCTTGCGGGCGACTCAGGTACCGTCACCTTCGGAGAATTCACCACTGGTACGACTTTAAGTGACGATATCAATAATTCAAGTTCGCGCGGACCTGCCAATCCGGTCTTTGATATTAAACCGGACGTGGTGGCTCCAGGAACTAACATCATGTCATCGGTTCCTGCCTATGGCAAAGATTATCTCGATAATCAAGGACAGCCTCTGCCTAACTACCCTGACTATTCCGAATCCTACGACCGTTATACAGGAACGAGTATGGCGGCTCCGCACGTAGCGGGGGTTGCGGCTTTGCTTAAATCGCAGCATCCGGATTGGACTCCGTTCGATATTAAAGTCGCGATTTCGAATACGGCCAAGCAACTGGACGTAACGAAATACGACGTCTTCTCTCAAGGTCCGGGACGTATTCAGCCGCTTAAAGCAGCGACAACTGAAGCGCTCGCGTATGAATTGGATCAAACCACTTTCTCCAATAAGACTTATGACTACACCAAGGGAACAATCACCTTCGGAAATGTATCTCCGAATACGAACAATCCAACAACGGTATCACGGTCTATTCTTGTTAAAAATGTAACGGGAAGCCCAAGCGACTATACGGTATCCGTCCAAACGACGAAAGCGGCGACAGGTACGCTTGCGAGCTCAATCGTGACAGTCGACAAGTCCAGCTTTACGTTAAACGATGAACAAAATTTGACCGTGACGCTAAATGTTCCGAAAGGGACTGGAGCAAACGGTAACGAAATGCTGGGTTACGTAAAGATTACAAACGGTACGACAAATCTAATTCTTCCCTTCGCGGCGAATTTCGCCCCACCGACGGGATTGAAGACCTTTACGATCGACAGCAACCACATCTCTCCGAACGGGGATGGCAAGCTGGACAGCACAACTGTAAGATATGAATTCCACGATAGGCAAGGAACTTCATACATTCAACTTTATGATCTGAACAATATGAGCGGCGGATATTACGGAGACGGTACTATCGGATGGATTATGAACGGCAGCGTGACAACGGGAGCAAAGGCGTTAACCTTTAACGGTAAGTATCATCAATGGGGTCAGCCGGGAACGACGCTGAACACAGCTGTTCCGGAAGGCGCCTATGCCATGGAGATTGTAGGGCAATCCTCTTCAACAGGAGCAGTGACAGGGGATTGGATTCCGGTGTATGTCAAGACGAGCACGCCAAAATTCGTTTCTCCCGACAGTTTACATGTTACGGGTTCGAATGTGCAGTTCTCCGGCTCGATAGACGATTCGTACGTGAAATTCGGACCAGTCGTTGAGGAAACTTTGGGCTTGGCCTACAACGTTAACGACAACTTGCATGTGAAATACGAACTATTAGACAGCGACGACAACTTGATTTCCTCGCAACCTGCAAAGCTCGATCAAAATGGCAAGTTCGATATCACGTTAAGCGGTTTAACGACCGGAGCGAATAAGCTGAAATTGCTCGTAGACGACGCGGCAGGTAACCATGCGGAGAAAGTTGTTACGATTACTAGCGCAGATCCCGTGTTAAGTGGAATTAAAGTACAGCCGGAGGCTCTAACCTTAGGTGTCGGTTCCACTGCAAATCTTACGGTAACGGCTCAATATGTTGACGCAGACGGCAAGCCATTCCCAGTAAGTGTTAGTGACGTCACGTATGGGGCCATCTATGCCGATTACGATCTCAGTGTCATAGACGTTGTCTATGGTAAAGTAACGGGGGTAGGAGAAGGCAGCACGACGATAACGGTAGCTTATGAAGGGAAATCGGCTTCAGTACCCGTCACTGTCACTACGACCCCAGTCGATCCTGTATTAACGTCGATTTCGGTATCGCCGGACAGCGCAGCTCTAAAAGTTGGGAAGGATGCTCAACTTGCGGTCACCGCGGTGTATAGCGACGGAAGCAAGAAAGACGTTACAAGCGACGCAGATTATCGTACAGCTAACCCAAGCATTGCTGCGGTAAGCGATACCGGCAAGGTGACAGCCGTTGGAAAAGGTGAAACGACAGTAACCGTAGCTTACGAAGGTAAAACCTACGCGGTACCTGTTACCGTTACAGAAGAAACGACAACCCCAGTCGAATTAACGTCGATTTCGGTATCGCCGGACAGCGTAGATCTTAAAGTTGGGAAGGATGCTCAGCTTACGGTCACCGCGGCGTATAGCGATGGAAGCAAGAAAGACGTTACAAAGGGTGCAAAGTATAGCGTTCCTGGTACGAACATGGTTACAGTAAGCAATACCGGCAAGGTGACAGCCGTTGGAGCAGGGAAAACGACGATCACTGTATCTTACGAAGGCAAATCTCATGAGGTATCAGTCACCGTAACCAAGGATTCTGGCACAACGACACCGACTTCTCCAAGATCGCCATCGACTTACACACCAAGCCCACCATCGACTCCAGCACCAATAGGCAAGAAAGTAAAAGCAGGCACGCTCACTACGACGAAAAACGTTAAGGGTGCGACTATCGCAACGATAAGCGTATCGAGTGAGGCCTTGATTGCCCAGTTGAAAGATTCGAAAGCGACTGACGCCACGCTGGATCTTACCGATATTGGCTTCAACGACTACAGCAGTGCGAATGTAATCTTTAATAAAGCAACGGCTGACAAACTACTGGCATCCAGCAAAGGATTGATCCTTACCGGCAATGGATTTACCATCCGAATTCCTGCGGATGCATTGGCTGATTTTATTGGTACAAATGGATTTAAAGCAAGCTTATCGGCAAAAGATTCTGACAATGGTGAAGTTAACATCCATTCGGCAAATCAAACAACCGTCGTATCGCAGATCGTCACGATCGGCAACGATACAGGAAAATTGAGTCATCCGATTAAGATCGAGCTTAAGCCGGCTAACAAAGTAATTGATTTGCAAAAAGTTGGCGTCTACCAGCAAGATGAAAACGGTAAATGGGTATATGTGGGTTACAATGCCGTGCATCAGCCGGGGAATATTCAACTTACAACCTCTACGCTCGGCACCTTCGAGCTGATGGAGATTCACATTTCATTCGACGATATTCAGACCCATTGGGCAAAACATGAAATCGAAGTTATTGCGGCTCAACACGTAACCAAAGGGAAAAGTGAATCCAAATTCGTTCCGAACGATACGATAACGCGCGCAGAATTCGTGGCGCATTTGGATCGTATTCTTGGCCAAGAGAAAGAATGGAGTCATTACGTTGCGATGGCAGGGGCAAATGATATCCTAGGCCGCGAAGAAATGGTCGTATTGATGATCAATGCCATGAAAGTCGATCTGAAGGGTGAGAAAGTGCAATTAAACTTCAAAGATAAAGATCGGATTTCGGCGAGCGCCCAAGCCGCGGTAGCTTATGCTGTGGATAAAGGGTTGATCAATGGCATGTCTAACAACACGTTCGCTCCTGATCAAAGCTCTACTCGCGCACAAGTGGCTTCTATTCTCTATCGTTTGATGAAACTATCGGGCAAAATTTAATTTCAATAAGTAATCAGTTCCATAGGATGAAAAAAAGCAGACCTCTTCGGAGGCCTGCTTTTTACTTCCTTTCACTTGAGGCTCTTCATGCAACAGTTTAATCCTCTTTAATAACGAAGCCGCATCAGCAGTGACTTCATTTCCTCGTCCGCCATGAGCTCTGCATTATATTTTTGTGAAATTCTCGCCAAGGCAACATCATGGTAAAAGAACTCAATAAAGAATTTTACGAATGGCTGCGCCCCGGTGCGCATTGCCTGCCATTCCCCTTGCTCCATCCCCGCGAACATAATTTGGGATGAGTCGGCTGCAACCAGCATGAATCTCTCCAGCGTATGATGCTCTTCCGTCGGCGATAACGTATTCAGCTTCGACACTCGGGCTTTCGGCACATCTGTCCCCGTTACAAATGCCTCCACTCGTACGCCTTCCCGCTCCTTCTTCTCCAGCAGCGGCACATATTTCCGAAATTCATCGCTCCACATCGAGACGATAATCGTGCCCTGCGCCTCTTCAATCAGATGCTGGCAATACGCCATGATCGAAGCTTCCGATTTCAAGCTCCACACATGATTGTCCGCTGCGATTTTGCGCTCATTCATTTGCTTCAACTGTTCAATGCTCTGTTCGAATTCCTTGGACAGCTTCTCGATAACAACCTGAAGCGGCAGCGCCAAATAGGTCTTTTTCTTTTCGGATATGGAATCCGATATTAATCCCTTATCAATAAGACGCGACAGCACCTCATATATTTTCGCCTTCGGCACGCCTGAGTGCTTGACCACACTCGTTGCATCCATAGGGCCGTCTCCTGCCACCAACGTCTCGTATACTTTGCTCTCATATTGTGAAAAACCGAATTTCTGAAGCATAGCTCCTCCTTCTCTTTCCTGCAGCCGTATCGGAACTTGTCCGCATCATGATGATGTTAGGATTATCTTACTCCAGCCGATTCAAAATGAAAAGTCGAGCACGAAGCGAAGCCGAAGCACACTTGCATTATTTTGTAATATTTTTCAAGAAACCATCGTAACCGTTGCTGCATCTAATAGGTGTACAAGTCTGCCTTTTCTCATATGGAGTCTGGAATTTGATGATAAAAAGAGCTTGCCACTATATGAATATATGATCAATTTTAATATAATTCAGGTGTACTTGTACCAAAGGAATGACGAACCTGGTAAACGGAATATGATACGCAGATGCAGAAAGGAAATAGTGCTTTGAATCTATCTAAGGAAACTCACGCAAACAAACACAAATCAGACAATGAACGCAAATTTTCTGTCCGTTTGACTGGATTTTTCTTTATTATATTCGCCTTATTCGCCATACTTATTATACGCTTGGCGTTGCTGCAATTCGTAGATGGCCCTGCCCTGAAGCAAAAAGAAACTTCATTGGGCTACCGGACTACAGCTATCGCACCGATTCGCGGAATCATCTATGATGCCAGCAATCACAAGATCGCTTATTCCACATCGACACAATCACTTTACTTTAACGTGAACAAAAACTACAAGAATAAAGAAAACATGGCGGAAGCCAAGAAGCTCGCTGAAATGCTCGCCGAGAGATTCAAAAACAATACCAAGACGGGAGATGAACAATCAGTCGAGGACATAGTGAAGCGTATGGATTTGAATGCCAATGTTAATCCCGTATATGTCCCCCGCTTGATCAAAACGGATTTATCCTCGAAGGATATTGCTTATTTTTTGGAGCATAAGTCCGAATATAAAGATCTTGAGATTATAGAAGACAGCGTCAGAAACTATGATCAGGATACAGTCGCGGTGCAAACAATCGGCTATCTGAAAAAGTTCAGAGGTGTCAGAGAATCCTACGATTATTATAAGGAGATATACGAAAATAGAAATTCCCGGCACGAGGAGCTCAGATACCTCGATTATGAGGATGTCGGTGTTGACGGGCTGGAGTTCATGTACCAGGAAGAGCTCCGCGGCAAAAACGGACTCAAGAAATTCCCGGTTAACGTAGCGGGACGAATTATGGGCCCCATGGAATTGACCAAGCCTGAGCGGGGCAACAATCTTCACCTAACCATTCATAAAAGCATTCAGATGAAGACCGAAGACGCGATTATGAATACGCTGCAGAAAATACGCAACTCCTCGAATTCCGTGGAGCGAGCCCCTAACGCACGTACGGGCTATGCCGTCGCCATGGAAGTAAAGACGGGCAATATCGTCGCTATGGCCAGCATGCCGGATTATGACAGCAATGTCTGGAAGAACGGCTCCATCAGCGTTGAGGATTACGAAAAAAATAAATCCTTTATGAACAACGGCACGATTAAAGCAGCCTACGGCCCATACGAGGAAAAAGATATGAACAAGCACCCGAACTCCATCGTGTATCTTGGCTCTACAATCAAGCCGTTGTCCGTCCTTATCGGTTTGAAGGAAAAGCTGTTCAGCGTGTACGATGATTATCCTGACATCGGCTATGCCGAAATCGGACTCGAAAAAAGGAAAATCCGGAATGCGAACAACAAGTCGCATGGTCGCATCGATGCCGCAAAAGCGCTGGAATTCTCCTCCAATGCCTTTATGATCGATTTGATCGGCAAACGTTTATATTCCCGAACGGATGTGAACGGACTGAAGACATGGGACAAATATATGGAAATGTTCGGACTTGGTGTAAAGACCGGCAGCGGACTGCCTGGAGAGATAGCCGGCCTAAAGGACTACATGAGCGAAGCCGTGCGCGCCAGCGCGCAATCCGCTCTTGCATACGCCTCGTTCGGCCAGCAGGGCAAGTATACAACGCTTCAGCTCGCCCAGTATGCGGCTACGCTGGCTTCGCATGGCAAGCGAATGAAGCCGCAGTTCGTCAGCAAAATTACGGATCCGGACGGAAAGGTAGTAAAAGAGTTTAAGCCGGAGATGCTGAACGAAGCAAAGTTCGATATAGCCTATTGGGACTTGATTGAGCTTGGCATGAGCCGAGTGAAGGTACAGGGATTTGAAGGGTTCAATTATGACTATTATCGGAAAACGGGAACATCCGAACAGGAAGTCGCAAAAGGCATCAGAGTAGAAAATGGAGTGTTCATTGCGTACGCTCCCGCGCAAAATCCGACCTTAGCTGTCGCAGTCGTTGTTCCGGAGGGCAATTACGGGGCTTATAGCGCAGCGCCAATCGCGCGAGCGATATTCGATGCGTACGACGAGGCTGTTGGGCTTACGGGCACGCCGCGCAACACTTCTACAGATCAGCAATTTAAAAATTAAATGACAAGCGATGGCCTTCGATTAAATGGGGTCATCGCTTTTTTGATTAGGCTAAGACTCACTAGCTGAATAACCTTATCTATTTTTCGTGAATTTTTATAACCAAAATTAGCTTTATTTGTTATGATAAAGTCCATACTGATGAATGGTATCACATCAGAGAGCAAGTTGCGCCTTATTAAAGCTTGTTCTAAAGCTCGCATGTGACCTTCTGAACAAACTATATCCAAACACATA
Organism: Paenibacillus sp. cl6col; assembly: GCF_900102125.1. Lineage (NCBI taxonomy): Bacteria > Bacillati > Bacillota > Bacilli > Caryophanales > Paenibacillaceae > Paenibacillus > Paenibacillus sp. cl6col. The sequence continues at coordinate 664,295 of NZ_FNAZ01000001.1, forward strand.
TCAAGTGGAGGCAGAGACTGAAATGAATACGGCGAAAACGTTGGATAAGCCGAAGCAGCGCAAGCTGCTATGGAGTGCCGGAATGAGCTGGATGTTCGACGCGATGGATATCGGCATCATCTCCTTTATCGCGGCGGCACTCGCAGCCGAATGGAGCTTAACCCCGCAGCAGACGGGACTCTTTACAAGCATTAATTCGATTGGCATGGCAGTAGGCGCGCTGCTCGCAGGAGCATTAGCGGACAAATACGGCCGTAAGTCGGTTCTGCTCTGGACGCTGGTCATCTTCTCGATTGCCAGCGGATTGTCCGCAGCAGCAACAAGCTTCACGATGCTGTGCATATTGCGCTTCATCGCCGGAGCGGGTCTAGGTGGCGAACTGCCCGTCGCGTCAACCCTTGTCTCTGAATCCGTTCCTGCCAAGGAACGTGGACGTGCCGTTGTCCTGCTGGAGAGCTTCTGGGCAGCGGGCTGGATTGCTTCTGCACTGATTGCTTACTTCGTGATTCCTACATACGGATGGCAAGCGGCATTTCTAATCTGTGCCGTTCCAGCACTGTACGCACTTTACTTGAGAAAGGCAATTCAAGATCCGCCCCGCTTTACTCAGCAGGCGAAGCAATCAGAACAGCAGAAGCTGTCGTTCCGCGAGCGCTTCGTCGCAGTATGGTCTGGGCCGCACCGCCGCTCTACGATTATGCTGTGGGTATTGTGGTTCACTGTGGTCTTCTCGTATTATGGCATGTTCCTCTGGCTGCCTTCTGTCATGATGCTGAAGGGCTTCAGCTTGGTCAAGAGCTTCGAATACGTGCTTATCATGACGCTCGCACAGCTTCCCGGATACTTCACTGCCGCTTACCTCATCGAGAAGTTCGGACGCAAATTCGTCCTCGTCTTGTATTTGCTGCTTACTGCAGCCAGTGCGGCTTGGTTCGGCAGTGCAACAACGGAAGGCATGCTGATTGCAGCCGGAATATGCTTGTCGTTCTTCAACCTTGGAGCATGGGGAGGCATGTACGCGTATACGCCAGAGCTGTACCCGACCAAGGTTCGTTCTACTGGCGTTGGTCTTGCCGCATCCTTCGGCAGAGTCGGCGGCATTATCGCTCCGTACCTTGTCGGTATGCTCGTCGCTCGACAGGTTGCGATTAGCGCGATCTTCTGGCTGTTCTTCGTCACCATTGTAATCGGTGCGGTTGCCGTCCTCTGGCTTGGTACGGAAACGAAGGGCAAGAAGCTAGAGGAGTAAGCGAGCAAATTTTTGCCACGTAATAAAAATAACAACAGCACCAGTTCCTCCCTCGATCGTAGAGAGACACTGGTGCTGTTTTTTTCATAGCAGCTTTTTAATCCAATCCCCGTCATTTATCAACCTCAAATTTATATCCAACCCGCACGACCGTTGTAATATGCTTAGCTTTATCCCCCAGCTTGTATCGGAGATTGCGAATATGTGTGTTCAGCGCCTTGTCGCCTCCGCCTTGCTCATATCCCCATATCGTTGTAATGAGCGTGTCTCGAGTAATTACTTGCTCCTTATGTTCCATAAGACTTAACAAGATCGTATATTCCGTATGAGTTAAATTGATTGGCGTCCCTTCAATCGACACCTTGTGGGCAGACTTATTCATATGAATGCCGCACAAGATAATATCGTCTTGCTGCTCGTCCTGACTGGCAGACTTCAGCAATCTCCTAGCTCGTGCCATAAGAACCGCAGGCTTGAAGGGTTTCGTTACATAGTCGTCAGCGCCCAAGTCAAAGCCAAGGAGTGTATCCTCCTCATCACTACTTGCCGTAACTAAAATAATAGGAACCTTGGACACATCACGGATACGGCGACATACATCCCAACTATCCAGTTCCGGAAGCATGACATCCAGTATGACAAGGTCGATATCCTGCGCTGCAAATAGTTCCAACCCTTGCCGTCCATCCTCGGCTGTGTAAGCAACATATCCATCATCCTTGAAATAATGAGCCATTGATTCCCGCAGGAGCTCATCACCTTCGATAATTAATACCTTTTTCATAGCGTGATTCCCGTCCTATTACCCATCTTATCCGCTCTAATTCCGACACAATTCAATGCCACGCCAGGTTTGGAATCCGATCCGCACTTTTTCACTATCGGCTTCACATTCGCATATTCAACCTCTGTGAATCTTTCATTCATCATTCCCCCGGCAATTCCCGCATATACGCTAAGTGCCGCCAATACGGCCATTTTGACCCCTGTTTGCGTTACTCGCTCTTTTTCTCATCATACCCTGCACGGCCATTTTATTGCCCGCCCCTTGTAAACGCTCACTGTCGTGATTTCGGAATGATAGCTGCAAATTGTACGCCCTGCTCGATGTTATGCATAGAGTACGTGATGCCCAGAGCATCGAAAATCTGCTTAACAATATATAGTCCCAGTCCGCTCCCCCCTGTGTTGCGATTTCTCGACTTTTCAACTCGATAGAAAGGTTCGAAAATCTGCTGCATGTCCTCTTCCTTAATGTTCACGCCCGTATTAATGACTTGAAATTGAATGCTGCCCTCCTGCACATCCCGGGTTAGCTGAATGCATACTTTTTCTCCCTGCGGAGAATACATAATCGCATTATGGATGATATTTTTGCACGCTTTCTCCAGCATCAGACGATCAGTGTGAACCATTATGTCTGAAGCAATATGCTTCATAAGCTGAATCTCTCGCTGAGCCGCAAAATATTCAAGATCCGCAATTATTTTTTCCACGAGCTGCGAGAGATTCACTTCTTCCAGCTGCAGCTTGAATGTATCGCGCTCCAACTTCGACATGCTTAAAATCTCACGAACCAACTGCTCCATTCCCTCGACAATCTGATGATTTTTCTGCAAATATTGATCGCGATCGCGATATGGACCGATATGATAGATCATTCCTTCCAAGTATCCTTTCATTACGGTGAGCGGCGTCTTCAATTCATGCGCTGCAATCGCGAAAAATTCCCTGCGTTTTGTTTCTACTGCTCTTTCCTTTTCAATATCGCTCTTTAACTGCCGATTCGCATTGTGCAATTCTTGCATCGTTTGCTGCAAATTCACGGACAATTCATTTAGGCTGGTCGATAACTCCCCCAATTCATCCGTAGAACGAACCTCGATTGGTTCGGAGAAATCCAAGTTCGCCATCTTCTGCGCACCTTGATTAATGTACAGAAGCGGCTTCGTGATAAACCTCGAATACAAATAAGCGCTGCCTATGCCAATCACAATAACGATAAAGCTTAAATAAGGGAGAAAAAGTGCCAATACTTGCGAGGCCTCATCTATCGGTTGAAAGGTAGCGGACACGACGAGCGTTAACTTCGCATCCAAAAACTGAATGGGCACGGCGACATCGAAGGAGTTTGAATTCACGATTGGTTTTGCTCTTTCGACTCTCACTTCCGCCGATAGTGAATAACCTTTGCGAACCGAAGAAAAAAAGGGAGAGTAAATGATGACTCCCTCTTTATTTTGAAGATAGACGATTGCGTTATTTTTTTTGGAGAAGTCATCAAGAAGAAGCACGCCATATTGCAAATCAAGATCCTTCGATTTCGTTATGATTTCCTCGATCCCGGTCTGAAGCTGGTTCGTCTTATACTGCTCATAAAAGGTAGGGAGAAAGAAGTACAACGATACATAGATCAGGACGGCAAAGGATAACAAAATAAGAGACGTAGTCACGAAAAGCTTATAGGTAATACGCTTCATCTTCAGCATGTCCAACCAGTTACTCATCAATTTTATAGCCGATCCCCTTTACCGTTTTAATGTAAGGTATATCTAACTTCTTTCTAATATTTTTGATATGTGTATCGATGACTCTCGTCTCTCCATAATAATCGTATCCCCATACTTTCTCGACGATGCTTTCTCTGGTGAGCACTTTTTTCTCATTTTGAACAAGCAGCTGTACGATTTCAAATTCCTTTGTCGTTAATGGGATTTCAATCTCGTTGACGTATACTTTATAGGCATCGCAATCTACTTGAATTTCCTTGAACACCAGACCATTATTCGTTCCTTGATCCTTGCTTCTTCTTAATACGGCTTCGACTCTCCGTATCAATACATGAAAGGAAAAAGGCTTCGTAATATAATCGTCGATTCCGAGATCGAAGCCTTTTAATTGATCCTGTTCTTCCTCTAAAGCGGTTAGCAAAATGATGGGAACATTGGACTCACTCCTAATCATCTTAGCAACCTCGAATCCGTTAAGGTTAGGCATCATGACATCCAATAGAATTAAATCGAAGGATTGCTTATTGAATTGTTTCATGCCCTCTATTCCATCGGATGCAACTTCAACGCTATAGTGTTGGGTCATCAAAAACTGTTTGATTAGTTCCCGAATCTCTTGATCATCTTCTACCACAAGAATCTGATAGTTCATTATGATATCACCTCTTGAATTAGTATAGCCGTGCTATCTGGAGTTTATATGGAGAGACCGAAAAATCCCCACCAAAACTCTACATGATCTTCATAGTAACTCCAGATAAGGGTCATACAATGAGGTCGTAAACAAAAATACATTCACGAAGGAGATTGACAATTATGAAAAAGACACTCGCTACAACTGCTTTAGGAGCTGTACTCACACTCACCTCTCTGGGATCCGCATTCGCTGCCGAGGTACCTGCGCAATCTATCGGGAATGGACAACTGACAGCGGCTGTTAAGGTAACGGCAGCAAGTAATCTCGATGAAGCAACTCAAAACAAGGTGAAAGCCATTTTCGATCAAGTGAAGACAGGGACGCTTACGAAAGAGCAAGCCAAACCTCAGCTGCAAGAACTTGGCGTCGATGTGGATTTTGATTTCAACGCGGCTCATGACGGCATCTTATTCAAGGGCAAAGTGACTTCCGTTAGCTTCGATGACGCTACCAAAGAAAAAGTAAAAACCATTCTTGACCAAGCTCAAGCTGGTTCGCTTACCAAAGAGCAGGTGAAAGCTCAACTGCAAGAGCTTGGCATTGACATGGATGTGAATTTCAGCAAAACAGCTCGTGGTGTAATGGTAAAGATGGACGCAGCGAAATTAGATAACCTTGACGAAGCTGCCAAAGAAAAGGCGAAAGCGATTCTTGAGCAAATGAGAACAGGAGCGCTTACGAAAGAGCAAGCCAAATCTCAGCTGCAAGAGCTTGGCATCGAATTGAATGTAGATTTCAGCAAGGGTCATCACTTCCAAGTAAAGATGGATAAATCGAAAATGGATAACCTTGATGAAGCAACTAAGGAAAAAGTGAAATCCATTCTTGACCAAATGAAAGCGGGAACCCTTACCGAAGAACAAGTGAAAGCTAAGTTGCAAGAACTGGGCATCAATATGGAAGTGAAGTTCGGCACGGCTCGCAGCATGACGAAAGACACGAATAAAGTGATGAAGGCAGTCAAGATTGAGAATGCTGCCCAGCAAAAGATGTAAGCCCTCTTTGATCAATCAAGAGCAGGCACAATTACGAAAGAGCAAGTGAAAGCACAAAAAAACTGAAAAAAACCGTGAGTTTGCTATAATTAGCAAGCCTCACGGTTTTCACATTTCACTTTAAACGTCATTTTCTCTCCTGATGGGCAAAGTCCCCAACACAAATGCATTATAAATGTTCTTAAACCCTTTCGAAATTCCTTGCGGCTTACGATGCAGTTGTGGATTATGATCGCAAACAAATCCTTTCCCTTTTCTAGAGCCAATAGCACCAGCTAATACATCAATCCCTTCACTGGTGTGCTCCACGACAAAGAAGTAGTTCTGAGCCGCTATATCTGTGTCATCCTTGAATCTTTCATATATGAGCTTCGCGATATCATTTTTCTGCTGTGGTGTGAAATGCTGATCTTCCCATGCATTATATTGTTTTATATCAATTATTTGATGGTCGAGTAAGACGGGATCAATATCTTGAACCTGAAAACGATTTGGCAAACCCCATCTATCTATTGAACTGTAGAAATCCAGCGCCTTCGATAAATAACGATTTGCTACTCGGACATCTTGCAGGATCTTGCTCGCCGCCATCTAAACCAATGTAAACATGACGCATTTTGTAGTGCATAAAAGAAATCACCCCTGTGTATGGATTGTTATTATCATGATGGGTAAGGATGATAACAATCTGACTATATATAAAAAAGTTGTGATTGATTTGAAAATAGTGTGATAAAACGAAGATAACAAAAAACAGATCAATCATGGTGGTATCCGACCATAATTGATCTGTTCAATGTAACGCAACAGCGTTATTTAGGGTATAAAATTCAAGCATTGATGTACGTACAAACAAATTAGTGAAAACCTTTATAGGGTTATATGTATTATTGTTTGAATGATAGGTTCATTCGGCACTGGGTAGCAGAATAATTTAAGATAAATCAATCAACCTTGGGTCTTGATAACACCAATCTGGATCATACGGTAAAGATTTCAATTTTTTCATGTCCTCCCAGCCATAAACCCAATCAAAATCTGTAACCCAGAAGTAATCATCAGGATTTAATCTAAGGTATTCATAAATAAAAGTAAAAATTAATTTTTGAACACCATAAATATCTTCAATATGTCCAATTTGACATAATGATAGATTAGAATCCAGTTCCAAGTCTTCATGATAGTAAAAATCAATGCTTGGACTGTTAATAGCGTGAACAGAAAAAATAAATGATTGCTCACTTTTCTCTGCAAATGAATTGTTATTAATGTTCAGTGTAGTATATGAAAATTCTCCATTATCCGAATAGTTCTTATTATTATGAAAATATAGAGTTGCATCAGCATGAAATACCGAGACTATTGTATCTGCTAACAGTTTCTCAGGTGAATAATTCCCTTTTTTTGTAAGGATAACTGCCGAAGTACCCATTTTATTTTAACGCCTCCTTAAGTTCATCTAGAGAATTAACAATAGTAACCCCCTTAGATTTAATCTTCTGTAATTTTTTCAAATCATTCGGATGTACGTTTGTCAACGGTTTTTCAATATACAAAATAACTTTCTTCTGATGGGGATTGAAATAACTACCATTATTCGGGTTTACATATTTATCAAACTGTTCTATATCTGTTATTGCCTTTATTGATTTTTTAACTTCAATAATCTCATCTTTAGTAACAACATCTAAATCACCAGCTAAACTATTATCTGCCTTTTTAACTTGCTGTCCATCCAAACCCTGTAACTTCCTTAGTTTCTCTTACAGAAGAAGCTACTTTAGCTTCAGTAGCCTTACCCGGGTCTGTACTGTTTAACTTAGCATCAATATCATTAGTAATACTCTTAGGATGCTGATCAACCCAGGTTAATTCATTCTCTGCTGGATTCGTATATTTCGCTTTATTTCCGTCCTTAACTACATTTCCAACATTCGAAGCTTTTGGCGTCCCCTCACCGGTTGAATTCTTATTTTTTCCCGACGTAGATCCTGATGATGAATTCTCTGGATTACTCCCCGGATAATATTTCTGCACCTCAATCTGATTCTTCGTCGGCTCAAGAGGCTTCTGCGTTGACGATTTATAGTTCACATTTGGCCCATCGTACGCCAGCTCATTCTTGGACAGTTGCCCAACAGACTTTTGTAAAGCTTCAAATCTATCATTGATAAACGTCGTCTCTTGACCCCAGTTTATCTTAATTCCCTTAATATTGCTTCCTTTCGATATTCCTTGCGGCTTGATTGGCGGTTGTGGATTACGACTGCGGACAGCTCTAGCGCCAATAGCACCAGCTAATGCGTCAACCCCTTCACTCGTATGCTCCACGACATAGAAATAGTTCTGAATCGCTAAATCTGTGTCATCCTTGAATCTTTCATATATCAGATTTGCGATATCATTTTTCTGCTCCGGTGTTAAATGCTGATCTTCCCATGCATTATATTGTTTTATATCAATTATTTGATGGTCGAATAAGACAGGATCAATATCTTGAACTCGAAAACGATTAGGCAAATCCTATCTATCGATGGAACTGTAGAAATCCAGCGCTTCTGTTTGGGATTTATTAATGTTTACGCAAATATCCTATTCCATCTTTTCTATTCAAGTTGGAATGAGTCTTCTTGAAATTAAATGTTGTTTGTCCTTAGTGGAAATTTCGTTTCGTCCTACTTTGATTCGATCATGTAAAAAAGCTCATTCCTACTCATGATTCAAGTTGGAAAGAGCTTGAACGTTTATCAAGTGTTTGATTTGATAGTTGTTTTGGGGTTATATACGGGTTTACACAAAATTTTAGACAGGATCTCGATAACGTACAAACTTAAGCCCTGAATGCTATAAACGCTATCTATAATACTTGATACACCTTTCTTGGAAAGGGATTCTATCATCGAGTAGCAATTCTTTTTGCAGTAATTTTGTTATATTCTCTAATTTTGCAATGAATAGTGCATAAAAGTCGCCCGAATTTGGATATAAAAATAGTCCATACCCCTTTGGTGACAGTATTTTGTTAGCCTCTCTGATCTTATCAGGTAAAAATTCGTAGTCATACGCTTCTAATTGCTCAAGTTCTTCCTTTGCTGCTAATTCAATGTGATGGGCAAATTCATAGTCCAGAATAAAATTGACGATCTCTTGATGCTGCTCACCTTTATAGTCAACGTATAAAAACCGTTTCGTTTTTAACCCGAATTTTAACAGATCATCATGTATGTCATAACTTCCTTCATCCTTCAAAAACTGTTCCAGATCATTGTTAATAGGGAAGATGAGTTGTGCTACTTCTTGATCTTGCATGCTTTTTCCCCCTTTATTGAAACAACTCCCCATGCTGGTTAGGAATATATTCAGGATAGTTTTTACGATAAAATTGATCGATCATCTGAAGTGCAGGATCCCATTCAGGGTATGGTTCAGGGTCTTCAAACACCATTTTTGCTTCGGGGGTATTCATCAACAAATCGTCAAGGTGTGCGGGAACGGGTAACCCAAGTTTTTCCCTTGCATGGATCAAGAATAAGATTTCAAATGGATAAAATCCATATCTAAAGTCACCAAATTCGTCCAGCTGGCCGATTTTAGAAGCTAAAATAGAATGATAAAGGGACATTTTCGAAATTAGATGATCTATTTCCAGCAGTTCACTAGTGGACCATCGGTCAAGCACTTCATCATAAATGTCTAAATCATCAGGGATTGAGCCGCATCGCTGTCCATCCTCCTTTAACCTATTTTTCACAGCTAGATGCAATTTGTTATTCGTTCCCATGATGGTTTTGTTTCTATACTGCAGGTACAACTCAAGCAAAAACCAAATATGTCTGTTCTCTTCATTGACATCCATTAAATGTCCGCCGAAGTGAGAAACGATAAAATCATATAATATATTTTCTTCTTTCTCCCATCCATACATCGCAAAATGGATCAATGTGATGACAACTTCTCTAAATGTATATTCTAATGTCATATGAGGGTATCTTGTTGTATACAGATCCTGCCCCATACATTGATAAAACACGACCTTTTGCATGTTCTTTAATCCTTCTGGATTGTTTCCGCCGTTGATCAATACATCGTGTTTCCATTGTGATAAGGAGTAAGAAAAAATTGAGGACAAATTAATTAATAAAATATGATCCTTTTCTACGTCTCTTTCTTCAACAATATCAATAACTTCGCTCTTGCATTCATCATACTCTTCTTTTATATCTTCAAATTTAATACCATCAACAAAATTCTTGTGATATCTTTTAAACGCCATCTCAAATTTTTTAGGGTTTATCATTATGTCCTCCCTATCAATTAATCAATTCCTTTATTCCAATTATATCCGTTATTCGATGGTCGAATAGGACGGGATCAATATCTTTAACCCGAGAACGATTAGGCAAATACCATCTATCGATGGAACTGTAGAAATCCAGGTCCTTCGATAAATTACGATTTGCTACTCGGACATCTTGCGGGATCTTGCTCGCTGCCATCTCCATCCCTTTGTTGAGAGTCAGCAAGAATCGTACTAATGATTCTTTGGTCTCCGGGTTTCTCCAGCCTCTCGCATCGGTAAATACTTTGCCAAGGAGTATCGCAAACCGTAAGCCTATATTCTATGAGGGTTTAATTAATGTTTACATAGAAAAAGCCTATTAATTCTTCTTGCTTCAAATTGGAATAAGCCTTCTAAGATTAGTAAGTTTGTTGTCACTAGTGGTGGTTTGTTGGTGTAAGTTCCATTTCGTCCTCCTTGATTTTGAACATGCAAAAAAGCTCATCCCTACTTACGGTGCAAGTGAGAATGAGCTTTGAAGGTTTATCAAGCGTTTGGTTTGTTTGTTTGTTTGTTTGTTTGTTTGTTTGTTTGTTTGTTTGGTTGTTTGTTTGTTTGATTGGTTGTTTGGTTGGTTGTTTGGTTGTTTGGTTGGTTGTTTGGTTGGTTGGTTGGTTGGTTGTTTGGTTGGTTGTTTGGTTGTTTGGTTGTTGTACGATCTTGTTGTTGGGAGCGGGTAAAAATAGAGTTTACACAAAATTTTCGATGATCCTTGTTAAGCCGTTCCATATTTTTCTTAAACATAAATTCAACTTATATAGATAAATTCATTGATTATAAAAAATTGTTAATTCAGCACTAATATTACTTCATTTTCCATATTCTCAATAAGTGCTTGGAATAGGGGTCTATTCCCTACCTCTTCGAATTCTGGCTTATCTATAAGTTTATCGTCCCAACTCCTCTTATAGTTAATTTCTTTGACCCAAGAATTTATATCCAAGAATTTTCTTGCTATCTGATGATTATTCCATATAAGGGTGAAAGGTGCGGTTGCACCAAATCCTCCATAAAAACAATCAATTAGAGAGCAAATATCAAATCCATAATAACCTCCAGGCCCATTAATAGCTTCTCCTAATGCACAAAAGAAAGATGGATAATCCGTTACAAATGTTCCATCTAGGTGAAAAATTCCCTCCTGCATTTCATTACATTCCGATTTATTTATATTATAATTTTTTACAACTTTTAACCAGGATCTTCTTTCGTCTTCAGAAAGACTAGACCATTCATTCTTTTTCAATGGGGGAGAGATCCTCCAATTATTCCAAATTTCGATTTCTTTATTAGATAATACTTCATTTAAAGAGCCCCTCCAAATAACATCCGAAGCACTTTCTGGAACTCCAGTTTTATGATAATAAATATCATCATAAATAGAAAAACGGAACTTTCCAATTGGATTTGTATCATTATCAATGATACAAATATAGACTAGCCTACTTATCGATTCTTTTCTTTTAACAAGGTATTCTTTAAATTTCTGACAAAAAACAAACTGTTTCAGTTCAATTTTATGGTAAGCTAAATCCCCATCAAAATAAACCTTACCATCCAGCCCCTCTATTTCTTTGCAATATCCAATTACTAATTCACTTTCCTCATCAAGAATAGAGAATTTAATTCCCACTTTATTTCCTCCATTAACCATTCTTATGGTTTGAATTTCCCACCATCTGGAAACCAAGGCGATGGGAATAATTTGGGCTTACTGTAATCATGATCAACTACATAGCCAAATCTTCCGTCAGTCCTCTCTAATATCCTATGTTTAGTGCCCGGAACATCCCATTCTTTTGAACCATCCCAAACGTTATTCTTTCCTGTTCTATTTTTCATTTCATTAGCATGAAATGTTTTTTGTTCCCCATTTTTATCAAATCTAGGGGTGCCATTTCCGAGTTTAATATTATCATATTCATTTAATATTTTTTGAGAGATTTTATGTTCATCGGAAAGTTTATAATCCTTCTTACCGTTTGAATTCTTATTTTTGCCCGACGCAGATCCCGACGCTGAATTCTCCGGCTCGGTCCCAGGATAATATTTCCGCACCTCAATCTGATTCTTCGTCGGCTCTAGAGGCTTCTGCGTTGACGATTTATAGTTCACATTTGGCCCATCGTACGCCAGCTTATTCTTAGACAATTGCCCAGCAGACTTTTGTAAGGCTTCAAATCTTTCCTTAATAAACGTCGTCGCTTGACCCCAGTTTACCTTAATTTCCTTAATATTGCTTCCTTTCGATATTCCTTGCGGCTTGATTGGCTGTTGTTGTGGGGGACTACGACGATTCGATCCTTTGAACCCCGAAATACCTCCAGCCAAAGCTGCACCTTCACTAGTATGATCCACAATATATAGATAGTTTTGTGCTGCAAGCTCTCCATCAACTAGCTGACCGCCTTCTTGATTTGACCCCCACAGTCTTTTAATATCGTTGGCTATATCATTTTTCGTTTGTGGTGCTAAAAAATCATCTTCCCATGGATTATAGGTTTCAGGATTAATGTTTCCAAACCGCAATTTATCATTAATATCCTTTAATTGCAACCAAATTATGGGATCATCTCTGTCTAGATTTCTGTATATATCCATTGCCTCACGTATATTCTTGTTTGCTACTCGGACATCTTGCGGGATCTTGCTCGCCGCCATCTCCATCCCTTTGTTGAGAGTCAGCAAGAATCGTACTAATGATTCTTTGGTCTCTGGGTTTCTCCAGCCTCTCGCATCGGTGAATACTTTGCCAAGCAGTATCGCAAACTCCCTTTGCATTTCCAGCTGAACCATTTCTTCTTCACTGAGCGGGCCTGTTGCCGTCCCCCCGCCTCCGCCTGACGGCAACCCGATTCGGAAGCCGCTGGAAGAGGACATCATGCCGAGAACACTTAGTGCCGAGCCTACTAGCGAGCCAACCACTCCCGCTACCGGAATCATGCCCAGCAGACTGAGCGCCGCACCTGCCAGCAACCCGATTTGAGCCCCAGTAACGCCTTGGGATTCAGCTGCCGCCGTCTTCGCAGCCTGCCCGGCCTCATAGGCTTCCACCGTCATCAGCGGCGGCTCCGGCACCGGTGTAAGCGGGGTCACATGCACCGGCGACCTCACAGTGCCTTCCTGATGCAAGAGATCCGAGCGAATATCCGATTCGCCGTCCAAAATAAGACTGCTCTCGCCTCCGCGCAAATAGAGCGAATGCCCTGCTTTCATGCTTACTTGCTGGCCTGCCTTGACCATAATGTCCCGGCCGCTTATTGCAAGACTATTCGTGCTATGAATATGTACGCCGTTGCCTGCATTCAAGCGGATATTCAAGCCGCCGCCCGCTTCCAGCTTCAGTTCAGTGCTTCCCATGCTGATCCGCTTGCCGCGCTTGCTGCTCCATACTTTCTCATCGGGTTTATCAACGTCAGCATGCTGACGCAGTGAGCCCCGCACTACGGCTTCTGCCTCATGCATCGAAGGCAAATACAACTGCGCTCGATCTCCCGGCTCCGGCATCCAATACAAGCCGCTGTTTCCCTCAGCTGCGTAGCTTGTTACATACGGGAACCAACAGCCATCCGAAACAGCATCTTCGCCATCCATATCCAAACGCAGCCTTACCCGATCCCGCTGCACCCCGATAACAATCCCGCTGAGCACAGCGCCTGTCGCCTGCCAATTCTCTGTACGTTGACAGATAACATCTTCCTCTGCACAAAGTTGATAGGTGTGCAATAGAAGCCCGCTCTTCATCTCGCTTACGATTTCGGTTACAACCGTCTTTATGCCGCTTGGCAGGCTGACGCGATCACCCAAAACGAAGCATCTTCCGCTCTCTAGCGAATACACGGTTGCGGACGACGAACCGAACCCATTCCCGAATAGCAACTTCTGCTCTTCATGCCCCAGCAAAGAACGAAAGCTCTTTCGAACCCGATACGGCTCTTGTTCATCCAGCCTCCAATGCTTTCCTGTCGGCAAGCCGAAGAACAGCTTCGGAGATTCTGCGGTAATTTCCGGCACTAACACCGTGCCGAGCCTTGAGGCCATCCGCTTCAAAAACGACCAGTCCGTCTCCTCATATTGTAGGGTAAAAGATCCCAACGTGCTACCTTGGCTTGCAGTATCGATTGAATCCGAACGCGCATAGTCCTTCAGTACTCGTTCCAGGACATCCTTATAAGTCGTATGCTCCGGCTGGAATGAACGGCTCTTAGGTCGTACATCCAGCTCATAGCTCCAGGAAATCGCTTCTAAAGTCAAGACATATACACTGCGCTCCGCCTGTATGGTACGAGTCATCACCTGACCACAGAACAACGTTCGGACTACGGAACCGTCATCTCCCAGCTGTTCTACCTTTACGGACTTGCCATAATCATACGCCTCAATATCCCGATCGCCACGCTCCTCCGCCAGCAGGGCGCGCATATGCAGCCGGGCATGCTCATTCACTCGCTTCTCGATTCGCAGCTCATGGATTCGCTGTATATCATGCGCCCACACCACACGGATATGACCGTAGCCTGCCGCATATTCTGCGCTTTGCATGCTCTTCTCCAACTTCTCCCCTCCTTGCATGATTTGATTACTGGTAACGGGAATGTATTGTTCTATCGTCTATGCGCGTATTCCGATCAATCCAGTTCCTGTCCGTCATCCTCGATGCGAATGACACCGCCATAAAGGCATTGATGCGTACAACTACTAAGCAAAGCGGGTTGTCCCGCCACATGCACATCATGTTTGCCGTTCAACCAAGGAATGGTCATTACCGGAATGCAGGGAGCTTTCTTCACCCCATAAATATCGACCAAATTACTGCTCTGAACGGCCGGATTCATCGAACAAGAACAATTGCCAAAAGAAGAGATGTTCACGCCCGGCACGAAATCCCCAACGTTCATCTGAGCCTTGCCCTTCACGTATGTACCGTGGCATTCTGGCATTGTGAGCCGGGTCGGCTGAGTGCCGAAGCTGCAGCTTAGAATAGCGCCCGCTACGACATAGCTGCCTTTGCGCCCTTTTCCCGGCTGAACGCGGATATCCTCCTGTTGCTTCCCCAATCGCTCTAATCCCCTTTCTTTCATTCTGAGATCATGCTCAAGCAGAGTCGTTTCCTACACCGCTTAAACGCACTCTCACTTTTGATCCATTTCAACCTCAGCAAAATGAACCCCGTACACATCCCGCCGCAGCAGACTCTCGGCAAGCGCCAGATTGGCGATCCATACTCTCTCGCGAATTTCATCCACTTGGAACAGCGGCCGATAGCTCCGCTTTCCTTCCAGCACAAGCCGCTTCAAGCCCCCATCCTTGTGGAATTCGCTATCAGGCGAGAGGCAGCATAGGCGAGGCAGCGACGTCATCCAATAGACTTCCTGCCGTTCCCTTTTCATATCAGTCAAAATAACAGGACGCCAACGCAATTCAGGCATGTACAGCTCGACCAGCCGCTTAACGCGATCCGATAACAAGGGCATGGGCCGATCCATATAATCGACATATTCGACGTCATTCCGTTCCCGTATCGGGAAGACAAGCGGCTGCTCTTCCACGCCGGCTTCTTCCTCTAGTCGGCGCACGGTTCCGGGCACCATCATATTCGGCTCTGCCCGATTCGCAATCCGTTCATCCGCAACAAGTCTGAATAACCGATTCATGGCCGTCCCCCCATTCCCCGCGAGAGCAGGCGGTGATCCTCCTCATCCCAATGCGCATTATTCCAGTTGACCCCCGTTACATCCGCGTCTTGAAAATCCGCTCCGCTCAAATCCGCCTTATCGAAGCGCGCCCCCTTGAGATTTGCTCCGCGGAAGACGGCATTCTTCAGCGTGGCTCCAGTGAACACTGCGCCAGGGAGATTGGCTCGGGTAAAATCAGCACCGGTCAAGTTGGATCCCTCAAATCGAACCCCATCAAATATGGGTGGAAATCCGTCGAATGGCAGCACGCCCCGCTTGCCCTGAACGCCCCGAAACACCGTCGACGGCATGAAGCACCCGCTAAAGTTCGCACCGCTAATAAGACTGTAGGCAAAGTTGGCGCCATCCAACCGACACTCCTGCCACAGCGTGCCGATCAGAACGCCATCAAGAAAACGGCTGTCCGACAAGCAGCAGTCTCGAAATGCGCTGTACCGAAGATCAATCCCCGCCCAATCTCCCTCCGACAAATCCATAGCGTGAAAAGCTTCATATGCGTAATCCTCTTCATTTCCCTCCCGCAGCCATGACCGCACTTCCTCTGCATCGCGCTTGCTCAAGTCCAGCCGGAACACGCATTCACTGTGATCCAAATATTCTCCTACCCGAACCTCGAATACTTCTGCCTTCTCCACAGCTTGGAACTCCGGCAATTGGGAAGCTTCCTGCATCGCCAGCCGAATCAGGCTGACCACGACGCGGTGTATGTGAACGGCCTCGCGCAGACGAATGCGCTCCAGATGTGCGGAATGAACGGCCCCCTTATATTCGCGGCTGGCCAGCTTCAATCTGTCTGCCAGCAAATCCAAGTAGCGATAAGCCCACAAGCCGTCATAGTAGCCTTCAACCGGTTCGGCGTCGAACAGCCACGAGCTGTCGGACGCTTGTACGAGATAGCGAGCTCGTCCCTGCGCAATGTCCGTTCTCAGCATAGAGTAGGTGATGAATCCAAGGCTTCCTTTTTTCCCGGAGAGCTGCTGTTCACGAATGACCTTGCACCATTTCCGGAAGCCATCGACAAATTCTTGCACCCATTCTTGCTTGGCTTCATCCCATTCTTGTCCGATTGCAGCGAGCATCTCGCTCCTCTCGCGAGGTACTGCTTCTTGAATGAAATGGGTTAACGCTGCTTCGCTGTTCATGACAACCTCCTCTTCCGCATGCTTAGTTCGACTTCACTTTGCTGCCTGTTAAGCGCGCCTGACGTCCCAAATGAAGCTGGCTGCCCTTGCAGCTCATGTTCATTTCACTGCCTGCGGACAACACCATCTTGCGTCCGGCATTCATGGAGATATCCCCATCCGCAGTGATGCTGACTCCTTTGCTGCTGGCAATGTGAATGCCCTCATCATCGTTCAGTTGAATATAAATGGCGCCATCCTTCCCGGTAATGACGATTTCATCCGGAGCAAGCCTGATTTCTTTGCCGGATGGCGTACGGAATATTTTCACATCGGGATTGCTTAGCTTATTGCGTCCGCTCGGTTCAGCATTCTGGCGTACTGCACCGCCAGCGATGCCCTCCTCTTCCTTCTTTCCGGGAAAATAAACGGCTACTGGATCGCCAATCTCCGGCATGACGTACCATCCGGTGCTGCCTTCCGCCGAATAAGCGGTCGAATATCGGAACCAGCGCGCTTCCTCTTTCTTTTGCTCATGATCACATTCAAAGTGAATTTTTACCTTGTCCCCTGCCACATCAATCACTTTTCCGCGAATGGATGCGCCGATCAAGCGCTCATGGCTATACTCCTTCTGCCGCAATCCTTTGTGAGAGCAGAGCACATACCGATGCTTCAGCATTCCGCCTTGCATCGTCGTCTGCGCTTCACGCACAAAGAGACTTTCTCCTTGAAATTGAATAGGACTGCCTAAGTCGAATACCTCATCCGTTTCGATGTCATAGGTAATAAAATCGTTTTCGCCGACAGATGCGGCTTCATTTTCTACGAAATATCGGAACGGCGCCAATCGCTTGCTAACGGTATAATTCATTTGCTCCAACCGAATCACTCTTGAACCATCAGGAATACCGAAATAGAATTTAGGTTCATGGAATTGAGCTGCCGGAACTAGACTGGTATGGTATCGAGAGGCCATTCTCCGTAAAAACGCCCAATCCGTCTCCTCATACTGCAAAGCCATTCGCTGCAGCTTAGCCCCAGCAGTTGCTTCATCCATCACGTCAAGTCCCGGGTATTCCTTGCCTATCTGTTCAAGAAGTTGAGGGATCGTCATCTTTACATTCTGGAAAGATCTCGTCTTGGTCTTCACATCCATGACGTAGGTATGGGATATCGCCTCCACTTCCAAATAGTGAACGCCCTGCACGACTTGGATTTCGATAGAAAGTGCGATTCCCCGGAACAGTGGTTTGCTCCCACCGTCCGTATCCATTTGATTCAATTCAATAGAGGTGTCTGTATCGGTCATATCCACATAAAGCTTGCTCTTTTCCTCGGACACAACCCCCGTGAAGCGCAGCCGCGCATGCTCGTTGAGCTGCTTCGTCAGGGTCAGTTCCTGCAGGTGGACTAATTGGTATGGATGAATGCTCAAATTCTCATAAGTAAGACTCACTTCGTTTCTCCCCTTTCTCACTGCCGAGGGTTTGTATCGCCCGCATCATCGCATGGGCCACTGGTTTCCAGTTCCGCATGTCCATTGCACTGCATGAGAAAGAAACGAGTAGCGCGCTTCCTTCCAGCTTCTTGAACATCATGTAATAGTACAGCGTCCCGTCTAATACGGAAGCGGTGAATTCACAGTACCCTGCGCGCTCCCCTTCATCAGAATCCATCATGCCTTCATCGATCCAGGAACGGATAGGCTGTACCGAGCGAATCATGCGAGCCATCGTCTCCGTATAAACAGCAAGCCCCTCTTCTTCAAGCGGATCTTCTGTGAGGTTGATCGTTAAGTTCACGGTACCTTCATTGTTCGTATAAATTAGGGATGGACGATATACCGAAGGATATTTGATCGCAGCCTCCTGCTGAGTCATGAGGCGCCAAGTTTTCGGCATCCTTACGTGAAGCTTGCCCGCCAGCAAAGTCCGATCCGCTAGCGGAATCATTTGTCCGTTGACGCTTATTAGCGGATGATTGAGATCGATAGACTCTCGCTTAACGTTACCCCCTCTTTCGCCGCTTTCTCCCCCATCTTCTTCCCTCATCTCGCCGTCACGTTCCTGTCGTTCTTCCTCCAGCTCTTTCATCATCGCCAAAATTTTTTCATCCAAATGCTGCACCAAGCCTACCCCCTTTATCCCTATACTCCGAGTTCTTTCTGAAGTCCTAGGCTTTAGTATCAGAATAGGCGGAACAATCCACCTTATTTAGATATATTTTCCTATTATATTATAACGGCAAGAATACAATCTGATTTGATAGAAATGGAAAAAATAGATGTTAATATTTCTAAAGATGCAAATAAGAGAGGATGTCTGATTGTACAGGTAGAACAATATTCAGGGGGAAAACGGGGCAAAACGAGGAAAACGAGTGCTGCACATTTGGGCAACTTCAAGCCTGATTCGTGCACATCCAGTAGAAAGGATCGAATTCAGGAAGGAACCAACGCTCCTTGCTCGATCCTGCTTTCAAGTAAGAGGCAGTTTATCGCTAAAGCAAAAAACTAATCCATTGGACAGCCTTTAAACATACAAAAAGAGGTTTGAACAGCCATTTGGCTACTCAAACCTCTTGCTTCTATTCAGATGCTATTTGCTCTCTTCTGGATACAGCTTCTTGCGCAGCTCTTTCACTTCTTCATTCTCAAGATATTCATCGTACGTGCATACACGATCGATGATGCCATTCGGCGTAATCTCGATAATGCGGTTCGCAATCGTCTCAATGAACTGATGGTCATGGGACGTGAACAGCATTGTGCCGTCGAAGTCAGTCAAGCCGTTGTTGAGCGCTGTAATGGATTCGAGATCCAAGTGGTTCGTCGGTTCATCAAGCAACAGCACGTTCGCGCCGCTCATCATCATCTTGGAGAGCATGCAGCGAACCTTCTCGCCCCCGGACAATACGCTTGCCTTCTTCAATGCTTCTTCCCCAGAGAAGAGCATGCGGCCCAAGAAGCCGCGAAGGAATGTCTCGTCTTGATCCTTGGAGTATTGGCGCAGCCAGTCAACCAAGGTATCCTCAACCCCATCGAAGTATGCGGAGTTGTCTTTCGGGAAGTAAGCTTGTGTCGTCGTAACGCCCCAGCTGAATGTTCCTGCATCAGGCTCAATCTCGCCCATCAGAACTTGCATCAACGTTGTCTTCGCCAATCCGTTTGGACCAACGAGTGCGATCTTGTCGCCTTTGTTCACAACAAGGTGTAGATTTTCGAATACTTTTTCGCCTTCAACTGACTTCGTCAAGCCTTCGATCGTCAGCAATTGCTTGCCCGCTTCACGCTCAGGCTTGAAGTTGATGAACGGATATTTACGATTCGATGGACGAATGTCGTCGAGCGTAATCTTATCGAGCATCTTCTTACGTGAAGTCGCCTGCTTCGACTTGGACGCATTCGCGCTGAAGCGCTGAATGAAGGCTTGAAGTTCCTTGATCTTCTCTTCCTTCTTCTTGTTCTGATCGCGCATCATCGTTTGCGCCAATTGGCTGGACTGGTACCAGAAATCATAGTTACCTGAGTACAGCTGAATTTTACCGAAGTCAATATCTGCAATGTGCGTACATACCTTGTTCAGGAAGTGACGATCGTGAGATACGACGATAACTGTACCTTCATAATCCATCAGGAAGCTCTCGAGCCAGTTGATCGATTCGAGATCCAAGTGGTTGGTAGGCTCATCGAGCAGCAAGATGTTCGGTCTGCCGAACAATGCTTGTGCAAGCAATACGCGTACCTTCTGGTTGCCGTCAAGCTCAGACATCAGCTTATCATGAAGATCTCTAGTGATTCCAAGACCGATAAGCATCTCGCCTGCGCTCGATTCAGCTTCCCAGCCGTCGAGCTCAGCGAATTCGCCTTCCAGCTCGCCTGCGCGCATGCCGTCTTCTTCCGTGAAGTCTGCCTTCGCATAGAGGGCATCCTTCTCTTTCATAATGGAATACAAGCGCTCATGACCCATAATGACTGTATCGAGAACCTTGAATTCTTCATATGCATAATGATCCTGCTTCAAGACCGATAGACGGTCTCCAGGAGTAATGTTTACTTGACCATTTGTCTGTTCAACTTCACCAGACAATATTTTAAGAAATGTCGATTTGCCCGCACCGTTCGCGCCAATCAAGCCGTAGCAGTTCCCTGGTGTAAACTTAATGTTCACGTCCTCGAAAAGCGCTCGTTTCCCGTAGCGGAGCGTAACGCCGGTTGTACTAATCATGGCATTCCCGTCCTTTGCCTATTATTGGTTTCAAACTGTTATTATAGCATAAGGATCAGTATAATGCGACGATTGAACATTTTTACCATGATCTTTGGAGAATTACACATATCAAATCCGGCATTTTATGTATATAATATTTCCATCTTTATCAAAATAAATGAATGTTCAAAAAGGGCGGTTTTCAGCACCGAGAAGGTTGCTTGAACTTGAAGCCCATGCTTCCGAAGTGAGTTTTGCTCTGCAAAACTTGTAAGGAGTAGCGGAGTGTAGTCAAAACTACATGAGCAACGGACTTCGATAGTGAATGCAAGATTCGACGCCGAGATTCTTACTGCACAGCTTCGTGATTAAGAGCGTACTTTTTGAACTACCTTTAAAAAAGGAAAGCGAGGGATGTTATATGGTAAACAGCATTGTATATAACGTTCGGGAGGAACATTTCAGCGCCTAGCGCATCGTACAATTTCATGAAATACCAGTAAGCTGTTAACGACGCTAGTGTCGACTGAAACGTCTGTCTCTCCCGAACTTGACCGTGCCGCAATGTCGTTCATTCGCAGGTAAGACCAAGTTCACTATGAAGCGGCTACATGCCGCATAACAAGGGAGAATTCAGATTTGAATACAAATAATCAACATACAAGTAACCATAATGAAGTTAAGTATGATTCACCTCTATTATCAGATACTTGCTCCGTGCAAGAGGCTATAACTGAAAGCAACACATTGAACATGGAAGAACAATTGGATCGTACTGTGCAAGATTTGCAGGATCTTGGCTTCGATGAAGCGTGGTCAAGCACTTGGGAGTCTTGGATTCAAGAGCTTCAAGAGTCTACCGCACGCCGATACGCAAGCCAGCTAGTTCCTGCACGCGTAGCGCTGGCACATAAGCATCTGTATCGCGTCGTTAGCGCGGATGGAGAATGGCTGGCCGAGCTGTCTGGACAGGCACGGGCCGGAATGGCACTGCTCAGTGATTGGCCGACAGTCGGCGATTGGGTGGCCGTGGCACCTAGACAAGCAGAAGGACGAGCTACGATTGTGGGCGTACTGCCTCGCCGCAGCACCTTCGGACGCAAGGTAGCGGGAGGTCGCCGCGACACTCAAATCGTCGCAGCGAACGCAGACATTGCGCTGCTCGTTACGTCGATGTCACGCGACTTCGAGCCGCGTCGCTTAGAGCGATATGCCGCCCTTGCGTGGGATAGCGGCGCCATGCCGGCCGTTGTGCTGACAAAGGCTGATGAGGCTGACGACCCAGAGCTGTTCGAGGCACAAGCGATGCAAGCCGTTCCTGGCGTCGACGTGTACCGGGTATCCGCAATGACCGGTGAAGGCATGGACGAATTGCGCGCACGCATTGCCCCGGGCATGACCGTCGTGCTCGTCGGTTCTTCTGGCGTTGGCAAGTCCACGCTGGCGAATGCACTTACGGGTACCGAGCAAATGCTGACACAAGCCGCTCGCTCAGATGATGACCGCGGCCGCCACACTACGACGCATCGCGAGCTTCTCCGTCTGCAGGGCGGGGCATGGCTCATTGATACGCCGGGCATGAGAGAAGTCGGCATGACCGCTATTGATAGTGAAGGCTTGTCGAATACCTTCGAGGATATTGAAAGCCTTGCAGAGCAATGCCGATTTAGCGACTGCAAGCATGAGAGAGAGCCTGGATGTGCTGTACGTGAGGCTATTCGAACAGGCGAGCTGGATTCCAACAGACTTCGCGGCTATCAAAAGCTCCAACGTGAAATTGCATACATGCGTCGTTCGGAGAATGCGCAGCTTGCCCGGCAACACGTACAGAACAACAAAAAACTGTCGAAGTTGAGCAGCCGACCGAACAAGCGTAAATAAATGCGAGCCTATACCATCCGATATCTCTAACACGAACGGGGGCTATCCCAGACGCTACTATTAAATTCGGGTGCCCCACATTCGTATGAGACATCTTTAAGAAAGACGCCTCCATCCCCACTTCTTCCGTGGAGTTGGAGGCGTCTTTGCATTTCTTATGAGTCTGACCCATTAGCTTCTAACTTTTTGGGACAGCCCTTCTATACGTTATTCCGCTTTTACTTTTTCATGTGTATCTTTGTGTATGCCTCGCATGTAGCTTATTGCGACTTCATTCGTGCCTTAGGTGACGCAGCTTGAGCATGTTGAATGGATTGACCAAATGCTTCTGCATAGCTCCATAATTCACCATGCGCTAAAATATGAATTCGCTCGCGCGCAATTCCACGCTTCACCCGATCCGCTTCCAGCCGATCAAGTGCCTCCCGCGGTGTATCGTCAGCCAGCTTAAACGCTCCATAATGCATCGGGATCATCACTTTTGCCTTCACATCTTCAAATGCCTGCAATGCTTCCTCTGGGGTAACATGCTGCTGCGACATGAACCATTCCGGCTCGTATGCGCCAATCGGCAATAGGGCTACATCAATGTGAAAGCGCTGGCCGATAAGCTCAAACCCACGGAAATATCCGCTATCGCCCGCAAAGTATATCGTCTCACCTATGGTCTCCTGACTCGATTGATTCGCTGGAGAGCCTTCGCCTGTTGGCGGGCCGGCTGAATCCGAACCTCCGGATGTCTTTTTCGCTTTTACAACGTGCTCAATAACATAGCCGCCCCAATGGGAACGATTCATATCTATCAACGTCCGACGCGTCCAGTGCTGTGCCGGTACAAACGTAATTTTCACCCGATCCGCCACGGTTATATGCTCCCACCAGGCCAGTTCATGTATAATGGAAAATCCTTTGCGTCTCAACTTACTAAGCAGCCCGTCAGGTACAATCAGCATCGTGTTCGGCCCTACCAATCGCCGTAATGACCGTATATGCAGATGATCGTAATGAGAATGCGAGATGAGAACAACATCGACTGGGGGCATTTCCTCAATCGGAATACCTGGCGGAGCAAGCCTAGCTTGTGTCGCCATTCTTGCAGCCCATACCGGATCTGTGACAATGTTTAATCCACCTATTTGTAACAGGAAGGTCGAATGACCGATCCACGTTATCGTTGTCTCTGTTCGATTAGCGTTCAAACGAGCGATATCCGGCTTTACATTTGGTACGACATAGGAATAATCCTTCGTCTTTAATCGTTCTTTGCGCTCTGCTTGCCAACGCCGAAATTGATTCCATGCTTTAACCGTTGTCACATCGTCCATATTGACGTAATAGCGCTTCATAAGCACCACCTCATTTGCGAAAAATTCGGATCGAATGACAAGGGCTACCCTCTCCCTTGCAAAACGGGACGAATGACAAATACTATCTCCTAATCTTTAGCATACCAGAACCCTGTCTCCATCACCAATTCGACTTCAGCTTCCTAACTGCGCGCCATCTGATGGCTGCCATCTTTAACACCTATCTCAATTCTTAATATCTTTCCATTTGAATGACACCATTCACAGCTGCTGACGTCCTTCCATCCTATGCATGCTCTTCTGCTTTGGTCGAATCCCTCTTTACTATGTATTACACAAATTGAGATGATCCAACCACCTTACAGACTGCAGCCTAATCCCCTTCGCCAGGCAATAATGAAATGCCTGACAGCTGCAAGCATGTTGCCTTCATTGTTCCCCACTCTCCGATAAGATACAATAGAAGCAAACCACACGCCAACGGAGGTGTATGTCAATGAACTTAATCACAATTGAACCGACGCCAAGTCCGAATTCCATGAAGCTCCACTTGGATGAAACATTGCCTGCCGGCATTCGCCGTACCTATTCAGAAGAAAATCGACGCTCTGCTTCCCCGCTGATCGCTAGCTTGCTCGACATCGAGGGCGTAAAGAGCGTATTCCATACCGCTGATTTTATCGCGCTAGACCGCTTCCCGAACGCGGACTGGGCTCGTATCCTTGACGAGGTTCGCGGCCTGTTCGGACAATCGCAAGCAGACAGCACCCAAGAGGAAGATCTGGCTTCTTGGACATCATTCGGTGAGGCACAGGTATATGTGCAATACTTCCGCAGCATCCCGATGCAGATTCGGGTGCAAGCCAATGGACAAGAAGAGCGCGTCGGCCTCTCTGATCGTTTCGTTCGTGCAGTAACGGAAGTAGCGAGCGCCACTCTAATCAAGGAACGCAAGCTCAGTGACTACGGAATTCGTTACGGGGAGCTTGCGGACATTGCACGCGAGGTTGAGCAGGAACTGGAGGCAGCCTATACCGAAGAACGTGTAGCTTCCCTTGTGAACCAAGCCATCGCGAAGGGCCGCACAGATGAGCCATTTATTGAAGAGCGCCGGGAATGGTCAGAAGAAGAACTGAAGCAGCATCTGAATAATCCAGATTGGCGCGTTCGTTACGCAGCTCTGGATCGAATGGAACCGACGCCAGAACGGTTGGAACTCATTGCGAAGGCTCTTCATGATGAACAGAGCCAGATACGCCGCCTTGCAGTTGTATATTTAGGGGAAATCAAAACCGACGAATGTATGCCGCTTCTCATTGAAGCGCTCAAGGACACTTCCGTTAGTGTTCGCCGCACAGCCGGAGATACGCTATCCGATATCGGTGATCCGATTGCGATCGAGCCGATGATCGAAGCTCTCCAAGATAAGAATAAGCTCGTGCGCTGGCGCGCAGCCCGCTTCCTCTATGAAGCCGGTGATGACCGTGCGCTGTCAGCACTTGAGCACGCCGCTCAAGATCCCGAATTCGAGGTTGCCTTGCAAGCACGCATGGCAATTGAACGCATCCGTTCCGGTGAAGAAGCTGTCGGAACAGTCTGGCAGCAAATGGCCCGTCTACGCGGACAAGGCGATTAATCTTAAAGGAAAAACCAATAGAAAGAGCAGCAGTCCATGCGCAAGCAATGGGACGCTGCTCTTTTTTACGATCCTATTTCATTTTGTAGAACTATCCATTTGATGCGCACCTATCTAAATTGCATGACACAATCTGTGTTTTTCGTGTCTATTTCAACGTTCCCCACTATCATCAGAGCCGCCCTCGACGCAAGAAATCCTCAGATCATAAATTTATTTCTATTTTTTTCATTTTACCTATTGTATTAAGTGTATCAAGTGATATAATACACTGTATACAAATGATACACCAAAGGAGGGAGCTCATTGAATGACGTGATGGTTGGCGGAATGCGATTCACGTTGGACTTAAGCAAACCACTCTACGAACAAGTACTTAATCAAATCCGAAGCTCCATCGCGAAAGGAGAGATCGCATTGGGTGAGAAAATTCCTTCGGTAAGGGAACTTGCACAAGCGCTCAAAATTACACCGAATACCGTCATGCGCGCTTACCAAGAGCTCGAACGGGATCAGCTTACAGAGACACGCCGAGGACAAGGAACGTTTATTACGTCGAACGCAGAAGCTGTTGCGAGTGTACGAACTTCTTTGGCGGAAGAAGCGCTACAGGAGTTTTTAACGAAGATGTACAGCATAGGATTTACATTGGACGATATTCAACACCTATTAAATCATGAGGGAGGTAAGGAAATATGAGTCAGTCCACTGCGATACGAGTCGAGAATATTACGAAACGCTACGGGAAGAAGCTCGCCCTCCACGACTTTTCTCTTGAAGTCCCAACAGGTAAGGTTGTCGGAATTCTAGGAGCGAATGGTGCAGGCAAGTCCACCTTGTTCCGTATGATCGCAGGCATGATTCAACCAGAGCAAGGAACGGTTGAGGTGCTCGGGCGCAAGCCAAGCTGGGAGACGAACAAGGACATCGCTTATTTGCCTGATCGCGCACGCTGGTTCGAAAAACACTCTGTCAAACAAGCACTGGATTGGGCAGAGCACCTATGGCCTGGCTTCGACCGGAAGCGGGCAGAGGAACTCATCTCCTTCATGAAATTACAGTCCGATATGCCTGTGCAGGGCATGTCCAAGGGACAAGAAGCAAGGCTTATGCTAAGCATGTGTATGGCACGGAATGTTCCTCTCCTCGTGCTGGATGAACCGTTCTCCGGTATCGATCTCATATCGCGAGAACGCATTATTTCGGCGATCATTGAAAACTTGGCAGAACGTGAGCAGACCGTGTTAATCAGCACGCATGAAATACACGAGGCGGAAAGCTTGTTCGACTATGTGGTTTTCATGGATAACGGTCAAGTGGTGCTGGAGGGCGACGTCGAGCAGTTGCGCAGTGAACAAGGCTCGATGGAATCCGTCTACCGCACCCTATACCGCTAAGAGAGGAGAATACGGATGAATACAAGCACCTTTTTATTTTTAGTGAAAGATGAATTCCGCCGCAGAAACTCGGCCAAACACTCGAACAAATGGTGGATGTTCTATGTTGCAGCAGGAATCCTCATCGGACTCATTTTTGCAGCTGCATTTGCCGAAAATCTTGATCCATACGGGGTCATGTTTATGTCCTTCGGCTTCCCGTATATTACATTCATCATTGCATTTAGTATCGTTATACGGGAATGGAAAAACGGTACTGCCGGATGGTGGCTGACACTCCCTTATCCAAGGCGATCGCTCATCCTATCGAAGTATGCAGCTAGCATTTGTACAGCAGTTATCATGCATATTATCTTCTGGGTCGGTGCCCAGCTGTTCGTTGCCTATGCATTAATCTTAAAAGGAAACTTCGATTTTCACAGTCTTGCCACGTTCATGAAAACATCAGCGATCTGGTACGGCATAATCATGATGGTCATTCCATTTATGGCAGCATTCGGTACGCTTACAGGAGTGGTCAGCCGTTCTCGCTTGAAGCCGTTAACGCCGATGCTGTGGATCTTATATGGCCTTTCGGGGAATTCCCTGTTCTGGATCCTGGAATCACCACATCTCAACAAGCTCCAACTTACACAGAATCCGAATGAGATTTTTACCGTTCAATCTCATGATTTCTGGTTGATCGGGCTTGGTATCATTCTCTTGTCTGGAATTCTCATAAGCGCAGCAACCGTTCTGATGAACAAACAAGTGGAGGGTTAACTCAAGGAGGTTCAATAAAGATGACATTGGCTATTGATGTATCGAATTTGCATAAAAAGTATGGAAATCACACCGCATTGAACAGTATTTCATTCCAAGTCCGTCCGGGAATATGCTTCGGCCTGCTTGGCCCGAACGGAGCTGGCAAATCGACGACGATGAAGATCATCTCCGGCATTCTCCAACCGAATAGTGGTGCGCTACGTGTATTTGGGATAGATGCCGTAAAAGAAGCCGCCAAGGTGCGGAACATAATCGGCTATGTCCCCCAAGGCATCACCTTGTATGAGAAGCTCAGTGCGTACGATAATTTGAAGTTTTTTGGAGAAATGTATGGCTTAAGAGGAAGCCAGTTGAAGGAACGCATCTCAACCGTACTAACACAGGTCGGGCTTCTGGATCGCGCTAAGGATGCAGTTGGCACCTTCTCTGGCGGCATGATGCGCCGCGTGAACATCGCTGCTGCACTCCTCCACCGTCCGAAGCTGCTTGTGCTGGATGAACCTACTGTCGGCATTGACCCACAATCGCGCAATCATATCTTCGAGATGATTCGCAAGCTGAAGCAAGAAGGGGTATCCATCATCTACTCGACTCACTATATGGAAGAAGTCGAAACACTCTGCGAGGAACTCGCCATCATCGACCACGGCTCGGTCATTGCCCAAGGCGTCCTGCATGAACTGCTCATGCAGCATGGCACGAATTCCGTATATGTCGAAACGGATAAGCAGACTGCAATTTCCTTCGATTCGATTCCTGGCACAGTGACTGCCCATGAAGAGGGCTGGATTATTGATACCGACGATACGCTGACAACGATGAACCGCGTATCTGAACTTTGCCTGCAGCAGCAAGCGAAGGTTACTCGTCTCGAAATCGTGCAGCCTTCATTAGAAACGGTGTTCTTGAACTTAACCGGTACATCCCTGCGGGATGCGTAATAGGCGCTTTGGAGCGCAAAGTATTCGCAAGAGAACGATTCAAGGAGGAGAATTCGAATGATTACCAGCTTCACACGCAAGGAAATTCAATTGCTGCTCAAGGAAAAGGGTACCTTCTTCTGGCTCATCCTTATGCCTATCATCTTCATCGTGGTGTTTGCCTCTGTGTTCGGCAATATGGGGAACTCCAGCATCACGTTAAATTATGTCGATCAGGATCAGTCTCCTGCTTCGAAAGCGATTGTTGCATCGTTAGCCAAAGTGCAAGGTTTCCAACTGAAGGAAGACACAGAACGCACGCTTGATCAACAAATTACAAGTATACGTGATGGCAAGCAATCCTCCCTCCTGCTCATTCCGCAAGGATTTGAAGCCAGCATGAAATCAGGCAAAGGCTCTGCTGAAATGACACTCTACCGCGACGAGAACGACAACACCTCAACGGCTCCAATCAAAGCCGTGCTTGGACGAATCGTCGATGAGCAGCGTCAGGTAAGCGCTGCGGAGCAGCTTGCAGCCAAAGGAATTCAGGGCGAAGAGATGAAGCAAATCTTCACCCCGCCATTCGTAGTTAAGGAGCAGATGGAGAACGTTGTTCCTGTTGATATGGTTAGTCAAGTCGTTCCTGGATATACCGTTATGTTCGTGTTCTTCATTATTATCTCGATGGTTCGCCGCTTCATTCGGGACAAAGAAAGCGGGATGACGGCGCGCCTGTGCAGCACACCAATGAAGCCGCTCAACTATTTAGTCGGCATGTGGGTTCCTTATATTATCGTTGTTCTCTTCCAAAGCGCGGTACTGCTGGCGTTCGGACACTTCGTTTATGGCATGCAGCTCGGTGATGTGCTCGCCATCGCATTAGTCGTCGCAGCACTTGGTATCTGTGTAACGGGTCTTGGCCTCTTCATCTCCCTTATCGCTAAGGGCGAGAATCAAGGGCTTGCCATTACCCAATTGATCGCGCTTGGCGGTGCGATGATTGGCGGACTGTGGTTCCCGCATGAAATGATGCCGAAGTTCATGCAGACGATTGGCCAATTGCTTCCTCAATATTGGGCGCAGGATGCACTGAAGCGCATCATTTCCCACGGCGCTCATGTACAGGATGTGTGGCTGAATGCAGTCATTCTGCTCGGTATCGGAATCGCTGCACTTGTACTCGCATGGGTACAATACCCACGCTTTATGAAGCAGTCGATCGGTTAAGTTTAGGTCAAATCGCGGGACAATCCTGAAATACTCGTAATAGCTTTTCCACTTATACAACTGCCCTATAAAGGCTGATTCTGTTAGGTACAGAGTCAGCCTTTTTATTGCCTCGAATACATCGGCATTACTGTCCATTATGGTATAATATATTCCATATGATAGGAGGTGCATTCATATTCTGACTCGAATAACACTCCTTCCCCTTGCCCTTCTCATTTAACAACAATGAAAGGTAGGTCTGTCATGATACATCTACGACGAAGATTCATTTCCATTATGCTACTCGGATGCATACTCCCTGCACTAGTCGGATGCACGAAAAAGACCACCATTTATAAGGCAGCAAGCCTGGATTGGGACGTGCAGCTTTCTCAACCAACAGATACGGAATCATTTACGCTGGATATGAAGTATCATGGACCAGAACAGCATATACAGGATTTATCATTCCGTCTCACAAATCCGGATTTTGAACGTTCTGATTCTATATCTGATCTTAACTCTTCACATTATGCCGCACATTACGAATACCGGATTAAAGGGTTAAAACAACTTCAAGAACCTATTCGTATTCGACTGGAATGGGATCATCAACAAGAAACTCTTACATTAGAAAAAGCTCTCCGTGAGTAACCCGGAGAGCTTCTGACATTTACAAATAGAATTAGTTCATTGCAGGCTCTGCTTCGTTTGCCAACTGCTCACGGACGAACTCTTCAATAGAGATAGTACGCTTCTCTATGCGCGCCTTCTCCGCCGCAAATGACATCATATGGCTTTGAACAGATATATCAGCGGATGTACGTCCTTGCAATGCACCGTCCGCTTCTACCAGCCTCAGGAAGTCCTTCACGAGACCTTGGTCACCGCCGCCATGTCCAACATGTCCGCCTGGTGCTTGCAGGCTGAGCAGCTCTCTAAAGCCATTTTTGAAATGAATGATTTCAATCTCATTCTTCTCCATGTGAGCACGAATTTCCCCAGTCGTTCCCATCAACTTCAACGTACGACCGGAGTCGTAAGTGAACGCCGTCATAGTGAATACCGCGGTTACCTCGTTCGCGAATTCCATGTTCACCACTTGATGGTCAACCACATCATTGTCGCAGTGGTATACGCAGCGGCCATATGGGCCTACCTTCAAGGCCTGAAGGCGAGATTCATAGCTCATATCATCCGCAATAACTGATGTCGGCCAGCCAATATCATCCGTCAAATACCACTTCGGCGCATAGTATGGGCACTCATCAGCGACAGGACACCCATCCAGACAGCGCTTCGTTGCGCCTTCCGGCGCACCTTCTGGGCGGAAGTGCGATAATGTGCCGAAGGAAGAAATATGGGTACACTCGGCACCAGCAAGCCACAACAGGATGTCCATATCGTGACAGGACTTTTGCAGAATCATTGGAGAGGACTGTGCCGAATTGCTCCAATTGCCGCGCACGAAGCTGTGCGCCTGATGCCAGTAAGCAACATTTTCATTATGCTGTATGGACATAAGGCGGCCGATTCTTCCCTCTTCCAACATCTGCTTGAGTGTAGCGAAGAAGTTCGTGTAACGCAGTACATGACAGATCGAGAAGACAAGGCCTCTCTTCTTCGCTTCCTGCCCCATCTTAATACACTCTACTGGCTCTGGAGACATGGGCTTCTCCAGCATCACGTGATAGCCTGCTCCTAGTGCTGCCATCGTAGGCTCATAGTGCATCTTATCTTGCGTACAAATAAACACAGCGTCAGCAAGCTTCGGCTGAGAGAATAATTCTTCCCAAGAGGAAAATTGGCGTTCTGCAGGAATGCCGTGCTTATCGGCAATACGCTGACGGCGGGCTGCACTCGGATCTGCCACAGCGACAACTTCCATCTCATACGAACGGCCAATCGCATAATCCGTATAGATTTCCCCGCGTTGACCGGCTCCAAGCAATGCTACAGTAACCTTCTTCATTTCCCATGCCTCCCTAAATGTCTGTCTCTATTGGTTCGTATTTGGTTCGTATAGATATTTCCCAACTTGCGCTCTCTTTTCATCCATCTTATACCATGCGAGAAACCGCTTGCAAGGAGTAAAATTCCTTTTTTAAAAATATTTTTGGATTATTCAGCTCAAATGTTTGAAATCATACACAACTTTCCTAGATCAGATTTCTACTTTTTAACATTGAACTTACCGCTTCGTTTCATTATACTTAGCAAATATAAGTAACAATGATGGCTTGGCCATCTTCATAGTGCAACAAATCCTCATCCTATTCCACGATGAGGTAGAGGTTGCGGTTGTTAAGAGTACATTCGCGGAGGCAGGAAGAAGCCAATGATTCGAATGGGAAGGAACAACCGCCGAAGTTCGCGTAACCCGCTTCCGGGACGCGTGCTGGGGTCGCTGTCGAATAGGCACGACACTGTCATACGCAGATTACCCGTCTACGTATGATGCGCTATCTTTAAGGAAGGGTATGATGGGGACGGTCAAACCGTTTGAACGTATACGCTTCAGCGGTTTTTTTATGTTCTCCGCTCCTTTCCGGTAATACTAAGATTAGAACAGGAGTGAGCAACATGAGTAAGCAACACAACGAGCAAGGGCTTCGCAGAAGCCTGAAGACACGCCATCTCACCATGATTGCGCTTGGCGGCTCCATTGGTACTGGATTGTTCCTTGCCAGCGGCGGCGCTATTGCACAGGCTGGTCCTGGAGGTGCGCTTCTCGCTTATGCTGCAGTCGGCATCATGGTATATTTCTTAATGACAAGTCTTGGCGAGCTGGCGACCTACATGCCGGATTCCGGCTCATTCAGCACATATGCTTCGCGATTTGTAGATCCTGCATTCGGATTTGCGCTTGGCTGGAACTTCTGGTTCAACTGGGCAATCACGATCGCATCGGAGTTAGTCGCAGCTACGCTTATCATTAAATATTGGTTCCCGAACAGCAACTCTTTCATATGGAGCTTCCTGTTCTTAAGCATCATCTTCTTATTGAATTTCATCTCCGTTAAAGGGTATGGAGAGTCTGAATATTGGTTCGCAATAATTAAAATCTCGACCGTCATCATCTTCCTAGTTACTGGCGTATTGATGATATTCGGCATCATCGGCGGAGAACGTATCGGATTCGAGAACTTCCATATCGGAGATGCGCCATTCCATGGCGGATTCTTTGCGATTCTTGGTGTATTTATGGTTGCTGGGTACTCGTTCCAAGGTACGGAGCTTGTCGGTGTTGCCGCCGGCGAAAGCGAAAATCCAAGCGAGAGTGTACCGCGAGCGATTCGCCAAGTATTCTGGCGCATTTTGCTTTTCTATGTTCTGGCGATATTCGTTATCGCAATGATCATTCCATATACACATCCAAGCTTGCTATCGAGCGAGGTCAATAATATTAATGCGAGCCCATTCACGCTCGTATTCGAGAAGGCCGGGTTCGCATTCGCCGCTTCAGTTATGAATGCAGTCATCTTGTCCTCCGTGCTGTCCGCGGGTAACTCTGGCATGTACGCCTCAACACGCGTGCTCTGGGTGCTTGCGAAGGAAGGCAAGGCGCCGAAGTTCCTTGGCAAGCTGAACAAACGCGGCGTACCGGTCAATGCGCTTATTATGACCAGCATCATCGGCATGATGGCGTTCCTTGCAAGCTTTTTCGGAGATGGGATTGTCTATACGTGGCTGCTGAGTGCATCCGGCATGTGTGGATTCATTGCTTGGCTAGGCATTGCAGTCAGTCATTACCGATTCCGACGAGCATTCAACAAGCAAGGCCATGACCTGAAGGAGCTGCCTTATCGTGCCCGCTTCTTCCCGTTCGGTCCGATTTTCGCCTTCGCGCTTTGTATGTTCGTCGTACTTGGTCAGAACTATCAAGCCTTCCTCGGAGAAGCGATCGACTGGCAAGGGCTGTTGATGACCTACATTGGTCTTCCGCTCTTCCTGATCATATGGTTCGGCTACAAGTTCAAGCATCGGACGAAGGTCATTCCACTTGAAGAATGCAAGTTCGATCATAAATAATCAATCTCTATATTGTCTATGAAGTAAATAAAATAAGGCTCTGCTTTACGCATTTAGTTGCGTAAAGCAGGGCCTTTGTTACGTGGTCCCATCGCTTTTTCCGGGTAGTGAAACTCCTGTATTCATTCCTCTGGATTCATTCGTGATGTGAATTCCTAATGTGAGTTTCGATTTCCCACACCAGCTCTTATGCTGATGTTCTGTCCCCTTATTTCTGAAGCTGAATATCGACAAGTAGGTCATCACTGTTATTCAACGTCGATACTCTGTATTCGAACGGAGTAGACAATCCTAGCTTGTCCATCATATCATGCAGGTCAGCACGCAGCTCCAGCTCGCTGCCTATATAGCGAATCTGGAACTGCACCCGGTTCGCCTTCTGTGCAGACCGATAGCGTTCTACTAGTCCCTTCACGTCCTTGACCTGCCGTTCTGGAAGCAGTACATCCGGACTCCAGCCGTGCTCCAACTCAGTAACGAATGAGCGCAGGCTCTTATCCGTCCCTTGGCGCATCTGATTCAAGACATGCTCATAAGGGTCGTTCGCCTTCGGAAGCTCCGTACTTTCCTCCCAATCATGATCGGTTCTCATCTCCGCGTCGGTGCGCATATAGTACGTGTAGCGTACTTGCTTGCCTCGATCCGGAAGCGGGTCGTCCCATGTCGCATCAACATGATACCATTTTCCATCCAGTTCAATCAGGTTCCAAGCATGGAGCAATCCGCCCGCCTTACCCTCGACAACCTTGGATGGAATGTTCGCCTCTTCCAGCATAGCCTGCATGAGCAGCGCATATCCTTGGCATACGGTTGTACCTTCCGTTAGCGCCTCATAGGCAGTAAATTTCGTCATACCCTCGTCATAGGTCACGTGACTGACAATATAATCATGAATTGCTTTTACTTTGAGATGCGGGGATTGTCCTGGACTCGTTATGTTTCTTACGATTTCCTTGGCTTGCTCCCTTACATATTGTGACTGTTCGTACGTCTCACGATAGTCCACATACACATTGACGACTGCAGAATCCGTACTGCCTTTCCATTGATAGGAGTACTTGCTGATGTTATACCGAATGAACGGATCCGAGTATAATGCTGCCGACAAGGACTTGCCTGCCATCTCTGTTAAGGATTTCGTGTCACCTTCGTATCGAAATGAAATGGCCGCTTCTCTGCGAGTGAACTGCTCGCTCAGCCATTGTTTCATCTCTGATTGACTATGCAGCGTTATCATAGATGAGCGCGCCTCAACCGTAGGCCATAAAGCGAAGCCAACCATGATTCCTAACAGAACACTTCCCAGCATCAGCATTCGGAATATAGAGACTCTAGGGAATCGAATCCATCTCCTCGCTCGCCTCTGCCTCGCTCGTTGTAGGCGCGATGGAGTCTGTGAATCGATGTACATGCCTTCACCACCTTCGCATCAGCGGAGAACATCCGCCTATGTGTGCTAGGTAGCGTAACATAGCGCTATCGCAAATACTGTCTAGTTATAGCATGCCCATCGCAAGTGTGGATTCGCTGCCTTTCTGTCGTGCTCGACATGCTGCGGCAGCATGAGCCGGGAATTGCATCGTATTCCGATGGATTGTAGCGATTCGAACATGAGGAATATGACGAGGGGTAGCGAACCGATGCAGCATTTGCCTATAAAAAATATAAAAAAGTTATTCTCAGTGACGAAAACATACAAACCCACCTCTCCCCAGAAGGTCAAGCCTTAGAGGGAAGAGATGGGCTTGCTTATCCCGATATATCCAATTGACGCTTGAAGAATGGGATCACTTCCGCCCAGAAACGCGAATCAGTCTCCGAACAGCTATGCCCATCCGTATCAACAAAGAGATGCGATTGCTCATACGGTAAGCGTTCAACAAGCTGCTCAAGCTCACTAGGGGGAATAAATCCATCTAGTCGAGAATGAACCATATAGATGGGAATCCTGCCTGCCGTCCGCACATGATGGTCGGCTAAGATTTGACCTACATCCAAGCCGTCGTATACTGCAACCGGAATGCGGGAGCGATAAAGCCATATTCGAGGTATAACCACTGCCAGCGGAAATGCCGGCAGCTTGCGCCGTCTGAGCTCCGCTTCCACCATGGACAGTGGGCGGGACGGCATGGAATCCGTTACAATTGCCCTTACGTTCAGCCCTTCTTCAAGAGCCAATACCGCTCCGAAGCCGCCCAAGGAGTGGCCGAGGACTGCAATCCGATCCGGATCTACATCCGGCCGTTGACGTACGTAGCGGACTGCGGCTAGCATATCATCACGGAATAACAGCGCCGATGGTGCCTTTACGGCCCCGCTCTCTCCGTGACTTGTCACGTCATAGACCAATACATTGAAACCTGCATCTACCAGCGGGATCGCATACCTCATCACCCTCGCTCGGTTCGATCCCCATCCGTGCGAGATAACGATAACCGGCGCCCGCTTCTTAGGGGAGTTCCCCTTGCCCCATATGAACCACCCTTGCAGAGATGCAGTCCCTTCGAACACCACTCGATCGAAGGGACGTTCCGGTTCCTTATGTATCGGAATCGGACGAGGGGACTGACTCTTCACCGCAAGCATCCAAGTACCACTTGCGGCACTGCCGGCTAGCACGAGTGTGCCTATTCCATATGTCCACAGCATAGCCATAGATTCGCCTCTCTTCATACCATTACCGTAGAATTGGTTCAAATTCTGATGTATGTATATCATTCACGCAATCACATGATTTCACACCCGTTCCACGCTCTATGGATTTCTGGTCATCGCCGAACGGGATCAAGCTTGCGAACCGCCTCAACGAACTGAATTGCATTTGCAGTGAGGGCTTCATCATTGCCGGAATTCATATATTCCTTGGGAAGAAGCTTGGAACCAAGTCCGAATGCGGACGCTCCTGCAGTTCCGTATGTGGATATCGTATGCAAGTCGACTCCTCCCGTTGCAATGATCGGAATGTGATCAAGAGGACCTCGGATCTCTCGGATATATTCGGGCCCCAATGTACCAAGCGGGAACAGCTTGACGGCCTTCGCCCCTGCCTTCCACGCCCGTACAATCTCAGTAGGCGTTAGTACTCCAGGCCATACATCGATTCCACGCTCAGCTGCATATGCGATGACTTCCTCATCCAAATTCGGAGAGATGAGGAACTGCGCTCCGCATTCCAATGCTCTACGAGCCGAGGCCAAATCAATCACTGTGCCTGCACCGATATAGGCCCGTCCTGCAAATCGCTCACGCCAATGGGAGATAATCGCTGTGGCTTGCTCTGTATTCATCGTCACTTCCATGAATCGAATGCCCCCTGCCACCAACGCCTCTGCCGCTCTATTAGCAAGTTCTCCTGTATAGCCGCGGAATATTGCGACAATGCGCTCTTGGAGCATTCGCTCTGTGATATCAGCACCGTAGGGGAAATTCTGAATATCTCGATCCGACATCGTCACTCGTTCCTCCCGATTCTCTTCTCTCTCTTCTCTTTCTAGTTGATCTTATACCGACACGTGTCTCAGCTTCTCTGCACGGCTTTTCGCAAAGGCTGCACTTCCAATAACGCCTCCGTCATCAATCAGCTCACCCTGGCGTATCGTCAAACGCTCCAAATAACCGTGATATACATAACGCTTCAAGGTGTCTCGTACAGGCTTCATAATACGTTCGCCCGCGAGTGCACCGCCGCCGCCGATTACAATCATATCCGGGCTGAGCAGCGAGATGGAATACGCCAAGCCCTTGCCCAGCACCTGTCCTGTATGCGTCATTATCTCGATTGCGAGCTCATCGCCCTTATCGTAAGCCTGCGAGACGTGAGCTGCGGTCAGTTCACCGCGCTCATATGGTGTGCGCAGCAAGCTCTCGCGCCCCTGCTCAAGCGCTTCCTTCGCTTGTCGCGCAATGCCCGTGGCGGATACGACCGTCTCTAGACAGCCCGTCAAGCCGCAACCGCAAGGCGTCGTCTCGCCATCAATCGCTACATGCCCCAATTCGCCTGCCATGAACCCACTTCCATAGTGAAGCTCTCCATTGACAACCGTCGCAGCCGCAAGCCCCGTACCAATCGTTATCCCGTGTACAACTCCTGCACCGCGTCCTGCACCGCTCATCGCCTCACCAAATACATACATACGCACATCATTATCAATAAAGACTGGTACGCCTACCTTAGCGCCAAGTCGACCAGATACATCTACGTTGTCCCACTTCAAGTTGGATGCAAACACACATACGCCGCGCACTGGATCAATGAAGCCCGGAATCCCAGCTCCAACCGCTATAAGAAGACTGCGATCCACCCCTGCCGTGATGAACAGTTCATCAACCATATCAGACATTTTATTCAATACATGCTCTACACCAAGATCAACCTCTGTAGGCCGCTTTACCTTGGCTATCAGCTCATATTGCTCATTGACCAACCCACATACAATGTTCGTCCCGCCCAGATCAATCCCAACCATATACTGCACCATTGATTGCTCTCCTCGCCTTCCCATTCTTTCTATTTGTTTTTTTGTAACTGCTTACATCACTAAATATACTCATATGTCGTATTTCGATTATAGCATGATGCCTTCCATCATTTGTGTGAAGATATCCTTTCATTTGATCATAGTTCACACGTATATGATCACATCGTACAATCCGTAATTCGAACCTGTCAATGCTCGCTTGCATCTCCTTCCATCGTCATAATTTCGCCTTAAAATCGCCTTAATATTGGAAACGAAATGACAGACGAGCGGCTGTGAAATCGATATAATAGAAACTGTGATCCTTATCACACTGCCGGGTAGGAAGACCAATGATTCAGGTTAGACGATCGATAACTGTCTTGCTTGATGGTAACGCTTATAAAGAGGTGTATATCCATGACGTATGTAGATATCAGTTCAATCTCGCCACAATTGTTCGTAACGATCCTATTTTTCCTGCTCATCGTCTGTCCGCTGCTTAGTCTTGGCGTTGTGCGCTTATTCCAGCAGCGAATCAAGGTAGGGATAACGTATATTGCATCGGCGCTTGTCTCTTACGTTATCTTTCTCATTGTGGCAGACTTCGTACACCGAACATGGAGCTAGAGACAGAGCTCATTAAATGTGTTTACCTGTTCGAATTCGGCGCTCTTACACCATACAAAAAGACCGTTTCAAAGCATGAAGTGCACCCCTTATAGTAGACATTGGATAAACACCCCTCGTGTTACGTCCGATGAATCTATTATAGGGGGTGCATTTTTTATGGCTATCAAAGGACAGAAGTTCAAAACATATTCAGAAGAACTAAAGGCTGAAGCTATTCGTCTACATGTCGAGGAAAAGTGGACTTATCGGCAGATCAATGAACATTTCGGAATTCATGATAAACAGAGGATGAAGAAATGGATGAGGAAATATCGTGAAAAGGGCGAATTTGGGCTTCTGGATCAACGGGGAAGACGCCAGCAATATATCGATCAAGACCGTTACCTAAATCAGCTAAAACGGGAGAACGAAATGCTAAAAAGGTGTTTAGAAATCTGGGTGCAGGAGGTACGACTCAAAAGTATAGAGCGATAAAGGAAGCAGCAGTCGAGTACAACGTTAGAGATTTATGCAAAGTGTTCGGTGTCTCTAGAAGTGGATATTATGCTTTTTTAAAGAGGCATGAGGTGGATCATGACAAGCCATTGAAAGACTTGATTCAGAATGTTTATCAGAAGTACGACGGTAAGTATGGATATCGACATATCCAGCTGTTCCTACTTCAAGATCACGGTGTATGGGTAAACCACAAGAGGGTTCTACGCTTGACGCAAACCATGAATTTACGATCTAAGATCCGCCGAAAGCGTCGTTGTAACTATTCCTCTTCCACAGGTGGACGAGTAGTTGAAAACTTGCTACAACGGCAGTTTCAAGCCGAGGTTCCCAATCAAAAATGGGTAACCGATGTCACTCAGTATCGTGTAGAAGATAAATGGTTATACCTTTCGGCCATCAAGGACTTGTTCAATAATGAAATTGTAGCTTATCAGATGAGCTTACATAACGATAATCAACTTGTTCTCCAAACGTTTGAGAAAGCCTTCAATAAGACGAAAGACGTGACTGGATTGATCGTTCATAGCGATCAAGGGTTCCAATACACGTCCTACGCTTACCATGACATGCTGCCGAAGGTTGGCGCCCAAATCAGCATGTCTCGGAAAGGCAATTGTTACGATAATGCCTCTATGGAGAGCTTCTTCTCGCATCTCAAAACGGAAGGGCTCTATCCTTATCATATCCGAAGTTTGGACGAGGCACAAAGGCGAATTGAAGAATATATTCATTTTTATAATCATAATCGACCACAAAGAAAGCTAAAGAAGCTGCCGCCAGTAGAGTACCGACGACAGCTTGCTGCTTAGGTGTTTTTTCTATGTCCACTAAATGGGGTCTTGACCAGCAGTCTACCTGCTTCGGAACGGTCTTTTCTTTTCTAAACTATAAGGGTAATTCTCATATAACATTAGGCAGCTTCTTGCTGACTCGATATGCCCGGCTCCACTTCGTATCACTTACGAAGTTGCACCTTCGCCTTCTTTCTTCTCTGTGCCAGTTACTTGCATTCCTGCCTCTTTGTAGAATTCAGACTTCTTCGTATTGAACGATTTCGTATAGTCATTGAACTGGATCTTCAACTGCTCAACCTGACGATAAGCCTCATTGCGATCAGATACAGCCTTCGTAATCGTCTTCAGCTTCGTATCCTTCTGCTTCAGCTCGTTATACAAGGCTTGCTCTTGCTGAATCCATTTCCCATACTTCTCGTACATGGAAGTGAAGGTTTCGTAGCGCTTCACATATGCGTTATATGCCTCTGTTGCTTGCTTCTTCAAGCCTTCTTCCTTCAAATTGCTGATTGCGCCATCGAGCTCGCCCATCTTCTTGCGAGCGTCGTCCAGCATGCTCTTCAGTTGATCCATTGCCTGTGTCCGCTCTTCAAGCGACTTGCTCGAATTGTCGATCAGCGTCTGTACATTGCGATTGTCCTGCTTGCCCTGAGACAGGATGCTATTGTATTGCTTGCTATCCTTCGCTTCCAGCGTGCTTAGCGTCTTCACCGCTTCAGCAACGTCCGCTTCCGCTGCGGATGCTTTCTCGAAGCCTTCAAATATTTGTGTCGTCGGTGCAGCGCCGCATCCAGTCAAGCCAATGAGCAGAACGGATGCCAACGCGACAGCGGCGGTTAGCTTTTTCCAACTAGCCAATGTGTTAACCTCCTATCCCTATGCTACAATCGTTTGTCGTGATGGAAATTGCATACGAAATGCGCATTCGGGTCGTACACTTCGAACTCGTAGCCCTTGCTTTGAATGTAATCAATAATGGCTGGCAATGCATCTAAGGTCTGCTGACGATCATGAAGCAAAATAACTTCAACATCTTCCGTCAGACCTGCCTTTACTTGCTCTAGTACTCGATTTGGTTGGCCGATATATTTCCAATCCCAGGAGTCGAGTGTCCAATCCCACATTTTAAACCCTGCATCTGCGATATCCTTACGGAATGACTCACCAATTTGCGGAGCGCTGCCATATGGGGCACGAATCATCGTAGGCTTGAAGCCTGTCAATTCTTCAACGATTCCCTGCGCTTCCTTGAATTCATTAATGAAGTTCTGGGAGCCGCCGCTCTTGTACAGCTTCGCATAATCATGTGTCATACTGTGAAGTCCTGGGTAATGTCCATCTTTCATCATGCGCTTCACGGCATCCGGGTATTGTCTCATGTTATCGCCAAGCATAAAATAAGTAGCTTTAATATTATGCTTATCCAATAAGTCCATCATATCATTGGAATATTTGCTCGGCCCGTCGTCAAATGTCAAGTAAGCGACCTTGCGCGTTAAGCCGTTATACTCCTTCGGTGATTCCTTCTCTTGTGATACTTGTGCTGCTGTTCCAAATGGAACGACTTCTGTCACGATCAATTCGCTGCCAGATGCTGAGTCTGATCCGAGCAAGCTCTTCGCTCCAGCGTATATTCCGACGCCGACGGCGACAAGAAGCATGAGCAATACGGTGCGTCCAATTAACTTTTTGCGTTTTTTACGGCGACGGTTGCCGGCCGACACCACACCTCGATCCATCATTATCCTTATCCACTTCCTTCTAGCGACTTGTTTCGACAACTACTATAATATAAATCTACCATTAGGGCATTACAGAAACATTACAACTCACTATATTTTATCAAAAAATAGAGACAATGTTGTTACCATTTCAAGAAAATGGTTACAAGACTATGAAAAAGTTAACAAAAAGGCCCTCTGACCACGAAGAATCGGTACAGAGGGCCTATCTATGACAATGAAGCATATGCTCATATAGGTCATACGACCCTCCTAAGTCGCTTCATTTTACAAGTATGATGTCGCTGTTTACGGTTCAACACCATTTGCTATTGTTTGACTCAATTCGAAGTCCCACAGTAAACACAATGGTCTCTTTTATCTATTTCTGCTCTTGATGCTCTTGATGCTCTTGCAGCTTTTACTTCTCCTCCTGCTTCGCCATCGCTGCCTTCAGCAGATCACCTAGGCTGTTTCCGATTGACTCCTGCTTCTCGTATTTCTTAATCAAATTCCGTGTCTCATGCTTGCGCGCCTTGCCTCCGCCCTCTTCCAGCTTCTCTGTAATATTGCATGCGAGACATTGTACATACTTGCCTGCCTTGCCGATCTTGAACTCCATCTTCTTATGGCACTGCGGACAACGGCGATTCGATAGCTGCTTCTCGTCAGAGCGCTTATATTCGCAAGACTTGCTGGAACAGATAAGACGTGTTCCACGTTTCGACTTCCGTTCCATCAGACGCGAGCCGCATTCCGGGCAATGACGGTTCGTCAAATTATGCGGTTTGTACTCGGCGCTGCTCGTCTTCACTTCTTTGACCAACTGCTCGGTCATATCCCGAATCTGATTCATGAACGATGATGTGCGCGCTTCGCCGCGGGCAATGCGCTCCAATTCCCGTTCCCAACGTGCAGTAAGCTCCGGTGAACGCAGCTGTTCAGAGGTAAGGCGAATCAACTGCTCTCCCTTGCCAGTCGGTTGAAGTGAAGCTCCTTGGCGCTCAATCGTATCCGAAGATACCAGCTTCTCAATAATATCCGCACGAGTTGCTGGCGTACCAAGACCGTGCTTCTCCATCTGTGTCAGCAATGTCGCTTCCGTATAGCGTGCCGGCGGCTTGGTGCGGTCTCTGCGCGTCATGACCCGCTTGACTGCAAGCTTCTCCCCTTGCGTCAAGCTCGGGAGACGCTGATCCTTATTCCACGCCGATTGATTGTCGTGCTCTTGCTCCTCATTCGAGGACGCATCGTCCCAATCGCCTTCATAGGCTTGGCGCCAGCCGCTGTCCAGCATCGTGCGGCCCTTTGCAAATAGTCGTTCGCCGCCAATCTCGATGGTAACTGCAACTTGCTCGTACTTCGCTGCAGGCAGGAACAGTGCCAGATAACGCCGCGCGATCAGGTCGTACAGCTTGCGCTCATCTGTAGACAACGCTGACAACCGCAGCGGCTCATCAGTTGGAATGATCGCATGGTGATCCGTTACCTTGCTGTCGTCCACAATACGCTTCGTAACAGACAGACTGCCGCGCATGAGTGACTTCGCAACCGCGGCATATGGACCAATCGCCATCGCGCTCAATCGCTCCTTCAATGTACCGACCATATCTGAGGACAAGTACCGGCTGTCCGTTCGCGGATACGTGACGAGTTTATGCTGCTCATACAGACGCTGCAGTACATTCGAGGTTTGCTTGGCTGAGAATCCATAACGGCGGTTCGCATCCCGCTGCAGTTCCGTTAGGTCATAAGCGAGCGGGTGCGGCTCACTCTTCGTAGACTTCTTCAGTTCCGTCACGACCGCTTGCCGACCATTCTGCAGCTTGGCTGCTGTTGCCTGCGCCGACTGTTCGTTGAAGATGCGGCCATCTCCATTCGCACCGCGCCATACCGCTTCGAAACCGCCGCAATCGACGTGAATGGTGTCATACTCTTCAGAGCGGAAATTCTTGATCTCCTGTTCGCGTGACATCATCATCGCAAGCGTTGGCGTCTGTACACGACCTGCAGATAATGGAGTCTCGAACTTGCAGGTTAAGGCGCGTGTCACATTCAAGCCGATCAGCCAATCCGCTTCTGCCCGGCAGCGAGCAGACTCATACAGCCGATCGAATTGATTGCCTGGCTTCAGCTGGCGGAATCCTTCCTTAATCGCCTTATCCGTCTGCGACGAGATCCATAGGCGGCGGAACGGCTTGTTCCACTTCACCATTTCCATGACCCAGCGCGCCAAGAGTTCTCCTTCCCGGGCGGCATCTGTCGCAACGATCAGTTCCTTAATATCCT
Source organism: Paenibacillus sp. cl6col (assembly GCF_900102125.1). Classification (NCBI taxonomy): domain Bacteria; kingdom Bacillati; phylum Bacillota; class Bacilli; order Caryophanales; family Paenibacillaceae; genus Paenibacillus; species Paenibacillus sp. cl6col. Next base: position 708,655 of record NZ_FNAZ01000001.1, read on the forward strand.
GTCGCTTACACAGCTGCTGAACAACCTTAAATTGATGAGACGACTCCCGTAGCACCTTTAGCTTCATTTTCTGCGGGATCATCGGTAAGTCTTCTAGATTCCATGTCTGATACTTCTTATCATAGTCTTCTGGCTCCGCCAATCCAACCAAATGGCCTAATGCCCATGTGACAACATAGTCAGGCCCTTCAAAATATTGTTTATGAGACGTGCGGCATCCAAGCACCCGGGCGATCTCACGACCGACCGACGGCTTCTCTGCAAGTACGAGTGATTTCATACATCCATTCCTTCCCTTCATTCTGCTGCCCCTATTATAGCATGACCTTCAACCGACTTCTGGCTTCTGATATGATAAGGGTGTTGTGTTTAGCAATTTGCATGGCATATGTAGGGAAAGGAGAAACTAAAGTTATGTCGTTCAACACTTTTCAGCTGAAGCTGCTTGCAGCCATGCTCATGACATTGGATCATATACAGGCATACTTTCCGGACTCCGTACCTCTCGCTTTTCATTGGCTCGGCCGCATATCAGCCCCCATCTTTTTCTTCCTGCTTATCGAAGGCTATACATACACCCGCAATCGGAAGCGTTATATGCTCCGTCTTGCTGCTGGAGCTGCCAGCATGGCTATCGGAAGCACATTGCTCCTCCAGTTGCTGCCCGGCGGCTCGATCCCGAACAATATTTTTCTATCAATGCTCGGGGCGCTAGTCCTACTGGCATCCTATGAATGGTCGCTGCATTCCGAATCCGGTGCTGCAGGATGGATGCTCTGTTGTGCGGTAGCCGCTGCTATGGTTGTTGGCGTCGAATTCAGCTGGCTAGCCGTATCCATGACCCTCGTGTTCTATTTGTTCCGTGGACGCAAGCAAGCGATGGCAATTGCATATATCGCCTCGTCTCTCGTGTTCACAGTCGGGCTCGATTTGTTCGATATGTTCATTTACGGTGAGACAGCGATGTGGGTCGAAGAATATAGCTTGTGGACCTATTCGCAGTGGATGATGGTATTCGCCATTATTCCCATTGGGTTATACAATCAGCGCCGCGGGTATCAGTCCATGTCGGCCAAATATGGATTCTATTTGTATTACCCGCTCCATATCTGGATCCTGTATGCAGGCAGTATTATGTTTGAATGAAGGAAATCTATGAGCCAACGCTGACTAGCTCCCATTCTACAGCGAATTAAGCTGGCATCTACGAACAACAACATCAGAATAGAATTGGAGGATTCAATGTGCGTTTGGATGGTTTCAAATTAAAACTGCTCGGCATGACGCTTATGCTACTTGACCATATGAAGCAGTTTCTGCCGGATATGCCTATATGGTTCGGATGGCTTGGCCGCATTGTCGCTCCGATCTTCTTCTACTTCATCGTAGAAGGCTTCTTCCACACACGGAACCGAGGCAAATACATGCTCCGCTTATTTACATGGGCGGTCATTACCAAACTTGGCAACACACTGCTTACACTCGCCCTTCCAAGTGAGTCTGTCAGCATCATGAACAATATCTTCTTATCCTTGCTGCTGGCGCTTCTTCTCCTAACTGCTATCGAATGGACGAAACAGACTCGCAACTATGCGCTAGGAACCCTGTACATCATTCTTGCTATTATGGGCGGATCAATTACAGAAGCATCCATACTTGGTGTGGCCATGACGCTGATCTTCTACCTGCTCCACGAGCGCAAGGAACAGATGGCATTCGCATATGTAATCGTGATGCTGCTTATATCCCTAGGCCTCGGATCGCTCGGCGTCCCGACTGAAGAAGTATTCACCTATGACAATTTATTTGTCCTGAACTACCAGTGGATGATGATATTCGCAATTATCCCGATACTGCTCTACAACGGAGCACGTGGTTATCATGCCAAATGGTCCAAGTATATGTTCTATGTATTCTATCCGGCGCATATTTGGATTCTATATACAATCGGAGTGCTCATTCGAGGATAAAGGGAGTGGGCTATCTCCTCCATAGTTATTGAACAGCATGGAGCGGAACTGCCCTGTTTCTGTTGAACGCTATTGGATGGGATAGAACGGACAAGGTAACGTTATGATTTTTCACCTAAATACGACAGCAACCTTCCATTTGGATAGCCTTTGAAAGCACAGCTATCTTGTGTGCAGTTGTTGCGGATGTACAATCAGAGGTACCACCACTCCTTTTGAATTGTACACAATTTAATTTTGCAAAATACAATTGCATCTATTCGTGTTCCATGCTATAACTATTACAACAACTATGCCACATTCCTTCCCTCACAGCTGTCACATGTTTGGCGTGACCGATTTGAAGGAATGAAGCGTGTATGTACGTGTAAACTGCCATTCATCATTTCATCTCAATGATGACAACAAAGGAGAGAACGAATAATGACTACGGTATATGATTATTCCGTTAAGAAGCCTAATGGAGAAGTAACATCGTTGGATAGCTATGAAGGTCATGTGATCCTTATCGTCAATACTGCCAGCAAATGCGGCTTCACCCCTCAATTTACTGAGCTTCAGCAATTGTATGATCAGTATAAGGACAAAGGGTTGGTCGTTCTCGGGTTCCCTTGTGACCAGTTCGGCAATCAAGAGTTTGGAGACATGAAGGAGACGATGGAGTTCTGCCAATTGAATTATGGCGTCAACTTCCCTATGTTTGCGAAGGTAGATGTGAAGGGCGACAATGCAGAACCGCTGTTCCAACACTTGGTAACAGAGAAGAAGGGGCTGCTGGGAAGCACTGATATTAAGTGGAACTTCACGAAGTTTCTCATCGACCGCAAGGGCATTGTCGTGAAGCGATACGCACCGCAGACGTCCCCATCTAAGCTGAAGGAAGATATAGAAGCCTTGCTGTAAGGCACAACAGGAGATGAAACCATGACTTCTAAGCCGGACAACACCATGCAGCCTAGCGACATGCTCAAGCTGGATCAACAGCTCTGCTTCGCCATCTACGCAGCATCCAAGGAAGTAACGAAGCTCTATCGGCCTATGCTGGAGAAGCTGGAGCTAACTTATCCACAATACATTACACTGCTTGCATTATGGGAGCAAGACAATGTCACCGTGAAGGAGCTTGGCCAGCAGCTGTTCCTCGACTCAGGAACATTGACACCTATGCTCAAGCGGATGGAGCAGCAACAGTTGATTGAGCGGAAGCGGGGCGCACAGGACGAGCGGCAAGTATTCATTACCTTAACGAATAAGGGACGTGACTTGAAGTCAGCTGCCAGCTGCATTCCAGCGGAGCTCGTCAGCAAAGCGGCTGGCGCCGATATTCCAGTTGACAGCTTGATGCGCAATCTTCAGGAGCTTACCGCTTATCTGCAAGCTATCAACCATGTGGGCGAATAGTGCGTTGACTTTTGGGAAAGATGCTATATAATGATATCAACAAATTAGATACGGTTATTCGCCAATGAAGAGCATCCAACTCGGAGGCGTTCTCGTCAAGGCGTCGGCTTGCCCGGCGTGCCCTAAGTGAACCGGCACCGCCCGTTACCGCGGAACCAAGAGGATCTTCAGCATGCTTCCGGTGTGCTATCTGCTTACTTGCAGCGCTGAAGATCAAGTTGGGTGGCACCGCGAGCTAGCGCTCCTCGTCCCAATCGGATGAGGAGCGCTATTTGTATTTCTATTCGTACAACATTACTCGCGGTAAAGGAGACGGTTCACATGCTAGATATGAAATGGGTTCGCAATCATCCAGAAGAGGTGCAGCTGGCAGCTCGGCAAAAAGGAATAGACTTCAATGTTCAGGAACTGCTTGCATGCGATCAGCTTCGCCGAGAGCTGCTGCAGAACACGGATGCCTTGCGACAGGATCGCAATACCCTGACCTCCCGGATCGCAGCAGCGATGCGTCTAGGAGAACAGCAGAACGAAGTTGACACATGGAAGGCGCAAGTACGCCAATGCAACGACAAGCTCGCACAATTCGAAGCGAAGCTAACCGAGGCCGAGCAACAGTTCAGCCGCCTACAGCTGCTGGTGCCGAACATCACATCTGCAGATACTCCGGTCGGCGCTTCGGATGAAGATAATATAGAAGTGCGGCAGGTCGGGGAAATCCCCAGCTTCGAATACCCACTGCTTGATCATGTCGAGCTTGGCGAGCAGTTGGGCCTCATCGATCTTCGCCGCGGGGTTAAGGTGGCAGGCTCTCGCGGCTACTATCTGAAAAATGCTGGACTGCTTCTTCATCGTGCTGTACAGCAGCTCGCACTCGACCTGCTCATGGATCATGGGTTCACTGTAATGGATGTTCCACTCATGGTTCGTCAGGACGCGCTCGTCGGTACCGGATTCTTCCCGCTTGGCGAGGATCAATGCTATGCCCTGCCGGAGGATGGCCTGTGGCTTGTCGGCACATCGGAAGTAAGCCTCGTCTCCTATTGCAGCAACGAAATTGTAGACGTCACCGAGCCGATTCGCATGGCTGGCGTATCTGCCTGCTTCCGGCGCGAGGTAGGCTCCGCGGGCCGAGATGTTCGCGGCCTATACCGCGTCCATCAATTTGCAAAGGTGGAGCAAGTCATCATTGCACCGAATGATGCCGAGCTGTCGAATCAGCTGTTGGAGGAAATGGTAGGCTACTCGGAAGCAATCCTGCAAGCGTTGGAGCTTCCTTACCGTGTAATGGCGGTATGTACCGGGGATATGTCGCAGAAGACGCATAAGCAATATGATATCGAGACATGGATGCCGTCACGTCATCAATTTGGAGAGACACATTCTGCCTCGAACTTGCTAGATTTCCAAGCTCGCCGCTGCAACATTCGCTATCGCGACGAAGCGGGAGATCTCCAATATTGTCATACGCTGAACAATACAGCAGTAGCCAGCCCACGCATTCTTATCCCACTGCTGGAGAATCATCAGCAGGCTGATGGATCCATTCGCATTCCAAAAGCCCTTCAGCCGTATATTCGTGGTATGGAAGTAATCAAGCCGCAATAAATTACAAGAAGGCCGCTGGAGATCATGCCTCCAGCGGCCTTGCTTCCTTAGCTTTATGGAAAATGCAGCCCTCTTCCCTTCCCCTTGCGGCGGCTGAACAAGCCTGCGATGAGGAACAACAGCACGACGAGCACAACCCCAATCGAGTCTACCGCCACGTCAATCGCATGTCCGGTTCGATTCGGGACGAAGCTCTGATGCCACTCATCGGATGCTGCATATGCTATAGAAATGACGGCGCCAATAACAATGGCCATCCAACGTTCCCATCTCATAGCGAGCAATGTTCGAATGACAAGAAAAGCTAATATCGCGTATTCCGTTACATGTGCTCCCTTGCGAATGAAAAACTCCACAAAATCATATGGCTGCTTCCAAGTCACCAAACCTCCATCATACGTAAACTCAATATGCGGCAGCCACTGCTCCAGTATCGGCAGCGGCAGCCAGGCCGCGAGAGTCGGCCGTAGATCTTGGTCTGCATACGTCTGGGAAGACTTATAGAAAATAAAAGCCATCCATGCTGCTGTGGCAACCAGCCACCATACCATTTTCTTATTCCGTACCTTCATGTGTACTCCTTCCTTACATGCGCTCCTCCAGAAGAGGTCGCACATCCGTCCGCTTCTCTCCTCGAATAGACATTACTGCATCGGCATTTGATCGCAGCTTCATCTTCACCTCGAACTTGCCAAGCTCCGTCGAACGGCCTTGCGCGTCTATTTTACCATATGTAACGAAATCCTCTACGGGGAAGGAATGACGGAAGTATACCATCGCTGAGCCGAAGTCTGGCTTGCTTCCGATTTCTTCAATAACCTTATCCGCAGTCGTACCCGTTCTCCCCTGCCATATGACCTCGGCCAATCCGTCCTCTGAAATCGCAATGATGCTTGTAACATCCTTAATATGATAGCGGTAGCGAAGCGCCTCCCCTTCTGGGAACACAATGTTCGCCTCGAAACCTTCTGACCGCGGCTTGATCTCCCGGTTCGGATAGACAAGCGGCAGACGCAGCGCTTCCTGTCGGGCTGTTTCCAGGTCTCCCGCCCGTATCAACTCGTCACGCTTCACCCGCTCCGGTGTGCGAATGATGGCGGCCCTCTTCTTCACATCCCATTTGACCTTGCCACCGAGCGCTTCACTAATGAATCGCAGCGGCACATAAGTATGGCCCTCTATTATTCGAACAGGGGCATCAAGCGCCACCTTTTTCCCATTTACCCATGCGATAGGCTGTTCCGCAACCAGCTTAATCGTACGTGATTTATCGGCAGAGTATACCCATACCGTTTTGGCAGCTGAATCCCATTTGTAGGTGATATCCTGCATGCCTTTATTGCCATCCTGAATGAAATAGCTATAATCATCAAATGCAAACAGCGGAACGACGATATGCTGCTGATCCCATCGCCACTCCGTTATATCGTATCCATTGAAGTACACCTTCGTCTGCTGCTTAGCGGATGGTGCTGCTTGTTCGGCCTGTGCCTGCATTGAGGAACCGAACCATACCAACATGCTTATCATGATGAGCAGCCACTTTCTCATATTCGTTCCGCTCCTTTCACAATCTTTACTTTCCTTAGGGATTCTACTTCTTTAGACATATCCCTGCTAGAAAAAGTTTCAAATTTCGACGAAAGACGAGGATAATGAGGCTCCAATCATTACTATGTTAGCAACATTTAATGTCTTGCAAGGAAGCATACAAATGAACAATCACTGTTCAATTTCTTCTGATGACCTAGCAATGATAGTATGCTTATGTCCTTCGAACGAACTCTGCATAGCACATCGCCAAAAAAGCTCTGTCATTCGACAGAGCTAGTTCGAACATAATTTGTTATTCATACCACTATCGTTCATGTGCCATGCTTGCTATTTCTTCATTGCACATCGCAGCATCCATTTGCGTTCCTTGCGCTTCATATATCGAGGCAGTCCCCGGTAAATATGGATGCCCTCTTCCCATGCCTTCTTCGCATCTTCCTTCTGCCCCATCTGCTCATACAACACACCAAGCCGATAGTAAGCTTCACAAGAGGAAGCGTGAATATCTTGAAAAGACTGCAAGTAAGCTACAGCCTTCGCCTTATCCGAATTGGAATATATCGCAGCAAGCCGCAAATAGGGCTGCCCGTATTTGACTCGGGGATTCAATTCTAATGCGCGAACAATAGCCGCTTCTCCCAATTCGTTGTTACCTGTATGTAAATAGCAGGTTCCTAGATCATCCCAATACTCTGCTGATTGCTCCATTCGCTCCTGCAATGGTTCGAGATATTCGCGTGCTTCACGATAGCGTTTGCGTTCCATCAGCAGCCTTGCTAGTTCATGCTTGGATGACACATCATGGGGATTCGCCACCAGCTGCTGCCGGAGCTTTGAAGTCCGACTCCATCTCTTAAGCGGTTGGAAGATGCTCGGGGATAATCCAATGAACTGCCGATCAACGAAGTATACAATCAACAGCAATACGATGATCGCAAGAAATGGGTTGCCAAGCAGCCATGTAAGCATACCGAAAGCTAGTAATTTACTCAACCTTGTTTCACACCCTCTACTAAGATGCAACTATCATACCATATTTTGGGATATCTAAAATAGAATAGATTCTCTTCCTTGCAAATGATGCTGTCACCATCGATAATAACGGTATTACACAACACCCCCTGCTTATTACAGGGATATGGCGAGGAGCTACACATGATGACCATACGTACAGAGAAAGAAAAAATGATAGCAGGCGACATGTATATGGCCGCAGATGAAGAGCTAGTTAGAGATCGTGAACAAGCGAGACGCCTAACCCGCATGTACAACCAAACGATCGAAACAGACTATAGCGAACGAACAGAAATACTTCAAAAGTTATTCGGTGCCGTTGGTGAAGGCGCATACATTGAACCTACCTTCCGCTGCGATTATGGCTATAACATTTATCTTGGCAAAGGATTCTATGCGAACTTCGACTGTGTAATGCTGGATGTATGCGAGATTCACATTGGGGACAACTGTTTCCTCGCACCAGGAGTTCATATCTATACGGCGACTCACCCATTGGATCCCATGGAGCGAATCTCCGGCGTTGAATTCGGCAAGCCAGTTACAATTGGAGATCGCGTATGGATTGGCGGTCGCGCGGTCATAAATCCAGGCGTCAATATCGGCAATAATGTTGTTGTGGCATCCGGTGCAGTGGTTACGAAGGATGTACCGGACAACGTTGTCGTTGCTGGCAACCCTGCACGAATTATTAAGCATATTGAAGTCTAGCACGACGATAGAACAGGCCCCGAACCAGTAAAGGTCGAGGCCTTCATTGCTTTGTAATGGGCCATATGAACGCTCCGATAAAGGATACCCCCTTACCAGCAAACCATTTGCTAAAATTGCAAAAAGAGCCTCTCCTGAACGGAAAGGCTCTCTGTCGTCATGTATGAATTGTCTTATACCTGAAGCAGCGTCAAAATAATGGACGTTAATCCGAAGCACAGATTAACTAAGCACAACACGGCCACAACCTGCTTCTGATTCAGACCGCCTGCCAGCAGCCGGTAATGAGCTTGTGTAGCATCGGCTTTGTAAACAGGCTGGCCATTCAGCATCCGACGAATGACAACGAATACGTTATCAAGAATCGGAACACCTAAAGCCAAAATCGGAATGAACAAGGACAATACGGTCGCCTGCTTGAAGGCACCATCCAAGGCAATTACGCCGAGAATAAAACCTAAGAACGTCGCACCTGCATCCCCCATAAACACCTTCGCCGGCGGCTTGTTAAATCGTAAATAGCCAATAGATGCTCCCACGAGAATAATGGCCATCATCGCAGATACATTCTGTCCTTGCGCAAGTGCTACTGCGAACAAAGTTCCACCTGATATCGCCGTTAATCCACCTGCCAGACCATCCATTCCATCCGAGAAGTTAATCACGGTTGTCACACCGAAGATCCACATAACGGTCAAAATGCACTGCAACCATGCTGGCAAGTTTACAAATTCATGCGTGAATGGGTTCGTAAAGCCTTCGAAGGTGATCCCTGATAGATACACGATAACTGCCGCGCATATTTGTACGAGCAGCTTCGGCAGTGCTGGGAACTCCTTGCCATGCGTCTTGTACCAGTCATCAACGGTGCCGATTGCCAGAATCAACAACCCGCCGCTAATAATCGCGATGGACTCGATCGCAGAATTCCGGACAAAAATAACATAGGATACAATAAATGCGATAAAAATGGCAATGCTCGCCGTAAGCGGGATCGGCTCCCGATGAATTTTCCGTTCATTGTCCGGCATAGGCTTGTCCACAAAATCAATGCGGAATGCAAGCTTGCGCAGTGGAGGTATCAAAAACATCACGATACATGAAGAGATCAGAAAAGCTAATAAATAATACATACCTTCCTCCTGTAATCATGCGTTAATCAGATATAATCAGTCTTACTGAAACATACTTTGCAACTATAACTCATATTATCACGAATAATAGCGGATATTGAAATTAAATTTTTTTTATCTAGGTTCTGTCACACCGAAGCCTCCCGTTTATAGGCTAGCACAGCTTCCTATGCTATCATTACGGTAAGCAGCATACACATCAACCATAAAGTCAATAGGTGAAAAATATAGAAAGGTGTGAGTCTTCTATGCAATATCGCAAACTGGGCAAGACAGGAATGAAGGTGTCGGTTATCGGCGTAGGTACTTGGCAATTCGGCGGGGAATGGGGACATGATTATACCCAATCAGAAGTTGATCGTATCCTACATAAAGCGAAAGATCTTGGCATTAACTTCATCGACACGGCTGAATGCTACGGAGACCACTTGTCTGAATCATTCATTGGGGATTACTTAAGCCGGGACAACCGCGAGGATTGGGTCGTGGCAACGAAGTTCGGCCATCATTTCCATTCCCACTTGAATCGGACGAATCAATATGGCGCACCAGAAGTATTGAAGCAGCTTGATGATTCCTTGCGTGCACTCAAGACTGAGTACATCGATTTATACCAATTCCATTCGGGCGATGACGAGGCATTCAACAATGACTCGCTCTGGACCATGCTGGACAAGCAGAAGGAAGCGGGTAAAATTCGTCATATCGGTCTATCCTTGAACAAAAGCAACAGTATGCATCAGACTACCAATGCAGCCGATATAGGCGCAAGCGTCATTCAAGTCGTCTATAACCGACTTGATCGAGGCCCCGAGCAGGATGTGTTCCCTTCCTGCACTCATCAGAACCTAGGCGTTCTTGCACGTGTTCCACTCGCTAGCGGCTTGTTAAGCGGCAAATACAAGCCAGGCACATCCTTCGCCGACAATGATGTGCGGCATCGTCATGAGCAACAGTTCATTGATGACCGTCTGCAGCAAGCCGAGCACATTCGCCAGACCGAGGTACCAGAAGGAGCAAGCTTAGCAGAGTGGGCGCTCGCTTGGTGCTTGCGTCATGATGCGGTTACAAGCGTCATTCCAGGCTGCAAGAACGAAGCCCAAGTCGAGGCCAATGCGAGAGCTGCACGACTCGTAACTGCGGATCATCCGCAGCTCTGGCAGAACTAATTCCGCCAATATCCTACTATCCGCATCTGCGAATAGTGCAGTATCAATAGACGAGAGGCTTACATGCCTCTCGTTTTTTGCGCATTAAGATGTGCCTCTCTTCACTTTCTACAGCTTGCCGATGTTCAGGCAGTTCAACAAAATGTGTGATATTTTTAATATTTTTTCGTAAATTACTTACTTTATTATAGTTAATATGATATGATCTTTTTACTACTAATTTAACGGATGATAAATGAACCAGGAGATGATACATATGCACGATGTAGAAACGATCGTTAAACAAAGACGTTCCGCGAACAAGTTCTTGAAGGATGTCGAAATCTCGGAACAGGAACTTACCGAAATGTTCTCGCTCACGAAGTTCGCTCCATCCGCCTTCAATCTGCAGCATACACATTATGTGGCAGTTACGGATAAAGACAAAATGAATATGCTGTACGAGGCTGCATTCAAACAATATAAAGTGTTGACCGCATCGGCTGTCATAGTTGTACTCGGTGATATGGATGCCTATAAGCATGTTGCCGCCATGAATGAGGGGCTGCTCAATCTTGGTGTCATCAGCCAACAGGAATACGATCAAATCGTAAGCAGTACGACGGACTTCTATCTTAATCGCGGGGAATCCTTCCGTCACGAAGATGCCGTACGCAATGCCAGCCTCTCTGCCATGCAGTTCATGCTGATTGCCAAGGATAAGGGCTGGGACACTTGCCCGATGATTGGCTATGATCCGGATAAGGTTCGCAGTGCGCTCAACGTCCCTGATCATCTCGTCCCCGTTATGATGATCACCATTGGCAAGGAGGATACGTCCAGCCAGCGTCCACGCGGATATCGCAAGCCTGTTCACGAATTCGTTACGTTCCAATCTTTCTAAGCTTCTTAATCCATAATGAAGAAAGCTTCCCGAAACAAGCCGTCTGGGAAGCTTTTTTAGGTTTGCGATTGTTGTGGACGACCAGCACGATAACAATCCCATGCAGGAGAGCCTATTGGCTCTTCCACATGGGATGATGAATGGACTTACTTTTTCAATTTGCGATTATTGAACCAGAGTGGAATGCGGAACACGAGATTGATGAATAAGACGACGAAGACGAGCACCGCTGCTGCCTTATCGGCAATCTGACTAGCATCCTCTACAATTGCCTCGGATTGTACATACCAGAGATGAACGGCAAGTGTTTCGCCCGGGGAGAACAGATTGAAGTCCCACATTTCTCCGGAAGTACTCAAGCCCGCAGTAAGAATAATAACCGCTGATTCACCGAATGCACGACCTGCTACCAAGCATATGCCTGTAATAATCGCTTGAAGTGCTACAGGAAGAACTACTGTACGAATCGTCTGGAACTTCGTTGTGCCAAGTGCATAGGCTGCATTGCGCAGATCAACCGGCACATCGCGGATCGCTTCTTCCGTAACACGGCACAGCATAGGCAGGTTAAGGAATGCCAAGCTTACTGCCCCGCCTAGTATTGTAAGTCCAATCTGGAAGTACTCTGCAAAGATTGCGAGTCCAAGCAAGCCGAACACAATCGAAGGAACGGATGATAAGGATTCCACACACATGCGAAGTCCTTCTGTAAAGCGATTTGCAGGCGCATATTCCGCCATATAGATACCCGCCCCAACACCAATTGGTACGGAGATTAGCAAGGACAAGATCAAGATGTAGAACGAGTTGAACAATACAGTGCCGATACCGCCCCCCGCATCCATCTCTTCCGGAACCTTCATTAAGAATTCCAAGGTGATGCCTGGCAGCCCCTTGCTCAATATGGTGTACAGCAGCCAGAAGATCAGCATCAGCACCGCTATTCCTAACGCATAGAACAGCCCTGTAGCCACCTGATTGTACAGCTTTGCGCGATTGTTTTGGCCGCTTGCTGTGAATGAACTCATGCGCGAGCGCCCCCTCTCTTGCTAATGAAACGAATAACGACAATCAGCAGGAAGGAGATGAGCAGAAGCAGGAATGCCATCATATGAAGCGCGTAGTTCCATGTTGAATCGAACTCCACGTTCGAGATTTGCATGACGATGTTGCTCGTAAGAACCGCAGTTGGCGTGAACAACGAATCGGCAAGCTGTGCCGTATTCCCGATAACCATAACAACGGCCATCGTTTCTCCAATTGCACGGGTCATACCCAGAATAATTGCTGCAACAATCCCTCGCTTCGCAGCCGGGAGTACAACTCTCATAATGACCTGCAAGCGGGTGGAGCCTAGCGCATAAGCCGCTTCCCGATATTTCTTCGGTACGGCTGCAATGGCTTCGTCACTGACCCGACATATTGTCGGCAATATCATAAGGGATAGAACGAGTGCAGCTGCCAGCAAGCCGTCTCCCAAGTTCTCCCCTGTCCATTCACGAATAAGTGGTATTAAAACTGTCAATCCAAGATAACCATATACAATGGAAGGAATCCCAACCAGCAAGTCGAGCACTGGTCGAACGAACCTCTTGAACCACATTGGAGAAATCTCCACAAGCAGAACGGCCATGCCAACAGAAATCGGAACGGCAATCAGCAGTGTAAGCCCTGTTAACAGCAATGTATTGATAATAAATGCACCGGCCCCGAATTTCCCGTCTTCCGGCGTCCAATCAAGTGATAAAAAGAAGTCTGATAGAGAAATGTCACGGAAGGTCAATATTCCCGTCTTCCCAATAAAGAAGATGACCAGACCGAGTACCACACATAAGGCTAGAATGCACATCAGAAATAAGTATTGGAACAGGCGGTTCGTAAACCGTACGCGAGCATATCGGTCGAACTTGCCTTTCTTCGTTGTCGAAAGGATGTTGGCTCCGCTAAGCGGTGCTAATTCTTGAACAGGCGTGCTCATTCTCGTTCCCCCATAGAACAACCAGCCCCCGACTTCCTGAGGGCTGGCCGTGAATGAAATCTCTTACAGCGAATCGTTCAACTTACTTCATTGCGGAAATTGGAATGAATTTCAATTTTTTCAACGAACCTTGTTGGAACTTCGCGCTTTGAATGTACTCAATGAATGCTTTTGTAGCGCCAGTTGGTTGACCTTTTGTCATGTAGTAGCCATATGCCCATACAGGGTACTTGCCATTGATTACGTTGTCCGAGGAAGCTTCTACGCCGTTGAATTTAACAGCTTTCACATCGCTGTTCACGTATACAAGGTCGATGTAGCCGATTGCGTTAGGCGTTGTTGCAACAGCTGTCTTCATGTCGCCGCTGGAACCAACTTCTTTGTAGTTGTCTTTCTTCTTCGTAATGTCGCCGCCATCCAATGCTTTCAATTGGTAGTTAACGCGCGTACCGGAACCGAAGGAACGAGTGATAACTACGATATCCGCGTTATCGCCGCCAACATCTTTCCAGTTCGTAATTTTGCCGGAGTAGATGCCTTTCAACTGTTCAGTTGTCAGGTTGTCTACCTTTACGTTTTTGTTCACGATTGTCGCGAATGGAATTACCGCTACTTTGTGAGCCACTTGACCTTCGAATGCTTTGAAGCCTGGAACGTCCATGCTTGCATCCCAGTCGCATGCGCCGATTTCAGCGATGCCTTTCTTAACAGCTTGTGGACCAGTGATAGAGCCTTTACCGGAAGCTGCAACTTTCACTTTTGGATGCAGCTTCTGGAACTCCTTCGCTGCTTGCAATGTCATTGGCAGCAATGCCGTTGAACCATTAATTGTTACTTTGCCTTTCAATTCGTCCTTAGCCAGAGCTGTAGACGCTCCTCCAAAAGCTGAAGATACAAGGAATAAAGATGCGAGAATTGCCAAAGATGCGATTTTTAATTTTCTCATTGTTAATGCTCTCCCTTCGGAACTGTTTATTTCGTTAACGTAACCGCTTGATTATTAGCTACCAATTTCACTTGTCCATCCTCGATAACCGCAACTTGAGAACCGTCTGCGGAAGGGAATACTTCAGTAATCGTACCTTCAGTTGTATACAGCTTCGACTTGGAGCCATCTGCCTTCACCACATAGATGCTCGACTTGCCGTCTTTCTCTGTTGCAGCGATAATCAATTGGCCCTTCGCAGAAATAACAGCAACGGATACATCTACATCAGCTACGAGATCCGATACCTTCTTCTCCTTCGCTTGAACAACCTTCAATACGCTGTTCTCAACCTTACCCTCTGTATCACCACTCACATAGACAGCTCTTCCGTCTGGCAGCAGGTTCGGATACAGCTTGTTGTCCGACGTAGTTGTCAGCTGAACCGGCTTCGCATCCTTCGCAGTCAGATCTAGTGTGAACAACTGGGAGCCTGCTCCGGAGAAGTCGATGGATAAGGAGTCTTCTGTGCTATCCTTGTCATTTTTCGCTACGCCTGTAATGTTAACTGCGTACAGAACCGTCTTGTCATCTGCCGACAGGCGGATGTCCGACTTGTTTTCTACTTTATCAGCCAGCACGCTTGTAATCTTGCCGCTGTCTACGTTCACGTAAGCGATTTTCTCTTGCTTGTCCCCTTGTACAAAGTACACTCTTTTACCGTCTGCGGACCATGTCAGATCGGTCTTTACGGAAGTATCTTTACCAATTGCTTGTGCAGTTCCAAGGCTCAGATCCATCAAGTACAATTGACTGGACTCATTCGTAAATACGCCCCACTTCAGGTCAGGCGATACTGCTGTGTTTGCTGCGTTCTCATTAGAAGTCAATGCATCGTATATCCGGTATGTAGAATTCCATTTATACAATTGAACCGT
The DNA here is from genome assembly GCF_900102125.1 of Paenibacillus sp. cl6col. Lineage (NCBI taxonomy): Bacteria > Bacillati > Bacillota > Bacilli > Caryophanales > Paenibacillaceae > Paenibacillus > Paenibacillus sp. cl6col. The sequence goes on from NZ_FNAZ01000001.1 coordinate 723,936, forward strand.
TCCATCAGATTCGCGAGCCGCTATCACTTCACCGTTGCTGTTCACGCGCGGGGAGCTGAAATCTCCCTCGAGAGGCCTCACACTAACAACATCCAGCTTGCTGCCGGAACCAGATACTTCTCCGCCAAGTGCTTCAACAAGTGCGTTAAGCTCCGCGTAGATCACACCTTTTTGCTCTAACGGTGCAACTGAGAAGTTCTTCGTAGCGCCATCAACTTCATAAGCGCCCGAGTTCAATCGAACCGTAATCGTCTGCGCTGGGTTGCCACCAACGAGTGTAATTCCGCTCTTGCTTTCTTGGATATCTGCGCCAAAAATATTGGCGATGTCGCGAACGGAGTACAATACCGTTCCTTTGACATTCAGTGTGCGAATATTGCTGCTTACACCATCAACCCCGATTGACAGATTGGATGCTTTTGCTGCTTCCTTCGTCACTGCTGCGATGCTTACTTGCCCTTTGTTTGCTTCCGCTGCGCTGACAGCACTAGTAGAAATGATCGTAGATAGTGCGAGCGACGTTGCGATGACCGTTAACATGTTACGATTCATGTCTTCACCCTTTTCTCATGGCAATAGGTAATGCAATAGGCTTCTGGAAGTATTTTCACATACGAATGTTAACGGGAATCGTGAGTAATATTTTGGAATTGTAAATTTTCGGATTTACGCAAACAAAAAAAAAAGCAGCCCTGATTACCCAAGGCCGCCTGCTCCGAATTCTCACATTTTTCGTTCACTCTACATACATTGCCTGCAGTTCGCTCTCTCTGCCAGATTTACACCTAATCCCTTATTCATTAATCCATTGATAGAACCATATCTCGAGTTCATCGTGTCGCTACTTCTTCTTGATGTACAGCATTGTATTGCCGCCGCGCATGAATTCATAAGGAACCGTACGTTCCTGTACCTCACAGCCAAGATGCTTGGCCTGCTCGATCACGATGTCTACTTGAGGTGGCCGCTTCCCTGCCAAGTCAATCAACGGGAAAATTCGTACTTCCTCCTTCGCTACACGAAGCAGCTCAACGAGCGTATTGCGGTGAAACGCTTCATCCAGCCGATCTCCGTACATGAAGAGGAAATGTGCGGAGAGAACCACATCAAACTCTCCGTCCTCGAAAGGGAGAGACGGAAGAGTCGCATGAACATACCGATGCGGTTCTTCTCTTCGATGTACTGAGCAGTCCCGCAATGCTTGCAAACGATGGGCTCGCAAGCCGTCGATATCACCGAAGAACCCCCACTCGTATTGTTCAGCAGCTTGCGCCATCTGCTCCATCGCATGCGCTACATCATGTATTCCCTTCCGCTGCAAATCATCAGCAGCATATTCATATGCGATGTCGCATGCCATAACATCAATCCCTTGACGAACTGCCGCTGCGGTGAAGGAACAAGCCCCTGATGGACAGTCTAGTATGCGCTTCCCTTGCAGATCTTCGATGTTCAAGTCGAACATGCTGATATATTCATCGTAGGTTCGCCCGATAAATACGATACGCTCCAAATCAAGCTTCATAGCTCTGTCATTCTGTTCAATCCCTGGCATCTTCATCTCTCCCACCTTTTATTCATTTACATCTGCTTGGAATAGGGGCCTAATTGATTCGCCGTAAAGCGATATGGGGAGTTCGGATTCTTGAGCCACATATTCCCCTTAACGATCAAGATATATACGGCAGCAAGGAAGTAAGCCGTCCCAATGATCCAATCGGATGTATGGACAATTCCTGTCGTTGTAATATGAAAAACATACCAGCACCCGACAGGGATGTGCAAGACTAACACAGAGAAGAGTCCGGGATTGTAGAGAGATCGTGCCTTACTATTTGCGAAAATACCATGCCAGATTAATTGAAAGAACCCCATGAACATGGGAGCGAGACCAAGCCATATCACTTCAGGGAACAAGACGGGCAGCAAATAAAACCCATAAGCAATAATCAGGTTAATAATCATAGCCGAATGCGGGTTCAGCGGATAATTGTGAGGATGCTTGCTCTTGAATAGAACTGCATTGAACAAGCCCCCGAAGTATCCGGGCCACCGATATTCTTCGAATTGGTGAACCAGAATTGCCACGAAGCTCAACCACAGCATCACCGTGATGTCAGGAATCACAGTTCCTCTTACCAACAAATAGATACACACCATGACAGCAACAACCATTCCAAGATCCTGCCAATACTTTCTGAGAACATCCATCTCGATTGCCTCCTATTCGCAGGGACACAGCCTCTGCATGTGTAATGGACTTCATCATCATTACAAGGTTGCTAGGTTCAAGAACGAGTTACTTCAGGAATGGCATCATTCGAGCAAATGCAAAAAATTCATGATTGTAATCTTGAATCTCGATGGAAATAGCGTGCAAACAACAAGTCAATCTGTGCTTCGACAGACGCAACTGCCACTCCCGTACCCGATTCAAGCAGAGGCTTCATTAAAACAGGGAGAAACACGGCACCGAATAGCTGCATCATCATCATTGTTAATCCTTCATGATTGTCCTCGCGCGTAATCTCTTGAATTGTACGCTGAACTTTGTCAAAGCCGACAGCTTGCAGAAATTGTCCATACTCTTGCTGAGAGGCAAACATGGCAGAGCCAGCAGTTATTGTACGTGAGATAATCGCTGGATATTGTTGAATGACCTGTACATATTGAATCAGGAACAAACGCAGTCGTTGCAGAGGCTCTATGCTGCGATCATCAAGAACGTTGAACGAGCTGCGGAATCCCGATAACAATATTTTAATCGCCTCATTGATCAGAGCATCCTTCGATCCGAAGTAGTAATTGATTAGTGCGATGTTCGTGTTGGAGCGCGACGCTACTTTGCGAATCGTAATCTGCTCAAATTCTTCCTCCTTGATCATATCCAGGGTCGCATTCAAGATCTTCTCCTTCGTCTCTAGCGACTTATCAGGTTGCTTCATTCCTAATCCCTCCCGCACATAATTTAAACAATGATTTAAACAATGTTTAAATCATTGTTTAACCATATACTACCACTCCTGTTTTATCCAATCAACCCTAATTTGATCCATCCTTCACATTCGCGTCTTCAGATGTGTGTCCTCGTTGCATATCTACGTTTTTCACATAAAATAGAGCTTATATTTATGCGAAATACTTATATCTACTTGAAATATTACTTACATATACTTAATATTAGAAGTATGAGGTGGAGAATATGTATCAAGAAGAGCGCCTTCTGCGCATATTAACGCATTTAGAAGAGCAAGACACGATGACTGTCGGAGAAATCTGCGCGATGTTCGACATTTCCAGAGATACGGCAAGGCGTGACATCGTGAAGCTGACAGAAAGCGGTGCCGTAACACGTACCCATGGAGGAATTACGCTCCCCCGGCTGGAACAGAAGATTGAAGCCTATGCTGCTCGACTGCATAATGAACCAGACGGCAAGATGCGCATCGGACGCCATGCCGCTAAGCTTGTTCAAGATCACGACATGATCTTTCTGGACGTATCGACCACAGTGCAGTGCATCATACCGCATCTAAAGCCTGCTCACGCAACCGCCGTGACCCATTCGATTGATAATGCTTGTATGTTGGCTGAGCAAGCCACGATACAGACCCATCTATTAGGAGGCATCGTGCAGCCGAAGACAAGACATTTATCTGGCTACTCGACACTAGATAAGCTGCGTGATTTTCAATTCGATAAGGCGTTCTTAGGCGCAGCAGGCATCTCGGAAGCAGGCATTTATTATCATTATGAAGAAGACATATATATGAAGAGAGAAATTGTTAGCCGTTCAAGACAGACAATCGTACTTGCGGATTATACGAAGCTCGGACATACCCATTACTATCGGGGGCTATCCTTGTCCGACATCGATATTCTCATTACGAACCAGCCACTGTCGCCTGAGCTAGCCAATGCGATGAAGGCCAATCATGTGCAAGTGATCATAATCTCTTAACCCATCAAGGAGGATGAATGCAATGATACGAGCCGTTTTGTTTGACTTTGACGGGACACTAGCTGATACCCTTCCATTGACACTTCATGTGTTCCAAGACATATTCAAGCGATATGACAATCGAATGGTATCGAAGGAGCAAATTATTGCGATGTTCGGCCCGACGGAAGAGGGCATATTGACTGCAAATATGAAATATAGAGGTCTATTGCCTTCCGCCATCGAAGAATATTTTGAACTGTACCGCAATTGGCATCCCAGCCTTGTACATGCTTCACCAGCAATTATTCAGATGCTGCAGCATTTGAAGGAGCATGGCATATCGATCGGCATTATTACTGGCAAAGGGCGGCGAGCGTATGAGATTTCCAGTGAAGCGCTCGGCTTGACTAAGTATGTGGATATCGCCATCACAGGCGATGAAGTAACGAGGCCGAAGCCCGATCCTGAAGGCATTCACGCGGCGCTGGACGCATTACATATTCGCGCCGACGAAGCGATATGGATCGGTGACAGCAACGCTGATATTCAAGCCGGCCTTGCCGCTAACGTGCATACGATAGGAGCTAAATGGTTCGATACTGTTCAGTCCGCCACATTCGAGACAGCTCCACATGACATCTACTCGAAGCCGGCAGAGCTTATCGAACTGATTGAACAATCGATAGAGAACCCAGCTCTCGATTGGAGACAGCTGCATTGGGCCAAGCGGATACAAGCTCTCGCACAGATCGGCTTAACGTACACAGAAAACGCTTACGACCGCGAGCGGTATGAAGAATTGCGCGACATTAGTGTCGATATGATGGCTAACTGCGCTGAAGCAGATAAGGAACAAATCCGGCTATCCTTCGCAAGCGACACAGGTTACGCAACGCCGAAGGTAGATGTCCGGGGTGTCATCTTCCGTGATGGGGAGCTTCTGCTCGTCAAAGAAAAGGCCGATGGAGCATGGTCACTTCCCGGCGGATGGGCAGATATCGGCTTCTCTCCATCTGAGGTTGTTGTGAAGGAAATCCAAGAGGAATCCGGCTTCCAAGCAAGAGCCATCCGACTGCTTGCCGTGCTAGATAAGCGGTTCCACCAGCACCCGCCAGAACCGTTTCATGTGTATAAATTATTCATCTTGTGTGACATTATCGGAGGGGAAGCTGCCAGTGGCACAGAAACGAGCGAGGTAGGCTTCTTCTCCGAACATGCGCTGCCGACATTGTCGGCTGAACGCAATACAGAAGCGCAGCTGCGCTTAATGTTCCAGTTGTACCACCATCCCGATCAATCCGTGATCCTGGACTAAGCAGCTTATCCATTCTCTGTTCCTGTACCTGAGACGCTTCCTATGCTATTCTATAATCTCATCAACAAAGAATGGAACGGAGTGGCGAAGTTGGCTCAGTTATATTTTCGATACGGCGCAATGAATAGTGGGAAATCCATTGAAATATTGAAGGTCGCCCATAATTATGAAGAGCAGGAGAAATCCGTATTGATCTTCACCCCTGCTGTAGATGATCGGGACGAGAGCGGATATATATCTTCTCGCATTGGTCTGCGCCGCAAGGCAATTTCGATCCATGAAGACACTGATTTATTTGAGATCGTACAGCATCATGAAGGACCCATTTCCTGCGTGCTGATTGACGAAGTCCAATTTTTGGATCATGCTCAAATTATGCAGCTTACCCGCATCGTCGATGAACTCGATATTCCTGTTATGGGCTTCGGATTGAAGAATGACTTCCGAAATGAGCTATTTGAGGGCAGCCGTTATATGCTGCTGTATGCGGATAAAATAGAGGAAATGAAAACGATATGCTGGTTCTGTGAACGCAAAGCAACGATGAATCTGCGCGTTGACGCCAATAACCGTCCTCTCTATACGGGAGAGCAAATCGTAATCGGCGGTAACGATACGTACTATCCGGTATGCCGGAAGTGCCATAAAAATCCGCCATTGCAATCCTAGAAACTTATAACGCCCTTGAAGCCACATGCTTCAGGGGCGTTCTCGTGCTATACATAATAAACCTTCCATGTCGCTTGATTAGTCCCGCGAGCCTTGAGCTTGCTTGGATACGTGCACCTCATACAACAAGCCGCTATCGAACAGCAATTCACGTATCTCTTCCTTCGTCATTGCCCCCTCTGCAGATGTGTATTCCCCCACAGCCATAGAAGGATACGACGCATAATGCTCATGCAGTCTCGGCAAACCTAATAGAGGAAGAACGATCAAATAAGAATCATCCGCCTTCACGGTATGTCGGCTCTCACTTTCCGAGATGAGAATATCATGAATCTTCCCTTTGCCACTCGACGCTGAACCTGTAAAAATAAGCCGTACATCTCCCCCGCCACACATTTCTATAAATACCTCAGCCATATGCACTAGAGCGCATGACGGCATCTTCGTCGTGTACAGCTCGCCGCCAATTCCAGATTGCAGCGCCTTCAGCAATAAGGCGACGGCCTGCTCCATCGGCGTGAAGAAACAGGTCTTCCCCCGATCCATCATACTAACAAGCTTCTTATTCTTGATCTGATCCAGCAGTACATGAGGTACACTCCCGTGTGTTCCTAGAACATTGCTGCTGCGAACAGCGATAAATCTCGTGGATTCGCTCACGATGTTGGCGTTTATTATTACATTCTCACCCATCGCCTTCGTCATTCCATAGCAGCTCGTAGGCTCCACGGCTTGATCCGTCGATGCAAATATAACCGCCTTAACCTGATTCGCAATAGCGGCCTCAATCACATATTGTGTGCCAACCACATTCGTCTTCAACGCTTCTTGCGGGTGCTCCTCACAAAAGGATACATGTGTGAGCGCAGCGAGATGGAAGATATAATCGACCCCTTGGCATGCCTGATGGAGGGAGTCTTGATCGCGCACATCGCCAATCCAGAACGCCAGTCTTGCATCCTCAAACTTGCGGCTCATAATGAACTGGCTCGTCTCATTGCGCGAATATACGATGATGCGAGCAGGACGATGCAGCAATAATTGTTCAACGAGGGCGTAGCCCAATGAACCGGTTCCGCCTGTTACTAGAATCGTAGCATTAGCTAACACGCTGTTCCCTCCTATAGACATAGGTTGCTGGTGCAAAATGAAGATTATACTACTTATAAAATGCACCCATAGATAGAAGGGTTTGGACAAACGATAGGTAGGCATCGAAAATAGGCCGCTTTACCCCTCGCACCGATTGAACACTGTTCTTATCCCACTGCTTCACTTGACGCACAATAGTCGACATGTGATCGATCCATTTCATATAACGGTTCGCCGCCTCTACCTCTATCCCTTAAAGTGAGAGATAAATCGAGCGGATCTTGCGTGATATCTGTACAAACAGCAGCGCTACTGGTTGAGCTGAACGATAGTCTGGAAGGACGGCTGGACTTCGATATTCGCCCATCCACCACAGAGCCCTCAGCACCTATATGAACACCCGTGAACATATTCTGGGGGATACTGCACCCTACAATCTCTGCGATTCGCCAGCTCCCTGTATGTTGTTACTGGACTTCACCTGTTATAATTATGCCAAGGCGGCAATCATATGTTCATGGATGAGCGTCGCATATACACGACCACTATTAACACATGTTCAATTTTCAATACAAAAGGAGTGCGGCTTGATGAACTGGATGGAAGAAGTATTGAAGCGCAAGGACGATCTGCTGCAGGATCTGAAGGGATTGCTCAGCATCGAAAGTGTGAAGGATGCCAGCACGAGCGAACCTGGCAAGCCTATGGGGCAAAATGTAGCTCGCGCGCTTGATTATGTGCTGGACATGTCCCGTCGCGACGGATACCGTGTAACGAACCTGGACGGATATGTAGGCTACGCCGAATATGGCGAATCGACGAGTGGCGAATATGTCGCAGCACTATGCCATGTTGACGTCGTCCCTGCAACCGGACATTGGACAACCCCGCCATTCTCCCCTGACATTCGTGAGGGCAAGCTGTTCGCGCGTGGCGCCATTGATGATAAAGGGCCTACACTTGCAGCTTATTACGGCTTGAAGATTGTGAAAGAACTCGGCTTGCCATTGAAGCACAATGTGCGCGTTATCTTCGGTGCAGATGAAGAGAGCGGGATGGAATGCATGAAGACCTATACGAAGCGTGAGAAAATGCCGCTATACGGCTTCGCTCCAGATGCCGACTTCCCCATTACACATGCGGAGAAGGGTCAAATCAATACCCGCTTCCTGCTGAAGCCAGACGATTCTGCTTCCGGGCGTCAAGAGGGGCAGCTAGAGCTCGTATCCTTCCATGGCGGCGGTGTTGAGAACATGGTGCCGGAATCTGCAACAGCAACGATCTCTGGCGAGTCTGCTGCGCTTGCAGAATTGGCAGCCAAGTTCGAGAGCTATTACACAGAGCAGCAATTGAAAGGTTCTTCCGAAGTGAATGGCAATCAAATGACGCTCAGCCTCAAAGGGAAATCCGCCCATGGCATGGAGCCTCATCAAGGCATCAATGCTGCACTGAAGCTGTTCGGATTTTTGCGTTCGTACTCCTTCCAAGCCGATGCTGACCGCTACATTCGCTGCGTCGATGCTTATTTGACGGACGATCACTTGGGCAGCAAGCTGGGCATTGCGTATGAGGATGACATTACAGGGCCATTAACCGTCAATGCAGGTATTTTCGAATTCGGAGCGGACAAGCAGCCATTCTTCCATCTGAACATTCGCTTCCCAGTCACACAGGATCTACCGACGATTCTGGATACATTGGCAGCGAAGATGGATGCATTCGGCTTCCTCGTAGAGGAGCCTGACTTGAAGGAGCCGCATCATGTCGATGCAGAGCATCCAATGATCAAGGTGCTGCAGAAGATTTATGCGGAGGAAACACAGCTTGAGCCTACCTTGCTGACAACAGGCGGCGGTACATACGCTGCATTCATGGAATATGGAGTCGCATTCGGCGCCTTATTCCCAGGAAGAGAAGAGATGGCTCACCGCGTAGACGAATACATCGAGATCGAGGATTTGTTGAAAGCAACTGCGATTTATGCCCGCGCCATTTATGAATTGGCGAACTTGGACGCATAACAATAACAGAGGTGTCATCCTGCTGAATACCATTCAGCGGATGACACCTTTTTTACGTAAAAGACATTCTTATTTCAGTGCACTCAAATGTTCATGCACAAGCTTCCATTCGCCACTGGTTTGCTTGAACACATTGGTCGCTCTTCCGCTCCCTGCTGCCTGCTTCCCTTGATAAAGGCCGCTCCACTGATACGTGTACAAACAGACAGCCGTCTGTCCGTCCACGGCGATCCACTCCACATCTGTCGCACAATAGACTTCATCCTGAATCACGTCCCACGCATGTTCGAAATACGCCCTAATCTCAGCCATCGTTGAGCAGGTACGATCCGAGAACCAGTACACGGCACCATCATCCAAACATGCTTGCACATTTGTGAATTGATGCGTATTTGTCGCTTCGATGTAACGTTCCAATGCTTGCTTATAGCCCATTGAACTGTTCCCCTCCCCATTCATCTTATCCCATTATTTTCAACAACCAACTCACTGGAATCAATCCAAAATTCTTCATGGAAGGGGTTCACCACGATATACGAATGGAACGAAATAGTCAGATAAGCTGAGCTGTTACACAGCGTCTTCCCCATCCTTGACTTGGACAAGCGGTAATCGAATGATGAATGTGGTTCCTACACCAATCACACTATCCACCTCAATGGAGCCGCCATGCTTATCAATAATATTGTAGCTCACCATCAGTCCTAGCCCTGTCCCTGTATCCTTCGTCGTATAGAAAGGCTGACCCAGTCTGCTCACTTTATCTGCTGGAATCCCACAGCCTTCATCCTGTATGGATATAGCCGCATAGTCGCCCTCCAGCTTGGCTCGTACATAAATGCTGCCTCCCCCTGACATCGCTTCGATTGCGTTTTTGATCAAATTAATGAACACCTGCTTGATCTGATTCGGTTCACAATCCACCCAAAGCGCCTCTTCCGATAAATCGGTTACAATATTGCTGTTCTTCAAAGTGGATTGCACACTCATAAAGGCGATGATTTGTTCCATGAGATGGATCAGATCTGTCCTTCGACTATTGACCACATTTGGCTTCGCGAGAATGAGCAGCTCATTGGCAATTACTTCGATGCTCTTCAGCTCGGATTCCACGATATCGAAATACTGCTCCTTATCTGTCTTCATCGTACGCATCAGCTTCAGGAAGCCGTTAATCGACGTCAGTGGATTCCGAATTTCATGCGCAATGCCGGCAGCAAGCTGCCCCACGATGGACAACTTCTCGGACTGCAGCATTCGCTCCTCTTCCTTGCTCCGATCGGTTATATCTTGATAGACCCCTATAGTCGCCTTCTCCCCATGAAATGTCGTGGGCAGCGAGAAACCTTCAACCCGCTTCATCTCTCCGTTTGCACATCGGATATCATATTTTACTGGCCCGAGCTTAATACCCTCCCGATACTTGCGTCTTCGCTCATACACAAGGTTGTGATTCGTAGGCTCAACAATATCAAGCACTGGCTTGCCAAGAATGCCGGCTGCTTCATCCGCACCAATTAAATTAATCGAGGCACGGTTCATATAATGTATAATTCCATTATGCGTCACGATGACAGCGAGGGGCAGCATTTCCAATAACGATTGGAAGGAATCCTCCTTCTCCCTCAGGATCGCTTCCGTCTGCAGATGCACTCGCTCTGTCTGTTTGCATACCGTAATATTATGAAATTGAGAAAAAAAGAAAAGCGGCTTGCCGCTCTTATCCAGGACAAGCGATACGGTAAGCAGCATCCATATCACTTCTCCTAACTTGCCTATGTAACGTTTCTCAATATGAAAAGACGAAATCTGTCTGTCCAGCAGCTGCTGAATATGTAGGATACTCTCTTCCAGATCGTCTGGATGGGTAATATGCTGATAGTCCAGAGAGAGCAATTCACTTTCTGTATAGCCGATCATATCGCATAAGGCTTGATTTGCTTTCATAAATCGTCCTTCCAGCGAGACGATCGCCATCCCGATCGATGCATTGTTAAAAGCTAAATCGAACATATCAATTTGCTCCAAATGCATGTAAATCTCCCCTCCAATTCATCACAAACCCACATTTACCCATTTATCATTATAAATCGCTCTTCCTATCATCATCAATTAAAATCTTGCCAAATTCCCACAATCGGCGCAAAGAGGTACCGGCTCACCTGCATCAATATAAACTGGTACCCATAAAGCGAGTGGATCAGTACGCAGATTGTTGGAAGATAGCCTACGAGAAGGACGGAATCAAGGGACTAGCGACTTGCGCAAGAACCAAAAGCGTTAAAAAAGGATGACCCCTGTACGATACAGGAATCATCCCTTAAGTGTGGCTTAACTTTTGTTACGGCTCCAACAGGTCGTATTTCGTTTTGACCCGGCCCAGCTTTTCAAGCATAGACCTAGAGAGTGTAAATCAGCACACTGTGTTCCGATCCATTTTTTTAGATGGCGGATTGTACTATGGAGTGCAACAGCTAAAAAGGCTCATGTCAGATTCGTGTAAAATGGGAGTCACCATACACCCATTCATACAGAAGAACAAACATGAGCTACACCCATCTTAGCATATTTTAACGTAGTAAATTAGAAGACCAAGGCTTCAATGAGAACGGCAATCGCCCTTGTAAATGTCTAGGTTGGATACCTGATAACGAAGCTTTCATGAATGAGCTGTCGCACATTGCTTGACAATCCCGTCTAACTAATAAACCGCAATTGGCCCATAGGGACCATCAATAATTTCTATTTTCGTTTCAAAAATATCTGTCAAAACCTCTGGATCCATAACCTCTTCTACTGTTCCAAAAGCGGCAATTTGTCCATCTTTCATTGCACAAATTCGATCAGAATATTTGGCTGCAAAATTAATATCATGCATAACAGTCAGAATTGTTCTTCCAAATTCATTAGCAGCAAGCCTCAAATGCTCCATCATTTGAACAGAACGAGCAACATCAAGATTGTTCAGCGGCTCGTCCAAAAGTACATATTCAGTCTCTTGGCACAGAACCATTGCTACATATGCCCTTTGCCTTTGACCACCAGAAAGCTCATCTAAATATCTATTTTCTAGATCAGTCAATCCTAAAAAATCGATATATTTAGAAATAATAGCCTCATCTTCTTTCGTTAATCTTCCCTTGGAATAAGGAAAACGTCCAAATCCAACTAGTTGTCTAATCGTAAGCCTCGTTACAAAATGATTTTCTTGACGCAAAATCGTTAAAATCTTTGCTAAGTCTTTTGATTTAGATTCAGTAACATCCATATTCGCTACCTTAATTTGGCCTTCATCCAAATCCAAAAGTCTTCCAATCATCAAAAGTGTCGTAGACTTTCCAGCACCATTTGGTCCAATTAATGAAGTGAGACCCGCTTTTGGTATTTCAATATTCAAAGGACCTATTTTCACCTTGTCCGAATACAATTTTCTAACATTATCAATCTTTATCATAGAGCCCTCTTCCTTAAAACTGCAATTAAGAATATGATTCCACCAAATAATTCAATAATAACGGAAACGACGCCTTGGGCATTGAATACATGATACATTAAGAAGTATGCACCGGTTATTATCAAAAACCCTATAGCAAGAGACATTGGAAAAACATATCTATGATCATAGGTTGGCGCTGCTTGATAAGTCAAAGTTGCAACTAAAAATCCATAGAAAGTAAGTGGTCCAATCAAAGCCGTTGAAATTGACATCAAAATAGAAACTAATATAAGCGTATAAATGATACTCGATTGATGCTTTACTCCAAAAGAAGTAGAGACATCCTTTCCAAGTGACAATACATTTAGATTCTTAGAATGAGCAAGAATTAACAATGCTACAATGATTACTATAGGAATTACAATAGGAAAATAGGCAGCGTCTGCATGATTAACAGACCCAAACAATCTTGCCTGTAAAATATCAAACTCAGAAGGCGAAAGAAGTCTTCTCATAAAAGAAGACACAGATCTTAGCCCAGTGCCGATAATAATTCCAACCAAAAGCATAAGCTGCAAGTTTCCGTACTTTCCAGACAGCAACCACCCATAAAGGATCAAACTCATCATGACCATAACAATAACTTGAATGATAAAAGGTACAATACCAGTAAAATTCACCAATGCACCAACACCAAAGAAAAATATGGTGCTCGTATGAATGGTTGAGTATAGTGATTCAAAGCCTAAAAGTGAAGGGGTAATAATTCTATTATTCGTAATCGATTGAAAAGCAACAGTGGATAAACTCTGACAAATGGCAGCAATAATCATGGCAACAAGAGCTACCATCCTTCTTTTAGCAACTGGAATAAAAGAAGGCGAATCTATCGGAACTGGATTGTTATAAACTAAAAGTCCATATGAAGAAAGGAGGCCCAAAACAAGTAATGTTATGAGCAATATCCAATAACGTTTTTCTTCTTGCTTAGAACGAAAAGCTCTAGCTGATCTATTTTTGTTATGAAGGCTAGAATCGATAACGACATTGTCGTTATTTCTATATTCCAATGCGTTCATCTTAGCCTCCTTGGTTTTCTTTGTCTCAACAAAATAGCAATAAATACGACTGCACCCATTATTCCGAGTATTAAAGATACAGGTACTTCAAAAGGCATGATAATTGTTCGAGAAATGATGTCACAAACCGTTATTGTACCCATTCCTATCACACATACCCAAGGCAAATTACTTCTAAGATCGTCTCCCCTAAACATGGAAACAATATTGGGGACAATTAATCCTAAAAAAGGTAAGTTTCCGATAACAGCTGCAACAATTCCAACTGCTAAAGAAATAAGACCCGTACCCAAAAGAACGACTCTATTGTAATTGACTCCAAGACTTGTTGCAACATCTTCCCCTAGTCCAGCTAAAGTCAGTCTATTCGCATACATAAAAATAAGAAACGTAACGACAACAATGATCCATAAATATTCATATCTTCCAATTTGGACTGCCGCAAAAGAACCTACAAACCAAGATTCAATATTTTGCGTACTTTGAAAAAGGAGTCCAATAAAAGTGGAAACTGCAGAAATGACAGCTCCAAGCATCAACCCAATAATTGGGACAATTAAAGACGAACGAAGTTTCACTCTTCTTAAAAATAAAAAGAAAATCATAGTTCCTATAAAAGAAAAAACAATTGCACCCGTCATTCTTAGAACTAACGTTGGTGCAGGAAATAATAAATAAACAACAAGAAGTCCTAAACCCGCCCATTCAATAGTTCCTGTTGTGGTAGGCTCAACTAAACGATTCTGTGTAATAAGTTGCATAACAAGTCCTGCCATGGCCATGGCAGCCCCAGTAAGCATTAATGCAGCTGTTCTTGGAACACGAGTAATGAAAAACATCTCCATTCCATCCTCTTGTCCGCGTATATCATAAACTCCGGTAAATAGAGATATAATTCCTAAAATAATAACAACGATAATCGCAAATATAAAGGGTTTTGTCCATAACTTGTTATGGTTATAAAGCCGGGGTTGAGAATTATTCTCAACCCCAGAAATTTTTTGTATTGTCTTTTTCAGCACGATGTTATGCTCCTTTAGACTACTTAGCTAAAGTACTTGCCATGTTTTTAAAGATCTCAATGAAAGTTTGGATTGATTCATTTGTATAAGTGTCATTTGGTGCGAATATAATCTGTCCTTTAGAAACAGCAGTTACTTTTTGAAGAGCAGGTGAATTATTAATCACATCTTTTGCGGGAACAGCTTCACTTTCAGAAGATATTGCAGCATCACGATCTAGTACGAAAATCCAATCCGGATTACTTTTTGCAATAGCTTCAACAGAAATCTCATCACCTTTATGACCTGATGTAGCATTTGCAATTTCTAAAGCTGGTTTCCATCCAAACATTTCAAACATAGGTCCCCAAACACGTCCAAAACGTGGAGCTGAGAAGCCAATATTCCCACCAGAAACTTCAACACCCATAACTGTAGCCGTTCCGTTATAGGCAGACTTAGCGTCTTCGATAGATTTATCAAAATCAGCTACCAATTGTTTAGCTTCTTCATTTTTATCAAAAATTTGTCCTAAAATAATTGTGGAATCCTTAAGTCCTTTTACTAAGTTTTCCCCAGGCTTATCAGCTTTCTCAGAAACATCAAAATTCAGATCAATAACGACTGCATTCGGCACTAATTTTTTAATCGATTCATAATGGTTAGCAAATCTTTGACCGACAATGACAAGTTCAGGGTTTGCAGCTGCGATAATTTCAAGATTTGGTTCACGGTGATTCCCAATGTTTTGAACTGCTTCATCTTTTACATACGGTGATTCCTTAGGCATTACATCCTTTGGAGCAGCTGCTAATTTAATGTTCCAATCAGCCAAAGTTTCAAAAGTTCTGCTATCCAAAGCAATTACATTTTTAGGGTTTACAGGAACAGTAACTTTTCCATGAGCATCAGTAATTTCAACCGTTGAAGCTTTAGCAGCTTGGTTTTCTTGCCCAGTTGTTTCCGTTTTTCCATTTCCATTACTTGAAGTTGAGCAAGCTGCCAACATTACAACAAAAATTGCTAAAAAAACAGTTACTTTAAATTTTCCCATTTCCCATACTCTCCCCTTATATAATCTTAATAGTCAAACGGATTATTGAATTGATGAAATTATTATCTATGTATGTTTTTATGCGTGACTTAAATTATGATTATCTCTATTTCACTATGGTGCACAGCGACAATATAAAAACAGGATCGATAATGATTATCAATTGCAACACTATACTTAGTATATCAATTCAAAATATATTGTCAATTATTTATTGCCAGCTTACATAAATTTATGGAACACCAGGCTATATAAGTCCAGTTAATCACAGAAGATTGTCCCACGAAAAAGCTATGGCCAATAAGGGACAAATCATAACACTGCCAAGGGAGTTTCTTATATGATTATAGAAGCTGTTATTAATCTAGCGATAACGATTGCTGCCGCCTACCTGTGCTGTTATATTCGTTTTTGCAAAAGTAATTTGTCAAAGAGTCGTCATGATTGGCGTAATTAAGGGGTGAGATCATGTCCACATCGCAGATTGCGTTGTCGGTCATGTCGTACAACATACGACATGGTGAAGGAATGGATCACATGTATGATGCGAACCGCATCGTGGAAGTGATTCGTGCGTCTGGAGCAGACATCATCGGTTTGCAAGAGGTCGACCGTTATTATTCGGCTCGAAGTAATTACGAGGATACCATCGCGGTGCTCGCTGAACAGATCCTTTCACATCAGCATTACCCGCTCAGCAGCGATGAGAGCGAACAGCGCGGTCTGCTTGCAGCTGTTCTTGATGTAGACGGAATAAATCTACATTTCTACACTACACATTTGGGATTAGCACAATCGGAACGGGTCGAACAAGTGAAGGAGATAATCAACATCGTCGCGAGCCATACAATGGAACCGTGCATCATTACGGGAGATTTCAATGCACATCCAGACTCTGTTGAAGTTGCTAGCATGTCTCCAGCATTCTGCAGCGCTTTCGCAGATGAGCATGATGCCTTCACCTTCCCTGCAGGCAATGCTGTCGAGACGCTCGATTACATATTCGTCAATCATCAATCGGGAAATATCGGAGATAGAACGGTTATTCATTCTTCACTTGCATCGGATCATTATCCGATTGCAGCCAAGCTGCTGCTATAGCGCCGAACCGTTATAGGGTTCATATCGCTCATCCACACGCACAACAAGAGGCTGCTCCAGAGATAGAATCTCATTGAGAGCAGCCCCATTTAACGATAGGCCCGATGAGCGACAATCCCGGGGCTCCATAGGAATGGAAATATACTTGCGCCCTCTGAAAGCGTTTGTTGCAAAGATCCAGTTCGCCGCCAAGCCTAATGTATCTATTACCTCTCTTGGTTACCAGACATCACTTGGAACGCCTCTATTAGAAATTCCTGTTCTTCCTCTGTAAATGGAATGAGGATGTTTGATTGATCCGTTGGTGCATCTGCCTGCGCCACCGATGCAGGGCTTATTTTCGCAACGGTATATTCGTACAGCTCCATAAATCGCTGCATGAAACTCTGTGCTTCCCCCGAATCTGGACTTACCTGGCTTGCAATCAGCTGTTTCAATTCCGTGAGCAATGCAAAATACTTTCGATCCAGTTCTGCACGTTCTTCATTGCGAAAATTATAAATCGGATTGCCCTCTAGGTTGTGCGACTCTATGTGCTCTTCTTCCCACAGAATCGAATGCACGATAAAGCAGAACAACCGCAAATCAATGATAGGATGATTCGAAATGATCGTCCCCATATGATCCAATTGATCTATCATGAGCTGAATCCGCTCCTGCTCCGCTATAAGCTCCTTTTTCTTGAACGCAATCACGCTGCGAATATGCGCTTGTTCTACCTGTGGCTTGTCTAATAAATCAGCGATATCTTTCAAGGAAAAACCGATGAACTTCAATGCTTGGATTTGCTGCAAGCGGCTGAGATCATCTGCATTGTACAGCCTGTGTCCGCCTTCTTTGTAATCACTTGGTGTTAGCAGCCCAAGCTTGTCATAGTATCTAAGCGTTCGAATGGTCATTCCTGTGCGGGCAGACAACTGCCCGATCGTCAGCATATCGGTTGTCATGGGGTATCCTCGATTCTGTCTACTTTTTCAGGTAAGGTATGGCTGGATAACGATAGGCTTTCTTAAGCGCAATCCTTATCATCGCATATAAAATGATCACCGTTTCAACAAGTAAGACTATGTACTTGAACCATGGCGGCAGTGCATAGCTCACAATAAAGCACGGCAAAATGGTTAGATGAAAATTCAATGCTGTGCGGCTAGCATCACGATAATACGATTCTGTCCTTCTTGTCACGAGGAACATTACAAGAGGTGGCAGGACGCCAAGAATTAATGAGATGGCCAGCATGAATTGGACGATTGCAATTTCTTTGCGTGTTGGTTTGTTCATCGATTGTCACCTTTCTACTTGAATTTCTCAAGTACTAGCATAAAAGGTGACGCGAGTAGAGGTTCAACCCCTGCCTATAAGCGGTATGACAAAGCAACATTACGGTCATTGAGTCCTTCTGGACTCATGGAATTAGTTTATTTATAACTGATAGGCTCATATTAAAAACGCCGACTGAGGGGAAAACATAAAGAGAGAGTTCTTGATGCTAGAACGATGGAAGACGAAAAGCTCTAAATAAAACAAAGAGCAACGCAAAAAGAGGGAGGGATACAAGAAAAACTGTACAGACCGAACAAAGAAAAATTCAGAGGAAGCTTCGGAGATAGATTGATAAGGGGTAAACTGAATCGAAAACGGAAATGCGAATCGAGCGAGTACCTAGAGATTCGAAATAGTCGCGAAAGAATGGGGAAGCGGATCAAAATAAAATATCCGCTGGAGAAGCTGCCAGCGGATACGATATGACATCGGTAAAGTCGACCAAGCTGCTGCTGTTCCGGTCTGCTATACCTGCTTCTGCAAGGTTCGCTGAGCCTTGCTTACAATTCGCGCTGTTGCCTTTGAGTCAGACTCATTCGTCCAGCGCTCGCACAGCTCCCTTACCCAGTCCGGATTCGTCTTGCTCGCATCATTCAGCCAGTTGCCAACCGAATCCTGCACATACTTCGCCGGATCAGATCTGAGAGGCTCTAGCAGCGGAAGCGCCTGCCAAGGGCTCTGCTTCAATGCCTCAATATGCTTCGTCCACACGCCTCGTGGGCGCGTCGCTTCCGTAGCGAATCTCCGTACATTGGCATCCGTATCAGATGTCCAAGTGGATAAGATGGATATGGCCCCCGACAAATTCGACTCGATATGAGCGCGCACAGCCATCCATGCAATCTCCCTAACGCCGAAATGAGAGTCGGCCGCAAATCGATGAATACGTGACAATGCTTCATCGATAGACATGGAGTCATCACCGCCTGCCATGTAAGCCCCCCAGCATCGAACGGAATCTGAGCGATGTTCGGCGATCGCCATAAACGGCTTGGAATCTGTAACGGGCGCATCCTCTGTGCTGCAAAATTCATAGAGTTGCTGCCCTATAAGCCGTATCGCCTTCATGCCGCGTATACTATCCGTTTCCTTTATTTCTAGAAGCAGATCGGGAAGCTTCTTCTCTAAGCCAACTTCCGGCAATACATGCTCCAGCAAAGTCATATGATCTACAGCAAGCCACTCTGTTAAATTCACGCTTTCTATTATTCCTGAATGTAATAGCTGCTGGACTTCAACTGGAATATTTGCTTCTTTCGTTGCACCTTTTCGCTGCAAAATCGTATCTGGGATGGAACAATCCAATTTAATTGCCTCCTTTACCTCAAGACGAGTAAATCTGGCTCATCATCATAGAGAACATATCCCTTACGTATTCTACAAATGGTAATAGATCCCTCTATCCTGTTCCCTTCCCCTCTACCCTCTAACCTCCTCCAATAAAAAACGACCGTTTCCCATCAGGGAAACAGCCGTTGTATAACAGATGAAATCATCTGCTTCATATAGGATGACATCAATTACTTGCTAAGCGTATCTGTCAGTACAGGCACGATTTGCTTCTTACGGGAAACAACGCCCTTCAGCAATGCTGTATTGTTTTCCAACGTAACATTGTACGCTTTCTCAACTGCGTCTGTCTTGGAACCAAGTGCCAGCGCCACAGAGTCACTGTTCAAGATATCTGTTACCACGAATACGAAGAGGTCAAGACCTTTCGTTGCGATAATGTCGTTCAAAGCCGCTTCCACTTCAGCTTGACGGGACAGTATATCGTTCACGTCTACTGCGTTTACTTGTGCGATTTCAACCTTGGAGCTGCCCATGGAGAATTCTTTCGCATCAAGAGAAATCAACTCAGCAATTGTTTTCTGGCTCAAGTCAGCACCAGCTTTGAGCATGTCCAATCCGTACTTCTCAACGTCTACACCAGCGATCTCAGCCAACTCGCGAGCAGCTGCTACGTCTTGCTCCGTGCAAGTTGGGGATTTGAACAGCAAGGAATCCGAGATGATTGCGGACAGCATCAAGCCAGCGATGTTTTTGCTGATCGTTTTTCCGTTTTCTTTGTACATTTTGTTCAAGATCGTCGCTGTGCAGCCTACAGGCTCAGCACGGTAGTACAATGGACCGCTTGTCTCAAAGTTCGCAATGCGGTGGTGGTCGATAACTTCAAGCACTTCCACTTGTTCGATATCGTTTGCGCTTTGCTGACGCTCGTTATGGTCAACAAGAATAACCCCTTTTACTTCATTCGCTACCGTCTCTACCAGACGAGGCGCTTCTGCTTGGAAGGTATCCAAAGCAAATTGTGTTTCTCCGTTCACGCTGCCAAGACGAACCGGTTCAACGTTGAAGCCCAATTGTGTTTTCAAGTCTGCATATGCGATTGCGGAGCAAATCGTATCGGTGTCTGGATTTTTATGTCCGAAAATAAGTACCTTTTCCATTTCGCTAACTCCCTTTTTACACGAGATTTGTAGTGAGAAGAGTATAACGTAGATCGTCTTCTTCATTCAAGATTATACCGCAAATGTTGGTAAAATCCCATTCCATTAGTAGGAATATTATTGTGAAATAAACGGTGTTGAACGCAAAAAAGCAGCGTCTTGTACCTGATCTACGAGAAACCGTGCAATATGGGTATTTGATATTTTCGTACCCGGCATATCATATTGATCAACCTTTACTGACTTCATGACATCGCGTTCATGCACGAACGGCAATCGCACAAGCGTCCAATCCAGATCGCTATCCCGAAGCACGCCGAGCTCCCGCTGCCTGTCCCGAATAAAGTCCCCATAAAGTAAGCGAAATAAGCGTGCGCCCATTCGGTTCATCCAGGACTTGCGATCCCCTTCAATATCAAGCGATCCTCCTGCAACCCCAATGTACCTTCGAATACCTGCTTCCTTCATGGTTTTCAACAAGCGCAGCGTCACTTCACTATAGATTGGCTTGTCCCGCATTGGCTGACCAAATGCATTGACTACAGCATTACTGCCTGCCAGGAGGGAACGAATTGCAGTTTCGTCCGATACGTTTCCTTCTATTATAATGGCGTGCGGTGACTTCAATTGGACTCGCTCTGGACGACGAGCCAGAATGCGAACCGAATACCCTTGCTCAATTGCTGTCGCAGCCACATGCTTCCCTACTGTACCTGTTCCTCCTACGATCGCAATCGTTTGCCTAGACAAAATCCTTCTCCCCCATTCTTAGAAATACCAATACTCTTTGTTACGTGTCCATCCATACAATGATCCATATTTTTCATATCCATGCCATACTTCTTCCACCAATGCCATTCTGACGACGAGAACCTGTTCCGGTTCCGCCTTTACAATACCTTATCACCCGCTTGATGTTGGTTTAACTTTGTTTGTTTATGATTAGAGGCGTAAACAGAAGAAAAACAAAATGAAAACTAAATGAAAAAGGAGTCATGAACTCATGCGAACTCATCGTTTCATGAAATGGACAGCAACCGTACTTGCTTCCGCATTCTTACTTGCAGGCTGCTCATCTGGACAAGCTGCGAACGAAGCAGTCGACGCTTCCAAGCTGACCTTGGATCAAATTGTGGAAAAGGCCAAACAAGAAGGGCAAGTCAACTCGGTCGGCATGCCTGACACTTGGGCGAACTGGGTGCAAACGTGGAACGATTTAGGAACGAAATATAGCTTGAAACATACGGATACGGATATGTCCAGTGCTGAAGAACTGGCGAAGTTCGAGTCGGAGAAAGACGACGCAACCGCTGATATCGGCGACGTCGGTATCGCATTCGGACCGCTTGCGAAGCAAAAAGGTCTAACGCTGCCATACAAAACATCTTACTGGAACGACATTCCGGACTGGGCTAAAGATGATGAAGGACACTGGCTGCTCGGCTACACAGGTACATTGTCCATCATTTCTGATAAGAACAAAGTGGCAAACCCGCCGAAATCTTGGGCAGACATTAAAAATGGAACATTCAAAGTCGCTGTTGGCGACGTGATGAAGGCAAACCAGGCACAATTCGCTGTTCTTGCGGCTGCTTACGCATTCGGCGGTGACGAGAAGAACATTCAACCGGGCATCGACTTCTTCGCAGAGCTGGCGAAACAAGGCCGTCTCGCTTCCAATGATGCAGGTCTTGCGAACTTGGAAAAGGGCGAAGTCGAAGTTGGATTCCTGTGGGACTTCAACGCACTAGGCTACCGTGACAAAATCGACAAGAACCGCTTCGAAGTTGTCATCCCGCGGGAAGCTTCTGCAACAAGCGGCTATGCAACGGTTATTAACAAGTACTCGAAGCATCCGCATGCAGCGATGCTGGCACGTGAATACATTTTGTCCGATGAAGGACAATCCAACTTGGCTCGTGGCTATGCTCGTCCAATCCGCTCCAACGCGAAGCTGGCTGTCGATGCAAAGGCAATGCTTCTCCCGGATGAAATGTACAAAAATGCACAGCCCGTGAAAGATTTGAAGGCATGGGAAGAAACAACGAAGCAGCTCCCACAGCTGTGGCAGGAGCAGGTACTCATTCATGTCAAATAACATCACGAACCGCTCGCACAATCCCAATAAGCTCATCTTCATCATGCTGGACGGCCTGCGCTATGACACCGCCGTCACGCAAATGGGATATATGCATCACTTGGTGGAATACGGCAAGGCAGCGCGCTACAAAGTGCGCTCCGAGCTGCCAAGCCTGTCTCGCCCGCTCTATGAGGTGCTGATGACCGGAACTCCGGTATGGCGCCACGGAATTGCAACGAACCAGACTGTGCGGTTATCGCACGAGCGCAGTCTGTTCCACTTAACTCGGGAACAAGGACTTACGAACGCGACTGCTTCTTACTATTGGGTAAGCGAACTGTATAACTCAGCTCCATTTCAACCAGCTGTTGATCGCATTCAGCTTGATACAGACAAGCCGATTCAGCATGGCATCTTCTACTTCGAAGATCACTATCCTGACTCGCACTTGTTCGCTGATGCGAACTTCTTGCTCACGCAATATGCTCCAGACTTCTTGTACGTCCATTCGATGAACATCGATGATGACGGACATAAGTTCAGTGGGGATTCGGCGCAATACCGCAACCGGGCACTGGCGGCGGACATTATTCTTGCAAGCGTGCTGCCAGCTTGGATGGAGGCAGGCTATCAGATTATTGTTACGGCTGACCATGGCATGAACAATGATGGCAATCACGGCGGAACGACAGACGCCGAACGCCATGTTCCACTGTTTGTCATTAGCAATCTGGTGACCCCTGGCGTCTATGAACAGGAAGTACCTCAATTGCAGTTGGCGCCGCTCGCCTGCCGCTTGCTCGGCATTGCCCCATCGGAAGCGATGCAGCCGCTATCTATGTTGGAGTTCAGGCCGGCGTCTCCGTAAGGGGACGCCTTTTGTTCACCAATTCGCTTTTGATCATTCTAGAAAGTTAACGTGCAGTGAGGCACGAAGGCTTTCTAGAATGGAAAAAAACATTCCCTTAGACGCGGTCGCTCATCATGAGTTACCTCGATAGAAGTTTTTTTATCACGGAGTGATTCAAGAAGTAACTCGGCATCGAATCTTGCATTCACTCTCGAATAGTGTCTGCTTTCGAAGTATGTTTCCTTCGGAAACATTTTAGCTGCTCATGTAGTCTCGCCTACACTCCGCTGCTCGTTACAAGTTTTGTGAAGCAAAACTCTCGTCGGAAGCATATGCTTCGAGTTTATGCAACCTTCTCGGTGCTGAAAAGCGAACTTTTGATCATTCTAGAAAGATTACGTGCAGTGTGGCACGAAGGCTTTCTAGAATGGAAAAAAACATACCTTTAGACGCGGTCGCTCATCATGAGTTACCTCGATAGAAGTTTTTTATCACGAAGTAAATCAGGAAGTACTGATTTTGGAAAGGAGTACGCACATGAAACGGATCAACAGCATGCTGTACATCACGATTATCCCGCTGCTTATCTTTGTGGCGCTATTCATGTTCGTCCCGCTCTTCACGATGATTTCGGGAAGCTTTCAAGAGGATGGCGGCGGGGCATTTACATTCAATCAATACAAAGAAATTTTTACGAACCCTTATTACTGGAAGGCATTTGAGAACAGTATTCTCATCTCCCTGCTGTCCAGCCTTATCGGCATCATTGCCGCCGTATTTGCAACGTATGCCCTTACCCGTTTTCCGAAGCGCGTACAAGAGCGGCTGCTTGTCATTACGAACCTGACATCGAACTTCGCAGGCATCCCGCTCGCCTTCGCCTTCATTGTCCTGCTTGGCAACAGCGGACTGTTCACGCTGCTGTTCCGCCAATTCGGCATTGATATGACGGCATCATTCAATCTGTATTCATGGTCGGGATTGACCGTTATTTATGTGTACTTCCAGCTTCCGCTGGCCATTATGCTGCTCTATCCGATGTACCATGCGATTCAAGACAACTGGAAGGAAGCCGCTTCCCTGCTGGGCGCATCACCGTTTCAATTTTGGAAGCGTATCGGTCTGCCTGTACTTCTGCCGGGAATCGCGGGCACATTCAGTATTTTGTTCGCGAATGCCATGGGTGCATATGCATCAGCTTATGCCCTGACAGGAAGCAACTATAACCTTGTACCTGTACGTATCGGCGCACTCGTCTCGGGAGACATCTTCGCTCGTCCCGAGCTCGGCAGCGCCTTGGGCGTACTGCTCGGCTTGACGCTGCTTGCAGCCATGCTCGTCAATGAATGGCTAACGCGCAAAGTTCGGAGGGATCTGCGATGAAACGATTGGCTCATTCTCTGCCAACGCTCGCCTTTGCAGCGGTATTGCTCTATTTGTTCATTCCGGTCATCGCTACCATGCTCTATTCCTTGGCGACATCATGGAATCAAACCATTCTACCCGAAGGCTTAACATTGAAATGGTTCGGAGAGCTGTTCCAGGATACACGCTTCATGCAGGCATTCGGTCGTTCCCTGCTGCTCAGCAGCGTCGCTACCGTAACAGCGGTAATCGTTATCGTGCCGGCTACGTTCGCGATTTCCTTGTACGCACCGAAGCTGGAGCGCTGGGTTCAAACGCTCGTCATGCTTACCTATGCCGTTCCTGGCGTTATTATGGCTGTCGGCTTGATTCGCGCCTACTCTGGCAAAGGCTTCTCCATGATTATCATCGTCTTCGGTGCCTATGTCATCGGCATGCTGCCGTTCATGTACCAAGGGACGCGCAACAGCTTGCGCGCTGTTCAGGCAGGATCATTGATGGAAGCTGCCGAGTTACTGGGGGCCAGCCGCATGAAAGCATTCCTGCGCGTGATTGTTCCGAACATTATGCCGGGCATTCTTGTATCTGCACTCCTCTCCTTCTCGATTCTATTCGGAGAGTTCGTGCTCATTAATATTCTCGTCGGAGGACGCTTCGAGACCATGCAGCTCTTCCTGTATGCACAGCTGAACAAGAGCGGCCATATCGCGAGCGCCATTACCGTAACCTACTTCATTCTGATGGCCATATTGAGCGCGTGGATCGTGAAGCTGACGGGCCGCACTTCCAAGCCAGTCGCAGAGCCTGAAGAAGACATCGTGAGCAGCAGCATTCCGACTACCCAAGCAACAATGAGCAGGGAGGCTTCTTAAATGAGCTACGTACAGATGAATCAAGTAATCAAGACGTTCCATAAACAAAAGGTGCTGAACAGCATTGATCTTCATATACAAAAAGGCGAACTGGTGACACTCCTCGGCCCAAGCGGCTGCGGCAAAAGCACATTGCTTCGCATCCTGTCTGGACTGACTCCGCTCGACGGCGGAACGATTCACATCGATGGTAAAGATGTGACAGGGATCGAACCGAAGGATCGGGAGATCGGCATGGTGTTCCAGTCCTATGCGCTGTTCCCCAATATGACGGTAACCGACAATATTGCCTTCGGCTTGACGATGAAGAAGATGCCGCGTGATGCGATTCGCCAGGCAGTTGGCGAAATGATTGAGCTCACCGGGCTTCAAGGCAAGGAGAAGTCTTTCCCCCGTGAGCTCTCTGGTGGGCAGCAGCAGCGTGTCGCACTTGCCCGCTCGCTTGTTACGAAACCAAAGGTATTGCTGCTGGACGAACCGCTTAGTGCGCTTGACGCGCAAATTCGTAAAAACCTGCAGCAGCAGCTGCGTTCCATTCAACGTGAATTGAACATGACAACAGTACTAGTTACGCATGACCAAGAAGAAGCGATGTCCGTCAGTGATCACATATACATCATGAATGCAGGCAATATCGCGCAGCATGGCTCACCGCAGGAGATTTATATGCAGCCAAGCAGCGAGTTCGTCGCAAGATTCATTGGCAGCTATAACGTATGGAACGCCGAAGCCTTAGGGCAAATCGTACCAGACTACACGCTTGCAGACAGCAAGCTGTATGCCATTCGGCCAGAGACGTTCTGCGAGCAGCCGCTCGTTGGCGGCATGGCCGTAACAGGAACGGTACGCAATGTGACCATGCTTGGCAACATTACGCGTATGGAACTAACGGTTCAGGGTCAGCATGTCGTCGTCGATCAGATTCATCGCAATTCCGATTGGGTGAGCGTCGGCTCTACCACGACGGTATACCTCCATCCGAAGGACGTGATTCCGCTTCATGATGCTACTGCCTGAAGAACGTAGACAGCATATTTTAGAACAGCTGAATCGACATGGCAAAATTCAAGTTGCTTCCCTCGCCAGCGTATTAACGGTTACGCCCGAAACCATTCGCAGGGATCTCGACGAGTTGGAAGCGAAGCAGATGCTTAAGCGCGTGTACGGAGGCGCAGTTGCGTATTCGCATATGAAGATTGAACCTCATTTTGATAAAAAACGAAGCATCAAGCAGTCGGCAAAGAAAGCAATCGGGGAAGCTGCGGCCGCGCTCATTCAAGATGGAGATACAATCGTGGTCGATGTAGGCACGACGACTGTTGAGCTTGTTCGCGCCATACGCGGTGTCGTCGGCGTTACGATCGTGACGAATTCTATTCCTGCTGCCGAACTGCTCATGGAACGGCTGGAAGCCAAACGATTTGACGGCAAAGTCATTGTACTCGGGGGAGTTACGCATCCAGAGCAGAAATCGATTGCAGGCGCCCTAACCTGTGAACTGCTTACACGCTTCCACTTCGATAAGGCATTCATCTCCTGTGCAGGAATGACACCAGCGGGAATCAGTGATTACGACATGGAAGAATCGATCTGCTCCACCTTAATGATTGAGCAGTCCGAGCAGGCATATGTGCTTGGAGATTGTACCAAGCTCGGGGAGACACAGCTGTGCCGCATCTGTGACATGAGCAAGGTCACCGCCATCATATGCGATGCACCAATGCCGGATAAATGGAAGCGCAGCGGATTGCAAGTAGGTTGGATTACGCCGGCTTGCGAGCCATAAGAACATAGCGAAGTTATATGTCGAAGTAACACATCACTTCATACATCACGAATGAGCCACTATGACATAGGATGGGATGCGATCATTATGCTGTATTATGTAGACTACCATATGCATTTGGAGGAAGGCCCCTATTCGTTCCGCTGGCTTGATCGTACGAATCAAGCATTCGACCACTTCCATCCACTTGCTGAACCACGCCATTCCCGTGCATGGCTCGAAGCGAGTTATGCGCGTATGCATACAAGACTGCAGCGAGGAGCTTATGACGAATCATGGCTCGATCTCTATTTGCAAGAAGCGCTGCGCAAAGGACTGCGGGAGGTCGGAATCGTAGATCATCTCTATCGGTTTCTAGAGACGCTCCCCTACTTCGAACGTCACCTCGATATCGGAGACTCCCCGCTAGGCCGCCTTCAGCATACATGGCTGCATCAAGTATGCACCGAGCGGATTGAGGATTTCGCAGCTGCCATTCAGACCGCAAAGCCCAGATGGGCCGAGCAGGGAGTCGAGCTACGTCTTGGATTAGAAGCGGATTATTTTGCAGGTGGAGAGAAGGAGTTGGAATCTTTCATTGCGATGGCGGATTGGGACTATGTGATCGGGTCGATTCACTATGTGGATGGATGGGGATTCGATAATCCCGAGACTCAGTTCCGCTTCGATCAGGTTGATCTGCGTGAACTGTACGGGCACTTTTTCGATGATGTCGAACGAATGATTAACAGCGGTCTGTTCGATATTGCCGCCCATTTGGACAATTTGAAAGTATTTAATTATCGCCCAGCTGAGGAGCTGCATCTCCCGTACTACGAGCGAATCGCACAAGCATTAAAACGGACAAATACAGCTACAGAGGTAAATGCAGGACTGTTCTACCGCTACCCGGTCAAGGAGATGTGTCCGAGTTCCTCCTTTATCGATGTTCTGCTTCGACATGATGTCCCCTTTACCCTGTCATCGGATTCTCACTTTCCAGACGACGTCGGCAAATACGTGGCGGACAATACCCTTATGCTTCAGCAGCGCGGTCTAGCCGAAATTGCCACATTCCATCAACGCAAACGCATCATGCGACCGCTCGCAACTTCGACTTCTTAATAAAGAAAACGCAAAGCGAGCTGCCCTCTCTCCTATCCCATGAAAAGCAATTCCCGGCGCAACGACTGCACCGGGGATTTCATGTATATTATTTTATTTTCTTTCGAACCGGTTCGAATAGCTGCAGCCAATAAGCGTTGCTGCTTCCTGCCGGGCTGTCATTTCGTATATGCTCCTCCAAGCAGAATCTTGCCTCCGAATCAGGCTCGTAGTCTGGATGCTCGTTCAATTTCTCCATCAATAATTGCCACGATCCCGTAATATCATCTGTACTCTCCATCATGGCATACACCCCGCCGGAGAACCTAGCCTCCGCCAAATGACTTGGTATATCGATATTTTCTGGAATGGAGGCATATGCACAATAACCGTAAACGTTCGATTCAACGTCAGGGAGTGGTTCTTCATTTTTTCCAAATAGCCGTGCCGTTCCTTGCAGTTCAGCTTGCACGAGCCAGTCCGCTAATGATTCGATCGCTTCTTCTTCTGGTGATGCGCTTACGACAACATGGCAAGCCATTCTCATTGGTGGAAGGGTTACGAATTTGATCGATGCTGGAGAATAACTCCACTGATTACTCATCGGCATTGTCACCTCATGTTTCATATTTGAATGTAGGAACGGTTCATGACATAATTGCAGCAGCAATTGAGCCGTAATCGGTTCATTGAGGTACTTGTGCAACTGCTCCAACCATTTCTTCAATGTTAGTTCCTTCGATATGCACTCATTCTTGTGCTCAATCATCTCGTGTGCATACTGAGTCATTACCTGATGTGCGGTTCGGAACGTCATATCCGCCAGCACCACTTTAATCTCTTTAATCCCAATATCAAACCCTCTTAACAAAGCAGTTATACGGATTGCAAGCACAGTCTGTTCATCATACATCC
This sequence comes from Paenibacillus sp. cl6col, assembly GCF_900102125.1. Lineage (NCBI taxonomy): Bacteria > Bacillati > Bacillota > Bacilli > Caryophanales > Paenibacillaceae > Paenibacillus > Paenibacillus sp. cl6col. Next base: position 753,371 of record NZ_FNAZ01000001.1, read on the forward strand.
TCCAGCCAGAACTGGTATCGCGCTGACTTGCAAACAACCCCTGCGACTCCCAGTGGCGCAGGGTACGGCTCGTCACACCGATTTCCTGCGATAATTTATCGATTCCTATCATGTTGCCCATCACTATCATCAACCTCTGTCACTTGACGTATCATAAGGCGCCTTATGAGGTTATTGTATCAGTTGTCGCAGCGTCAATTACAATACGAAACTTCGCTCCAAGCACTAACAAATTATCGTTTTGACCGAATGGTTGAGAAAACTAACGTTTTACAATTATCTCCATCAATGCTAAAGTAGTTCGTAAGATGAATATGACGTGAAATCCACTAGGGGAGCCGCATAGGCGGCTGAGACAAGAATTCTTGGACCCTTTGAACCTGATCCGGGTAATACCGGCGGAGGGAAGTGGAGCCGGCCTCATGGTCTTTTTGTATGGACATGATGAAGCCGCTCCATTTCGGGGCGGCTTTTTTTGGCTGCCGCGAAGTGCTCCTTGACCAGATTTCAGCATGCATTCATCATCTATCCAATCATTCGGAGGTGCTGTTCATGCTTACATTTACGGAGGAACTGAGACACGAAGCAGAGCCGATATACGATGCCATTATGGATCATCCATTCGTTCGGGGAATTGCTGAAGGTACTGTCAAGAAAGAACAGTTGATTCACTACGTAAAGCAGGATTTTGAATATTTGAATGCCTTTATTCGGATTTACGGCATTGCGATTTCCAAATGTAACAGCCGAGAGACAATGGCTCTTTTCAACGAGCAAATCTCGTTTGTGCTGAATAGCGAGATACACCCCCATCATAATTTTTGTAACGTGGCAGGCGTAACGTTCGAAGAACTGCAAGGCTACCCGATCGCCCCTTCTGCGAGCCATTATGTGTCCCATATGCTTACCGTGGCCCACGAAGGAACCCTAGAAGATATTATTGCGGCTTTGCTGCCGTGCCCATGGACATATACGGAGATCGGACAACGTCTGCTAAAAGAAGTGAATCCAGATGAGACCCATCCGTTCTATGAGTGGATTCATTTCTATGGAGACCTCGGCGGCGGAGTTACGGACAAAATGCGCCGAATGCTGGATGAATGGGCAGAATCGCTGTCGCAAGCACGCAAGCAGCAGCTGAAGAAGCATTTTCTGACTAGCTGCCAGCTGGAATATATGTTTTGGGACATGGCTTATCAAGTAGAAGACTGGCCGGTACGCTTGGCGGAGAAGACAGAGGTGAAACAAGGATGATCGATATGCAGTTCTTCCCCCAACGTATTAAGGAACGGCGCCCCCTCATCCACAATATGACGAATATCGTCGTCGCCAACTTTACCGCTAACGGTCTGCTAGCCATTGGCGCCTCCCCTGTGATGGCTTCAGCCAAAGAAGAGGTAGCAGACATGGCCAAGGCAGCAGATGCGCTCGTATTGAACCTCGGCACGCTCGATACAGACATGATAGAAGCTATGCTAATCGCAGGGCGGTCGGCGAATGTACATGGCATTCCGGTTATTCTCGATCCAGTAGGCGCAGGCGCAACGCCGTATCGGACGAAGGTGTCCGTGAAGATGCTCAAGGAATTGCGTGTCTCGATCGTGCGCGGCAATGCCGCGGAAATTGCTCAGCTGATGGGTGAAGCTGGCGAGATCAAGGGCGTGGATTGCATGGAGTCTGAAAGCTCCCTTCGTTCCCCTGAGGAGTTGTTCGATCTTGCTGCACGGGCAGCTGACCGTTTCGGCACCATCGTTGCCATTTCGGGCAAAGAGGATGTCATTACAGACGGCACAACCGGCTACGTTATTGCGGGCGGTCATCCGATATTAACGAGCATAACGGGAAGCGGGTGCCTGCTGACATCGGTCATCGGCGCATTTGCTGCGGTAGAATCTGATTTATTGCTGGCAGGAGCCGCAGCGATGTCTTATTATGGGGGCGCAGCAGCCCATGCCTATCGAACAGCGGGCCACCGAGGTCCTGGCAGCTTCCAAACTGCATTTCTTGATGCCTTGGCTGAGATCGACCTATTCGATACGGCGGCATCAACAATCACCCCTCGCCAAGCCTCCGCTAGAAGAAAGGTATGGCTATGATGGTCGCACGAGCATTGACGATTGCCGGTTCCGATAGCGGTGGCGGCGCCGGCATTCAAGCCGACATCAAGACCTTCCAAGAGCTGAACGTATTCGGCATGTCAGCGATTACGGCTGTGACGGTACAGAACACGCTTGGTGTTCACGGCGTATACCCGCTATCTCATGAAGCCGTTGCTGAACAGATAAATGCCGTCGTAGAAGATATTGGGGTTGATGCTGTCAAAACAGGGATGCTGTTCAGCGCAGGCATTATTGAGACAGTAGCGAATCGCCTTGAAGCATTCGGTTTGAACAACGTTGTCGTCGACCCAGTCACGATAGCCAAGGGAGGCGCAGAGCTGCTGCAGCAAGATGCCATAGAGGCGATGAAGAATCGCCTGCTGCCGCTTGCGCTGATTGTCACGCCGAACATCCCAGAAGCAGAAGCGCTTGCAGGAATGAAGATTGTCACCCTGCAAGATCGGTGCAAGGCTGCGATAAGAATTGCTGATTACGGCGCCAAAATGGTCATCATCAAGGGAGGCCACGACATGACGACCGAGCTGGCTGTTGACCTGTTCTATGACGGAGCCCACTTCACACTGCTGGAAGACCGCAGAATCATGACCAAGCATACTCATGGCACGGGCTGCACTTACTCGGCAGCGATTACGGCAGAACTTGCGAAGGGCACTGCTCCCAGCGACGCAGTTCGTACTGCTCGGCATTATATTCAAGCAGCAATTGAGGAGACGCTCGGGCTCGGCGGCGGCAACGGCCCAACCAACCATTGGGCATATCGGCGGCAGATGCAAGAGGTGGTCAGATGATAAGTATAGATAGTCGCATTGAAGATGCTTGCATGCGTTCCTATTTGCGGTTGTACCTCGTGCTCGGCAGCGGCAATTGCGAGGGTGACCCTGCAGCGGTTGTCGAGGAGGCCGTTCGCGGAGGAGTAACGATAGTACAGTTTCGAGAAAAGGGCGCAAACGCGCTGAAGGAAACAGCTAAGAAAGAACTCGCAATGCGCATTCAGTCGGTGTGCAGAAGACACGGCATCCCCTTCCTCGTGAACGATGATGTAGAGCTGGCGCTTGCCTTGAATGCGGACGGGGTTCATGTCGGCCAGAACGACGAGCCAGCGGCGCAAGTCAGGGATCGCATCGGCAATAAAATACTCGGCGTGTCCGTTCATTCGGCAGCTGAGGCTCTGCTGGCTGAGGAACAAGGCGCCGATTATCTCGGCGTTGGGCCGATTTATTCGACTGCTTCCAAAGAGGATGCTCTAGAGCCGCAAGGCACTGCAATCATTCAGCGGCTAACAGAGATAACATCACTGCCGATCGTAGGCATTGGCGGCATTACGGCAGAGCGTGCGCCACATGTAATTCGAGCTGGTGCAGACGGGATCGCTGTTATCTCTGCCATTACCCATGCGGAGAATGTATGTCATGCCGCGAGAGGACTTGCTTCCGGAACTGTTCTCTCGACAGCAGGATCGAGTCACCCAAGCGTTGCTTGCCCTTCTGTCATACCATAGATACCATCTTTGTCGTTCAATTGTCGAACATCATGGAGGAATCCGCCTGAAAAGGAGGAATTAGCATGTGTACAAATATATCGATACCGCGAAAATCGAAGAAGGGCGGCATCGTCTCCGCAAGAACAATGGACTGGACATTGAAGCTCAATTCCATCGTCAATTTTGTGCCTCGTGGACAGTCTTTTCCTGAAGCCAATCTTCCGGGAGATGAAATGAAATGGAAAAACAAGTACGGGTTTGTTGGAGCAGGCGATCCAATTGAAGACTTTATCTTTTACTCCGACGGATTGAACGAGCATGGACTTTCCGTTGCCGGGCTGTGGTTGTCCTGCAGCAAATATCCTATGCCTCGACCAGGTACTCCGATCCTATATAACTCCAATTTCGTTCCGTATCTATTGGGGAACTATAAAAATACCCATGAGGTAAAGGCTGCTTTGGCTGATTTGACCGTCATTAATATTTCAGAACTATATCCGTCCGCCTATGCGCTTCTGCATTATATTATCAGTGACGCATCCGGCAATCATTTAATCGTGGAGTTTACTGAAGGGGAAATGAAAATTTACCCGAGCAAACTGGGCGTATTGACGAATGAGCCTACATATCCTTGGCATCTTGTCAATCAAGAGCTATATCAGCACTTAAGCCTGGAAAACAATGCGCAAACCAGCTGTGGAAGTGAACTCTACGGCAGCGGCCAGCTCGGAATTCCAGGCGATCCGACTCCCCAATCCCGCTTTGCTCGATCTGCATTCCTACAGAAAACGACTTTTCGTCCTGCCAACACGAAACAAAGCATCGGGTTAGCTAGACAAATCTTGCAAACACTCACGGTTCCTAGCGGCACGGTCTATAATATGGGCTCCAGCACCATATACGATTGGACGCAGTGGTGTGTATACCGCGATCATACCAATCGCAGCTACTACTTTAACACAGACTTTAACAGCAAGCTTTACGGGATACACCTTACCCAATTAAATCTCGACGCCTCTGAACAAAGCCGAATCCAAATAGAAAGGCCTGCTTGGTACGAGGACATTACCAAAGCGTTTAACGCCTGACACGTATACCGTATGACCAATGAGCTTTTTCAGGCTGAAGTATTAAGAATAATACTATATTCTCATTAACTTCCCTATTTACTACGCATGCTCCAGCCTGATCAATTCATCCGTGCGTACGCATTTTAGCCCTCTACGTTCGGCCTCGTGCAATATATCGCGCAGCACCGTCAACATTTGTCCAGGGGCTTCCTTGTCAGCGCCGAACGTATCCCCACTGTCATGGAGTACGATAACTGCACCTGGCTCAATACGCTCAGACAGCAGCTTACGCAAGTTGCGTTCCCCCGTATCCAGCTTCCAATCCCGCGCAATAATCGACCATAATACGAGCCGATACGATTTGCGCAGCAGGAACAGATCTCCTAAATTCAGTATCCCCCATGGAGGACGATAGAAGGTTGGCCGCTCTCCTGTAATGCGTTCAATAATGTCCGCAGAACGTTCCACATGCTCGCGCCTGATGTTCCGAGGCGTCATGACCCAATTCGGCATATGCGTATAATTGTGAATGCCAATCTGATGGCCTTCCTCATGCATGCGTTTCACAAGCTCGGGATACTTCTCTGCCTTGCTGCCCAGAACAAAAAAGGTGGCCTTCGCGCCCCGCTCGCGCAATAAATCAAGCAGTTCAGGCGTATAATCCGGGTCTGGTCCATCATCGAACGTAAACGCGACATGACGATGTGCCCGCTTCCGTCTCGCCTTACGAAATACGCCCCATCCGCAGATTCGGGTCAATAAGAAAGGAAGCCCCATATAAATAGCGATCAGTACAATTAATATTCCTGCGATAATATTGTCCATGTTATCTCTCCTACTCCTTCACCCTATTCACATATCGATCCATTAACGTGGCACGAGACATCATCAGCATTTTCGGCACCAGCTTCGATCGCTGCTGCTTCAAGCGCTTGGCTCCCTCCGGATTCAGCATGCGGAGCAGCAAACGCAGATATATGGTAGATACTCGCTGCATCCACTTCGTCTCCAGAGGGTGCAGCTCGAAGCCTAATCCATAAGTGATGCCGCGATGAAGCAGTGTTATCCCAGTCAGCGCCTTTACCTTAGCCAATTCCGGATTCGTATTCACAGCATGGCCGACCTGCTTCAATGCATCACGCAGCCTGCGCGCCGTAACAAGTGCAGCCCGATCCGCACCAACGGAGCGAGACAGCTCCAGCACTTCCCGATTATCAAGGTGAATCTCGCATACATAGTCGCCTTTATGAATATAGGTTCCATCCTCACAGTGAATGGAGGTGCCTCGATGCGTCCGTACGACAACTTTACATATTCCGAACTGTGACTGATATACACTTCGAAGAGGCGTGATCAATTCAAATACAGCCTCCCACGTCATCCACAGTGATTGCAGCATTTTGTTGCCCAAGGTGGAAATCATGAACAATCAAATCCTTCCTGTATGAAAAATCGTGATCTGCTTAACTTACTTTCATCGTACAGCCTGGAGTTCTCTTTTTTCTTACTCCATTCTTACGAGTTTCTTAAATAATTGAGGTAAGCAGAGTCCTTTATATCCAAACCTTTCCTTTAGACAACAAAAAAGCAGTACAGCACTTCAAACTTTGTGCTGCACTGCTTATGCTAATTAACGAATCTCTTCGCTCTAACTTATCTAATGCTTCATTACGCTTCGGTTCCAGCGGCTATTAGACCACAATATTGTCGGAAGCAGCTTGTTCCGCTCTATCCAACGCTAGCTCTAATACGTAATAGTCATTGATATTGCGCACGTGGAACCCACAAGACGTGTATAACCCTAGTGCCCGCTCATTCTCAATTGCAACTTCTAATTCAATCTTGGCAGTTGGCTGCTGCTCCTTCATGCGCTCAATAATACTGCGAAGAATCCAGCGTCCGTATCCTCTGCCTCTGTGCTCAGGTTGAACACTGAAGCCGAATAGAAATGCACTGCCTTCTTCTCGCATAGCATGAATCTTCCCGATAGGCAGCCATTCTCCATTCTCCTGCTGGCAGTCTGCAATAAAAATATAATCCTGCTGCGAGAGCATCGCCGTCTCTACATACCCTCTTGCATCTTCCTCATTCATATCGAATCCGTCCATGTTCAATCGCGTGAGAAGAGCCACATCGCTGGTCTCTGCCTGACGTAATTCGATTTTCGCAGGGGGTTCACTAGCATCTTGCACATGCTCTCCAGTAAGTGTCATCCAATATTCGGAGAAGCTGCACTTCGAACCGATGCTCTCCAAATATTCCTTGCCAGATAAGGAAGGTCGAGCGCAAATGAAGATGAGTTTCTCCACCTGACGTCTCCCACACTCCTGCTGAGCTTCCTTAACAAGCTGACTGAATATGCCTTGACGCCGATAGTCGGGATGCACCATCCCGCTTATCTCTACCTCCGATGCACAGAACTGATAGATACCGAGAAATCCAACAATCTCACCATCTACAACATACACATAGTCGTTAGCGACATCACCCGTGCGTGCACGAAGTGAATCCCAGTTCAACTTCAAAATGATTTGATCGTGTTCATTGCAAATGTCTTCCAACCTACGCAGTGCTTCAAGCTGGTCAGCATCCAATTGTGTATAGGTTCGCAAGCCTGTATTTTTCATGCTACTCATCTCCTTCGCTTTCAAATGCGAATTCATGAGATTGTATTCTACACCTTGGCTGTTATTTCCTTTTCAATCAGTTCAGCAAGTTGTTGAATTGGCTGCGTTCCCAGATCGCCCTCGCCCCGCTTGCGGACGGACACGCTTCCGCTCGCCTGCTCCTGCTCTCCTACAATAAGCATGTAAGGAACTTTGCTCTGCTGCGCTTCGCGTATTTTGAAGCCTAGACGCTCATTGCGCGCATCCACTTGTACCCGAATGCCCGCCTGTTCCAGCGATTCCTTCACTTCATACGCGTAGTCGACGAAGAGATCCGATACAGGCAGTACCGCCACCTGAACGGGCGCAAGCCATGTCGGGAATGCTCCTGCATAGTGCTCTGTCAATATGCCAATGAACCGATCAATCGAACCGTACACTGCACGGTGAATAACAACAGGCCGATGCTTCAGGCTATCCTCTCCGATATAGGACAGGTCGAATTTCTCCGGCATCTGGAAGTCCAGCTGAATCGTGCCGCATTGCCAGCTCCGCTTGAGTGCATCCAAGATGTGAAAGTCGATCTTCGGCCCATAGAAGGCCCCGTCCCCTTCATTAACACGATATTCGACGCCGCGGTTATCCAACACGTTCTGCAATGCCTGCTCCGCCTCATTCCACAGTTCCTCTGAGCCCATCGAATCCTCCGGCCGAGTAGATAACTCGATCTTATACTCGAAGCCGAACACGTTATAAATGTGATCGATTAAGGCCATAACCTTGCCGATCTCCTCTTCGATCTGATCCGGACGGACGAACAGATGAGCATCATCCTGACAGAACGTACGAACCCGAAGCATACCGTTCAAGGCGCCAGACATTTCATGCCGATGTACTTGACCGAACTCGCCAAGTCGAATTGGAAGCTCTCGATAGGAGTGCTGCCCATTTTTGTAAATGAGCATATGCCCTGGGCAGTTCATCGGCTTCAGTGCAAACGTCGTATCATCTACTTTCGTGAAATACATATTGTCCTTGTAGTGATCCCAGTGACCCGACTGCTCCCACAATCGGTTGTTCATCATAAGCGGTGTGCGCACCTCGTCATAGCCGCGTCTTCGTTGAAGTCCGCGCGCGAAATCCTCAAGCTCTGTGCGAATCGTCATCCCGTTCGGCAAGTAGAAAGGCATACCAGGCGCTTCCTCGGAGAACATGAACAGTCCAAGCTCTGTTCCAAGCTTGCGATGATCGCGCTTCTTCGCTTCTTCAAGCATATGCAAATATTCTTCCAGTTGATCCTTCTTCGCAAAGGCAGTTCCGTATACGCGCTGCAACATTTTGTTATTCGAATCCCCACGCCAATACGCGCCGGATACCTTCATCAGCTTGAAGGCCTTAATGCGGCCTGTGGACGGAACATGTGGGCCTCGGCATAAATCCACGAATTCACCCTGCTTGTAAATGCTTATAACTGCGTCCTTCGGCAGGTCATGAATCAACTCCAGCTTCAACGGCTCATCCCGCTCGGTAAATAAGCGAATAGCCTCTTCCCGGCTGACAACCTCGCGCGTAATCGGCAGATTTTCTTGGATGACACGCGACATCTCTTGTTCAATCGCTGTCAGATCCTCTGTCGACAATGGCTTCGCGATATCAATGTCGTAATAGAATCCATCTTCAATGACTGGGCCGATTCCCAGCTTGACTGCATCGGCTCCATATATGCGTTGAATGGCTTGCGCCATTACATGTGCTGTACTGTGGCGAATGATGGAGAGACCATCCTTGCTGTCTGCTGTGACAATCTCGACGAGGCTGTCATGCTCGATCGCAGTGTCGACATCCACGAGCGTACCGTCCATTTTCCCGGCAAGTGCTTGCTTCTTCAAGCTTGTGCTAATCGATGCTGCAACTTCTTCGATGGTCGTGCCTTGCAAATACCTCCTGTTCGATTCGTCTGGAAATGTTACCTTGATCTCCATGCTTCAGCCTCCCTTTCCTCATAGTCGCAAGTGAATGATGAACGCCTGAGAGAACGCAAAAAAACGCATCTCTCCCGAAAGGGACGAGTGCGTTCTATCTCGTGGTTCCACCCTAATTCAATCCTGCATTGCTTGTTGGAACGGGATAAGCCGCCATTCGCTGCAATTGCAAGATCCTTCATTGGACATCCGGTAACGAGGATGGGTCGGTGATGCTTACTGCTGAGAAGCGGATTGCAATGGTACCAGTACCATTTCCAAATGCTCACCCTCAGGTTCAACATCACGGCTGCAAAGGGGTAATTCCACAACCGTAACTGAAGAAGCTTGCACCAATCGCTTCTCTCTCTGGACAGCTCGTGCTGGAAATCATGTCTTTGGTCATCGCCTGATTGATATGGGAATTATCTTACTCCTTCCAACGAAAAAGTCAAGCAATAAAATCCAAAAATAAAGATGCGAGCCCTTCTTGAGGATGTTAGATTTATGTATACTATGGCCATTTCCCCACTTGACAAAAGGAAGCACATACATTAATTTATTGATTAATAAATAACGAAAATTCTGACAAGGTGTTGAACCAACATGTCACCAAAAGACCCATCTTTATCTCGTAAGGATCAAATCATTGATGCTGCTGTCGCCTCCTTTGCGGAGCATGGCTTTTACAAGACGACAACCGCCAAAATAGCCAAATCGGCTGGTGTAACGCAGCCATATGTGTTTCATTTTTTTAAATCCAAAGAGGAATTGTTCATCGCAGTTCTCGACCGCGCCACAGAGAAGATTGAAGAGGCCTTCTCCAGCGTGGATGCTCCTCCCGAACAGTTTGTAGAGACAATGGGACGCGCCTTCGGGAAGCTCATTGAGACCCATCGCGATGAGATGCTCGTGACGATGCAGGCATTTACAACTTCAGAGCCAGCAATTCGCGATTCGGTGCGTGACCATTTCACTGCGATACACCAGACGGTCATACGGCGCTTTGAACAAGCCGGGATTCCGAATGCCAAATTCGCAGCCAGCATGTTCATCGGCTCAGGTCTAATTATTACGATGTCAGAAGTGCTTGAAGCGCCTAATTTATCTCCGTGGCCATCTAAATAAAACATAGTGAAACCACTATTCATCTGCTGCCTTTTTGAGGTCGCACTTTTTTTGGCATTGTATTTATTGATTAATAAATAAATATTAAAAATGAGGTGTGTTGATTTATGAACAAAATGTCTGTAAAATCCACTTTTCTTCACCTGTTACAGTCGCCGTCGGTCATTATTGGCCTTATTACCGCGCTTACTTTTCAAGTGCTATTCAGCCTAATCTGGCTGACCGGGTACGATCATTTGACAGACAATGTGAATCGGTTAGCCATTGCCATAGTGAATGAGGATCAAGTAGTTGGCAAGCAAGCGGTGCAATCGATTATGGGGAAGCTGCCAATTCACATGAAAGAGGAAGCGAGTCTTGATCAGGCAATGACACAGCTTGAAGAACGCAAGGTGCAAATGGTTGTGCATATTCCAGGCAATTTCTCTAAGCAGCTAACGGATCCGACACAGAAAGCTGTCATCACGTACGCTGTGAACGAATCCAATCCAAGCATGGTGAAAAGTGTAATGCAATCTGTCTCCAGCCAAATTACGACTTCACTCAATGAACATGCGGTTCGTACGGGCATGACTCAAGTACTGGAGCAGGTACATGTTCCACAGTCGCAAGCAAGCAGCCTATCCGAATCCATGTCTGCACGCGTTGTAGCCGAAATGAATAACGTCCATCCCATTTCGAACTTCTCGTGGACGATGGTTCCCATGATGCTGCTGCTGGCTTCCTTCATTGGCTGCATGCAGTTCACCATGGAAATGAATAAGGCTGCCAAAGCTATTAAACAAAAATGTGGCCAATGGACACTCCTGACAGCTCGCTCCCTGCACAATATTGTGGCCTCCTTGATCATTACAACGGTCGGCACGGGAATGGTGGCGCTGATGGGTGTTCATTCCGATCAAGGCTTCGGCATAATGTGGCTATTCCAACTCGCTTACGTCATCACGTTTCTATTTGTCTCTCAGCTGTCCTTTTACATCTTCAGCGATGCTGGTGCATGGGTCAATATTGCACTGCTGTCGATCCAGTTGATCACCTCGGGAGCTCTGCTGCCGCGCGAGCTGCTGCCATCTTTCTATCAGAAAATCAGTGAATTCTCCCCTGGCACCTATGCCGTAATTGGCATTATGAACCTAGTGAACGGGGGCCCAGCCATATCGGATTCAATCCATGCGCTCTTGCTTATCTTGACTGTGGTCATCCTGCTGACGACTATGATTGTTGGATGGGTACAGTTATTGCAGCGCAAACCGAAAGAACATGGACAGCTAGCTTCGTAAGCAAACTTATTAATGATGCGTAGACACAACGAGATACCGCGTATTCGCATTACATGGCAATAAAGCGCCATCCGCCGCATTTTTACGGACAGATGGCGCTTTATTCCTTCCTCACGATACAATTTGCTCCAGCTTCACGATTGCCTCATATACCTCGTCCGAGGTTACGCCTTCTGGCCTCATCAGCTGTATGGATTCCTGTGGGAGAGTCGCTTTCCGCGCAATGCACTCCAACGTTGGACGGTCTTCCGCAGATAATGCAAGGTCACTTAGCCGATAAGGCAAGCCTAAGTCTTCATAGAACGGCAGCAAATTCTTCATTTCCGCAACATTATCCTCCAGCACCAATTGAACGAGGATACCGTACGCGACCTTGTCTCCGTGCAGCAAATGATGTGTCGCTGGCGCGGCGGTCAGGCCATTATGAACCGAGTGTGCTCCAGCTATTCGACCAAGATGATCGCCGAAGCCGCCAACAAGGCCGCCTGTCATAATTATCGTCTCCGCTACCTCTACGAACGCATCGGATAGCCGCTTCTGCTCTGCGTCGTGAATGCTCTGCCGTCCATGCTCCAGAAGTGCAGTCTGGCATAGACGAGCTGTAAGATGCGCAACCTGAACAGCGGCTGAACGATGCTTCAAACCACGAATGAGTACATCCGCCTCATACCATTTCGCTAATGTATCGGCAATCCCTGCACGCAGATAATCAACAGGTGCATGCAAGGCAATGCGTGGTTCAAGCAGCACCATAAGTGTGCTTTTCGGAAAAACGGTATAGTGTGTAAATTGTCCTTCTTCGTTATAGAACACGCTGAGCGGCGTCCATGCTGCACAATTCGAGGCGAGCGTTGGCACGAGAATCGTATCCAGCCCCGATGTATTGCCTGCTGCCTTGACCAAGTCCATTACCTTGCCGCCGCCGAGTCCAAGAATGGCATCCGCTCGTTCGGCCTGTGCATAGCATGCAATCCGGTGCGCTTCCTGCAATGTGCATTCCCCTTGATAACGGAGATATAACAGTGTTGTGTTCGTCTCCTTCGGCCAATAGGGCTGCGCCGCCTCCAAGGAGCGATCACCATGCACGACAATCACTCGCTTGTATTGATACGGTGCCAATAATGTATCTAGCTTGTCCAAAATGCCCGCTTCACAATGATAGACTGCCGGCGTACCTCTAACGACGATAGATTGCTCTTCCTTCTTCATCGATGTCACTTCCTTTTCAGCATCCACTCTGGTTTGCCGAAGCCTTTGAACTGTTCATCTATTGTTTTCTCGAATTCGGCAGATTCAACAGCTTCCTTCAAGTCCTTCGCGAATTGCTTGTCCAAATCAGCTGTATTCACAACGACACGATTGCGGTAATCATCCGGCATATTTTCGAGCTTCAGAGCATCGAGCAGGTTCATTTTCGCAGCAAGTGCGAAGTTGCCCGGAACAAGAGACAGGTCAGCGCTGTCTACTGCGCGCGGAAGCTGAGCAGCCTCGATTGGCTGTAGAACAAGATGCTTCGGATTGTCCTTCACGTCCTTCTCCGATACACGCAGTGGATCGATGTCCTTGTTCACGGTAATGAGTCCTGCATCTTGCAGCAAGCCCAATGTACGCGCCAGGTTCGTCGGATCGTTCGCAATCGCTACTGTACTTCCGTCAGCAACTTCATCCAAAGATTTGAACTTAGACGAGTAGATGCCCATTGGTGCCGTCGGTACCGAAATAAGCTCGGACAATTCAATTTTATTTTCTTTTGCAAAGTTCTCCATGTAGATTTTGTGCTGGAACAGGTTCGCATTCAAATCCCCATTCGACAATGCCAGGTTCGGCTGCACATAATCTCCGAATTCAACCAACTCAATGGAATAGCCTTTCTTCTCCAATATCGGCTTAATCGCCTTCGTTATCATATCGCTATAAGGGCCTGCTGTTGCGCCGATCTTGATTGCTTTGCTTTCTTCCTGCTTTGCGTCTCCTGAACCCGTTGATGCGTCTTTGCTGCCGCATCCAGCCAGCAAGCCAATTGCTAGAATAAGAGAAAGAATAAGAGCTGTTTTCTTCATGTTGATGACCTCCGTATATGTTTTTTGTATGGATTTGGTGCCTTATGTCCCTTTTTCAATACCAAAAAGACGGCGTGATCTTGATATTTTTCTTCCGTTGCTTCGTAACGGTTGACTTCAAATGATCGACAGCGAATGCATTATCGCTTGTCTACTTTCTTTGCAATAAAGTCTCCTCCGTACTGAATGATCTGCACCAAGCAGATTAGAATGATTACCGTGGTAAACATTACAGTGTTGTCGTAGCGATAGTAACCGAACCGAATCGCCAAATCGCCGATTCCACCTCCACCGACTGTACCAGCCATTGCCGAATAAGCGACAAGGCTGATTGCTGTAATGTTCACGCCTTGGATGATGCCTGGCTTCGCTTCAGGGAGAAGTACATCCCTAATGATCATCCATGGTGTTGCACCAATGGAGATTGCCGCTTCGATGACACCTTTGTCAATCTCGCGCAGCGCCGTCTCTACCAAGCGGGCGAAGAACGGAATTGCCGCAATCGAGAGCGATACCGAAGCAGCCGTCGGGCCTATCGTTGAACCGACAATGAGCTTCGTCAGCGGCAGCAGTGTCACCAGCAAGATGATGAACGGAATTGAGCGAATCATGTTGACGATGAAGCCTAGCACATTTTTCGTAAACGCATTTTCGAGGAATAGCCCCTTATCGGTTACAAATAATAGAATTCCAATGGGAAGACCCAGAATTATGGCAGCAAACAGCGAAATTCCAACCATATAGAGCGTCTGGACAAATGCCTTGCCCAAGTCCGGCAGCAGTTGGATGATCGAATCACTCAGCATGATGGATGACCTCCAATCGATAGGTTCGTTTTTTGATGTAGTCGAGTGCTTGCCGCAGCTCTGATACTTCTCCATTCAGCTCCAAGATCAGAATGCCTAGCGGGTTGTCATGGATGTATTCAATTTTGCCATGCAAAATATTTGCTCTAACCTTGAAGTTCGTCATTACATCAGTAATGATTGCTTCCTCTGCTTGCGGCGCCACGAAGTGAATCTTCACGATCGTTCCCTTGCAATGCTCAATCAATCGTTCTGGAAGATTGAATTGGAACAGACTGCTGATGAACGAGCGGGTCATCGGATGCTGTGGATCAGAGAAAATGTTATATACCGGCCCCTCTTCTACCACATTGCCGTTCTGCATCACCGCCATCCGGTCACAGACGTCCTTCACCACTTCCATTTCGTGCGTAATCAATACAATCGTCAGGTTAAGCTGACGATTGATTTTCTTCAGCAGCTCCAAGATTGACTGAGTCGTCTCAGGATCCAGCGCAGACGTTGCTTCATCACACAGCAGCACATGCGGTTCATTGGCCAGCGCTCTGGCGATACCTACTCTCTGCTTCTGCCCGCCGCTGAGCTGAGCAGGATATACATCTCGCTTGTCAGCCAAACCAACCATGTCAAGCAATTCAAGGACACGCGGTTCAATCTCTGCCTTCGACTTGTTGTTGGCCTTCAGAGCAAATGCGATATTCTCGAATACCGTCTTGGAGCGGATAAGATGAAAGTGCTGAAAGATCATGCCGATCTTCAGTCTTGCCTGTCGCAAGCTCTCTCCTTGCAGCTTCGTCAAGTCAACGCCATCGACGAGGATACTCCCGGATGTAGGTTCCTCCAGCAAGTTGATGCAGCGCAGCAATGAGCTCTTCCCCGCACCGCTTCGTCCGATAATCCCGTAAATTTCCCCTTTATTGATTCGGAGGGAAACGTTATTTACGCCGATGACGGTCGATGTCTTGCTTCGATACTCCTTAACCAAACTCCGAATTTCAATCATTTCACACACCCCGCCATTCTGTTGCTATCACCTGGATGAAAACTAAAAAGCCTCTTTCCCTAAGAGAGAAAGAGGCTGAATTGGCAGTATCGCCACACTTATCTCTCAGAATGGAATCATTCCGTAGGATTTAGCACCGTTTACTCACAGGTAAGGTTGCCGGACGTCATAGGGCCTAGTCCCTCAGTCGCTCTTGATAAGGTAGTATGAAGTTGTCATTTGTTGTTGAAAATATTACATCTGAAAATATGAGATGTCAACAATATTTCATTTCATTTTCAAAATGGATCCCTCATTCTCGGAACCATGCAAACATTCATAAACGTCACTAGACCAAATATGTTATAATATGGAACATACAATAGAATGGCTTACAAGGGCGGTCGGCTATCCTCCGGAAGGGAGGTGATGCCTGTGAGCGTATATGAAGCATTATCCGTCATGCTCCAATTCGGACTATGGATACTCGCGTTAATCACGTTGATTATTACGCTGCTGATATACCTCAACAAACAGAAATAGACCGCCCTAGGTCAAAGGATGCGGTCTATTTCTGCTTCCGAAGCCAATCGCCCTTAAAAGCGGCTATTGTATAGGAGTCGGTTGCAGCCGACTCTTTATTTATTCTTATTATAGCACTGGGAATATATACATGCAATGCGCTCACACAGCGAGTACCTTACATCACATCATTTACTTTGGTATTTTAAAACATCAACACATTCTCTGAATAATTGTCCATGAGGACGCTAGGAATCACATAAAAAAGCAGCACACCGATTATAAAGATGGAGCACTTCGATATTGAACGCATTTTTCTTACGAATCACATATTCATCATTGCTCTGGTTGCTGGATATAAACCATATATTGTTTTTCATGCTGTTATCCCTCTCAGAAAAGTTCATCTAACGTCCTACTAATGTCTTCGTGATCATGATTATAGCCGGAGAGACGGATTAAATTCCCCTTTCTCAATCAGACCGATCATTTCCTGGCATGGACGGTGTTGACTATTTCCTGCTGTGTCAAGATTTTCTCCACACGTATTATATAGATACATAATTTCCGCCACTATGAATCACTCTAAATGAGACAGCATACCCCTGAGCCGAGATATAGCGCTTACAATTTCCACTTTACAGATAGGCCAGAAGACAGTAAGATAAGATCACACTAAGTTGTATACAAGTATACTTGTTGTACTTTACAGCATGATCACAGGAGTGAATACAGCATGAAATTAGGCATGATTGGCCTTGGAAAAATGGGTTTCAACCTCGTAGATAACATATTGCAGCACAAGCATCAGGTAGTCGCTTTTGATGTAAATGCTGAACAACGTCAAAAAGCAGCTGACCTAGGAGCAATTCCTGCAGATACAATTGAAGAACTCGTATCGAAGCTGGATGCTCCGAAGATCATCTGGATGATGGTTCCGGCTGGAGAAATCGTGGATCAAGTGGTAGACACTCTGCTTCCTCTTCTCTCTCCAGGAGACATTGTCATTGACGGAGGAAATTCACATTATAAACAATCCATCGCTAGAGGCGAGAAAGTGCATGCACTGGGTGCCCATTACTTCGATATCGGAACATCCGGCGGAGTATCTGGCGCAGCTGAAGGCGGCTGCTTCATGATTGGCGGCAACCAAGAAGTATTCGCTACACTTGAGCCACTGTTCAAGGACATTGCGGTAGATCAAGGATATTTGTATGCAGGCAAGAGCGGAAGTGGACATTTCCTGAAAATGGTTCACAACGGTATTGAATATGGAATGATGCAGGCGATCGCGGAAGGCTTCGAAGTATTGGACAAGAGCGACTTCGATTTCGATTACGAACAAGTTGCACGCGTATGGTCCAACGGATCGGTTATCCGCAGCTGGTTGATGGATCTGACGCAAAATGCTTTCTCCAAAGATCCGAAGCTGGACAGCATTCGCGGCGTTATGCAAAGCTCTGGCGAAGGCAAATGGACAGTGGAAACTGCACTGGAGCTGCAAGCAAGCGCACCCGTTATCGCGATGTCCCTCTTCATGAGATATCGTTCGCTTGAGTCCGATTCCTTCCACGGTAAGGTAGTTGCTGCACTGCGCAATGAGTTCGGCGGACATCAAGTGGTAACGAAGGAATAGTCAGTTCCTATTTCGATAGCGAAGATAGAATCACCACAAGCCCGATGGTCGCGCCATGCAGCACCGTGGTACAATCAGAACCAAATCTGTAAAGTAAAGATATGGGTTCAGGAAACCAATCATGAGGAGAGTTCACGCATGATACACTATCCGAAACAGTGGCTGCAGGGCGCATCCCTTGGGGAATCCATCGCCTGTGAGCTGCGATTGCAAATTATTAACGGCTCCATCAAGCCGGGCGAAATTATATCGGAGAATCGAGTGGCTGCCGACTTCGGCACCAGCCGCTCTCCCGTTCGCGAAGCATTGAAAACGCTCTCTAACGAAGGGCTTATCCGCTTGGAGCGCATGGGTGCTGTTGTCTTAGGGCTTAGTCTTATCGACGTCGAAGAACTGTACGATGTTCGCTATCTCATTGAGAGCTTTGTCCAGCAGCGGCTCGCCATCGTGAACACAGATGGTCTGATTCTGACGCTTCTGCAGATTATCGACAAGATGGAACTCGCGGTTAAGTACAATGATGCCGTTGAATTCGCTTATCAGGATTTATCGTTCCATGAAGCGATCATTGCTGCAGCGGAGCATAAACGCATCATGCATCTGTGGACGAGCATTCGACTGATCGTGAAGACCGTCATGCTGATGACAACGGAAGAAATATTCTCTGAGGGAGAAGCGAAGCTGTTCACTGTAATTGAAAAACACCGTACGATCGTAAGAGGACTCCAGTCGAAGGATACTCATACGATCCAGCAGGTTGTCTCAGCCTACTTCGCCGACTCGAACCGTACCTTGCATGTCAGCTTGCCGCATTCGTAACGGCAAGCTGCAAGGATACAAAGTTTTTTAATTTTAAGTTGTCGACAAGTATTCAAGTTTGTTTTGGAAACGCTATATTTGGAATCATTCATAACAATCGGCACTTTTCAAAAGGAGGCTCGTACATCATGAGCACACTATTCGGAATGAGTCACAATGTGACATTACTATTTTGGACACTGCTTACCATCGTATTTCTCATTGTGTTCATTGCCAAGCTAAAATGGAATCCTTTCGTGACGTTGCTTATATCAGCATTAATGCTCGGTCTGTTAACAGGCATGAAACCGCAAGATGTTGTGCAATCGATTACACAAGGCCTTGGCGGCACACTTGGCACGATAGCCATTGTCATTGCGCTCGGTACCATGCTGGGCAAGATGATGGCAGAATCCGGCGGTGCAGAGCAAATCGCCACTACCCTTATTGATAAATTCGGAGAATCACGCGTTCACTGGGCAATGCTCCTTGTTGGTTTTATTGTAGGTATCCCGGTATTTTTTGAAGTTGGTGTAATACTATTAATTCCAATTGTGTTCACTGTAGCACGCAAAACAAACAAATCATTGCTGCAGATCGGCATTCCAATCTTGGCGGGGCTATCTACCGTACATGGACTCGTACCACCGCATCCGGCACCGATGATTGCCATCGACGCTTATCAAGCGGATCTCGGTCGTACGATTCTCTACTCTCTGCTCGTCGGAATACCAACAGCAATTATCGCAGGGCCGCTATTCGGCAAGTTTATTGGTAAACGCATTCAATTACAGCCGCCAGCGAAGCTCGCTGAGCAATTCGCGCAGAAGAGTGATCGGCCGCTCCCAAGCTTCGGCATTACGCTGTTCACCATTTTGCTGCCTGTCATTCTTATGCTGATTGGCTCCGTCGCAGACATCATCGATCCTGAAGGCATTAGCAGCTTAGCCGTACTGTGCAAATTCATCGGCCATGAAATTATCGCGCTTCTGATTGCAGTCGTCTTCTCCTTCTTCTCGCTCGGTTATGCGCGCGGCTTCAAGAAGGAAGAGATATCCCACTTCACCAGCGAATGTCTCGCTCCTACCGCAACGATCATTCTTATCATTGGCGGCGGCGGTGCGTTCAAGCAAGTGCTCATTAACAGTGGTGTTGGCGGTGCGATCGCAGAGCTTGCCACACAAGCGAACATTAACGTCATACTATTCGCCTGGTTCGTCGCAGCATTGATTCGTGTTGCAACTGGTTCTGCAACCGTTGCCATGACGACCGCTGCTGGTATTGTTGCTCCAGTACTGGCGATGACTCCAGGTGTTCCTGTAGAATTGGTTGTACTTGCAACTGGCGCAGGCTCGATCGTTCTGTCCCACGTCAATGATGCAGGTTTCTGGATGGTGAAGGAATTTTTCAACATGTCCGTCCCAGAGACACTTAAGTCATGGACAGTGATGGAGACGATTCTATCTGTCGTCGGATTAGCATTGATTCTGCTGTTGAGCACAGTAGTGTAACATACATGGTAATGAAAGAAAGAAGGTTATTCCTATGAATCATCCCAACTACATGATCGGAATCGATATGGGAACGACGAGCACGAAGGCAGTCGTATTCGAAGAGAATGGCAAAGTCATATCCACCGGCAGCCAAGGCTATCCACTGCATACACCGAACGCAACGATAGCCGAGCAGGATCCAGAACGGATATTCCAAGCCGTTGTCTCTTCTGTCAAGCAAGCGATGAGCGCTGCGCAAGCCGGGCCTGAGGATGTACTGTTCCTGTCCTTCAGTTCGGCGATGCATAGCCTCATCGCCGTCGATGCAGATGGCCATCCGCTCACCCCTTGCATCACGTGGGCAGACAATCGGAGCAGCAAATATGCAGCTCAGCTCAAGAAGGATCCGCAGGGACATGCCTTATATTTGCGGACAGGCACTCCCATCCATCCGATGTCCCCGCTTACGAAGTTGATGTGGATGCGGCATGAAGCTCCGGAATTGTTAAATAAGGCGGCTAAATTCATTTCCATTAAGGAATACGTACTATTCAAGCTGTTCCATACGTATGTTGTCGATTACTCGATTGCGTCTGCTACCGGGATGATGAATTTGCAGCAGCTCGCTTGGGATGAAGAAGCGCTTGAACTTGCGGGCATATCGACTGACAAGCTATCCGAGCTCGTTCCTACTACGCATCAGCTAACAGGAATGGATGAAGTCTACGCGCGGGAGATGGGACTCTCCCCTGCTACCCCAACGATTGTGGGAGCCAGTGATGGTGTGCTCTCCAATCTTGGTGTAAATGCGATCGAGCCTGGTGTTGTTGCAGCAACAATTGGAACGAGCGGCGCGATCCGTACCGTCGTGGAACAACCGCTTACCGATCCGAAGGGCAGAATCTTCTGCTATGCCCTGACAGACAAGCACTGGGTCATCGGCGGACCTGTGAACAATGGCGGCATGCTGTTCCGCTGGGTACGCGATGAACTGGCTGCTTCCGAGGTTGAAGCAGCGAAGCGGCTTGGCATTGATGTCTATGATCTGCTTACTCGCATTGCCGAGCAGGTTCAGCCGGGGGCAGACGGACTGCTCTTCCATCCTTATCTAACTGGCGAACGAGCTCCGCTCTGGAATGCGGACGCGCGCGGCTCCTTCTTCGGCCTCACGATGCATCACAAGAAGGAACATATGATTCGTGCCGTGCTGGAAGGCGTCATCTTCAATATGTACACGGTGTTGCTTGCAATGGAAGAGCAGATGGGACGCCCTAGCAAGATTCACGCCACTGGCGGATTCGCTCGTTCACCGCTCTGGCGGCAGATGATGGCCGACATCTTCGATCAAGAAGTTGTCGTCCCTGAGAGCTACGAGAGCTCCTGCCTTGGTGCTGTTGTGCTTGGTCTATACGCAACTGGAAGAGCCGATTCACTCCGTATCGTATCTGATATGGTAGGCGCTACGCACAAGCATGAACCTAATCCGGAGCATGCAGCGATTTATCATGAACTGCTTCCGATCTATATCTCGATATTCCGCAAGCTGGATGAAGAATACGAAGCGATTGCCCGCTTCCAACGTAAGCGTCTTGAATCCTAAGCCCTGCTGATAAACGCCGAGCCCCTGAATTTGCGGATATGCCGCAAGTCAGGGGCTATTTTGTACCGAACCGATTATCCGGTTATGCGTCTCAATCACTCATACTTCTTCAACACGATCACGGCATTATGACCGCCAAAGCCGAAAGAATTAGATAGTCCCACCTTCACATTGGCCTTCCGTGCTTCATTCGGCACATAATCCAGATCGCAGAGGGGGTCAGGGTTCTCAAGGTTAATCGTCGGCGGAATCAGTCCCTCCTGTAAGCTCTTCACGAGCGAGATGGCCTCTACTCCCCCAGCAGCACCCAGCATGTGACCCGTAATGGACTTATTTGCTGTTATCGGAATCCGATAAGCATGCTCGCCGAACATTCTTTTAATCGCCGTTGTCTCTGCCAGATCGCCAACCTCCGTACTCGTTGCATGCGCGTTAATGACATCTACATCCTCGGCAGAGACTGATGCTTCCTGAAGAGCCGTTCTCATCGCAAGATAGGCACCTCGCCCTTCAGGATGGGTCGCAACAATATGGTAAGCATCCGAGCTTATCCCATATCCAATAACCTCCGCATAGATTCGTGCCTTTCTACGGATGGCGTGCGACAATGATTCCAGAATGAGTATGCCCGCGCCTTCAGACATGACAAATCCATCCCGCTCCGCATCGAAGGGCCGACTGGCCTTCGTCGGATCATCATTCCTTGTTGATAATGCCGTTGCATTACCGAAGCTGGCTAGCGATAAGTCGGTAACAGCAGCTTCCGTTCCGCCTGCAAATACAATGTCTGCTCCTCCCGAGCGAATGAGCCGGAACGCCTCGCCAATCGCAGTATTGCCGATCGCACAAGCAGAGACATGGGACATCGTAGGGCCCAGCGCTCCCCATTTGATGCTGATCTGTGCAGACGCTGCATTCGCCATCATGGCTGGCACCAAGGTCGGACTGACTCTCCCAGGACCTCTGCTTCGCAAAATATCGACATTTTCAATCAAGGATTCAATTCCGCCAATGCCTGACCCCACGTAGACACCTAAGCGCTCAGGGTCAATCTGATCCAGCACCAGCCCAGAATCCGCCCATGCCTGCTCTGCGGCAGCAAGTGCAAATTGAGTGAAGCGATCCAGCCGTCTTGCCTCTTTGCGTCCTAGAAGTCCATCCGCATCGAACTCACGCACAAGACCAGCAATTTTCGTTTTATGACCGCTCACGTCAAATGTATCAATAGAGGATATTCCTGATTGTCCAGCAACTAAGTTCCTCCAAAATGTCTCTACATCATTTCCTATCGGGGAGATAACTCCCATTCCTGTAATCACTACGGGTTCCAACTCTAATTCCTCCTCACAGATCGTGATCGTACAAGCCTCTATAACGACACTGTCTTCATTGTGAAATATGAATCTACCTAGCTATTTGGATCATCCATGAGTCGCCTCATGCCTATTCATTGGTTTACGATATTGTCACACAGGATTTATCCTATTACAAGTTGTTGGTTATACTAGTATAATTACTACCTGACTCCAGCAGTAAACAATAAATATCATCCATATCAAGCACTCCTCAGCTGCTCTCTTGCATCATTCGTTGACATAATTAGGAATCCTTATCTATAATAAAGGAAACAAATGTTCGTAATATATTGGCAGAAAGGTAGAGTAGATTTCATGTCCAACTTCAAAGCTGCACTAGCCCAATCGTATGATCAGGATGCACAGAGAAGATCCAGCAGATCCTTGTCTTCTTGGAAAATAGACGAAAGAAAGAAATTTCGTGAGCTGATAAGCCGTGAGGGGAAAACAACTATACTAGAAATCGGTGCGGGAACAGGGATCGACGGCGTTTATTTTCAACAGAGCGGAATGCAGACAACCTGCATCGATCTATCCAGTGAATCGGTGAAGAAGTGCATCGAAAGAGGCTTGAATGCGAAAGTAATGGATTTTTATCAGTTGGACTTTGCCGATCATAGCTTTAAAGCTGTCTATGCGCTAAATTGCTTGCTGCACGCGCCGAAGAAGGATCTGGATCAGGTCTTGCAAGAAATGCATCGAGTGCTCGCTCCGAATGGACTGCTTTTTATTGGATTATATGGTGGATACGACTCAGAAGGAGTATGGGAGGCGGATTGGTGCAATCCGCAGCGATTCTTCTCCTTTCACACGGACAATGCCATTCAGAAGACCTTATCCCGTTGGTTTCAGATCGTAGATTTCCACACTGTCCCATTGGATGATGACAACTTGCACTTCCAATCGATTACGCTGCGCAAATGATATACTAGATAAGGCCATGAAGCCATGCTGCGACATGCAAGTTGGGAATCACAAACAACCATGTAACCTTTCACGATTATTCCTGATCCATTGTTAATCCACTGCTGATCTGGTTATTCACTCTACATAGTCGATAAAACAAAACTAAATGTACAACTGGCTTGATAGGAGGGATAGCCATGTCCAACCAAACGAGATTAGAAGCCCTGTCCACCTTCCTAAAGTCCAAGCGCTCAGGCATTCAACCGCAGTCCGTAGGACTGCCTGCTGGTACTAGACGTCGAACACCTGGCCTGCGTCGTGAAGAGGTAGCGCAATTGGCAGGAGTCAGTACGACTTGGTATACCTGGCTGGAGCAAGGGCGCGACATCACCGTGTCTCCATCTGTTCTGGACGCGGTAGCTGCCGCTCTGCAACTGAATCAGGATGAGCGGAAATATGTATACGATCTTGCACTTGAGAAGCATATTAGCCCACCACAGCAGGAAATGAGTATTGCGAAAATTCCGCCATCGCTCGGGAAAATATTGAATGAGCTAACGCATTGCCCAACCATCATTACGGATAGGCACTTCCACATTGTTGGCTGGAATGCCGCTGCGGCATATGTATTTCTCGATTTCGATCAGGTTCCCTTAGAGCAGCGGAACTTGATTCGACTCGTCTTCGTCAGAAAAGAGCTGCGCTCATTAGCCGTCAATTGGGAACACTTCGTCAGAGGCTTCCTCGCGATGTTCCGCGCCTACTATGGTCAGTACGTGGGAGATGAATGGTATACAGACTTCGTAGACGAAATGTCAGAGCTTCATCCCGAATTCCATGCACTATGGGAAGCAAGCCAAGTCAGCATTGCCCCCGACGTTACGATCGAATTCCGTCACGCGAAGGCAGGCAAGATGCTGTTCAACCTTACCTCGCTTCTCTTGCAGGGGAACATGGACTTGCGGTGCAGTGTATTCACCCCAATTGAACACTCCTCTACCGAGGAGAAGCTAGTCCGTTTTATGAGAAGAGATGAACTACTGAATGAATAGCCTTTGTTGCCGTAACCAAATTACGGCAACAAAGGCTACAATCAACCGAAGAAATATCGAAAGAAAGACCTGAAGAACGAAGGATCTGAAGAACGCAAAGACCCCGAGCAGAGATTTCCGCCGCTGCTCAGGGTCTTGCCTCATCCGAATATGGATCCATTCTTCCGATTCTTGAGAGCCTTACAATCAATCGATAATCCTACATAATCCTACACCATACCACTCCCCTGTATGATGGTCTTCGCCGGCAGCAGGGTCGCTTCATAAATAGATACATCGTTCCTCTTCAAGAAGGACTGTACAACATGATAGCCAACCGCATACCCTGCCCCCGCAGGCAATCCAATTGCCGGATAACCTTCACGCACAGCAGCTTCATCGCCGAACATATAGCTGCTCACCTCAGCGAATCCCTTCGTATCCAATGCTCCTCGGATTACCTCGAAGCAATGATCCAGCTCCTTGCCCTGTATATTCGCCACCCATGGACCAAGCAGCTCCTCTCCATACATCTCAGTTGCAAAAGAATCTGCCAAGCCCTCAATGATAATATAGTCGCCTAGCGTTACATTGCCATGGTTCCAATCGAAATAGGAGAAGCGAACGTTATGGTGGAACTCATGAGCGATCAGCGCCGGCAGTCGCGGAATATTGTAGCTGTTCGGATCCAGGATAATGAGGATATATCCTGGAATACCGCCAAATCCGGTATACCCCTGATAACTGCTTAACTTGTCAGGATCAGCAAGATACGCGCCAAATATCAATTCCTCTGCCTTGACTGCCAGCCCCGCTGAGTCTATTCGGTGGATACATCCCAACAAAGTCTCCTTCGCGAGTTCCAGAATGCGAATATCCTGCAGATGCTTCCTTGCCTTCTCGATTCCTTCCTGATGCTGAAGCGGAAGGAAGCCCATCATTTGAGTGGCCATTACCACATCATAGCCGTTCGGCTGCTGCGCTGTTATAGGTACATGAATGGTCTCCCACATCGATCGAAACGGCTTCATCATTGTATGCCTGAAATAGCCATTTCTCTGCTCATTTGGCATAGTCAACAATACTTCATACTGACGTAACGTGTCTTCCATGTGAATGTTCATTAGGTTCACCTGCATCTCTTCATGGTATGTTCCTCTCCGACAAGTCGGAATACCATTAGGCTACACGATCACGTTACGTGAGAGTCAATCATTCAGCGCAATGTAACTCACAAAAAATTCCGATTACTCAATCGTACCTGTTCGGACAATGTTCACCTCGACATGAGATTGAATGCTTGCCTCAGGGAACATCTTCTTCCACTTGTCAGCTGTCAGTTTGGAGTGCCTTACCGAGCTGCGGTAGACCTCGCCGAAGCCAATCGGATCCGAGCCGAGGCGCTGAAGCTTTTTAATAAGTGCTTCGGTTTCCTTCGTCAATGCTTCTCCTATTTTTTGTTGAAGCAGTTTGCTTGCCTGGGGTTTGCTAAAATCATATTCATCTGTAATTTCATGCAGCTCCACATTGATGCGTAAATTGGCTTGAAATTTCAGGGGAGAAGCTGAGAGGAGACGAATATGTTTTTTACTGCCCAGGTTCGCGAAGACCACTCGTACATGCCCGTCCTCCTTCCGATTCTCATGCAAATAAGGACGCAGCTCATCACGATCAATTTTGATCTCTTTCAATGACGCTAATTTTCCAAGCAGCAGCTTGAGCAAATAGCCTTCTCCAGGCCCGATCGTTCCGACTACTCGATCATTCTGAAGCAGGGCCAGTCCAAAAACCTCAACTCCGTTGGGCAGCTTGCGCAGCATTGGGAGTACCGGATCTTGTCCAGCACTGTAGAAGGCGCTCCGATAATCGTGAACCGTGCAGGAAGGAACCCAATCATCTTGAATATGCTGCTGCAGCATTTCATACAAGTAGGTTCCAATATTCGGAATCTGCTCATAACTGCCGGCCAGCAATTCATGAGACGGCCCTTCACTGACTGCGAGAAAAATCATATCACCGAAAAACGGATCCCTCGTCAAATTCTCAACAATATACGTAATCCCTTGCTTGGCCAGCTTATCATCAAAGACAACGACACGAACCTGACCGTTCACAAGTGTGTGGGCCAATTGCTGGTTGTTGTTAATTCGAGCTCCCTTGGTGCTGCTTGCAATACCAGAGACGATCTTCGTCTTCTTCTTCGCTCCTGGCTCCGGATTGGTCAGAACTGAAGTGACATTAAACTTCTCTTCCGACAGAACGTCAAACCCGATCGCTACACTTATTCCCAACTTCTCCAGCACACTAGACTGTACACAGCCTACAAGAAGTGCCAGCACGGATAACACACCAACTACCCTGAACATCGGTTTGAGCAACGATCTCAATGCGCATCACTCCCCTTCTCACGTTTGCGCCACTTGTATACATACGTCAGAGCGAACAAGAGGAGCGGATAACAATAAGAGACAATCACAGAGTATATCCCGATAAAATCATTGAGCTGATTCACTTGTTCCCGATTATGGAGGGTGCTGGATGCCACGATCACAATAACAGCCAAGCCATACAGTGTCAGCTTCTCATTCCATCCAAACAGCTGCACAGTGCCCCGCAGCACGTTCCAAGCCAGCTGCATGATACCAGGAAGCACAACTAGCATCCAGAAAGGAATTGCAATGAACTCGATCCGCTCCAAGAAGGGGTACTTAATAATTTTTAATAAATTAATGGAGCCCCAAATCGTACGAAGTATCTGATTCTCACTGAAATAGATGATCGACACGATCATAATGAACAAGTACAGGATGTTGGTGAAGAGCACGCTCGCTTGTGCGTAGCGCATCACCTTATTTTTGTCCTGCACATGGCGATAGAGCATAAATATTACTTCAAACCCCGTAATCGTAAACCCCATCTTTATTGCCCCTACCCAAATATGTTGTGCAGTCGTATCATAAATTGGCAGTAAACGGCTCCATTCCACATAGCGGATCGGATAATTGAAGAAAAGGGAGGTCGCGATAATCAGGAAAAAGCTGATAAAGCTCGTTTGTAAAATGACTCTAATTCCGCCCAAGCTGCCATACACCATAAGCACAAGCAATATAAGTGATAGGAGCCATGTCGGAAAATCGGGGAAAATCCACGATTGGATCGCTTCAATATACGTTCTGACAATGGTCGTCATATTCGTCAGGAAATAGAGCATCATGCAGATGCTCAATACTCCGCCAATCCATTTGCCAAACAGGACGTGTTGAATGCCGTACAAATCAAGCGACTTATGCATTTCCAAGGTCTTGACCATAATCCAGACGATCAAATGGGTAGCTATTCCTGCAAGCAGGACCGACATCCATGCATCATGCCCCGCCTCCTTATAGATGTACCGCTGAAATCCGAATATTCCTACACCGACCTGCACGTTGCACACGAGGAACAGCAGCATGTAGGCTTTGAATTGATATTTGTGTGATGTTCCGCTATTCATCTTTTTCACCTACAAATGACTAATCATCAATCTTTCCGGTCCATAGCGAACGAAGAGAAATGGATCGGACGTATTTACGAACCTTGTGCCCTGTTGCAGTCAAGCCCTTCGGTTCTGGAAGCAGCACCTCATCATAAGCCAAGTCAGATTCCTTAATCGGGTGAACTGGTGAAAAATACGGCCTGCCTAAGCTCGTCTGACGAATGAGGTGCATCGTTACCAAGGAGGTTACAAACACAATACCGATGCTGCCCCACATGCCCGCAAAGATCACCATCGGATATCGGACGAGGCGTAAGCTGCTGCTCATTAAATAGTCTGGTGTTGCGAAAGAACCAAGCGCCGCAAGTGCCACTAGCATGATGAGAATATTGCTCGTAAATCCGGCTTGAACCGCTGCCTGCCCAATGACAATACCGCCTACAATGCCCATTGTCTGTCCAACCTTCGTCGGCAGCCTCGCCCCCGCTTCCCGAAGCAGTTCCATGGTCACTTCCAGAATTATCGTCTCAAATAAAGGCGGAAAAGGGACTTTGGAGCGTGACTCAATTAAGGATACGAGCAAAGAGGAAGGAATAATTTCATAATGGAAAGTAAGGGCGGCCACATAGGCAGGAGTCAAGAATACAGAAAGAATTAACGCAACCATTCGCAGTGCGCGAATAAATGTCCCGATCCCCCATCCTAAATAGCGATCTTCCATGGATAAGAAAAAGTCAATGAATTCGCTTGGTCCTACGATCACAAGCGGACTCCCATCCAACAGAATAATAATCTTGCCTTCTATCAGCGAATGGCTAGCCAAATCAATCCGTTCGGTTAGCATCAATTGCGGGAAGACACTCAAATCATTATCCTGAATCATGTGCATGAGCTCTGAGCTGCCTGTCACATCATTGAGACGAAGCTGCTTAATTCGTTGACGTACCAGCTCAACCCGATCTGGATTCGCCCGATCTGCCATAAACATGAGATGGATCGTCGTATTGCGTTTGTTCCCCATCTTATATTCTTCACTGCATAGCTCCGTATCTGGAATAGAGGTTCTAAGCAAGGTCGTGTTCATGCCAATTGACTCCGTAAAAGCAACCATTGGGCCTAATATGGTCGTCTCATTCTCTGGCGAGGTAAGAGACCGCTTAGGCAAGTCCGCCACATTTGCCGCAATGCCTGCCTGAGGGGTCGCAATATAGACCCATCCCTTCACAATCAGCGGTGCGCATTCCGGGATAGTCGCAATATCCATGATTTCTCCGATAGGGAGCGAACTGCGAAGATCCTCGATCGTCGGTGTCTGCCCCAACTGCAGCAACGGAGATAGAATAGAGGTGTGAAGCTGCTTCGTATCGACATGCTGGGGCATATAGCATATGGCAACTGACGGCGAAATGCTTCTTACCACAAGATGGACGCGATGATGAAACAATGCCGATATTTGTTCTTGCAGGGAAGCTGCGAAATCAAAGTCCGCCATAAGACAATTCCCTCCTGTAATCACTTTGAAGATGACGAACATGCTGGATGATCAGACAAATTATTCCCTGCTGCTCGCAAATTCATGCGTGATCGCCATGACATAAAAAAAACCGATACCTAAGTCAGGTATCGGTTCAAGTACGGTATAATCTAGTTGTCAAAATAAATATTAAAATTTAAATTTCGTCAATGAATCCTGCAATCCCATTGCCATGCGCTTAAATTCCTCGGCTGAGCTTGCCAGCTCTTCCATAACCGCATTCTGCTCTTCAGTAGCAGCGGCAATCGATTGCACACTTGATGCGGATTCCTCCGAAATGGTCACAACCCCCTGAACACGCTCGAGCATGTCTTGAGAGCTAATATTGACCTCCTGGACGATCGCCTCGACCATGCTGGCTAGATTGGATATTTCCTGCATCATCGCCACAATGGCATGGAAGACGTCACCCGTATCATTAACACTTTGAATGCCGGATTGGACGAAATGATGGCTCTTCTCCATTGTCTCGACTGCATTTCCCGTCTCGGATTGAACTTCAGCAATAATCTGCTGAATTTCGAGAGCTGCCTGATTCGATTGATCAGCCAGCTTGCGAACTTCATTCGCCACAACCGCGAAGCCTCTGCCATGTTCCCCTGCCCGAGCAGCTTCAATCGCGGCATT
Source organism: Paenibacillus sp. cl6col (assembly GCF_900102125.1). Lineage (NCBI taxonomy): Bacteria > Bacillati > Bacillota > Bacilli > Caryophanales > Paenibacillaceae > Paenibacillus > Paenibacillus sp. cl6col. Next base: position 783,841 of record NZ_FNAZ01000001.1, read on the forward strand.
CAGTGCAAGCAGGTTTGTTTGCCCCGCAATATCCGTGATAATCGCTAGAATTTCGCCGACTTTATCGGATTTTTGCTGCAGGCTGCTCATCATGCCAGCACTTGCTTCCACATTATCAGACAGCTGTCTCATATGGGTGATCGTTTTATTGACGATTTCATTGCCATGCACAACCTTATCATTGGCCTTCGTGAATTCGCCTGTAATCGTCTTCACCGTTTGATCCACTTCGCCAATTGCCATCGTCACATCCTCGATCATTTGACCGACCTCAGCAAGCTTCTTCGCCTGCTCGTCCACGCCCATTGATATATCCTGCAGCGAGATTGTAATCTGTTCCGATGATTTACTTGTTTCCTGCGAGCTGATTGCAAAGTCATTCGAAGTTGTATTAATGTTCTCGCTCGTATCGACAACTTGATCGACCAATTCCTTCAGATTGCTATGCATGCTCGAAAAGCTGCGGGATACATTTCCCCAAATATCCTTGCGCTCCTCAGCTATTCCAACACGATGGGTAAAGTCCCCAGACCCTATATGCTCAACGGTACGTGAAACCTTGTGGATTGGTTTGACAAACAGACGATTCACAAGCATCCAAGTCACACTCGTGATAATGAGCAAGGATCCAATGGTCACCGCCCACATCAGCCAATTGTAAGAATCAAGACTGCTGTCAAAATCATCAAATCGCGAGATTACTACTGCGGTATAATCTCCAGACTTCGCTGCATATGCGTATCCACCGAGTCCAATGTCCAACTTCATTTCATTCTGCTCGCCAGTGTAAAGTGCATGCAGACTATCTTCGATCTCACTGGACAGCTCCTTACCAAATCGGGCTATCACCTTGCCATCTTTCACCAGCAATGAAGTGCTGTTATCCTTGTATGCAACCATATTCAATACAGCCTTTGGATCGTCCTTGCCGTGCTGCACTACGAATTTCCCAATTTGCCGAACTGCCGTCTGTGTGTCTTCGATCATCATGTCAGTAACGACACTTCGAATAAAGCTGGCATTCACCATGCTGGTCGTTATAATGACAAGCAGAGTAATAAGACTGATAGGCAATAATATCCGCGCTAACAGTGATTGAAAACAGTGATTCCATAACGCCCGTATCCGTTCGTTGATAGATTGAGATTTCATTCCTGTCACACCTTTTATGTAATAGGGTATCTTCCGATACCACGCGTTGTCCTTCATTGCACTTGCTCAAGCTTGCTCGTCACCAAAAAAAAGACCTGCCCGTCCGGGAACGGGCAGGTCATATCATTCAGTATCCTTCAATAAGACGAAAAGATAAGAACTATAAGACTACAAGCTGTCCAAGTAGCGATCTGCTTCTTCGTAGCTTTGAGCTACGCCGTATGCACCGCCGAGATCTTTAACCAAGCGAGACAATTGCAGCTTCGTCAGAGCGGAGCTTACGATCATAGAAGATCCCTTTGTTTTTTTGTTTGCCATGTAGTCGCGCAATCCTGCCAAATAATCGTTCACATCAGCTGGTGCTGGTTGTGCCTTCGCCATATCGATGCAGAATGTGTAGCCTTCCTTCGCTTTATCAACTTCACGACGAACAGCTTGATCGTATTCTTTGGCCTCTTCAATTGTCATCATACCTTCAAGCTTAACATACACACGGTTTTTAGATGCTTCGTATTTCGTTTCGAACATGGAAAATCTCCTCCTAGATGTAATAAATTCATAAGTATGGTGTTACTGATTGTCTACTGCACATACTGAATATTACCCAATATGTCGTTTCATGCCAATGCTTTTTGGTCTTTTTGCTGATTGACGTATGCCTATCAAGTTAAGATAGGGCGCTCTTCGAGCTGCATATGAACCGCAATCAACCTCTCTTCTGCCATTCTCGATGCCATCCCCCCTGCACATAATATCGCTCCGAATTGCTGGCCTACTTGTTCGTAAGAGTTAGGAAGCCAACTTTGAACCCGTGTCGCAGCATATTCGTGACTTGAGCTTCACCAGGTACAGTCCAGGAAAAGCCTAATGCAGCAAGCGTAGATGCAGTCCGTTCTGCAGTAAGCTCGAACGCTGTCAGCGCAGCGCCTTCATCCATCCACCCGTTATGCAGCATCACATTCTCGACTGCCTCAAGCTTCGCCCCCTGTTCATACTGCTCGAACAGATAGGATAGGAACTTCTCCATTGGCAGCCTCGCAACCTGAACATCATTCCGCCCAGCCAGCATTTCGGACATGCTGATCAGATGAGGATTATAGATATGGTAGATCTCATCATGCAGGGCAGGCTTGTCATGCAGTGTAATAATCGCACGGCTCACCTGATCTACGAAGGATAAGTCTGTATCCTGACCGGAATCAGGAACGGCCCCCAATTGGATGAAGGACTTCATCGTCTTGTAGAACGCATTGTCCTGGATATTCTCCTGGAACTGACCGCTCTCTGAGTGACATACAATGTTACCAACTCGGTAAATGTTCGTATGAAGCCCCTGCAGACGCGCCTGTTCTACCAATTGCTCCGCTTGGAATTTCGTCTTTACATAATAGTTGTCATGCACTTGTCCGATGTCCAAGTCATCCTCCGTGAAGAGAACGGATTCCTTGCCTTCAATCGTTCCCATCCCGACCGACATTGTAGAGACGTGGTGGAATCCCTTCTTCGTGCCGGTTGCTGCCAATTCCAACAAGCGCTCCGTCGCCGTAACATTATTCAGTACGAATTCAGAATAGTGGCCATAATGCTTCACATTGGCCGCAGCATGGATGATGCATTCCACTTCATCTGCCAGCTTAGCATATTCGTGTTCAGCGAGTCCGAGATGTTCGTCACTCAAGTTCGCGTTAACGACTTCGATTCGATGTCCGTGCGTGTCTGTCAGTGCTGCACCGAAATAATAGGCCAGCTTCTCGTACAATCTGTGTCGAGCCTGCTCAGGAGATGTCCCGCGAACAATAGCAACCACCTTGCTGTCAGTGCAATGCAGAAGATCGCGAAGCAGGTAAGCACCCAAGTATCCTGTTGCACCTGTAAGGAGAACCTTAGCATAGTTCAACTGCTGCGATAGCTCTCGTTTGTGATAAGCTTCGTTGCGGCTGCGATACTGCTTCCAAGCTTCCGTTACAGCCTTATCCTCCACGACCGCTACTTCCTCTGCATACATGGCACGAATCCGCTCCAGCTTATCCTTCATATGGTTCGGACGATACTTCATCCGCAATGCCAATTCTCGGATCGTCGGATATGCGAATACGTCGCTGACGTCAACCTCGTATTCCTGCTTCAACTGCGCAACAAGCGTGATCGCCTTCAAGGAATGCCCGCCTAGCTCAAAGAAGTTGTCGCAAACGCCGACCGTTGTCAGGCCAAGCAGCTCCTGCCATAGCTCAGCAAGCTTCATCTCCGTCTCACTGTCAGGCGCTACGTAGCCGGCTCCTGTCCACTCCTGCTTCGATGGCGCAGGGAGCTTCGCGCGATCGATCTTGCCGTTCGTGGTCAGCGGCATCTGATCGAGAAACGCATAGTAAGTTGGGATCATATAATCCGGCAAATGATCAAGCAGATGCTGACGAATATCTGCAGCTGTCACCGTACCTTCCGTTACGATGTACGCACAGAGCGCCTTTTGTCCTGGCGATTCCTCAATATCGGTAACGAGTGTTTCTTTCACGAGCTCATGAGTTCGGATTTGCGCTTCAATTTCACCAAGCTCCATGCGATATCCGCGAATTTTCACTTGATGGTCTTTGCGTCCTAAGAACTCGACTGTTCCGTCCGGCAGCCAGCGAACAAGGTCGCCTGTCTTATACAGCTTCTCTCCAGCCTTGAACGGACTGTCGATGAACTTCTCGTTCGTCAAGTCCTCGCGATTCAAGTAACCACGCGCCACGCCATCGCCGCCGACCCACAGCTCGCCCGCTACGCCAATCGGCTGCAGCTTGCCATAGTTGTTCACTACATAGGCTGTCGAGTTCGCAATCGGCGCTCCAATTGGGATCGATCCGTCCTGCTCCGCTGCAATATGGTGGCAGCAGGAGAAGGTCGTATTCTCTGTCGGTCCATATCCGTTCACGATTTGAATTGGCGCACAAGCATGAAGCACCCGGTAGATATGCTTCGGAGACAATACATCTCCGCCAACGAGCAATGTTCGCACAGGTTCGAATAAGCGCTCATTTTTCTCAACTAGCTGTGTGAATAACGGTGAAGTCAACCACATCATAGTGATGCCGTGCCGTACAATCGCTTGTTCCAACTGCTCAGCATCCAAAATCGTCGGCTTGTCAACGAGTACAAGTTGAAGTCCGTTCAGAAGGGCTCCCCATATTTCAAATGTCGAAGCATCGAATACGAGAGAACCAGTCTGCAAAATGCGATCACCCTCTTGGAATGATACGAAATTCGTATTCTTCACAAGGCGAATCACGTTGCGATGAGTGACCATAACTCCCTTCGGCTTCCCTGTCGATCCCGATGTGTACATTAAGTACGCGATATGCTCAGAATTATTGAGATCATCTATGTTTTCCGTTGACTGTACAGCTAGTTCCGAATCCGTGAAACTGATGCTGCTCAGTCCTTCCGGCAATCGTTCAGTCAAATGGTCGCTTGCGAGTACGATATTAACACGGCTGTCCTCCAGCATATATTGAATCCGTTCCTGCGGATAATCTGGATCGATCGGCACGTAAGCACCGCCAGCCTTCAAGATTGCGAGTACACCGATAATCATTTCTGGTGTGCGCTCTGTGAACAGACCAACCGGCTGTTCAGCCTTCGTCCCATGCTTCTGCAAATAATGCGCCAAACGATTGGCCTCCGCATTCAGCTCCGTATAGGTAATTTCACGTTCACCAGACATAAGCGCAACCCGATCAGGCGTTACACGCACCTGTTCCTCGAACAGACTGTGTACAGTCGCATGGCGAGGATATTCGGCATCCGTATTATTGAAGTGGTGCACGATTTCTTCCCGTTCTTGATCCGTAATCAGTTCAAGTTCTCCAATGCTGCATGACGGCTGCTGTGCTGCCTGCATAGCAAGCTGCTCGAAATGCCCTGCCATTCGTTCTACAGTTGCCCGTTTGAACAGCTTCGAACAGAACTCAAAGTTGCATTCGAGTTCCTCTTCACGCTCGATTGCCTCCAGCGTAAGGTCGAACTTCGATGTGCCGTTATGATAAGGCAGCTGTGTGAAGACGGCATCTCCAGCTTGAAGCGAAAGATCCCCCATGTTCTGCATGACGAATACGGTATCGAACAATGGATTGCGGCTTACGTCCCGCTTCAGCTGCAGGCGTTCAACCAGGCTGTCGAGCGGGTATTCCTGATGCTCATAGGCAAGTAGAAGCGTATCCTTCATCTCATTCAAATAATCAGCAAAGGCCTTGCCGCCCTCTGGGAAGCTGCGAATCGGCAAGGTGTTGACGAACATGCCCATCATTCGATCTACATCAGTATGTGTTCGAGCAGCAATCGCACAGCCAACAATCATATCCTCCTTGTCCACATATTTGGACAAGAGCACATTATATACCGACAACAGCACCATATAGAGTGTAGTTCCTTGACGGAGAGCCAGCTGCTTCAATCCTTCCACCGTCTTGGCAGACAATGCTATACGCACCATATCGCCTTCAAATGACTGCACATTCGGACGAATATAATCGTATGGAAGATCCAGCAGTGGGATGTCCCCTTCAAGCACACTCAGCCAATACTGTTCATGTGCTTGTTCATCTTGTGCACGCTTGGACTGCCACTCCGCATAGTCCTTATATTGCAGCTTGATTGAGGCCAGCTCCTCGCCCTTATAGATTGCAGCCAGTTCTTCTGCAAACACACTGAGCGAGGTTCCGTCGAAGACGATATGGTGAATATCCAGCATCAGTATGTAGCTGTCTGCTGCCACTTTCGCAATCGCAGCACGTAGAAGCGATTGCTCCTCCAACTGGAATGGACGGACGAATTCATTCGCCAGTTCAGCAGCAGTACGGCCCTCGGCCTCTATAATCGGCACATCCATATCAACTGTCTCATGCACCTTCTGTACGATCTGTTCCTCTTCCCAATGGAATGAAGTACGGAATGCTTCATGACGCTCTACGATTTGGTGTAGAGCCTTCTTCAGGCGGCCGGTATCCAAATGGCCTTTCACTTCGTACACGAGTGGAATGTTGTAGGCCATGCCAACTCCGCCCCGTTGTTGCAGCGCGAACATACGTGTCTGTGCAGGTGCGAGACGATAATGCGCCTTCTTCTCGGCTGGCGTTATCGATTCGTATTGTTCTTGCGCTCCTCCGTCGATAATTGCAGCAAGCTTGCCGACATATGGATTCGAGAACAATTCCTTGAAGGACAATGAGATATGGAAGTCAGCTGCGATACGTGCTTGCAGCTGTGCCAGCTTCAACGAATGCCCGCCAATCTCGAAGAAGTGATCCGCTGTGCCAATTGGAGAGATGCCAAGCAGTTCCTCCCATATCGCCGCAAGCTTCTTCTCCGTATCCGTTACAGGAGCTTGATATTCGGTAGAGATGCGCTCCTGCTTCTCAGGCTGAGGCAGCTTGGCCCGATCAATCTTGCCGTTGATCGTAAGCGGCATGCGCTCCAAGAACATGAAGTATGCCGGCACCATGAACTCAGGCAAATGCGAAGACAAGTACTCTCGCATTGCACTCGCTGTCATGCCTTCTTCCGCTACAATGTAAGCACAGAGAGCCTTCTGGCCAGGCGACTCTTCAAAAGCTACAACCAGTGCTTCCGTTACTTGCTCGTGCGTATGAATCTGCGCTTCAATCTCACCGAGCTCCATGCGATAGCCGCGAATCTTCACTTGATGATCTTTGCGTCCGACGAATTCCAAGTTGCCATCTGGCAACATGCGCACAAGGTCACCTGTTTTATAGATTCGTTCGCCAGCTACGAATGGACTATCCGCGAACTTCTCACGCGTCATCTCATCCTTATTCAAGTAGCCACGTGCTACGCCTTCACCGCCGACCCACAGCTCTCCTACAGCGCCAATCGGCTGCAGCATGCCGTAATCATTGACAACATAAGCGGTTGAGTTCGTAATTGGCGTACCGATAGGAATTGTCCCGTCTCCCTCTTCCTTCATCAGATAAGAAGTAGAGAAGGTTGTATTTTCAGTAGGACCATAAATATTCGAAATCTCAATCGGTGCACAGTCCTTAGCCGCTCGATAGAAGTGCTTTGGCGACATCAGCTCTCCACCGACAAGCAATTGGCGAAGCGGCGCAAATATGCGCGGATTGCGATCAACCAATTGAATGAACAGCGCCGTCGTCAAGAACATAATCGTTACCTGATGGCGGATGAGCGCTTCCTCCAGCTGCTCAGCGTCCAGTATCGTCGTCTTATCGATGAGCACGAGCCCTAAGCCATTCAACAAGGAGCCCCAGATTTCAAAGGTTGAGGCATCGAAGACAAGTGATCCCGTCTGCAAAATACGGTCGCCTTCGCCAAACTTCACATAATTCGTGCGCTTTACTAGGCGAATGACATTACGATGAGTAACCATGACGCCCTTAGGTCTTCCTGTCGAACCGGATGTGTAAATGATATATATAAGATCTTCTGGCTGATTCACAGATACCAGATTATCGCTAGATTCATCAGCAAGGCTCGGGTCATCCATATGAACCTGCTCGATGGTATTCGGCAAATCTATATCTGACGATCTGCTAGTCAGTACCAGCTTCGTACGACTGTCTTCCAGGACATATTGAATGCGATCCTGAGGGTGATCGGGATCAAGTGGAACATAAGCTCCTCCCGCCTTGAGAATCGCTAAGATACCGACAACCATCTCTGCACTGCGCTCTGCCATAATACCAACAGACTGTTCCCGATCGATGCCAAGCTTCCGCAGCCTGCGCGCCAATTGATTCGCACGAGCATTCAACTCGCAATAGGTCAACTCGCGATCATCTTCGATGACAGCTACTCGATCCGGATGCAGCTTAGCCTGTTCCTCGAACAGCGCCTGAACCGTGAATGTATGAGGATATTCAGCTCGCGTCTGATTCATCCCCTCAATTAACTGGCGCTTGTCCTGCTCTGTCAGCATTTCCAGCTCGCCAATACGCTTCTGAGGATGCTTCACAGCTTCATCCAGCAGCTGCAAGAAGTACTCCCCCAGCTTCTCTACCGTCGATAACTGGAACTGATTTTCCTTGTAATACATTGTGAACATTGGTAATGCGCCCGTTCCAGCAGCATGCTGAATGCAGCCGTGCAGGTCACATACCTGCTCTCCCTCTGGAAGCACGGGCTGAACATCTTCTCCGTACCAGCAATACGTTGCCACATCACTGTCAGAAGCTATTTCAGAGCAAGTCAGGTTACGTCCTTCTGCGCAAGCCGACAAGCTGTTATGAATGCTCATAATTCCTTGCAAGGTTACGTCATCCTGACTGACTACTGTATGGTTGCCATTGCCGTGTCCCGCTTGAACGGCATGAAGAGTTACTTGCTGCGAGTTGTAGAACCGGGACAACAGCGTTGCCCACGCACTGAACATGACGGATTCCAACTTGACCGAATGCTCGGCCGAATGCTTCTTTAGAAGACGCATTGTCTCCTCAGGCAGTTCGATAGAATGTACGTCATAGCCTGCCAATCGTTCTACTGTCAATTCCATGAAAGCCAATTCTCGTCCTCTCCTTTATACGATCCAACCCATTTCGTAAACCTATGAGTCAACTGCTCCCATGTGATGTACTCTATTTGCTTGGCAAATTCCATATGCTGTGCGCACACAGTCATACTATAGCCTGTTACAGGAACGACATATTGCTTTACATAATTATGATCAACATTCCATAATTGATTATGCTGTATAGGTACAGCTGTCTCCTGCACAATCTCGAATGTGCTAGGAGGCAGGCTGAGACCCGTTCCTAATGCCTTCAGAACACTTTCCTTAGCCGTCCATATGTAAAAAAACAATTCCTGACGCGCACGACTGTCGTTCGTATTTGCAAGCAATTCCAACTCACGCGGCGAGCATATCAGCCTAGCCACGTCCATGTTCCATTCTCCTGCTTGCTCTATATCAATCCCGATTGGCGCTTCATCCAATGCCACTGCTATGAACGCACCGGCGTGAGAGATGTTGAAAAATACTGGATCACCCTCCACATATGGCTTGCCGAAGGGATGAGTGTGAATAACAAGTTCGTTATTCGAACATTTCAAGGTTCGACATAGCAGCATGCGTGCCAATATGTCAGCCGCAACCGTGCAATAAAGATCTTCACGGTTCCGAAGTCTATCTAACCTTTTGTATTTTTCAGGTGTAACGAACGGGATAAATCGATCCATCAATGAATCTATGTCTTCGTAGGAAGTACACTCGTCCCATTTTAGCAACACAATTTCCATCATTTACCCCAGCTTCTGTGCGCAAAAAAAAGGCCATTCTGCATAGCCTTGTCACCGAATAACCGTTGTGTAGTTACCGCAACATTAATGGCAACCCGGCCGCCGTAATCCGTGAAGATGTTAGGCCCGCGGCTTTGCGTCCTCATCTTTCGAAGAGTTTGCCTTTCAATCCTGATGTTGTTCTTCTTGATGTATCCATTGCGTGTTGCAGATCGATTATCAGGCAAGAATGTCATAGCAATGTTACGCACTAGTTCTTGTGACATGTATCGCGTGAATAGGTCTAAAGTACATATTACATATCAGCATGTTGGACGGTCGCATTCCCTATCCAACTCAAGACCCATATTTTATATCGGTTGCTCGAATGAAAAGATTAATACTTTTTCATAACACTTTTCAATTTTTCGACACGAAAAATCATTTTTTGTCATTTTATAGTCATTTTCAAAGGTGGTTTCACCCTATTTCCGACAAAAACACCCCTATCCTCTCCATCCTTGCTCCCATAGATTCGTACAATTCCCTCCAACTGCTCGAACATTTGTCGATTTCCCTATAGAGCCACTACTGCTTAGCCCCCCTCTCCCCTACCAATTACCTAATAGACAGCACTGAAGTCATTTCTTACTCATTACACAACTCTCTTGTACTCTTGGTGATACATAAAAAGCCTCGGAAATCATTCCGAGGCTCTTATTGAATGCCATCTATCTATCTTCTCTATCCCACATCATGAGGATTAATATCCGTCACCAACTGTCATTTCGTTGGATGCAGTGGACAGCGCATTCACCGTTGCACTTCGTCCATCTGCTATGGACATCACGAATACTTTATAGGTAACGCCTGTGCGAATCGGATTTCCATATGCATCATTATCGGACAGCGAGAATATGGTTGAACCATCGCCTGATACACTAACCAATTTATAATTACTTCCTGCCACACGATTTGCCTGATCCAGGTTGAATGAACCCGCTGAACCGGAAGGAACAGCCATCACTGCGTAATAGGCAATTCCGTTATCACTGCCTGGCTTCGTGAAGTAAGCCTTGAAATCATTCACGCCTTCTCTCGCTGCAAACACGTTCGTAGGTGCCTGAACAGATTGATCTACCAAGGAAAATTCACCAGAAGGCGAAGACAAGGCATTCGAGGAGCCGCTTCTATTGTCAGCTACCGTAAGCACAAATACCCGGTAAGCAACACCTTTTTGAATGTCGTTGCCTTGAACATCCCGCAAGCCGCTTGTTAGCGATTGTCTTACATAGCCACTCTGATTCCCAACCCGAATGTAGCTGGATGATCTCACCTGTCCCGCACTATATGCGTCGAATGCATAGGACTGATCTGCGCGGACGACCATAATACGGTATTCATTTACGTACGAATTACTGGATGGTGCATTAAAGCCTACTTCAATGTCGCTGGCATTACCGTTTTTGCCAATAATCTTCGCTTCTACATTCGTCACAACATCAACCGAGGCATTGCCTTTAAGCGTCACCTCTGGAGATGGAGCAGACAACGCATTGTTCGCTTGACTATTGGAGCTTACAGACAGAACAAATACCCGGTAGCTGTTGCCGTTGCGAATCGGTGCTCCATCTACATCTCTTGCATCCGCATCGAATACATGCGACAAGCTGCTGCCACTCCGATACACGACAGCTGAGTTCCAATTATTAACTCGATTGGCCTCTGTTAGATTAAAACGGCTTGCGTTGGAAGACTTCACGACCATTACGCGATAATGGTTCACATTCGATTCATCTGCAGCACGGTTGAATGTTACACTCAGGTTTCGTCCATCATTGTAGTTTCCACCCAAACTGCTTGCCGATACGTTCGTTGCAGGGTACACCGTCGAATTGTTAGACAACGTAATCGTATCTGAAGAGCTGGACAGGGAATTCACATAACTACCGCGTCCAACAGAAAGCACATATACTTGGTAGCTGGTTCCGTTACGGATCAGGTCCCCATCTACGTCTCTCGCAGTAGAGCTCAGCTTGAGGCTAACGTCTCTGCCATTCGGGTTCATCGACGTATAATTGTAGTTGGATACGTTGTTCGCTTCGGATACATCAAAGCGGTACGATCTGCTCGTCTTCACAACCATAATTCGATACTGGCTAATATTCGATTCATCCGAGGCCCGGTTGAAGGTAACCATCATATCGCGGCCGTCATTATAATCTCCGACATCGCTTACTCTTACATTGGAAGCACTGTACACCGTTGAGTTATTCGAAATATTGATGGAATCAGATGCGCCCGACAATGCATTGTAATCAGAGTTGCTATTCGAAACTGACATGACGAACAGGCGGTATGTTTCCCCTCTGCGGATTAGTGAGCCATTCACATCACGCATATTAGATGGCAATGTTGAAGTAATGCTATAGCCATTCTTCGAGACATCATAATAATTGCTAGATGAAACCCGGTTTGCTTCAGTCAAATCAAAGCGATAAGCATCCGAATATTTCACTGCAAAAATCCGGTAGTAGCTTACGCGCGATTCATCGGAGGAGCGATTAAAGCTGATCTGAATATCGCGTCCATCTCCATAATTGCCCACTTGGCTGACCTTCGTAATCACTGGAACACCAGCTGATTGTCCAAGCGTGAACGAGGATGAGCCGGAGGACAGCTTGTTGGCATACGAGCTCGTATTGCTTACAGATACTACAAATACGGTATAAGACACATTATTGCGGATATATTCACCTGATGTATCTCTTGCCGTCGAACTCAAGGTTGTCGTCAACGTCGAGTTGCTGGACTTCGATACGGTCGTATAATTTTGGCTGGAGACGCGGTCTGCTTCATAAGCATCGAAACGAGATGCATCCTTCGTTTTAACGACCATAATCCGATAATTTAGAATTTGGCTATCGTTAGAAGGACGGGAGAAGCTGACCTGCATATCGCGGCCATCGTTATAATTCGCCACATTGCGCACTTGCACATTCGTTGCCGCCGCAACCGCATTGTCGCCTAACGTAAAGGTTGAAGATGGGTTCGAGAGCACCTGTTGGTTGCTCGTTCTGCCCACTGACAATACATAAGCTTCATACTTCACATTCGTGCGGATGTAGTCTCCATCTACGTCACGTGCTCGGGAATCCAATCTGACTACAGGATCGTCACTGCTCTTGTTCACTACGGTATAATTGTTGGAAGATACCGAACGAGCCTTGTTCAAATTAAAGGAGTTCGACGCTTTAACAATCATGACGCGATATTGATCAAGGTTATTTTCATACTGTTCCTTGGAGAAGCTGACACGAATATCGCTTGCATCTCCGGATTGGCCTGAGATCTGTGTTGTCACATAATTGACGCCTCTAAGATTGCCGGAGTAGTCGGGCTCATCTGGGTATGTTGGACGATCCGGGTACGTTGGGCGATCCGGATATGTCGGCGAACTTCCAGAAGTCACGCGAACGATTCTCGTTTTGTCGTCATAGTTGATTGTGGCGCCCAATGCTTCACTTACGAAGCGTACCGGAACCATCGTTTTTGCATTCATTATTCTAGATGGAACATCCATATAGACAGTTCTTCCATTGACCGTTGCCGCTTTGGAGCCTATTGTTAAAATTACAGAGGATCCTCCCTTGTAAGCTGTCACCTTCTTCGTCTTCGTTGCCCCATCGAAGCTTACACTGGCACCGAGCGCCTGGAAAATATCCGCCATCGGCAGCAGCACACGGCCTTGCGTGTACACAGCATCTGTTCTAACTTGTTTACCGTTCACATAGACGGTGTAAGCAGGCGCTGCTTGCGCTGGTGCAGGCGTTACCATCGTAAAGCCGAGTGCCACCGCTACAAAACCTGATACTAGTTTTTTCACTCTTTCACCCTCCTAAGTTGCATTCATATTCCAAGTATAAAATTACCACCTTCAACTTAGATGCATCAAATGAGGAAAATGTTTCATACTCCTTTATAAAATTTATTAGATTGTGACAAATTTGTGTCATATCGTCATTTGCCGATTCCACATCAATGAAAAAAGCCGTTGGAACAACGGCTAATTATGGCCTTCTTTCCAACGGCTTCATTACTTTGCTCAATCATGTGTATTCCTTCGGATCATTTATCCATTCCTTGCTATAATCAGCCAATCGCTGCAGCTCGCCAACTAATAAGCCTGCATGATACCCGCCGCACACCACATGATGCAGCTGCAAGGATACGGGCAGCAGGACTCGACCCGTTTACCCGAAATACTGTCCAAATGTGATGATCGGCAAATACGTTCCCTCATTGAACACATTCAAATTGAATGTACATCAAGATATAGATCAGTCCAACTGCTGCGAGCTGCGCGTCATCGCCACACTAGAATCCCTAACAATGAGACGAGGCTCAAACTGCACTCGTTCATATACACCGCGCTTCTGTTCGATGATACGATTAAGCAGCAGTTCGGTCGCTACTCTGGCAACCTCTGCTCCCATGATCGACACAGAGCTAAGCCGCGGCGTCGTAATTGTTCCCCACAAAATATTATCAATGCCAACAATCGCAATGTCTTCGGGCACGCGGATCCCCAATTCCTTGAATCGGTTCAGTAGTCCCATCGCAATCATGTCATTGCCCGCATAGATCGCATCCGGCATTTTCGTTAGACCTGAGAAATAATCGGCTGCCTTCAATCCCGTTTGCATCGAGAAATCATCTCCGAGATAGACCAGAGAGCTGTCTACTTGCGGGAGGGCATCCTCGTAGGCAAAGAAACGCTCCTCAATGATATGCTTCGGCGCACCTGCGTACGCAATCCGCGTCCGGCCTATGTTCATGAAATGCTCCATGACAAGTTTGCCCTCTTGCGTAGATAGACTGACGATATCCGCCTTCACATCGTCACCGAGCTTCTTCCCATAGTTAATAACGGAGATCGGAATGCTCGATTTATTAATCAAGTCAGGCAGCGTTGCAGGGTAAGCTAGCGGCAGGACAATCAGACCGTCTACATGAAGCTTCTTCACTTCCCTAAGTATTTCAAGCTCTGCTCGTGCATTCCCTAATGTATTGATCTGAACGACACGGTAGTCGTAATTTTTGGCCGCCTGCTCGACGGAATAGGCAATCTCCGGAACGAAGGCATTGCGAATATCGGGAACGGCTAGCGCAATTTGCTTCGTCTGCCGTACCTTAAGGCTGCGTGCGAAGGAGTTCGGCACGAAGCCCAGCTCTTCAATCGCCTGCATCACCTTGGCCTTCGTCTTCGGACTAATGCCATCTGCGTCATTGATTGCACGCGATACGGTTGCCAATCCGACCCCTGCTCGCTGTGCAACATCCTCGATTGTGACTTTTCTCTGAACCACTGGTACATCTCCCTCTCGTTACAAGTGGAATTGCTTCCACCATTCCAGCCAAGCCTTATTTCTGTATCATACCATCTGCATTCACATTATTCACCTGATCTTCCTGCAGTAGAAGACTGTGATTGACATCACACTAAGAGTGTGACATATTTAATATCGGAAACGTTTCCGAAAATATTTTCCCGTTTCCATTTCATACAGTATTTCATTTCTATACTTCTGGGGAGATGAGCACATGAAAGCATTAAGATGGCATGGCGTCAAAGATTTGCGCGTGGAGAACATTGCAGAACCAGCAGCCGGTAAAGGCAAAGTAAAAATTAAAGTCGAATGCTGCGGCATCTGCGGCAGCGACTTGCATGAATATACGGCAGGACCGATCTTCATTTCAGACAGCACTCCCCATCCTCTAACTGGAGAGAAAGCTCCAATCGTTATGGGACATGAATTCTCTGGACAGATCGTCGAGGTTGGAGAAGGTGTAACCAAATTCCAAAAGGGCGATCGCGTTGTTGTAGAGCCGATCTTCACATGCGGTGAATGTGAAGCCTGCAAGCAAGGCTTGTATAACCTCTGCGACAAGATGGGATTCCTTGGTCTCGCTGGCGGCGGTGGAGGCTTCTCCGAATATGTAGCAGCAGACGAGCACATGGTGCATAAGATTCCAGATAGCGTTTCTTACGAGCAAGGCGCGCTTGTTGAACCTTCCGCAGTAGCTCTCTATGCAGTTCGTCAAAGCAAGCTTCAAGTTGGGGATCGTGCAGCCGTATTCGGTACAGGCCCAATTGGACTGCTTGTTATCGAAGCATTGAAGGCTGCCGGCGCATCGGAGATCTATGCAATTGAACTGTCCGAGCAGCGTAAGCAAAAAGCAGAAGAACTCGGAGCCATTGTACTTGATCCTTCGCAAGTCGATGTCGTGAAGGAGCTTCGCGAACGGACAGGCGGCGGCGTGGATGTCACTTATGAAGTAACGGGAGTTCCTGCTGTACTGAACAATGCCATTGATGCAGCCAAGCTCGGCGGTGAAGTGATGATCGTCAGCATTTTCGAGCGAGAAGCTACTATTAAACCGAATGCAATTGTAACGAAGGAACGCACAATGAAAGGCATCATCGGTTACCGCAATGTATTCCCTGCGGTTATCAAATTGATGGAGCAAGGCTACTTCCCAGCAGAGAAGCTGGTAACGAAGCGCATTCAATTGGATGAAGTCGTTGATCATGGCTTCGAGGCGCTCTTGAAAGAGAAAAACCAAGTAAAGATTATGGTGAAGCCGCAATAATCCGTAAACAAAAACACGAAGGCTTAGGGTGCTTCAAAGTCATACTGAAATAAAACAAAAGATCGAGTCAGGGGTTAATCAGCTCCCCTTGCTCGATCTTTTCTCCATCATAATGCCGTTCTCAACAGCAAGACGGTAAAACATACGATCATTGATACCACTGCAAGATGCCACCATTTGTACATCATAATGATACCGATATACTCGCGGATGAACGCACTTGGCATGTAATATCTTGCTGTCTTCGCGCCAACACCCTCACACTTCTTCAATCCCGCGAGCCGCGCATAAATGCTTGCCCGAAATACATGATAGTTGTTCGTGACGAAGATGCTTTTATGATCGGGTTTCATCTCGTCCATAATGGCCTTCGAGAACAGCATATTTTGCATCGTGTTGCGAGATTTGTCCTCCATAAGCACGTCCTGCTCTGGAACTCCCTTCGCCACGATATATTTCTTCATTGCCTCTGCTTCACTAAGCAATTCGTCCGGCCCTTGGCCGCCCGACACGATAATTTTAGGCACTTGATGATACTTCATATATTGTTCAATGCTTTTATCCAAACGTGACGCTAGAAGCGGCGGGACTCGTTTCCCTCCGATTAGACCAGAGCCAAGCGCGATAATGAAATCGGGCTTGTACCATATTTTCCAGTAATGATAGAAGATCGCATACGCCAGAAAGCTGACGAATACAAAGGAAAAGTACATGAAGATGAGCAGCGTCCCGAGATAAAAAACAGCAAATTTATCATTATACGAAATAAAGAAAATGTAGAAAAACATGCCGATCATCGCAAAGATCAGGAGACTCAATAATAATGACAACATATTCGCAAGCTTCTTGCTTTCCTTCTTCAGCATAATTCGTCCGTTAAGCAGCAAATATATACTCACAAACAGTACGCTCAAAGGAATAGAGGCAAGGATAACCGCGGCTATAATTAAGTTCACCCACGGAATCTGGTTAGAAAAGGCCACCACGTCCAAGAATAAATTTGCTACAGCCGCCATGAACAGGAATGAAAGACTGATCCGTCTTTTTTCCCTGATAAATAAAAAAACAAAAAGCCCAAATAGAATCAAACTAAAAAAACTCATCATACACTCCCTTTCCAACCTTACTATTGTAAGCAATTCATTCCTTTTTGCAACCCTTTTCCCCCGTCATTATTGAAATGGATCACGATGAGACATTCATGGCTTTGCCAACTGTTAACAAGATGCAGATAATCCCAGCAATCCTCCGCCCAAAAATAAAACAAGCCGATTCCTTCACAATAGAGGAATCGGCTTGCATAAACTCATTTTGTATAGAATTCGTTTACTTTATCTAGTATTTCTTTGAAGTATGGAATATTAAATCGATTTATTAAGCCTTTAGATCCCATGTAAAAGCTGAATCGCCCTTTTTCGCCTAGAAGTTCCTTGAACTTATCAACTGTCTGGTCATACCTTTCTCTTTTCCCTGTATCGGTAAAATACCCTGAATCAATCTCCATTTGAATTCCGATTTTCGTTTTATCTAAATGATTCTTTGCAACCAACCGACCACCATCCCCATATATTCTTCCTTCTTTCACGCTATCGTAAATTGGCTGCAAATTTATTGCGCTGTCTTTGTCAAAATAATAGTGGGGTTGAATATACACATCATCAAAGATCATTGTCTCGTCCACGATGTATGCAATTGTTTCCACTATCTTTTCCCTATTAGGGCCAAAACCATAATAGGGAGCCCATGCAAAAGAAGTAGCTCCGTCTACGTCGTCACTGTTCTTTATATACTCCGAAAGTTTTTCCAACAACTGAACTTGCGATTGATTTTTAAGTTGCGAGTAGCTGTAATTTTGAGTCCCATAGAAGTATATGGCTTCGTTTGGATAATAAAATCCAGTTACCGAGTCCCAATTTGGACCAAGCTTTCGTTTTAACTCCTTTATATAGCTTACATATTCATCGAATAACTGATCAACATTTAACTTGCTCGATACATCGTGTGCTGGCAGAGAAACAAGAACTTTATATTCGCTGTTCGTGTCCACGATTGTCTGCACCGTTTCATTTACATCATCAATCATATTTCTCTCTTTATAATTGTCAATTTTGTTTGTCTTATTATCTATCGCAATAACAAATTGCCTCACCGTATCCAAACGTTCAAGCTCTGCCGATTCATATGGAATGTACCGTTGACCGTCCCCAAAATGACCGCTGTATAAAAACACCATATTTCTTGCTGACAGGTCACTTCGATCCATCGCAATGCTATCCATTTCATTTTCTTCAACGTCTTTTGCCGCTCTAATCACTGGTGTCGAGAACAAATTAACGAACAAACTCAAGGTAAACGTAATCGTCAGCACCCCTGCAAACCAAGCCTTTCTTTTCTTCTTTGGCTTCATGTTCATAACATCGACTCCTTATCCTTAGTTTAGTAGTTTTACAACAATTCACTTAATTCCCTTTATGAACCATTTAATTGTTTCTACAGAAGCATACAAGGAGTTGCGAGACTCTGGAACTAGACAATGATGACAATATTCGGTTGAAAAATGACATTCAGCCTATTCCCTAGAGTAATATTTATTTCTTTACACTGCTTGGCGTTACGCCCCAGTATTTACGGAATATTTTAGTAAAATAGCTGACGTCTCGATATCCGATCATGGCGGCAGCATCATACACTCTCGCCCCATTCATCAACGCCGTCCTCGCCCGTTCCATCTTGCGTTCCAGAACATATGAGGTAAATGACATTCCTATTTCTTGCTTGAATAAGCGACTTAAATAGGAGGCGTTCACATAAAAACGATCAGCGATCGTATGCAAGGTAAATTCCTGATCCTGTTCCGCCTCAAGCAGCTCAATAATCGCTTGAACAGTGGTATGGGTAACCTTCCTGTCATGGCTCTCTGCATATGTGATTATGCTTCTTACAGCACGATGCAATACATCGTACATATGCTCTGGCGTCGTAAGTGATTGTACATTCGAGAGAAAATCGAAATCCGCTCCTGTCACATCCTGTACAGACCATCCGCGTTTGCGGATAAAGAGCGTCAACACGCCAACGATGTACATTAACTGCTCCATCATAATTTCATACGAAGCAGAGTTGTTCTTCGCCGCCTCGCACATGTTCGAAATCATTCGCATGGCAAGTTCTTGATCCATCGTCTCCAATGCCATCTCTAGCTGCTTGTCCTCGTGCTCGTAATCCGGACGATTATTGAACTCAGCTTGGAGCGGCTCATCATATGGAATTGCGATTCCTGTTCCATAAACGACCCGATTTTGCAGCGCCTTTTTGGCTTGAATATATAATGGCAGCAGTTCGTCTATCTTTCCGGTTCCTCCACTAATTCCCGCGCTTACGTCAATGCCAAGACATTGCTTGATGTTGCGAATGAGCTTCTCCATCGCCACGTGAATCCCGAGCATCTGCTGCGGAGTATGTTCCAGCGCTCCCGTATTCCCTATCACAATAATGGTTTTATCCTCTTCCGTGCATACATAAAAATCAGGAGTCGGCAGTATATCTCGAATAACATGCACGAGATTATCCAAGGTCATGCCATCTTCATTGCTGGAACAGACATATTCGTCCACGTCCAGAACGATTACCGCATAACGAGATTCCATGTCTATATGAAGCCCTAATGAAACACAGGAAGCTTCCAGCTCTTCTATCTGATATCGTCCATATGCTAGATTGCGAATCGTATGCTGATGCAGGACGGGGAGGTACTGCGTCCATTGCTCCTGCATCATTAGTTGACGCGTTCGCTCCATCAACTCTGCTTGAATGCATCGGGCTGCGTCCGTTACAGCCTGGAGAATGTCCATTTCAGCAGCAGGCTTGAGCAAATACTTGTATACGCCAAGCTCCACCGCCGTCTGCGCATAGGAAAAATTGTCATGACCGCTTAAAATGATGATTTTCGTGTTCGAATAAGCCCGAGCCACTTGACTCGCCAAGGAAAGACCGTCCATTTCGGGCATTTGAATATCCATTAAAATAATATCGGGCTGCTTCATTTGTATCTGAGCGAGAGCTTCAGCACCGTTATTCGCCGACCCTACTACTTCGATATCGTGTTCTTCCCAGGGCATGTGAAGCAGATTTTGCAAAAATCTAATTTCATCTTCTACAATAAGAAGATTCAAGCGATCCTCTCCTTATTTCATTATTCATCTGTCGTACTTGATAAAGGCAGCTCAAGAGTTACTGTTGTACCTACTCCTAACTGGCTTTCGAATCGGATGCACGCTTCAGGGCCGTAGAACATCCTCATTCTGGAACAAACGTTGCGCAAGCCATATAGCTCCGTTTCTGGTGATTCCAAAAAAGATAAAGGAGCCGACTTGCCGTCGATTTCCTGAATCACTTGATGAATGGATTGCAGGCGCTGCTCACTTATTCCGCTTCCGTTATCTTGCACCGTTATCATCAATTTCCCCTGCTTCAAGAAGCTCGAAATGATCAACAACCCATCGCCCTTCATCTGCTCCAGTCCATGAATAACTGCATTTTCAACCAAGGGCTGCAATAGCAGCTTTAATATAGGGATCGTTTTCGTTTCTTGGTGTATCTCATACACGACATGAAAGCCATGTAAAAAGCGAATTTGCTGGATGCGTAAGTAGTAGTTTAGATGGGTAATCGTTTCCTCTACCGTGAATGTATCTTGCCCTTTATGAAGGCTTAATCGGAAAAAGTGTGACAGGTTCAGCACCATCTCGCTTATTTCCTCTGCCTCGTAGTTTTGAGCCGTCCAGTATATAGAGTTCAGCGTATTATATAAGAAATGGGGATTAATTTGAGATTGCAAAAACGTGAGCTCCGTGCGGGCAATGCGAAGTTGCTGCTCATAATGATCCTGAATCAGATGCTTTTGATGCTCGGCCATTTGATTATACGAGTCCATCAAATAACCAAATTCATCCTTCCTTCTTGTGTGTAACCGGATATCATAATCTCCTCCGATTAACCCCTTCATCGCATGCTTTAATCTGCCTAAAGGGGAAGCTATGCGGTTGTAAACACCCCAAGATATAAGCATGGAAAGCACAAAACTGCACGCTATGATTAAATAGGTAAATTGTCTCATTGTTTTCGTTTCTTGATAAATCTCTTCGATCGGCCGAAATACTTCCAGCCGGATTGGATAGCTAGATGACTCCATGCTCACTTCGAGTATATCCCCATCTTGCTGTCCTCCTGAATCGGTATTAGGAACGGTCAAAATGGGGTCTCCTTCTCTGTTCGTTATTTTCAAGCTAGTCAACTCAGATTTCAACAGCGGGCTTATAAGTGTCTGAAGAGCATTTTTATGTAAAGTCACAATTAGTAAACTTGCTTTGTCCTCATCAGGGAAGGCATTCATCCTTCTGACAAGAGATATTGAGTTTACCTCCACTAAATCTGTGATTACAGGTTCTACCCCCTCTTTGGGCTGGGGCATAAGGAAAGTACTCGCTTGATCCGCAAGTCGATTTAAATAGGCGAAACTTTCTCGCTCGGTTGCAGATTCGATTCTCTTTCCTCCATATTTCGTAGATATCATCGTATGGGTTTCCATCTGATAAATCGTGATCTGGGAAGCCACCAGGCTCACCGCCGAAATGTTCCATAGCTCTTGCAGCAGCTCTGAGTACTGTACAATTGTACGAGGTGACATCCCCGACCCATGCACCCTAAGTTTCTCATTAATGTTGTGGTTCGCCGCAATTAGATTGGTTAACGTCTCAAAATGATGCAACGACAATTCCAGGTTATTCATAACAGACTCCACCTTATCTTGAGTCTGTTCTGTCGTCTTTTGAATAATAATTTGGTTCGCTCTGTTATTGACGTACAAGCTAATGATAACTAGCGGCAGAAGCACAATGAAGAAATAGATGCTGAGCCGTAATTGCGAGGTTTGCAGAAACTTATGATGCGCACGTTGGAATAGTTTCATGGCTACATCCTATTTTTTTTATGCGATTCATGCCAATCGTTTACTTCCTGCGTAACTTCTGTGCCTCCGCTCTCATACCATCGTTTTACGTAGTCGTCGAATGAATTCATGGATTCTAGGCCGAGAATGATTTTTACGAAGACTTCCTGCAATGAATAAAGTTCATTCCATTTTCCTACAATGGTAAGAGGAGGTGGGCCTCCATATGCATCTTGTACGACATGCTTTTCCAATTTTTCAATGTTCTCGTTGAGACGAAATTTTTTGCCGTAGGAATCATTGCGTGCACGCAACAGCCACCGTGTGTCCACATTCACCAGTGCAGAATATATGCCTCTATACAGGTGCTTATCATGTTCATTAAAATTGCTGACAATTTTTCCGTCTTTCCAATCCCACACTTGATTTTGAAATCCCAGAACTAGTGAGGTTCTGCCTTTACCTGCAATGAAATTTAAAAATTGAATGACTTCGCGAGCATGACTGCTCCCTTTTGGAACCACTTGATACCCGAATACTGGATTCAATGCGCCTACTCCCTGCTTCCCTTTCTTGCCAATCGGATAGTCAATGGTTATCCAATTCGCTTTCGAATCTTTCATCAAGCTTTGAGCAATAACTCCGCGTGTATCATACCAAGCTCCGGAAAACATTCCAACCTTCCCTTCTATTATTTTTTCGTTCATGACCTCTCTACGGTAAATAGGGAAATCCGGATCAATCCATCCCTGTTGATAAAGCTCAGCAAAGAATGAGAGCGCTTCCTTCATTTCCGGCAAAACGTTGCCATAGACGAGCTTCCCCCCTCGTTCCGTCCATTGGTTCAATTGAACTCCGAACGCCCCAAAAAGCGGTGAAGAATGATACAAATCCTTCATCATCGTAAAGCCGTATGTATCTCTCTTTCCGTTTCCGTCAGGATCGCCTTCCGAAAATGCTTTTATTACTGCCTTATAATCTTCCAGCGTTACGGGTATCGGCAGGTTCAGTTTATCCAGCCAGTCTTTGCGGATATAGATGATTTCTCTCCCCTTCACCTGCTGACCACTCGGAATTGCGTAAATCGAGCCATCATACCGAACGCGGTCCCATAATTCTTCCGGTATGAGACGCTTTAAATCTGCTCCGTATTCATTGATCCAGTGATCGAGAGGTTGGAGTTTATTTTGCGTCACGAATTTGGCAAATTGGATCGGGGAATTGATGCTGATCATATCGGGATGATTCTGTTCCATCGAAATGATGGTGTCGATCGTTTTTTCATAACTGGGTACGGGCGGCAGTTCGACACGGACATTCAATCCGACATGTTTTTTAATGTAATCCAAATAAGGATTTTGATTTTCATCCAAGCCTGCCGGAAACGGAAAACTCAAACTATTGATCACAATGGCTATGTTTTTTCCATCCCGCAATTCTTTATTCTCAGAACTGATTGAAATTGGGTTGAACTTGGGTATAAAAAATAGGCCTAACACAAGAAGGGTTAGCATGTAAATTATCAGCATGAATCTATTTACAAATTTACCGCTGCTCAACACTACAAAAATCATCCTTTCGATTTTTTTTATTTCCCCATGTAATTGAGAAGCTTCTACGATCCCTCCTACAGAACCATTTCGATTGCGACACAAGTCCTAATTCAAATTATAGTATAAAATTTGAACTTCAAACAATATTTCTCAGCAATATTTATATTATGTATGATACAAATACAAAAAAACTCTTCCCGGTCTAATTGAAATAGATACCGAAAAGAGGTTTCGCGGTCGTACAATATGCTCTTCTCCTGAGTACAGCCACCATCGAGTCCTACAACTTCCAATCCAGATACTCTGCCCAGGTTGAACGTAAAAGAGTTTTTATTTTAGCAGTAGGGATATGAATAATAACTACATTAGAAATGCTATTCGTATACATATTGGTTAATAGGTATTTTCCATCAGGAGATGGTTTATATGGCAGCACACCTTGCGTATCAACCTGTATCGTAGAATGATCATTACCTGTTATGGAATCAATATGGACAACGTTCGTTTCGTTACTCTGCTGGTATGCAATATATTTTTTATTGTAGGAAAGTGAGGGATTAGAAGCATTCGATTTATACTCATCTAGTTGATGATTCGTAAGATTGAACGACATAATGTGCGGAGACTTTTGTTCATCTTGTGCGGTAAAAAGAACCCGATTGGAATCAAGCCAATCATAGTATAGATATCCACTATCAAGCGAGGCTATGGAAGTTAATGCCCCGTGTCTCTATCATATACCTTCAACTCGCCTTCTTCTATAAAGCTAATGGCATGACGGCCAGGAATTGACTTTGGAAATTGAATGTTCTTTCCCGCTATTATTTTCTCTCTTTTCGAGTAACTAGCATTATCATCTTCAATTTCATAAATATCTTGCTCATCCCCGTTTTGAATGACAGCAAGAAGCTTATTCCCATTATTAACACTATAATGCGGTTCGAAAAAATTATTATGAAACGGTAAAAGAGCATCTGTCTGCAGATTAAACTTGTACATAGGTGTTTCAGTCGGATTCATTTGCTGCATGATCATGATCTCCCCCTCCATTGATGAGAAATCATTTGATTCTGAATAACTCTGCCATATCAGAAAAGCAACGAGAAAAACACATATTGTTGCTACAAGTAGGATCAGCCTTCTTTTCAATTCGTGCACCTTCCTCCTTTTATAGTATGGGGTTACAAACCCAATGAATTCAGAGGAGTTACTTCCCCCTTCACTGGGGCTATTACTATGATCTAATATTAAAAAATGAACGTATCGATTCTGCAACCAGCCCCGGCTGCTCCAGCGCAACAAAATGCCCACCTGTATTCAGCTCATTCCATTGCAGGATGTTCGGGAACAAGCGCTCCACATATTCTCGCGGCGGACGCTCATGAGGCTGCGTCTTCGTTAACGAAACGCCATGCGGTACAGGGCATGTCTCACCTTCACTCGGCCACTTGATATGCCTGCCTTCATAATAATAGCGGTTCGCCGCGTTAATCGTCTGGGTAAACCAGTAGATTGAGACATTTGCCAGCAAATCGTCCTTGTTGAACTGCTCTAACCGCTCACCCTTTTCGGTTACCGTCCAGTAATACCATTTTTCCAAAATAAAGGCTGCCAGACCTACAGGAGAATCATGCAGTCCATACGCCGCAGTCTGAGGCTTCGTCCCCAATAGATGCGCATACCCGCCCTCTTCGCGATACCACTGATCGCCACATGTAAGAAAGGCCCGCTCAGCCTCGGACATCTCCATGCCCTTCCCTATAAAAGGACTCGGATTCCCCGGTGATGTCGTATGATACCCAATGACCTTCTCCGGATGATCCAAGCATAGCAAGCCAAGTACGCTCGCCCCCAAATCATAGCCATGTGCCCCGAACTGCTCATAGCCCAGCCCCTCCATCAACTTGACCAACACATTCGCGACCTGTCTATCCTCATAACCCGGCCCCAATGGTATACTCGAGAACCCATGCCCCGGAATCGAAGGAATTATGACATCGAAGGAGATGGAATCATTGCCTCCATCGTTATCCGGCTGTGTCAAAAACGGAATCAGATCCAGCATCTCATAAAATGTACTTGGCCAGCCGTGGGGAATTAGAATTGGTAATGAGCGACTTCCCTTCCCTTTTTCGTACACAAAGTGAATGTCTGTCCCGTCAATCGTCGCTTTGTAATTAGAGAAGGAATTGATACGCCGTTCCACCATGCGCCAATCGAAATCATGCAGCCAATAATGAACAATATCCTTCATATACGATATTGGAATCCCGTAATCCCATTCTGCTCCTGGGATTTCATCCGGCCATCTCGCCATTCGCAGTCTTTGCTTCAATTGTTCAATCTCTTCGTCTGAAATACTCACAGTGAAAGGATTCATGTTCATCGTTATCTTCGCTCCTTGGCAGAATAAATACGAGAATAGATAGAAAAGACTTGAGGAAGCTAGGCCGCGAGTTCATCAAATCTATAATTTAGAACAACCTAGTGATACACTGATAATGAAATCAGAAATCAAGAAGCACGTATAAGACATAACTCACGAACGTAACCAGTAAAACGGTTTAAATAGTTAGTCAACTAGTAAATAAATCTTAATAGTTAGTTAACGATGTGTCAATAGGAGTGGTTGAGCAGATGACGAATGGATATGATCAGCTTGAAATAATTGCTGATTTCTTCAATACACAGGATAGACGAACGCGGTACGAGGGAGATCCCGGGATCGAGCATTTAACAGAGCCTAGCCGTTTAGTCGAGTGGCTCTTGCAGCACCAGCTTATCACAGAATCAGATAATGCTGCTTCAGAGGAAGAATTGCAATTGGCGCGCGAGCTTCGCAATGAACTTCGCAAAACAATAGTGAACAACGAGCACGATGGAAATGTAGAACAGGTTAAGCTGGAGCAGCTTACGAAGAATTTCCAGTTCGGGCTCGTGTTCCAGGAGAATGGAGAGCAGCTTGTGCCTCTGCAAGTAAATGCAGCTAAAGGATTAGCTCAACTACTCATTATTGTGTACGAACTGAGACGAACGAAGATGTGGCATCGCATACGTGTATGTACAGCAGAGGATTGCCAGTGGGTATTTGTGGATCGATCCAGACCCGGAACGGGGAGATGGTGTTCGATGAAGGCATGCGGAAATCGAGCGAAGAATAAGACCTTCCGCCATAAACATAAAAACGAATCGTCGCTGTAATGGAGTAGAGTAAAGGGCTGGCTTCCCAGCCCTTCGCATCAGACCGGACGTGAGGTTTCCGCTTACCGGCCTTCCTGCAATGAAGCAAATTTACATGCTATCTAACGAATGAAGTCCTTCATATAAAGGAAACTGAGACGTCATTTCACGTACAATTTCTAGTATTTGATTTTTAATCGTCGAACTCTTGGGATTTTTAAAGGCCAGTCCAATAAGCTGGGCAATTTCTTTCATCTCCTCGGGTCCTAATCCTCGTGAAGTCATTGCAGGAGTTCCGAAGCGAATGCCACTCGTTACTAACGGGCTGGCCGTATCATGAGGAACTGCGTTTTTATTCGCCGTAATCCCCACCTCATCGAGTATGGATTCTGCTTCTTTGCCCGTAAGTCCAATTGCGCGCAAATCAACCAAAACAATATGATTGTCTGTCCCCCCCGATACAACGGTTAACCCTTCATTCATTAGCGCTTCCGCCAATACGTTAGCATTTTCAAGCGTTTTTGCTATATACGTTTTGAAGTCCGGTTGCAATGCCTCGCCTAGCGCAACCGCTTTTGCCGCGATAACATGCATAAGTGGGCCGCCTTGCGATCCAGGGAATATCGCTTTATCAATGGCTTGCGCCCATGGTTTACGGCACATGATGACACCGCCTCTTGGCCCTCTTAACGTTTTATGCGTGGTCGTCGTAACAAAGTGTGCGTGTGGCAGCGGGTTTGGGTGCAATCCTGCTGCAACGATTCCTGCAATATGTGCCATATCTACAAAGAAAAGAGCCCCAACTTCGGCCGCGATTTGGGCGAACAACTCAAATTCGATCGTTCGTGGATAGGCGCTGGCACCAGCCACGATGATGCGTGGAAGGTGCTTATGGGCGAGTTTTCGCACCTGGTCATAGTCAATGCGCCCTGTTTGTTCATCGACACCATAAGAAACAAAATTATAGAATCTTCCAGAAAAATTCACCGGACTCCCGTGTGTAAGATGGCCGCCATGGGATAAACTCATGCCCAATATCGTGTCACCAGGCTTTACTGATGCAAAATATACCGCCATATTCGCCTGTGCACCGGAGTGAGGCTGCACATTGGCATGCTCGGCACCGAAAAGCTCTTTAACTCGGTGAATGGCAAGTTCCTCGATCCTATCGACATGCTCACATCCGCCATAATATCTTCTTCCCGGATACCCTTCAGCATATTTGTTGGTCAGTACTGTGCCCGTCGCTTCCATGACAGCTCGGCTTACAAAATTCTCCGATGCAATCAGTTCTATTTTATCCCGCTGCCGTGTAAGCTCTTGCCGAATTGCATTAGCCACCGCTTTATCTTGCTGCTCCAAATAATTCATGATCATCTTCCTCTCTACCTGTCTATTTCACTATTGAAATCTGATATTTCCGCCATAAGAAGAGAATTCAGTTGTGTTGCACAATCAACAATTGTCGTGCTAGTATACCAATCAATGGAGTGTTGATTAATATCCATAGTTGAGTAATTATAGCAATCCATAATCATGCCAAAAACGCGGGAGTTGTCTGAATGTTACAAGTCAATCGAAATGATAAACGTCCCATCTGGCAGCAGCTTCTGGATCAAGCGATACATAATATTACATCCGGAAAATGGCCTCCAGGGGAATTACTGCTCCCAACCCGTGAACTCGCTCCATTGATTGGTGTTTCACGCTCAACCATCCAGATTGTTTACGAGGAATTATTCAGCCGCGGGTATACCGTAACCTCTCGTCGCGGCGGAACAAGAGTTAGCGATTGGACATATGCAACTCGTCCTTCTGAAGATGCTGCCACACAAGGGCCGATCCCTCCTGAATTGCCATCATTAAACACGGGAATCGGACATTTACACGATTGGTTTGGAAATAAAGATCATCGTCAAGTAGAGATCGATTTCACTCCTCATGAGCCATACCTAGACGAGCATTTCCGAAAAAATTGGAGACACTCCTTTTTGCACGCCTCTACAGAAACAGACCTGGACAATTGGGCTTACGGAAATGCATATGGATTTCTACCGCTGCGAGAGCAGATTCAACGTTATTTGTCGCTTGAACGGGGAGTTCATGTGGATGTCGATCAAATCATCTTGACCTCAGGCGCACAGCATAGCATTGATTTGATTGCCCAAGCTCTGTTACAGCAAGGAGAAACGGTTTCAGTTGAGGATCCCGGCTTCCCTGCTGCCTGGATGGTGATGAAGTATCGGCGCATGCAAGTTGAATCCGTTCCGGTTGACGAACACGGACTATGCGTTGACCGCATTCATCCTGAGTCCAAACTTATATATGTTACGCCATCGCACCAGTGTGCGGTTGGAGCAATTATGTCGGAGCCGCGCAGGCAGCAATTGTTACATATGGCTGCTGAGCAGAGGTTCTGGATTGTTGAGGATGATTACGATAGTGAATTTCGATATCGCGGTGACCCGCTCCCGACGCTGTTCAGTCAGCGACCTCAGAACACGCTATATATGATGAGTTACTCCAAAATGGTCGCTCCTGGCATTCGGTTATCGGCAATTGTCGGATCCAAAGAGGCCATTCGTCAAATTACCCAAGTCCATGAATTAACCTATCGGCATCTGCCGATTATGGAGCAATTAACACTTACTCATTTTATCGAGCATGGTCATTTTATGCGTCATATGAGACGAGTTCGGAATGTATATCGTCGTAGACATGAAGCCATGACGAAGGCTATTATCGCAACAGGTCTGAGCGACCACTTCACACTAAGCGGCGTAGAAACGGGATTGCATATGCTTCTTGAGGCTGATAAATCGTTTGATGAGGAAGCCGTGACAAAGTTAGCGTTCGAAAAGGGAATCCGCGTGTATCCGCTGAGCACGTATTGCTTGGAAAGTGATCGAAAAGGTTGGGTACTCGGTTTTGCGAAAGTAGATGAAGCAGCTATTGAAGAAGGAATTTATCGTCTTGCGGGGATGCTTTTATAAGCCAAGCATCCCCGTCACGACCTTCGCTTGCTCACATCAACCATGTAGAAAATGTTGTGTTCGTAATCGCTCTCCTGTCTCTCTCCTAATCGTCCTGGCGCGCATTTTCGTTCCAGTAATAGCTGTCCGGCAAGTAACGTTGCCCGAATACGCTTGTCCCTACGCGGATGATAGTAGCCCCTTCCTCGATAGCCACCTTGAAATCACCAGACATGCCCATCGAGAGGATATCCATTTCTACACGCGGAAACTTTTTCTCCCTAACTTGGGTTTGAATC
Organism: Paenibacillus sp. cl6col; assembly: GCF_900102125.1. Lineage (NCBI taxonomy): Bacteria > Bacillati > Bacillota > Bacilli > Caryophanales > Paenibacillaceae > Paenibacillus > Paenibacillus sp. cl6col. The sequence continues at coordinate 813,827 of NZ_FNAZ01000001.1, forward strand.
GATTTTAATAATCGGAAGCAGTGCCGGGTCTCGTCGTTTGTCGCATTTAGTTTTCCAATCGTCATTAAGCCCTTCACGTTCAACGTGTCGAACTGGGACAATTGTTCCACCAACTCCAGTGCCGTTTCCGGGGAAGCACCAAATTTACTTTCTTCGTAGGAAGTGTTGATTTGCACCAGAATATCCATAGTCTTGTTCTCTTTGGCGAGTTGATGGTCCAGGGCCTGCCCCAATTTCAGACGGTCTACAGAATGAATGAGCGTAACATATTTAACAACGTCCTTCACTTTATTCGTTTGCAAATGTCCGATAAAATGCCATTCCACCTGATTAGATTGCTGCATAAGCGGAAATTTGTCCCGAAGTTCCTGCGCTTTGTTTTCCCCAAATAGAGTCTCCCCCGCTTGTATGGCCATTTGCAATTTTTCAAGCGGAACAGTTTTGGTTGCCAACAACAATTTCACGTCCTCTACCTTGCGCCCGGATGCTTGGCAAGCCAATTCCATCTGCTGCCTTACGGTTCTGAGATTCTCTTCAACTAAATGTCCCATGTCTCTTCCCTCTTTACACCGTTTTTCCAGGCTCAAACATTTTCCCCTCTTCAATCGGATTTTCTTTGGCGGTAATATGATGTGGATCTATTCGATACACCTGAACCGGGCCACCGAATACAGCTGATCGGTATTTGTCCACGTGCTGCTTGGGTAATGGACGATTATAGTAATCTGGCACATACTTATCAATCATTTCCTGCAGCATATGTGTAGCTTCATCCAGATCGACGATAGGCTGTACCTTGCCAAAAATCATTACGCTCATATACGCTGTGTCCGTCTTGGCTGGCACCGGATTTGTAATCGTCCCGTACTCTTCACAAACCGTAAAGCAGACCTCCGGGTTTTCACCTATAACCTGATTTCTTCTCCCGCCAGTGGCTCCATGGAAATAAAGCTTGCCATCTGTCCAAACGAAATTAAGAGGAACAACATACGGCAGATGACCATCGACCATTCCAAGATGTCCAATTCGAGCTTGCCGCAGAAAGGTCTCAATCCTGCTCTTATCCAACACTTCTCTTATTTTGTAACGTACTCCATTCATGGCTTCACCTCTATTGAATTGAATGATTATGATGTGAGTTTATCAGCCATTGGAATGAGGTTAAATGTCCATAAACATATAATTAATGCAATCCATATTAGACAGTAAGCGATCCCTCTTCGTCAAACCTGATAAGGAGCGCATCCGTGTTTAGTTCTATTCCGCTTAGCATGGGCTAGGCGCACTCCATGAAAAAACCGGAATGAAAGTCATTCATTCCGGTTCTCTCTGGCTCCACATGAACTGCCAGCTTATTCTATTCGATCCCGCCCCAAGCTGATTTGTGCGTTCTTCATCATTCCGAGTGCCAAGCCAAGCATTAGGCCAATACCTGTGACGATAAAGAACAACACGCCTATCCCCTCCTTCAGGACGACCATTTGCAGAATAACGCCAACAAGCGCACCAAGTGCCAAGCCAATGAACATGAACGCGCCGTAGTAGAGACCTATCGCCTCCGCAACAGCAGGCTCCCCATAATGCAGCCATTTCGCTTCACTGTGCAGCAGCGGATTATCTGGATTCTCCACAGAGAACGCGGCCTTCGCACGCTCGAATGCATCCGCTTCAGAGATTCCCTCTTCGGCGACAAGGTCTTGAATGTAATCGGACATATAACCCATCAGATCTTCTTGCGCTTCCCGATTTTTCTGTGATGTCCATTTGAATTTGGCTGCCTGCTTCTTCGCTTCTCCTAACGTTGCGTTCGCTTTTTGAACCAGTTTCTCAAAGTATGTTAGTTCATCACTGCCTGCCATGTTTAATTGTGTATTTTGCTTAATGAACTGCTTCATTTTATGTTCTGTATCTTTGCTCATCGTCATGATCATTCCACTCCTTCTAAAAATTGATCCATTAATTGCTTCATAAAGAGCCATTCTGCCTTCTTATGACTCAAATAGGCTCTGCCCGATTCGGTGAGATGATAGTACTTTCTCCGAGCTGCCGCACTTCCCTCTTGCCAATAGCTTGTCACGTATCCATTGTTCTCAAGACGCTTGAAGGAGAGATACAGCGTGCCTTCCTTCAGTTCGAAGGAACCTTGGCTCTGCTTCTTCACTTCCTTACTTAAATCATATCCGTACAAATCCTGATGATACAGCAGACTCAGGATGATCGTATCAATGTAACCGCGCAATATTTCCTTATCGACGTTCAACAAAGTCACTCCTCGCTGATACCTTACTTTATTAGGTACAGGAACAGTATATACGATCTATACCTTATAAAGCAATGTATAATTTAAAGTAAGGTATCATTCATCATTCTCCCAATCAAAAAACCTCCACGAATGCCGCACCTTATAAGGGTCAACATCCAGTGAAGGTTAATTGGGTTAATTAGGTTAATTGGGTTTATTGTGGATTATCCATATATTTATCGGGTTATTTTATAAAACAATAGCCGATGCTTCTGCCGAAAACCTGCCTTCTGATAGAGGGAAATTGCCTTCCCATTCTCTTCCTCCACACATAAGGAGATTTCGTCAATCTTCCTGTCTAGGAGCAGGAAGCGCAGTGCCTCTTGTATCAGTGAAGTACCGAGACCTTGTCCTTGCGCATGCGGTGATACAGCGATGAATTCGATATTTCCTTCCTGCGCGTCGCAGTCTGCTTCCACATATACGTAGCCAAGCAAGCTCTGCTGGTGATCGACAGCAATAAATATCCGATGATCGTCCTGAAGGCGGCTCATAATTTCTTGTCCGCTGTAATATGTGTTCGGGAACGAAGCATCATGCAGTGCAATGAAGGCATTAACATAGTCTGGTGTGATCTCCTGTAGGGTATGGGCCGGCGCATAGGCAAATGCAGAGCGGGTACATACCAATACCAAATGGGCATGCAAATATGTTGACGACGATATGCCATCCATAAATTGCAGAGCCTGCTTGTTCTCCTCATTATAAAAGCTGTGCAGTGTCGTTACCTTGTCACCAAGCTGGTTAATTCCCGCTCTCCACAGCTCATGTGCAAGGTCATTCCATCTCGCTCCCTCCTCGATGAACGGCCCCCATACCTCTGCCACACCGCGTTCCAGGTCGACATCAAAGCCGAGGGCTCCTATGATTCGTTCATGTTCATAGGCAACCACGAAGGATGTATCTAACTCAAGATCAGAGAACTCCTCGGAAAGCGTGCCCGCAATTTCGTCTTCCTGATCCCCACAAAATCCAACATGATGCTGCTTCTCTTGATTCAATCGAGCGATAAAGGCAGCTAATTCTTTGATACGTTCATATGAAATGGTATGAATTATGATCGACATGAAGTAATATTCTCCTTATCATCTATCGTAATGCTCCAGCACCGTGTCCATCCCCACGCGACATAATATCGGTCGGTAAGGTCTGTATTCAAAAGCCCAGTAGTGAAATGAAACTGCGATCTCTTGAACCTCTTATATGTAATCCGATTCTAGTCTCGTTGCCGTTCATTCGAAAATAGCAACCGGACGCGCCCAGCCTGCGCTCGCCTTTTCAACTTTTACCGGGAAGCAGCACACCTTAAAACCGAACGGCTTCGGCAGCTGCTCCAGATTCGCCAGCTTCTCAATCTGGCAATATTCATGCTCTTGGCCGACAAAGTGAGCCGCCCATAACACTCCATCCTTCGGCTCACGCTTATACGCCTCAGCTTGAAGGTTCAATGGAATATCCCAGCCCCAGCCATCTGTACCTACTACCTTAATGCCCTGCTCAATCAGCCAACGAGTCGCTTCCGCAGATACCCCAGCGTGCAGAAAGGCATAATGTTCCTCATAGAGGCGCTTGTCCGCATCGGTACGAATGAGCACAATGTCATAAGGTTTCAGCGTGTAGCCGATCCGTGCCAGCTCAGCAACCAAATCATCCGTCGTAATCTCATAGCCGGTCGGCTTCTTGCTGAAATCAAACAGCACACCATCAGAGAAGAACCATTCCAGCGGGAGCTCGTCGATCGTTCTTGCCGGCTTGCCCTCCGAGGTTGGCCAGTAGTGCCACGGCGCGTCAACATGTGTACCGGCATGCGTGTTCAAGGTCACCGTTTCGGTAGCCCAGGCTTGGCTCTCTGGAAAATCATCTGGCTTAAGTCCAAGCATGGCGGCTGCCTGCTGAGCGCCTTCCTTGTGACTGGAAAATTCAATCTTAGCCGGGAGCGGCTCGCAAATGCGCGGACTAATAGATACGCTTAAGTCTATTATCTTCATTTTCATTCCATCTCCCTCGAATGATCGGATATATCGAATGTTAGATGCAGCACGACTCGCAACGAGACGGAGCTCTATAACCAACAACTCTTGTCCTTACATTCAACAGCAAGGGAATAGTATCCTCCATATATCAAAAAGGTTCATATTTCATCGGAGATGAATCGCTTCCTTGATTCAGGTTTTTATTGAGAATGTGCATCCAAATTGCTACACTGATTCCAAAAAGGTTAATCCAAATTCCTGTATAAGTTGAGGTGAAATCGAGAAGATGAACCAGCTTACAGTAGAACTGCAATTTTACAAGCCTGCATATTTGGAGGCACTCCAATCCTATCAACTCCCTGCGGAGCAAAAACAGTTTGCTGCAATGCCGAATCAACGGTTGGATACCTCTGACGGTCAGCACCCTATCGTCATAACAGCTGGCAATCAGCCGGTAGGTTTTTTTGTATTGAATAAGAATGCAAGAGTTCAGGAATATTCCGAGAATCCACATGCGCTGCTGCTTACGTCCTTCTCTATCGATTATGCGAAGCAGGGGCAGGGATATGCTTCAACAGGGTTAGAGCTTTTGAAGAGCTTTATACCTGAACATTTTCCGGATTGCAACGAAATTGTACTGGCTGTGAATCATAAAAATATCCCTGCACAACGGTTGTACATCAAAACCGGATTCACCGACACTGGACAAAGATGCGAGGTCACCATTGACGAGCAATACATTTTCTGTTTATCAATATAATTTCCTCCTTCCCTAGCAAATAAAAAAGCACGCGTTCCGCGCCATGCAGTATGCTCGAACGCGTGCAGTTATTTTCATGTGGCATCTTCTTCTAATCTCCGAATATAACGATAAGTTTGCTAAGCAAAAAAGAGGCGAACAGGATAATTCCCATCTGCCTCTCGGTTCATTAAAAGGGAAACTATTCTTGAATACTCGTTACTACACCGTCATCCAGATAAATATATTTAAAACCATTATAGACCCACTGTTCATGAATATAATAAAAAGAACCGAGGATGCTCAGGAAATACTCCTGATACCGCTCGGTTCTACACAGTTATGATGTTAAAGCTAATCGATAATATACTCCTCAAGTATGCTCTCTACAGAAGCAGTCTGTTGTCTTATCGATATTGCCAGATGAGAAGGGAATCGTTAACATGAGATATAAATGAATCACAAGGAGGCGCAGCCGATACCGTGCAGCTCCATTGGTTGGAACATACCAAACCATTCATCGGGCGCAGCAAAGAAATGAGTCACGTCATCGACTGGCTCGACGATCCCCAAGCCCCTTCCCGTATTCTATACATATCTGGCATGGGCGGCATAGGCAAGAGCTCGCTCATGACGGAGATGATGCTTGCCGTTCAGCAACGACATTGGACGAGCATCTGGCTGGACGGACGCTCATGCTTGACAACGCCCGTAGGATTTTTCGAATACTTAGCGTCCGCCATTCAATTAGAACGATATAATCGTCAGCCTGTCGATCCGCTCGAAGTACTTATTTCTGCTCACGCTTCCCATCGCATCGCTATCTTTATTGACAATTCCGAGCATATATCACTGCTGGAAGGCTGGATTATGAATGCATTTTGGCCAAAGATGTCGTCACAGGGTGTCCTCCTCGTATTCGCCTCACGCTCCCCTATCCCACTTGTATGGAAAACGAATCCGCACAAGGGGAGACACATTACCGAATTGCCGCTGGCCCATTTTTCGTTTGCGGAGACGATGGACTATATTTCACACACAGGTGCATTCTCGAAGGAGATAAGCGGGGAAATTGCTCGGAGCTCAGATGGCCATCCGCTCGGTCTGGCACTTGCAGTAGAAGCTGTTCAAAAGAAACAGGAGCTGTCGAACAAGGATACGAGTATTGTCTCTCAGACGATCAGCGCCCATTTACTGCGTGAACTCACAACCGATGAAGTTCAGCCATGCGTCGATGCATTGATCGTGCTGCAGCAAGCCAACCAAGAGATGCTCTCGAAGTTCCTGGGGCGCCCTGTCACGATTCAGCAATATCGGCTGCTGCAGAGCATGTCTTTTATTCGAACCGTTCCTGATGGCATTGCTCTGCATGATATTGCCCGTATGCATCTGCATCGGGATTTCCGAGCAAGAGAGCCCGAGCGATTGGAAGAGCTTCGAACGAAGGCAGCCAAGCTTCTCTATCAGCAATTTCGCCATGTAGATCTTCATCATCGGCGCGAAATAGCGGCTAAGCTGCTCTATTTGTGCAAGGATACCCTCCAATCTGATCGCCTGTATGCGGACTGGACAGTAGATTCGCCAGACTCGCCGCTCGAAATTGTGACCGAAGCCGATCTGCCTGTGCTGCATGAGCTGCTGGATCAGTGGTGCGACTACAGCATCGATCCATGGCAGCGTAGCATTTACCATCAATTTATGGATGAACTCGTTGAACAATTTCCAGAGAGTATTGTGGTTCTGCGCGAAGCGGATGGCAAGCCTATCGGCATGTTCATGTTGCTGCTTATGCATCGGGATACAAGCCGACTGATGGAACAATACATACCTTCCGAACTTCACGAATGCTTCACGGATGAGGAACTAGCCTGCAGCGCGGATCAGGCGGATACGTACTACGCTGTCTTAGCAGCAGCAACAGACAAGCATCCCATGTTCACTCGAGAAGAGATCGTCGGCCTGCTTACCCGAGATCGGCTCTCCTTACTCGGTCAAGGCTCCCGCGCAGTGCTTGTTGCCACCAATCCGAATTTGAAGACATTCCTGCAGCAGGTTGGGTTCCAGCTTCGTCCCACACGTACAAGGAATTGTGATACTTCATACGCAAGAGCGGATATTTTGGAGCTTGATCTCAGACAAGAACGATTCGGGGAATGGATCATGTCCTTCTTCACGGAGCAGACAAGCGAGTCCAGCGAGCAAGGAAGCACGATCACCGTACAAGATGTTCGGAAAATGCTATCCTGTCTGCACGAGCCCGGCAAACTAAATCACTATACCCGCTTCTTTCCTGCAATTGCGAACGGAGTCGCTCTGCAAGCACACTTGCTATCTATCCTTGAGCACAACACATACCGCCTTCAAGAGCAGGATCTGCTTCTCCTAAATACGGCCTACAACTTGCATCCTCATAATCACATCGCGGCTTCGCTTGCCTGCAATATGAGCCGCGCCACCTATTATCGCTATTTGAACAAGGCCGTTCAAAATATGACCGAGATGATAAAAAGCAAGGGACTTCATTAACAGCACAGCAGGGCCTTGGGCTGATGATTCAACACATCTCAGCCTTAAGGCCCTCCTTATGTATCTTGACCTCTTCCCGCAATTCCTGCAGAACGGCCTCCTCATCTAACCCTAGCTGCTCGATAATGTCCTCGACACGAACGACCACTTGTTTTTTCGACATTGAACTCATATCTACTCCTCCATCTCCCATATCTGTTCCATCTGTTCCTCTCATCATCAACCTCGTACATTCGAGAGTACTTTCTTGTTGCCTTTACTATAATTCAGAAGCCCGGTTCCTTCGTCTCAACTTTTTCTCATCTTTCTTACATACACCGTCATTTAAGGTTGGCGTAAGGTAATTTTCAGCCTTATGAAAGGTTCGGGACTTACAGTTGAAGCATGCAATCATAATTTGAATGATACGAAATGGAGTTGAAGATACTCGATGAATACCCAACCCGTCGTTGCTACTTACAGCCTTTCGAAATTTTATAACCATGTATGTCGGGTGAACAAAATTGACCTTGAGGTTCCTGAAGGCGAAATATACGGCTTCCTCGGCCCGAATGGGGCGGGAAAATCCACAACCTTGAAGATGCTGCTTGGTCTAGCCAAGCCCACCGATGGCCGCATCACCCTATTCGGTCAGGAGCTCGGCAAACATCGGCGTTCTATCCTTAATCAGATCGGTTCCTTGATTGAATCTCCTTCTTATTACGGTCATTTGACTGGACTTGAAAATATGAGGGTCATGCAGACATTACGCGGGGTTCCGAGAAAAAATGTAGATGAGGCACTGAGAATTGTCCGACTTGAAAACCAGAAAAACAAAAAAGTAGAGCATTACTCACTCGGCATGAAGCAACGGCTGGGCATAGCTATGGCTCTTATCTCCTATCCCAAACTGCTCATATTGGATGAGCCTACGAACGGGTTAGACCCTGCAGGCATCGGGGAGATTCGCGAGCTGATCAAATCAATGCCGCGGCAGTACGGAATTACCGTGCTTCTCTCCAGCCACCTGCTCTCTGAAATTGAGCAGATCGCCACCTCCGTTGGCATTATTAATGACGGCAATCTACTCTACCAAGGGAAAATAGAGACGCTGCAGGAGCGAAATAGATCGTCCCTCGCAATTCGAACGGGCAATAATGCCGCAGCCGCAGCATGGATGCAAACTCAGGGCTATATGGCCAACCTGCAGGACGAATGCTTACAAACCGAGCATATGAGCGATCAACAAGTGGCGAGGCTGAATAAGGATCTCGTGCTGAGCGGTATTGATGTTCTTCGGATCGAAGAACGCAAAAGAACACTGGAGGATATATTCTTGGAGCTTACCGGAAGGGAGAAAAGCTTATGATTAGAGCTTTGTCCCTAGAATATTTCAAGCTTCGCCGCAAGCGTATCTTCGCAATGGCAGCCTTATTTCTGAGTGCTCAAATGCTATGGGCGTTGGTATCAACAACGATGTCGATCGCTCGTAATCCCAGCAGCGCGGACTGGAAAACGATAATTGCAACAACATCTTCCATGAACGGCTTATTTCTCCCGATTATCTCGGCTATCGTCGTATCGCGCTTGTGCGACATGGAGCACAAAGGAAACACATGGAAGCTGTTAATGGCAACGAATATGCATCGGAACAGCATCTATGCTGCCAAATTCATATGCGCTGCATCGATTCTCTTCCTTTACCTCGTCCTCCAGGCTTGCATTATTCTCGCGTTCGGCATGATGAACGGTTTCGATTCGCTCCCGTTGCGGCTGCTCATTTTGCATATTGGAGGAGCACTTCTGACAAGCATAGCCATCATTGCCTTGCAGCAATGGATTTCCCTTATCGTAAAGAATCAATCCTTTGCCCTGTGCCTAGGCATGATTGGCGGTTTTATTGGCATGACAGCGGATCTATTTCCTGCATTCGTGCGCCGGATATTTATATGGTCTTACTATTCCGGACTGTCTCCTGTCTCCTATCTATATACAGAGAAAACCGCAACATACGTGATGCAGCCGCCAAGTCCCGTTCTGATAGCTGCGGTGCTGCTCATCGCTGCCGCATGTTACGCGGCAGGTAATATACATGTTTCTCGCAAGGAAGTATAGGAGGTTAATCGATATGTTACGAAGCGTTTCCGCCGAAGTTATGAAGCTGCGGCATTCTCGAATTTGGATCATTCTTGTTGTTCTTCCCGTTATTAGTCTCGTAATTGGCTGTGCGAATTATTATTTCAATCGAGAGGTTCTGCAGCAGGAATGGTACAGCTTGTGGACGCAAGCTGCTCTCTTTTATGGCATGTTCTTCCTCCCTGTGCTAATCGCTATCTGTTGTGCCTATGCATGCAGATTAGAGCATATGAACCGGAACTGGAATGCTGTACTGACGGCCCCTGTATCCATTGCCAGCGTCATCATAGCCAAGCTGATTGTCGTTGGAGCGCTCCTGTTTTTTGTTCAGTTGATATTTTTCACTCTCTATTTCGGTATGGGACATTTGCTCGGCATCTCCTCGGCCTTTCCTTCCGATGCGATAGGATGGATCTTTCGAGGATGGATATCCTCTCTCGCGATAGCTGCCATCCAGCTAGTGCTCTCGCTGCGAATCCGCAGCTTTGCGGCACCGATCGGCATCTGCTTATGCGCTGTTTTCCTTGGATTGGGGCTGTATGTCGCGAAGTTCGGCATGCTGCTGCCGTATTCCATGCTGACGATTGGTATGGGTGTACTCAGTCAGGAGAGTCTTAATGGTGCGGAGCTATTCCAATTCTATGTGATCAGCGTCATTTATATTGTACTGTTCACTAGTCTCTCCATTCGCAGCCTGCAAAGGAATGATGTCATACAAGCCTAATTCGCGCCAGAAGGGGAACCTGCAATGAAAAAAATAATCCTTATCGCCGCGCTGTTGTTCGCAGCCGTCGTCGCATTCGGTGTTTTCATCCTTGCTCCGGAAAGAATAGCGCCGGACAACCCGGAAGGGAAGACGATATATTATGCACAAATCAACAGTAACGAAGCGATGAAAAACAAGAACGGCAGATATGAATACAGCCTCCTTGCTTTTGATAGCCAAGGAAGTCAAAAACAGCTGGACTTTACCACCAGCAAGCAATTACGCAAGGGAGCTTATCTGGAGCTGTATACGACAAGGCTTCGAGGAGTTACCTATTGGCATGAAGTTCCCTATGACACTCTTCCCGAGAACATAAGAAGAACCTATAAGCCATAGTAGTTTTATTCAACCAAGGGCCGCTATCTGGATCATACGCTGATCAGAGAACGGCCCTTTTCGTGATTGTTTAACTGAGGAGCATATTAGCATATTCATTGATCAAGAACGTTGAACGTCATGATGTAAATGAGATATTCCATAAATACTAGAACACCATCATACAATTCTACTAACTGTCTATGTTCGTCTTTTTGTTAGCTTAGATTAGCTACAAGCTGCCTTGGCCGAACAGCTTGGCAGCTCAATTGTAGCGCACATGCCCTGCCCCGTGTCACTCACCAGCCACAGCTGTCCACGATGTGCCTCGGCAATTCTAGCCACCATAGGAAGCCCCAAGCCATGTCCATTTTGTCGCAAGTGTTTCCTCTCCGCAGAGTATGGCAGCTTCAACAGATCCTCCAGTGATTCACGCTGAATCCCTACTCCGTTATCCATCACTGTAAATTGACAAGCCGAACCATCGGCTGATTGATTTATAAGCAGCGAAATGTCGCAACCATCTGGATTATGATCGATGCAATTCTGAACCAGATTCGTGATGGCACGAAGCATCAGCTTGCGATCAACTTCAGCCTGAATATGCTCTTCCTTGATCTGCAATTCAATCGCATACTGCTCATCCAGCCCTTGATTCAGAAAGTCTGCAGCAACCTGTCTGGCTAGAGCCGCTAATCGCATAGGCGCCATGTTCAAGGGCTGCATCTCATACTCCAGCTTGGAGACCAGATTCAAGTCACTAACGAGGGAGCGCAGCTTCTCTCCCTGCTTACGAATAATTGCCGCCTGCCGCCTCTGCTCCTCAGGCACCTCTGCATGTTCTTCCAAAGCACTTGCATACCCAAGAATCATGGACAGAGGCGTGCGAATGTCATGGGAAATTCCCGCAATCCAATTCGACCGCGCCTCATTGCGAGTACGAAGAGCCGCCTGCCTTTCTCGCAGCATTTCAGAGGTATCATTGATGCTTCGCGCAAGATTGCCGAATATCCCCTTCTCTTCTGCACGAACGGCCTCTTCCTTGCCTAGCGCGTGAACAACGCCCGTGAGCGGCTTCAAGGATCGGGCAAGCCGAGTGCCGATTATGATAGCCAGCACACATCCAAGTACGATGTTCCCGAGCAGTAGGATTAAGGCCCTCTGCGGTAAAGAACGTATCCATGGCACGAGAAAGTCAAAATGATACTTCGCATGGCTATCCTTCGGATAACCAAGCACGACCAATCCATCTGTATGTTCCCATACGTATACCGGATGCTCCTGCAGATAATGACGGGTGAACTTGGCAACCTCGGTTAAGGAATACGCACGCGGGACGTCTTCAGGCAGCTTGTAATCCCATATAACCTGGCCGCCCTTATCAAGCAGCATCGCCCATGCTTCGGTACCCTCCAGCATCTGGCGGGAGGAGGCGTCTAATACATGTGTCTGTCCCGTCCGCTGCAAATGATTCGCTACGAACTCCACGACATGCTGTGGGGATTGTCCGGCGTTAATCTCCTTGAACACGAAGAAACCGAGCATGGCCAAATTCAAAGCAATGATCCCGGCAAAAATGGCAAACGTGATGCCCGTAAAACGACGAATAAGGCGGATAATGCTATCCATCGTTCTTATGCTCCTTCACCACAAGCTTGTATCCGAGCCCTCTAACCGTTAGAAGACTACAAGGCTTGGAAGGATCCACCTCGATCTTCTCCCGAATTCGCCGGATATGCACCATTAACGTATTTTCATAACTGGCGCCATCATCGCCCCAACCGGCCTGAAACAATGCATCGGTCGTCACTATGCGCCCTCTATTCTCATATAGCTTCATAAGAATGGCGTGCTCCTTGGCCGTAAGCGGCTGCTCACGTTCACTATCCCCGTCGGTCTCACTATAGACCACAGCGCTCTCTAAATCCACCGTGCATCCTTCCAATGGAAAGGTCGGCAACCTCTCCTCCTGATGCGTCTGGTACACTCGCTTCAAAATGCCGTTCAGGCGAAGGATCAGCTCCCTTGGCAGAAAAGGCTTTACAATATAATCATCGGCTCCAAGGCCTAGTCCGAGCAGCCGATCCTCATCCTCACCCCTCGCAGATAAGAACAGCGCCGGCATGCTGGAGAATTGGCGGATGGCCGTCAGCAGCGCAAAGCCGTCCTGATCCGGAAGCATTACATCCAATATGGCGATGTCAGGCTTGTCCCTGCGGCACGCGGCTAGTGCAGATTTGCTGTCGGATGCCGTATAAATTCGATAATAGCCCTCTTTGCGCAGCATCATATCGATCATGGTTCGAATGTCAGGTTCATCGTCCACAATAAGTATTTTTTTGTTCTTTAGATTGTCCACGCTGCTCCCCTGCCTTTTCTTACTATAAGTAGTTCGTTAAGCATATCATTGATTTGGAATCGACCGAGGGAAAATAGTAACTTCGACAAGAAGATGTATATAACCTGCATAAATGAGACTCCAGGGCCCTGAAAGGAAGCTTAAGAACACTAGAATTGTGGAATAACGGGCAGGATAGTTCAAAAGTTTCGCGAATACCCCACATATGGAGTTATTTACGGAATTCGTAAATAAGACGTTATGCGTAATTACAGTAAAACAATATAGTGAGGATGGATTATTCGAAAATGAAGAAAACAGGTGTTTTACTATTTCCTCTATTCAGTGAGTATGAGTTAACCGTTGCATTGTCCATTTTGAAACAAGGAAATAAACCTATTACAACAATAGGGATAACTGCAGAACCGATCTTTGGAGAATCCGATTTGAAGTGTCTGTCCGATTATACTATTTATGATGTAGACATAGAGACATTGGATAGCATTTTGATTCCTGGGTGTATGGATATTACAACGCTATTCGATAATGATGATTTAATAGAATTTATTAGAAGATGCGTTGAGTTTAATAGCGAAGTGATTATTGGTTCAATTTCAAGCTCACCCTATTTATTAGCTAAAGCGGGGATATTAGAAAATCGGAAGTATACAATCGGTATGCATGAAGCAGGCCGAAGTCAAACAGGAGTTTTTAATGAAGAGAATTATTGTGATGATTTAGTAGTGCAAGATGGGGGGATATTAACAGCTAGAGGAAGGGCATTTATAGAGTTTGGAATTAGATTCGGACAACTATTAAATCTGGATTTTGATTCCAATTGGTATAAAGGGAATAATAAATAACATATAGTATTTCGAAGAGGACTGTAATTACGCATAACACAGTGTTCACGCTGCGGGGGACAAACCTCTTTGATCTCCGGCAGCCCTAATTTAACTATTCTCTTCTGAACACAAGTTATATAAAAAGAGCCTTCCCCGGTATTTGTCATAACCGGAGCAAGACTCTATTCATACTCCCTATTTCATCGTAATCGAAATTTTATCTTCCTTTTGCACCCATTCTGCCTTCGCCCCCAGCTTCTCGCTAATGAAGCGAAGCGGCAAATAAGAGGTTCCTTTAATCGCAAAAGGCTTGTTGTCCAACTGAACTTCCTTGCCGTTCAGCGTCATTGTCCCCGACTTATAGTTGACATCAATGGTCAATTCCGCGCTGCCAGTACCCGCATTGGAGCGGCTGACCGTGACAACCTTGCTTAGTATATCAAACTTGATCGTGGCACCCAGCTTCTCGAATATCGAACGAATCGGCACGAAGGCTTGACCGTTGCGAATAACAACGCCGTTGTTCATCTTAACAGTCTCTCCATTCAACACAAGCGATACCGCACGGTGTACCGGCACAGCCTGCGCATGCATAAACTCATAGTCCCCGTTTCCCAAATCCGCATCATTGTTAACGCCCCAGCCCCATAGAGAGCCGTCTGCCTTCTGCATGATGATATGTCTCCAGCCAGCCTTTACCGAGCTGATATTCGAAGCAATAAGTTCAAACTTGGCGCCGCTTGACATCGATTCGGTTTCAATAGACGCTTGATATACGTTTCCGCCATTCGTGAGTGCAATGATTGAACGTTCCACAACATACGCTTCTTTCACATCAGAGATATTCTTCAACTGAATCGGCTTCGGATTGTCATGAACCGTCGTTACGTCGGACACCCCCGTCCACGTACCACCCCAAAACCAGAGGCGAGATGCAGCGTCGATTGCCAGATTCGCTTCTCTATTTGAATAGATGGATCGGATCGCAGCCAAACCATCAACTTGCGAAGGAGCTGGGGTGCTTCCCTCCGGAAATTGAAGCGGCCAGCTCCACACCGTGCCGTCCTTTTTAAGCACCAGCCCGCTCGCCACGGACTTCACCTGAGGTAAGGAAGCAACCTTCTCAAACGAAGTTAATTTATTCGTTCCCTCCCATACAGTACCGTCCTTCTTCAGGAAAAACCATCGTTCCGGGTTCGGATGTTCAGGGGAGTACGCGGCTATTTTTTCAACCTGATCGATGCCGGACAGCTCCTTGAATTGAGCATTGTCTTCGTCTGCAACAATATAAACTTTGCCATCTGCATCAATAGCTAAATCGCCATTCCAGAAAACCATATCATTTATGCCGCTTACGGGGTGAATCTTAATTTCTGGCGATATCGCGCTACCTTTCAAATACCATACCTTCTTGTCATCCGTCACCACATAAGGGCCAACGATCCGTGTGACTGGGCCAATTCCATGCAATTGAGTCGGCACAGCCTGATAATTTCCCCACACCCAATAGGTTTTGTCTTTTTTAACTAATGAGTTCGATCCATATTCTTGAATTGCGTTGCTTGATTTCTGCTCTGCCGATACGACGGATGCATTGGATACTCCAATTATCCCTAAGCTCAATACCGCCGCCAGCACCCATTTTCCCGCATGTACTGTTCTTCTCATTATAACGTTTCCTTTCTCTATGAAATTGAAAGTTCTCCATCCATTACTAGACCATATTCTACCATTTTATCAACGTGATTTTCCACAGACTTTATGTACAATTTCATGAAGCTCCGCCTACTGTATCTGTAAAGGAGCCAATGTATCCTGGCATTCTTACATTTTGCCTCTCTCTCGATCGCCACATGGCATGGTTAAAGGTCAGTTACCATGTTATTCTCTGCTGGGATCCCCTCTCGCGGATTGGCCAGCCGGAATAGCTCCCCCCACTCCTGCAATTGATCGATGATTGGCTTTAACTTCATCCCAAGCTCAGTTAATTCGTACTCTACCTTAGGCGGAACTTCAGGATAGGCATGACGATGGATGATTCCCGCAGCCTCTAACTCCTTAAGCTGTTCCGCAAGCATTTTATGATTAATGCCTACAATCCCTTTCTTCAGTTCCCCATAACGATGCTTGCCTGCAAACAGTTTGCAAATAATAGTCGGCTTCCAGCGCCCCGAAATGATAGAGACTGCCAACTCGATTGCACACTGGTACCGCTTCCCATTGATTTCATACATAGACGGACTTGTCATCTCATACTCTCCTTATGGTAAGTATTTCACCAAAAAGTGCGTACTTACATTAATTACGTTCTTACATTATGATTAGCATCGAAAAGAGAAGCGCCAATCAAAATGATCAGTCGACAGTCTCAATATATCATATGGGCGGTGGATGAAATGGATAAAATTGTGAAGAAGGATTCTGTAGAGGTGTTATATTCCGTTGAAGGCAGCGGATCAGGCTTATTGCTCATCCATGGGACAGGAGCAACCCATCAATTGTGGGAAGAATTAAGTCATACCCTGTCCTCCCACTTCACTGTCATGTCACCCAACTACGGTCAGTTGGGAGCAAACTTACGACTAGAACTGGACGATGTGGTGGAGCAACATCTAGCCGTCGCTTCCCAGGAAGGATTCGAGCAATTTCATGTCATTGGCTACTCGCTAGGAGCAGAGATTGCCGCAGCTCTGGCAGCCAAATACCCAGGGCGCGTGCTATCGCTTACGCTGGTTGCAGGATGGGTTGAATCAGACGTGTCGGTACAGTTCCAATTCGATTTATGGCACAAGCTGCTCATTTCCGATCGTACCGCATTCGCCCAATTCCTAATGTATACCGGCTATAGCTCCGATTATTTGAATCGGTATGCCATTCATGAGCTGCTGGCGATGGCAGATGATCTCGCTCAAAATCTTGCGCCGGAGATGAACCATCACATTGAACTTGATACCCGCATCAATCTGCGTCCGCTCTTAGGCAGCATTACCGCTCCAACCCTCGTTATTGGATTGACCCATGACCGCATGGTGCCTGTCGAAC
This sequence comes from Paenibacillus sp. cl6col, assembly GCF_900102125.1. NCBI lineage: Bacteria > Bacillati > Bacillota > Bacilli > Caryophanales > Paenibacillaceae > Paenibacillus > Paenibacillus sp. cl6col. Next base: position 830,788 of record NZ_FNAZ01000001.1, read on the forward strand.
AGACGAAGGAGCTTGCGGCCCTGATCTCTGGTTCACAGTACCGTGAAATTGCTTCTGGACATTTGATCGTCACGGAGAATGGCGTCGCCTTGCTAGAAGAACTGCTGCTCTTCCTCGCTCAAGTAGATGAGCGGCTTAGATCAGTTCTGCACTAATCTATCAATTCATGCAGCAGAGCGCTCTATGAGGTCATCCCAAAGAGCGCTCTTACTAAAGAAAGTCTTCAATTGACCAATTCCATCAACAATGATTACTTTCAGTTCATGCATGTTACAATCTTGGATCAAGCTCTTTCTCTCTGCCTACTTCGAATAATAGGTTTGCAACCAGTTCCTTATACTCCGCATGCTGAGGTGTTATTTCGTCAAGTTTTACAGCAAGCATTCGCTGTCCCAGACGATACTCATTGAGCGATGTCTTCAGCTTCTGGCGCACGTTTTTCTGCTTGATCAGCTTATAGTACTTATGCGGAAATTGATAATCATAGCCGTAAACAAGAGATAAATAATCCGCGTTTCTGACCTTCATATAAGGTACGGCATTGTTTACCGTACACTCTGGTTTCATGACTACGCCTTCCATATGTTTCTCCGTTGTCAGCTTAGAGAAATAGCGTTCGGCTTGCTCAACATAATCTGGCTGTGTTAGATCCACAATTACGTATTCGTCGTCAGACAAGAAGCTAAAAATCGCAGATGTATTCTCGGTTGGAATCCGTTCCTCGCCCGACTCATAAATCACTTTAAGCAGACCAAACGGCTTATATTCCAAATCCCCGTCCTCCGCGTACAGTCCTAGCTGCTTCTGATAAGTCTCGTATGCTTCCTCATGCTCGCTCAGCGGAACATTAGTCTTGATCGCATAGTGAACATGCTTATAGCTCTGATAGATAGGACTGCCGTACTTTTCACTAAGAACCGCTTTCGACATATGATACTGGTCTTTTTCAAATTCCGTACTCCGATACGTCTCCACAAGCTTCCCCCATACAGCTTCAAAACCTTGCTGCTGTAAAAACTCAAGCTCGCTCTCCAAAGCTGCCGCAATCGGCTTGAACTGCCGTTCAATCAGCCCTTCCCCCATCGCTCTCCAAGGCAGCAGCTCACCGTCCAGCAGAAGCATTGCGATCTGGTTCTCTTCCATATACGTTCGGAATCTGTGAAGCAGCTGCTCGTATACGTCTGTTAGATCCACTTGCTTGACTCTATATCCGTTCCGGCTCACCGCGAAACACTGCTCAACGTCACGATACAGATAAATATTACATCTCGATCCCATATATTTAGGCTGCAGCACTACCTTCTCTACTTGATGTTCTGCAAAGTAATCCAATCCCCTCTTCAACGATTCCAGTTCATGCGCATCTACATCTTTATCCGAAGGCGACATCGTTCCAGATATGAAATTGATCTGATTCCGCGTACAGTAGTGCAATCTCCGTACTTCTTCATCATTTAGCTCCTGCAGGGATACCTTCCGCTGAACTTCAAACAGTGTCGGAAGCTCTTCTTCAATAATCGCTTGCTTAGCAGGATGCGATTTGAAGAATGGCTTGTAAGAGATAATTACAGCGGTCAATCGATTGCCATGCACACTGCCCGTGTCTACGTGAATTTTGTTCTTGATACGGAAGGCTGTCTTGGCCGCCACATGGCCGAATATATGATAAGGCTGATTGCTAACCGCTTCTTCTTGAATAAAGCGCAGCTGTTCTTCGAGCGGCGCATCCCGATCAATGCGGAAATTACGCTGACGACGAACGGCCTTCCCATCCAGCTTCCCAATATACTTGTTCCTGCAAGGTGCGTGAGTCACATAGAACGATGGCGCATGAGGCGAACGATATTGATAGAATGGCTGCGATAGGGAAACCAAGTGATTAAATCTATCCAACAGTTCTCGATCACCCATCAACACCTGAATCGAATCAAAATACGTGTCTACCAGCTCCTTATCGACACCACTAACCTCTCCCTGCAAGTACTTGTATACGAAGTTCTCATGGTTTCCGAGCACGAACCGGAAGTGCTCCCGATTGTCATATAAAAAGTCGATGGTTGCTTTGGTCGCTTTGCCTTTATCAATCCAGTCCCCTACTAAAATAATGTCCGTATCCTGCACGCGCTCCATGGCGCTGAGCCTGCCGTCCTCAATTCGGTAGCCGCAGCTGCGCAGCAGCCCTTGCAAGTCATGAATGCATTCATGCACATCGCCGACAATCGTATAATTGCGTTCATTCGGCAGGAATGTAGCCGCATATTCGCCGCGATTTTGAACAATGACGCGGTATTCCGGATTGGCAGCCCCCTGTTCAAGCCAGTAAAAGTCCTTGCTGCGCACCCGATGGATATTGGCATACCCTTCCCGCGCAAGAGAACCGAGCACATCCTTTTTCAACCGATTCATATGGTTCGTGATCAGTCTCTTCGAACGCTCTGATGCATAATAGTCCTCGCGCTTGCGGTAGTCGAAGAGGATGACCTCTACGTGGTAGTGATTGCGTTCAGCAATCTCTCGAACCTTGGCCCTGATATCCTCGGCTAGTCCGGTCGTATCCAGAATCACGAACTCCGCATTCACCGGAAAAGAAGTGACCATGTCCAGCTTCGTATATAGCAGATTGAAAGCTTGGGCGCTGGCCTCCAGCATAACCTGATCATATTTATCATAGTCGTGACCGAGTATTTCTTGCCGCATGCTGTCCGAGGACAAATATTGCACATTCATTTGCATGGCCCCTGATGCATCTCCACTTAACTGCGGCATCAGCACTTCCTTGGCAAACGTCGTCTTGCCGCACTCCGTCGGCCCAATCATCATATAGATCGTATGAACGTTAGTGACAAGCTCCACATTCTTCTCCTCCTTTCCTAATAACGACGCCTTGTGTCGTCGATATGCCATTCACGCGATCCCCGATCGCTACGAATTCGTATGTGTTTGCTGCTCCATAAGCGGTCATCGCTTCCGCAAACCAAACTTCGAACTCCTCTTTTCCCATTTCCCAGCGGTGGTCGAGGTGCCGGAACGCCGTCAGTTCGTAGAAGACGTTAAAGTCAGCATTCGGTGTCGTAATGACGAAATGTTCAAAATCAATATTTGTGCAAATTGACTGAATCAGATGCTTCGCTTCATCCTTGCTCATGTGCTCAATCACTTCTGTCAACATCACATCGACTTGCTCCCCGTTGTAATGCTCCATGAAGTGCTCAAGTGACGGATAGGTTATAATGTTATCTCGTTCTTTGGACTCGGCCTTTCGCTGCACGACCGCAAGCAGATCTTCATTAATATCTATTGCATAGTAGCTGCTGCTTTCTACTTTCGAAGCATAAGGGATTGCATAGAATCCCTCGCCGCAGCCAACATCGAGAATCGATTTGTTGAAAGGCAGTATGCCTGCAATGAAATTTCTGCGCTGCATCGCTGTTCCGCCGTATTCGAACTGGATCGCATATCGATCGGTACGTTCAAGTTCCACCTTATGTTTGCGGAAATCCTGCTTCGAGGACAAGAAAATACGGGCGAACAGGCTGCGAATATAGTACGGGGCATCGATAATGTTCATGCTCTTCACATATTTCACGATCATACTGTCCGAAATATCAAGACTCTCATTGCCGAACATAGACAAGAATAAGCACAGCACACTCACGACATGAAGCAGCTCATGCAGGCTTCGCTGTGTCGTTATCTTAATAGAGTAGCTCTTATCCGTCCTGTGATGGAGGTCGAAGGTATATGCCGTTACATGTTTTTGAAAAAAATGAATGTACTGCATGCGATCCACATGAATCATGTTAATGGTAAAGGAATGCTCATAACCCGCAACATCCTCTTCGCTCTGCGCTTTGAAGGGTGCCGAGAAAAATTCGCCAATCGCATGCAGCGGGAAAATCGGCGTATTATAGCGAGATACGTTCAAATATTCAAAAACCTCATCCTTATGCTGCTTATAGGAAACCTCATTGTCCGCATCCTTGAAATATACGTTATACTTCGCTGCATCGCTGTACCAGCCGTATGCCGTCCCCTTGCGAATCTGTCTCAAGATCATTCCGTTATGCGGATTTTTCCGAATGAGAAATGAAAACTGTGGATGCGTTGACGATAATTGCACGATTGCCATTATGCTTCTTCTCTCCTTACATCTGCGGTTGTAATCGACCTGCGGAATAATTCATCAAGCCGTGCATCATATCCGCCTGCTGCAACAGGCTGCTGTGCGGCAATCCGTTCATAGTACCCGATGGATTGTTCGATAAAGGCATTGATGACTTCGATTCTCGGCTCCATATTCAACTCTTCTCCCGCGATCTTGCGCGCAAGCAATTGTTGAATAGCGGCATGAAGTTCACTGTTCGCCAGCACAAGCCGATCTACCAGCACCGTGAATTCAATAGGTGGCATCTCGTGATAACGCTCAATCCACTGGCAGGCCAGCAGCGGGCGCAGCACGTAAAAGTACTTTTTGATCTTCACGGACTCCCTCTGCAAATACTCTCTGTAGTTTCCTGTGGCCATGTGCAAATAGTGATACATACAGGCTCTTGGCGAAAAGGTATCGGAGGATAAGGCACGTATCTGCTCCACCACATCCAATTCTTCCGCATATACAATCGGAGATTGCAGCCATTCAAGCAAAGGCGGATTCGACTTGCGGAATAAGGACAGTGCTTTCTTCATATCCCAACCATTGATATCCAACATATTGCTGATCGGCCGCTCAATCACGTCTCGTTTTTCGAATAAGGATAGATAGTTGTCCATAGGCCTTACATAGATGAATCGAACATCATAATCACTATCCCTCGATGGAAATCCCCAAGCCCTACTGCCTGATTCGCAAGCATATACTATTCGTACCTGTTCTTCTGTCTCGATATTTCGTAACGCATCTATAATTTGCTGCCGTATATTTTCCATATAAGTTTGACTCCTTCCCTATCAAAGCTATCCCTTTGCAAGCTGCTCGTTTCGTTGTACTCACTGCTTCGATTGATTTCCATCCTTCTACGCGTGGTGCTCAGGCGTTCCAGCATTTAAGCCATTCCCTAACCGTTGAACCGATGCGCATTGCTTTGTGCACTCATCATCTCTTATTTCCGGTTTTGCGAACATGGCGAAAGTATTACGACCTACCGAGATTATTTCGTGCTCCCGCAAATGTTTACCTGATACAATAAAAGAAAACAGCATGGGTTACTTGGGAGAAGGAAGGAGATTCGACATGGCTAAGGAGAGTTTCGATAAGGAGATTCAGTATTTGCGCACGCTCATGCTGATGAGAGGGGCGTTCAATAGACAGCAGCTTGCAGATCGGCTGGGCATTTCCGTACATACATTGGACAAAACGGCTCGACGCTTGAAAGAAGTTGCCGCTGCCTCAGAGGTACAATCTAAGCATGCCTCAGAAATGGAACTGGCAGAAGCTGTTCATCAACGTAATGACGATTCATCCGATCCTGCCCTATTGTTCTTGTTTCGAGCCAAGTCGCTGAAGGAATCTGAATCGGTTCGGATATCGATTATTTTGGAGGCGCTGCAGGAGCAATCTATGACTGCTATGGAGCTTATGGATGAATGCTGCGGCAGAACGCCGGAAGAGCTGTCGCTGCCTGATGAGAAGACAATTCGAAGCGACCTGAAATATTTGGAGTCGGTTGGCGTCATACGCAAAGCGAATGCATCCCGTCCATATCGCTACCGCTTGAACGATGAGCTTATACAGCAACTATCGGATGAGGAGCTGCTTGATTTATACGATTTCGTGGATGTAATGGCGAACACGCAGGTGCCTTCTGTCCATGGCTATTTGCTGCGGGACAGCTTGAAGAAGCAATTGCTGCTTGATCATGAGGGGCAATATCTTACCGATACCTTTTTATATAAATATCACTATCATTTTCGCATATTGGATGAGGCCCATCTGTTTACCTTATTAGGTGCGATCAACAAGCGATGCAGAGTGCAATTCCAATACTTCACGCCCAAGGCAGAGAAGAGCTATGCCGCGCAGCAGACGAATCCGCGCTTCGAGAGGGAAGGCGAAGGAACTTGGCATAAGGCTCTGCCCTTAAAGATCGTATATGACCATCAATATGGAAGATGGTATATGCTGAGCAGCGATAGAGAGGGTATCCGCAAGTTCCGCATGGAGGGCATGACCCATATTGAAGAAGTGGAGGATGTATCCGAGGAAGTATTTCAGATGAAGACAGCGGCGCTCATGGAGAAGCTTCAGTACAGCTGGCTTATCGATACCGGACGGCCCGTGAAGGTGCGTGCCCGCTTCTTTAGTCCTCGCCCAGGAGAACCGGACTTCATTAAGCAGCGGGTACTGCTGCAAGGGCAGTGGGGGGAAATTGTTGAGGAAGATGATCAATCCTTCCTATACGAAATTACGGTAAATGGAATTACGGAGATTAAGCCTTGGCTGCGCAGCTTCGGATCGAGCTGCGAAGTGCTTGAGCCCAGACATCTACGCCGCGAGCTGATAGAGGAATGGAAGGAGATTGCTGCATACTATGAACCCATTTGAGAAAATCTTTGGCTATCAAATCCTATCCCGTCTCGATGATGCGGGTACATTCGTGGTTACCTCCCATGAACGGGCATGGTTGAAGACAATGCTTGCGCATCCTGCAGCGAACGAGGCCTTCTCCGAAGATACGATAACCAAATTAAATGGAATCCTGTCCTCAGAGATGCTCATGGATACCTCCCATAATCTTATTGAGAAGGCCAAGAGCAAGGAAAAGCATGTCTATCATCCGATGCTGCGGCCGCTCCGCAGGTACATCTCTTCCGGAACAGGAATACGCATCAGCTACGCAATCAAGGGCGGTCGTGTCAACGAGGAGCATGAGGGCTTTCCATATAAATTAGAGTATTCCATTATTAAGCGAGAATGGTACCTGCTCTGGTACCATCGTCAGCACCGTGGTCTCATGAACACCAAGCTGCGCAATATTACATCATTGACGGCAGAATTGATCCCGCCTGCGGAAGCGGAGTACATTCTAGCGAAGCTTGCCCGCTTGCGCGATCGTCGCAAATCTGAGGTTGTGATTGAGGTCATCCGTGAATATAACCGCGAGCTGTCGCGCATCTTGTATGCCTTCTCCTGCTTCGAGACGGAGGTGATGTACGATGAGGAACAGCGCAGCTACCAGATTCGAATCCGACTGCCGTGGAATGAGCATGAGTTCCTCTTGTCCAAGATACGCTTCCTCGGCAAGCGCGTCCGTGTACAGGATAGCGCATACCTGCAGAAGCGCATGCGCGAGACGGCTGCCATGGCACTGGCGAGGTATGAAGAAAACAGTGTATAGACCTAAGATGGTGTGGGGTGGGCTCTCGCCAATCCTACACCAGAAGGTGTTCGTTTGTATAAATAAGCTTTCAGGGCTGTCACGTATAATCTCTCAACGAAAATAAATAGTAGATACACGCCAAAGTATAAACGTCCACTTCATCGTCTAAAAGCTCGATCCTAATCGTCCGAGGAGGTATAACCTTATTGTAAGTAATCAAAGCTATGTCTCTGTCAGATTCAGATAAGCATGTTAACTTAGTGGTTCGATCCATGAAGTCCTTTTTTAATAAGTAAACCTTATTATCAATCACGAACTCCATACTAGGATTTGGTTTGACCCTCGTTTTATCTTTCAGCACAAATCTTCCGACATGTTTAGAATCCACGTTCCATTCCGACCTAATCATTGTCTTGAGCGACCAAATTTCAATAGCCTTGCTCATTGACCTCCCTTCGTTATTAAAGACTTCAACATTGACTAAATAATCGCTAAAAACATTATCAACAACATAATGGAGCGTACTGTTATAGTGTCTTTGAATATCCCCCACTCGATTCCCGTTCGCATCTGTTAACGCGAATTTTTTTCTGCTTTTGCGATAGATAGGGGATACATATTGATAACGGGGCATTGGATCACCACTTTGAAGGTAATAATCAACATTCAACACCAAGAAAATAATTCCTTTTATTTACTATCCCCCAGTATGAATGACCTTGTCAATACGAAGCCAACCATTCTATCTCGTGTTTTTCCAACCATACCCTTTCAACCAACTTTATGCTTAAGACTGCTCAAATAAAAACGGCGGTATGCTGGGTTCATAGAAGATCCCAGCATACCGCCGCGTAACATCACAATGATAGCTTATATTTTAAATTTCTTCACTAGCAATTCCAACTCGCTGCTGGATCGGCTTAAATCTTCCGCCGACTGCGAGACCGTATCAATTGCTTTCAACTGATCCTGCGTCGAAGCGCTGACTTCTTCCGCGGCGGCTGCGGATTCCTCCGAGATCGCGGACAGATTTACAATGGACTGAACCACGTTTTCTTTCAGCTCGGACGCCGTCTGTATTTTGTCCGACATTTCCATAATCGCCTCGATCACTTGCTGCATCAAGCTTTGAATGCTTGTAAATGCAATCTCTGTCGACTGCACAGCCTCATTTTGTTCCGAGGTGATTTCCTTGGTCCGGCTCATCGCCCGGGTGGCATTCGCAGCCTCTTCTATAATGCCCTGAATGGTGCTGCTAATTTGCTCAGTCGAACTAGCGGATTGTTCTGCAAGTTTACGCACTTCTGTGGCGACGACTGAAAATCCCTTGCCAGCCTCTCCCGCTCTTGCCGCTTCGATCGACGCATTTAAAGCAAGCAGATTGGTTTGAGCTGATATCGCTTTGATCATTTCGGCCACAGCCTGAATGTCGTTGATTTTGGTTACGAGCAGGTTCAATACTTGTTCGATCGATTGAATTTCACGGAACGATTCATCGGAACGCACTTGCAGCACAGCCAACGTCTCTCTTCCATCGATGCTTGCCTGTTGTGTCTGGTTTGACTTCGCCTGCATGGAAGACATCGTTTCTTCCACCGATCTAAACTGCGAGTCCAGCTTGCTTGTGACCTCCTGCATATGATCCAGATTTGTTGCGCTTTCGGCCGAACCTTGCGCGACATCCGACATGGCGTGGGCAATTTCTTCGCTTGCCGCTTTTGTTTCTTCCGATACGGCACTCAGATTTTCGGCCGACTCCGTGAGCTGTTCAGAGGAACCAATCACGCGGGATAAGACCTCCCGCACGCTTTGTACCATATGATTAAAGTGGCCTGTTAATTGGCCAATCTCGTCCTTCGAACTTACCTTCCCTTCCACGGTCAAGTCTCCATCAGCCATTAGCTGCACCTGCTTCGTCAATTGAACGATCGGCTTCGTAAAGAAGCGGGCGACAAAGTAGACAATAACATTTGAAACGACGATGGCGCACAAGGTTATGATGATGTTCATATATTTAATATGGTTCGTGAGCTTTAACAGTTCGTCTTCTTGATAGACAGCACCGATTTTCCATCCTGTAAGACCGGACGTCGTATAATATAGAACTTCCGGTTCGCCTTTATCCGTGTAATTAACTTTCCCTGCACTTTCATTTGTAGTGTAAATTTTGTCGACATATGGTCTTTCCCGTTGATTTTTCCCGGCTGCATCTTCTGTATCCGGCAGCACTACCGAGTTTCCTTCTGCATCCAAAATAAATCCAAACCCATTATATCCTACATTCGTTTCACTGATTTGCTTTGTCAATTGATCCAGGTTCACATCAAGCGATATAACCCCAAGAACCTTGTTGTTTTCCACAATGGCCTTAGAGATCGCTATTTTCATTTTCTGACTGACACTATCCTTGTACGGAGGGGTGAATTTCACTTTATCCTTGTCATCATTAGCCAATTTATACCATGGGCGAATGCGAGGATCATAATCTTTTTTGAATACATTAGCTTCGGGATCAAACATCTGCTTCGATGAATTCCCCATATAAATAGCAGATATTTCAGGATTGATTTTTGTATAAGATTTCATAACTTGAATCATGTTAGGAGTTAGCTTGTCTCTGTTTTTTACAATGTCTTTGATTTCTGGATTTTCACTAAAATGCAAAATATCATTTGCATAATTATTTAGACGCAAATCCGTAACCTGCAATAAGGCCTCCGCTTCTTCGCTTCCTATCTCATCCAACTCTTCTTTAAAGCTATTAGTCATCTGCAAGTTAGTTGTCAATTGCAGAATGACCAAGGAGGAAACCAGCAATACTGCAAAAATTAACATAAGCTTGTTCTGTAACTTTTTAAACATGATGTCGACCCCCTATGAATTGTAAACGTTACAAAACTCATACTGGGATCTGAATAAAAACCCCAGATTAGACGTTATAACGTCTTTAACGTGGAAATTTTAGCACATGTTTAATATGTATAAAGTGATATAATTCCGAACGATTATGCAGAATTATACAAAATTATTGATAATTTTACGGCGTATTTATTAGATGTAGATACGGATCTCCCAGCTTTAATAGTATCGAGAATTATTCCTGTATATTAATATTTCGGTTCGTTTCATTTAAACTATAAGCACTTCATGAAATTCTACTAATTTTTTATTAATTCCAGAAACTCCGATAATTTATAACACAAGAACAAAAGCCACCCCCCTAATTTAGTTGGGATAGATGGCAGTCTTGTTTCTTATATTTTGAAATTACATTCACATTGACTCTTCTCAAGAGCCAGCCTTAAAAAGGCTCGCCTTCCCTTGCTCCTGAATGGCTTGCAATGCCGCCACATTTCTTCACTCACCTGATTCATCGGCTTATTGGCAGTCGTATTTGACTTTAATGAATAAAATAGTTCTAAAGTTCTACCTCGCTTAAGGCTTTGATTACGCCCTTCATATCTCGCGAGAAGTGTATATGGATACGTCTTGGCATATCACGCTGCCCATTCTTGACCAGTGATGTATTGTAAAAATGCCTTTGCTGCTCCAATTTGAACCGCGTCTAAGCGGTAAAATTCCATGTACTAGAGTGCGAGTTTCAATTTCTTAGTTGACAAATTGGATTACTCAACTTTATTATTATTTTATCGCGTTACATATTTTGGATGTAAGTCAAATCGTTCAATATTCCGCTGACCGTACCGACGGAGGCTCCTAATACCATCACTGCATGTGCAGAAAGGGGAGCGTACCGTGCCATTCAGTTATATCTCTCATTTGCATTGCCCGAAATGCAGAACAAGTTATTCCCCGCACAAGCAGGCGCATCTATGTGCTTGCGGTTCCCCATTACTTGTAGCCTATCGGTTGGATGAACTGAGGGAAACCGTCCAACGCTCCGAACTGGCTGCAAGAGAACCAAGCCTGTGGCGCTATCATGAACTGCTCCCTATCGAGCTGGAGCAGAATGTGATTTCTTTAGGAGAAGGTTTTACCCCTCTCCTCCCCCTGCCCAAGCTTGGACACCGAATTGGTATTCCCCAGTTGTATATGAAGGATGATGGGCTTCTGCCGACCGGCTCTTTCAAAGCCCGCGGCGCGGCTGTTGGTGTATCCAGGGCCAAGGAGCTCGGCGTTGAGGAATTAGCATTGCCGACGAATGGCAATGCAGGTGCAGCCTGGGCACTTTATGCGGCTCGCGCGGGCATACGTTCCACAGTCGTCATGCCTGTAGATGCCCCTGCTATAACACGCAGTGAATGTACAATTGCAGGAGCTCGACTCCATCTGGTCAATGGCTTAATTAGTGATGCTGGCAAAATTGTCTCTCAAGCAATCAGCGACGATGACAGCCTGTATGATGCCTCTACTCTTAAAGAGCCTTACCGGATCGAGGGCAAGAAGACGATTGGCTTCGAAATTGCCGAGCAACTAGGCTGGAAGCTGCCCGATGTCATCCTGTATCCAACAGGAGGCGGTGTCGGCCTCATCGGCATTTATAAGGCATTGACAGAGTTGCTGGCACTAGGCTGGGTTCAAGGCAAGCTCCCTCGGTTCGTCGCTGTCCAATCTGCGGGATGTGCCCCCATCGTCGAGGCATGGAAGAACAAGCAATCCGAGTCGATACCTTGGCCGAATGCTTCTACCCTTGCGTTCGGCCTCAATGTACCGAAGGCACTAGGAGACTTTCTAATATTGGATGCCATCTATCGAACCGAGGGCTGTGCAATTGCGGTGGATGATCGCGCACTGTTGGGCGAGCAGCGCCTTATTGCTGAGCTTGAAGGAGCCTTCATCTGCCCGGAAGGCGCATCTACATTCGTCGCCGCACGCCGATTGCGTGATAGCGGCTGGATCCAGGACAGCGACACCGTCGTTGCGATCAATACCGGGCTCGGCTTGAAATACCCGCATGTCGTCCAGACCAGCATCCCTGTCTTGGAACCTGATGATTACTTGAACCGAAGAGGCACTATCTCCAGCAGGCAGTCCACCTCACGGGAGGAAACCGGCTAACATGACACTCGATACCTCCTTCATGCTGGAGCATGTGCCCGACTTCTTGCACGCAGCCCTAGTCACGATCGGAATTGCTGGAGCCGCCATCGCTGCTTCTCTGCTCGTTGCCGTGTTCAACTCGATTCTCTTGTATTTCCGAGTACCGATATTAACTGCCATTGTACGTGCCTACATCGAGGTAGCTCGCAATACACCCTTGTTGATTCAATTGTTCTTCCTGTACTTTGCACTGCCGAGTATCGGAATTCGCATGTCCAGCTACACCACAGCCTTACTGGCGATGACGTTTCTCGGCGGCGGTTATTTGACTGAAGTGTTCCGCGCTGGAATCGAAGCCGTCCCCAAGTCTCAGTTGGAGTCAGGATTGGCACTTGGGCTGTCTCGCTGGCAGTTGTTTCGCGATATCGTCCTACCTCAAGCGCTGCGAATTGCTACGCCGTCCTTATTTGCCAACTTTATTTTTCTACTGAAAGAGACGACGGTTGTATCTGCAGTAGCCGTGCCGGAAATTTTGTACACGGCTACGAACTACATTGCACTATACTACAAAACCTATGAAATGCTGCTCATGATGACGGCCCTGTACTTGCTGTTGTTCCTGCCATTATCCTTTGTGCTTTCTTGGCTGGAAAGGAGGTTCCAGCATGGCCAGTTCGGGACTTGATTTGCTTGTCGTATCGCTTCCCCAGCTTGCCAAGGGGTTGTATCAGACAGGGCTTATCGCCATCTGGAGCATCGCGCTAAGCACGATTGGCGGCCTTCTATTCGGTGCCCTGCGCACCTCTTCTAGTCCGTGGCTGCGGTTGATTACCCGTACTTATCTAGAATTGTTCCGCTCTATCCCGATTTTGGTATGGCTGTTCTTTTTCTTCTTCGGTCTTCCAATCTTCTTCGGTCTGAATGTTCCAAGCTCTGTATGTGCAGTACTGGTGTTGTCACTTTGGGGGATCACTGAAGTTGGCGAGGTTGCACGAGGTGCCCTTATCTCATTGCCGCAAGGTCAACGAGAAGCTGGCATGGCGATTGGACTCAGTACCCTGCAATTGTACGCATACATTCTGCTTCCACTAGCGCTGCGACGCATGATCCCGCCTACGATTAATGTGTACACACGCATCATCAAGACGACATCACTGACTGTTCTTATCGGCGTCACCGATGTGATCAAGACGGGGCAGCAAATTATAGAGCGCACAGGAGAAGCCGTCCTTATTTACGGTGCATTATTCATGCTCTATTTCATACTGTGCTATCCGTTATCTGCCTTATCAAGAAGGCTGGAGCACAAGCTGCTATCCTAATACCTCACTGATTGAATAGAAAGGAGGAACCATTCATGCCCGACGCATTGCTTGAGCTATCCAATGTCGGCAAGTCGTTCGGCAAGCATTGGGTGCTGCGGGACATCAACCTGCAAATTGCTCAAGGAGAAGTGACCGTTATACTCGGGCCAAGCGGCTGCGGCAAGAGCACGCTGCTTCGGTGCCTGAATGGACTCGAGACAACGCAGAGCGGCAGCATTCGATTCCACGGTCAAGAATTGACCAATCCAGCAACGCGCTGGCAGCACATTCGCCAACAGATTGGAATGGTGTTTCAAAGCTATCACCTATTCCCCCATCTGACGGTACTCGATAATATCCTCCTCGGACCAATCAAGGCCCAGCGGCGTACCCGTACAGAAGTGATCGCCCAGGCCGAGAAGCTCCTGGAGCGCGTCGGATTGCTAGACAAGAAGGATGCCTATCCTCGTCAGTTGTCGGGCGGCCAGCAGCAGCGAATCGCGATCGTGCGGGCACTATGCATGAATCCCGAGGTCATCCTCTTCGACGAGGTGACGGCTGCACTTGATCCCGAGATGGTGCGCGAGGTGCTGGAAGTCATGCTTGCCTTGGCGGAACAAGGCATGACGATGGTTATCGTGACCCATGAGATGGGGTTCGCCCGTGCTGTAGCCGACCGGATTGTGTTTATGGATGAAGGCCGAATATGCGAGACAGGAGCGCCGGATGCTTTCTTTGCAGATCCCAGAACCGAACGAGCCCGTCGCTTTTTGGATAAATTTTTGGACATTGAAACATGGAAAAGGAGAGAAATTGGATGAAGAACAAATTGGGGTTCACATTATTAATGGTACTGCTCATGGTCGGGTTATTGTCCGCATGCAGTTCAAGCAGCAATGGAAGCGATGCAGGCAGTGGAGCGAAAGAACAACCTACCACAGCAACGCAACAAGAGAGCGATAAATCATCGAATGCCGATACCGGTGCCCTTAGCAAAATTAAAGAACGCGGCAAAATTCTCGTAGGTGTATTCTCCGACAAGCCCCCATTCGGGTTCACAAATGAGAAAGGCGAGTTGGTTGGCTTCGATAATGACTTAGCAAGACGCTTCGCGAAGGATCTACTTGGAGATGAGAGCAAAATTGAGTTCGTCGTCGTGGAGCCAGCAGGTCGTATCCCGTATTTGCAAAGCGACAAGGTAGATCTGATTGTAGCCAACATGACCGTGACCGATGAGCGCAAGGAAATTGTTGATTTTACAAATCCAAATTTGAAGGTGACTACACAAGTACTCGTAAACGATCAGAGTGGCATTAAGTCGTTGGCTGATTTGAAAGGAAAGAAAGTTATCGTAACGAAGGGAACGACAGCTGATATTTTCTTCACCAAAAAATACCCCGACGTTGAACTGGTCAAATTCGAGAAAAACACCGAATCCCTCCAAGCATTGAAGGATGGACGCGGCGACGGGTACGCACAGGATAATTTCATCCTACTCGCTTGGGCACGAAAAAACCCTGGCTTCGCCCTTATTCCAGAAAAGCTGGAGAAAGAGGCGCCGATCGCGCCAGCTGTCAAGAAAGGCAATACTGAGCTGCGCGATTGGGTGAATCAAGAGCTGGAGGCGCTGGGAAAAGAGAAATTCCTGCTGCAGTTGTACGATAAATACGTGAAAGAGGAACTCGGCCCGGATGTCTCTCCAGACGATATTATCGTGGAAGGAGGACACTGGAAGTAACACAAGCGCCGTACAATACAATAGCACCCGAACATAGAACGAGGCTGTCTTGCCGTCATGATTAACATGACCGCAAGACAGCCTCGTTTTTTATTATTCCACAGCGAATAAATATGCCTGGAGACTATCTGCAACACACTCCATAATCAATTGAATAAAAGGCTCCAATTGACCTTGGACGCTTGCTTCCTCCAACGTCTCATAATATCGCATTCTGACAGCATCCGCCGCCTTCACAATGGCAGGAGGATATCCGTGCTTCATCAGAATTAGATTCATAAGGAGTCTTGCAGTTCGGCCGTTTCCATCTGAGAAAGGATGAATACATACAAATCTAAATTGGAATTCCGCAGCCAGCATCACTGGATGCATCAATCCTTGTTGATTCTCGTACCATTTCATGAGCTCTTCCATCTTCTCAGGAACAACCGTATAATGGGGCGGAACATACTGTGAACCTGATATACGAACATTGACCATTCGATATCGTCCTGCGTCGTCCGCAATATTTTTAAGAACAAGATGATGAATTGATTTCACCACATACTCAGTTAGCTCCTGATCCTGGCGAAGGAGCTCTTGAATGTAGGCAATCGCTTCAGCGTGGTTAATAACTTCAAAATGCTCCCGAAGCTTTTTTCCACCGATCGTTAACCCCTGTTCGAGCACAAGCTTCGTTTCAAGCAGCGTCAGTGTATTTCCTTCAATTGCATTCGAGTTATACGTCCATTCAACACGATATACTTCCTCTAAATTCCGAACGACTTCGGCAGGTAGTGGTCGCAGCGAATCCAATCTATTCTTTAACTCATCAATCAAAGTAAGATCCACACCTATCACCTACCTTTTCCCTCTCTATTATTAGTATTATATCAAGTCTATTGCGTTTCTAGACAATCATTTATTCCAATACCATCACTTCAATCCTAATATCTGATACAGCTCCTGAAGCGAACAAATTTCATAGGTTGGAATAATATCCGTTTCATTCGCTTTCCCCTCGGGATTGAACCAGCAGGTATCCAGACCTGCCAGCTGTCCGCCCTTCATATCCGAGCTTAACGAATCCCCGATAATCAATGCCTGCTGCGGGTCAAAGCTAGGAATGCGTGCGAACACAAAATCAAAAAATTCCTTCATCGGCTTCTGGTACCCTGTATCCTCCGATACGAAAATGCTAGTAAACATCGGATGTAGACCGGAATCACGTAGCCTTCGATCCTGTGTCTTAGACAAGCCATTCGTCACAATATGCAAATCATACACGCCGTGCAGTTTCGTAATTACTTCCATAGCTCCGTCAATGAGCTGATGTCCCTGTTCCAAATAGCCCCGATATTTTTGCTCCATCAGAACGCCATCCACTTCATGCCCATACTCCTTCAAAAGTAGAGAGAATCGAGTGTTCACTACCTCGTCGCGATTGATCTTTCCCTCTTCATACGCCCTCCACAATCCCTGATTCATCTGTTTATAATGGGCTTCCATTTCTTCTGTCAGCTCGATCTGCTGTCCTTCGAACAACAAACGCAGCGCCAGCTTCTCCGCTGCCTTGAAATCAAGCAATGTATCATCAACGTCAAATAATAATGTTCGATATATGCGCATCTTATCTCCACCTATCTATGTTATAGCCTGCTCTACAGGCTATATTTTCTATTTTATTTTCATATCCATCAACACTGCAAGCTGCTCTACATCTGCACGACTTGTGTGATATTCCCTCTATTTTCACGTGCGTGCATCTGTTGTACTGGATATAGGCTTACACTCCTAAATGCTCTCATCCAGCCCTGCTGGCTGCACTTTTCCTAGCTGCTCGTCCTTCGTACTTCTACAACTCACCATGACAATCCCTGTAAGAAAAGTTCTTTTCCCGCTTCCGACTGCACCTTATACTGGTATCAAACGTAATACGTAATAGGAAATAGGAACCAATAACATAACACACGACTGGAAACGGAGGATCACCGTGAAGAATGCAATACGATGGCTGTCCGCCATCATGATGATTGTCATGTTGCTTCATCCGGGAATTGTTCAGGCAGACGCGATTCCGAGCAAATCGGCCATAGTGCGCGATATAGCCAAGATGATTCCTAAAGAATCGATTCCCTATATCGAGCGAGCTGCCAAGGGGAAGCCCTATACGTTCTATCTCCTGACTATCAATCGTTTGGATGGCCAGGATGCAGCAGAATATGCAACCGAAGTATATCACAAATGGAAGTTGACAGCGGATGACATCCTCATCCTATTGTCTAAGGAAGATCGGCGCGTAGAGATGAACTTCAACAATCCGGCTTTGCAAGAGAAGATCGACGCACTGCCCAATGATGACTCGTCTCGCTCTAAGCTCAGCGCATTCGTTGACAAACATTTTATTCCGAAGGCGAAAGAGGGCAATTTCGCTAGGGCCACTATAACGCTTATGGAAGCGACCAAACAATTGAAGCCTGTGCCGATTGTACCAACGCCGGAGAAGCCTGCTAAAGACCTCCCATCCGGCAACAAACCATCGAAGCCCGCATCGGAGAACGAAAGTCAGCCCGTAACTGTGCCGAAAGAACCGGAAGGTCCAAGTGCGCTCGTCCTTTTCTGGAATAGCATTCCGTGGCCTAGGGTCGGTATCGTAGCAGGCTTAGCTGCATTGTGCATCTTGCTAGTTGCATGGATGTGGCAGCTTCAGCGGCTGCGCAAAATTCGTACCCAAATTCCTGCCGTTATGGCCACTGTCAGTCAAGCGCTCGAGCGAGTGCACCACTACACTGAGCTGTATCAAGGCGCGACGCAGCAGCAAGCTGCGGCTATCGAGCAGCAATTAACGGCATCCATCATTGCGCTGGAGTCCAGCTTGAAGGAAATGAAGCAGATCAGCTTCGCCCACACGCTGCTGCCGAAATTCAAAAGCCAGCTCGATGCGGCAGACAACGTGCGGCAAACGCGTGTAAAAGAAGCAGCAGAGCTAACGAAGCAAATTGAACAAATCGAGGTCACGGAGCGACAGCTCGTAGACAGCATTCGTGAAGCGCGAGCGCGTCTTCAGCAGCTCGAATACGAATATCGCCAAGAAATCAGTACACGCGGTTGGACGCTTGAAGCAATCGACCAACGCTACCATACGCTCGTCAGCCGTGTGCAAACCGTGGATGATATGGATACCTTCGATCCGATGGGCGCCAATGCCATCATGGATACCTCCAAGGCAGAAATCGAGCAATTGGCGCAGGATATCGCGTCCATCGCTCATTACGCCAATCTGTACCAGCAATTTCCGAATGAGGTAGCCAGCAGTCGCGCCCGCTTCGAAAGCATCGTACAAGAACATAGACTCAAGCTAATCCGCATCGATCCTTACGGTTGTCTGGAGCAAGCTAGAGACACGAATGAACGGATGCTGGAACAACTGCGAAGCGGCAAGATTTCGGAAGCTGTGCAATTGGCAGAACGCAGAGGCCAGCACCTGACGGATGCTGTACATATGACACAGCGGCTGGCAGATTTGAAGCTGAAAAATGCGGAGGACATCCAAGCCATCGCGAATAGATTTTCCAACCTGCCAGAAGAAGAGCGGCACATGAATGGGCTGCACCAGAGAATTAGCCATACCTACCGTTCCAACTACTGGAATCATGCTTGGGAACTGTATCATAACGGGCTTTCCGTCATTGCCAACATGCGTTCCAGACTGGACAATGTGCGTTCCCTCTCTTCGGAAGAAGTGCAGGAATACGAGATGGCTCGTCAGGAACTTGATGGCATACTGCAAGCTTGCCAGGATCAGGATCGCAATCAAAGGCAATATGAAGAACTTGTCATGAAATTGGATCAGGCGCTCGAACTAATCAACAGACAGATGAAGAGCGGTGAACAAGCTTACACCCGCGCCCAAGATGTTATTAAGCGCAATCGTCTCGTGCAAGCATGGCGATATGCGGAAGAATCTTTGATGAAGCTGGACTCCGGACTGAAGCAGTTGCTCGCCCAGCCTCCTTATGACATTGACTTACAGTCAGAGCTAAGCTCGCAATATGCACGCGAAGCGGAAGCCTACTTGCAAGATGTCGAGCGAACTGCCATTGTGAAGCGCGATGCAGAACGCACGATGAACGACATGGAAGCACGGTATCGTTCCACGTATCATCGTACAAACCGAAAAGTAAGATTATCTCACTTTGACTCCCAATATTCGCAGATCATGTCCTCTGCGAATGACTATATGTACCGCGGCGAATACGAACGCGCCAGTCAGGAAGCTGCTGCGGTGGCAGGCATTATTAGCGCTATGAATGCCGCTTATGATGCTGTGATAGCAGAGGAACGGCGCCGAGAAGAAGCCCGCCGGGCGGAGGAGCGAAGACGCCAAGAGGCTCGCCGAGCAGAGGAACGCAGACGCGAAGAGGAAAGACGCCGAGAGCAAACCAGTAGATCGACCAGCTATAATTCCAACTCGAATAGCAACAACTCGGGCGGATCCAGCTCGAACAACTCCAATAGCTCGGGCGGGTCTAGCTGGGGAGGCGACAATAAGAATTCTTCCGGCGGATCGAATTGGTAGTAGCAGAAGTGAAGGGGTACCCTACCTTCAATCTTCAACTTGCAATCTACAATAACCTTTCACGCACAAAAGGGCCTCACCATCCACGGCAAAGTGGATGGTGAGGCCCTCCTTCCTTTTCAACAAAAATCCAGAACGAACTAGCACTAAGCCAACCCCTTCATCACCCCAGAGAAACCATCAACCCGCTACTTCAACACAACAAGCGGTTCAGTGACCGTTGCCATCACATTTCCGTCTATCTTCTTATAGAAATCATTCCACTGATATCCATCTTCTACATCCAGCATCGTATCCAGCGCGTATCTAAAAAAAACGAAGTAGATAGGGAATCTACAGCGGTTCTACTCTTTTCCCCGTCTTAAATACAATAACGCCGCCAATAATGATCAAAACCCCGATTGCTTGTTTACCCGTAAAAGGAACCTGATCGAGGCCAAGCAACCCCAAAGAGTCGAACAACAGCGCAAAACTAATCTGGGACGCCATCACAATCGAGATGGCAAACGTCGGGCCAAGCCGCTTCACTCCCTGTACCACACTAAGCACGACACCGACCCCGATGATGCCGCTGAACCAGTACCATGTCTTCATATTAGGCAAATCAAATAGCTGCTTTCCTTCCACTAAGAGGCCAATGGTGAGTGACGCTAGGAATCCCATGCCCAGCACGATTGCTGTAGTCGTCCACGTTCCCACGCCTTCATTTACTTTACTGTTGAACACATTCTGCACACCAACAAGCGAGCCAGCGATGAGCGCCAATACTAAGCCTGCAATCATAAGCGTCCCCTCTCACCTTTCATATATATTATGGCCTGCCAGAGTACGCAATCGCTCCCGATCCTTCACGGAAATAAACCCTCGACTGCGCTCGACCAAGCCTTCTTCACAGAACTTATGAATAACTCGATTCAAATGTCTGTAGCTGGTGCCAATAAAGTTGGCTACATCCCGCAAACTCACCGCATTAAGCTGTCCATTAAATCGCGGATCCGATTCATCATACGATATCGACAAGAGATAACTCGCCAAGCGCGCCTCCACCGGATACATCAAATTAAAGCTCAAGGAATCTGATTTCATGCAAAACTTCGTCGTAATGAGCTTCAACAAAAATTGAAGCAGCTTTGCGTCTTCTTTCGCATACTGATGCAGCCAGCGGTAATGAACGATAATCATATGAACCGGCGACACCGCCTCAACCGTATTCATGAAGTCAATGCCTTGCACATATTCAATGTCCCCGACCGCTTCTAGTGCGGTTTTGAACGACACGATCAGTGCCTTGCCCTCTGCCGAGGTGTTATACACCTTAACCTTTCCCTTCACAAGCACGGATAAATACTCGGCTGGATCACCCTGCGAACAGATGAGTTCACCTTGCTCATAAGTGTACAATGTCAAATGCGGCAATATCTGTGCATTAAATATTGATGCTATCTGATGAATCTCCAAATAATGAGCCAGTTGTTCACGATCCTTGATCTCTTTCATAGCGCACCTTCACCCCTGCCGCAAAAAATTACAGCTTCAATATAATCACTCCGGCGATCATCATCCCAATGCCGATGAACTGCGCCAGCTTCATATTCTGCTTCGCTACACCGAACCATCCTCTACTGTCGATGATGAAGGTTACACTTAGCTGGGCAATTAACACCATTGCAATCGTCAGAGTCACTCCAATCTGATGAATGGCTGTGATATTGCTCGATATGATAATTGCTGCCAAGGCACCTCCAGCCAGATATATCGGCTTCACTTGCTTGACTCTTCTCCATTGTCCATCACGGACGAGCAGCAGAAGGACGAAGGCCAGTACAAATCCCGTGAACTGGGTAATCGTTGCTGCTTGCCATGTGCCAATATGTTGACTGATATGGGAGTTCGCCACGCCTTGCAGCGTTATGAACGCTCCGCCTAACCATGCAAATAGGATTCCCGCCATCATTCCCGCTCCTCTAGACATGAATTCAATTTCACTATTATTTAAAATCAGACCCATGTCTTGGGGGAAGGACATATGTCCCAAGTGTATCAAAAAAGCAAAAAACAGCGTAGAGGCGGAATATTGCATCAGCATCCGCGTTCACACTGTTTAGGTAAACAAACCGCTATTGTATGTATGACTTTCTACTACCTACTGATGGACGGTGTGCGACCAAACTCTCTGCAACCAACAGATTTGGCACCCAGCATAGCCAAGCGATCACTGCAAATGTGTCATTGGAATCTGAAAGCCCGAAGAGTATCGCTGCCAGCGGCATATACAGGCGCAGTGTAATTGCCGCACATGTAAGCGCATAGTTGCGAATCATCCAGCGGCCATGTCCGGCTAAGTCGCGAGCGACAACAATGCGGACTATCCCTTGATACAGAGTATACATCCATAAAGTAGACAGTACTCCGAAGCCTGTTGCGGCGAGCCAACCGCCATCCGCGTACCAGGATAAATAGAGCCCTGTAATCCCCCCAATCGCAATCAGGCACGCATACACATAGCCGATTGCGCGGTGTAGATTAGGCTTTTGTACTCGTAATCGCTTGATGAATTGAAGCCATCCGATAGTAATAGCAAGTCCTGAAGATATGGCGTGCGCCCACAATACTGGATACCACAACGTCGGCAATTCCCCTTTGCCTTTTACAAGCGGAGCTTCTTGGATATGAGATGGTATAGCATACATCGCTAAAGCATAAATTCCGACAATGATTGCCAGAAATGCCATTATCCCAAAGGCCCATGAGCGAGCCGCACTCTGCACTTTCATCCATCATTCTCCATTCCTCTATACTGGAAGGAGTGTATCATGCACCCTTAGCTACTTCACTCCGTCTGCAGAAGTATTTTGCTTTAGAGCTAATCCTAGTTACACACCATGCGTCTCAATTTCTCTATTTCTCTATTTCTCTACTCCTGAATCATAGTATCTCATATCGAAAATGGAATGATTGCCCAACTTCGTAACTCGTGTTAATATAAACACACTAAACAGTAAATTATATTTTACCGGTAAATTGTAGTGAGGTGTTTCGATGACTGTGACCAGCGTCTATAAAATTCAGACTCATGAGCAGCTAAAAGCAATTGCAGATCCTCTCCGGACGAAGATGCTTATGAACCTTGTCAAGCAAGAGTATACCGGGCAGCAGCTTGCTGAAATGCTGGGTATAACCCGAAATAATATTTATTTTCACCTGAAGGAGTTAGAGAAGCATCAGGTGATTCAAATTGTCCGCAAAGAGGAGAAGAACGGTATCGTTCAAAAATATTACCGCGCAGTTGCGAGCCGCTTCGTCCCAGAAGATCATTTGCTGCCGAGCATGGATCTGATCGAGACGTCGCGACAAGTGTTCATGGAGACCGTCGAGGTCACCCGCACTAAGATTGAGAGCGCACCGGCTGCATCTTTCGCTCTGAACAGCAGCAATCTGGATCAGCGTAAGAACATCGCATCCACCTATCAAATGATCGCAACGGAAGAGAACTTCCACGCCTTCGTCGAAGAATTCAAGCAGCTGCTGGACAAGCATTTCACGAAGCATGAGAAGTATGGGAAGCAAGAGACAAATGAGACGAATGAAGAAAATGAGGATCTAAAAAGCTATTATTTGTCCCTGATCGCATTCCAAGATGACAGCGAAGAGATCGCCATTCAATGATTACATTCTTCACTTTCTGGAGGGATACCGCATGCAATCTAACACAGCCAATCGCGAGCAGCACGCAACAAAATATCCTATCGTAATAGACGATACTTGGTTCACCGTCGCGAAGCTCGACGACTCTACGTATTCCCTTAGCGAATACGGCCATTGGGAGAGAGTTCATTCTTATCTGCTCATCGGCAGTGAACGAGCCGCTCTCATCGACACCGGACTCGGTATCGATGATATTACGCGAATGACTAGCCAACTAACCAGCCTGCCCATCACCGTACTTACCACCCATGTGCACTGGGATCATATCGGCAGCCACGGCAAGTTCGAGCGGATTTACGTCCACGAACTGGAAGAAGATTGGCTCATTAATGGCATTAAGGGATTGCCGATTGAGCAGATTCGCAAAGATGTGTCGCGTGATATTACGAGACCCTTACCGCCTACCTTCGATCCTGTTGCCTATACTCCCTATCAAGGCAAGCCAACTGGTCTGCTGCAAGATGGAGATACCATCGATTTAGGGAATCGTAAACTCTTCGTTTATCATACGCCCGGCCATTCCCCCGGACATATCGCCGTGCACGATACAAGCAGAGGCTACTTATTTACTGGCGATCTGCTGTACGATGAAACACCAATCTATGCATTCTATCCTACGACGAGTCCAGAAGACCTTGTGGCCTCCTGGCAGAAAATTTCGGGGATTGAGGGTATTGTACAAGTATTCGGCTCCCATAATCGGCTTAGGCTGGAGCCCGAATTATTAGGTGCGTTGAAAGAAGCGGCTGCAGAGCTGCTTGAGAAGGATCTTGTCCGCTTCGGAACTGGCGTTCACCAATTCCGTGGCTTTTCGGTTCAGTTCTAAGGCGCTGGTCGACCTTCTTATGCAAAAAACGCTTGGGCATCTGCCCAAGCGTTAGCGTTTTTATTTACCTCGCCTCTATTTCCTTCTGCTTCCCAGCTTGCATGCGATAATTTCGGAATATCATTCCGTTCGCCTTCATCATGCCGAAATGTTCATAATAGGGAACCAGGTCATCGTCGCAGCATAAATCAATCATATAGATGTCATCCAACGCTTTCATCATTTGACTGACTAATTCTTTGCCGATCCCCTTGCCTTTATATGCTGGCAGCACTTCAAGCAGTGGAATATAGGCAGACAGTACACCGTCACTTATCGCCGTGATAAATCCTACGACCTGACCCGTTTGTTCATTCATCGCCAGAACCACTTTGCTGGTGTTCTTCAATAACCGCAGGTGAGTTTCCGGGCTTGGCGGATTCGGCCAATCTACAAAAAAGTCTTCCAGCATTTCATCTGTAATCCCGTCGACTGAGTGCTTGTATATCATATTCGATCATCTCCTCATGTAATTGTTCTGAGGTAGATCGACAATATCAATAGTAAAGTAACAAACCAATACCCTCCGTATCATCAAAAGAAGCACTATACACCATAATACGGAAGATTCATATATTCCACAACCATAATTTCCTTTCTCCAGCCTGCCTTCTACTGGCTATGCTGTCCAATGGGCCGGTCGAGACAGCCTTCCCGGCAGTTGAGTATGCGAATCTCCCTTCGCTGCGTTAATCTGTACCTGAGTCAGAAAAATACTGTCTCTCAAATCCGCGCCGCGAATATCTGCATCGCGCAAGTCCGCTCCGATGAGGTCGGCTGCGCGCAAATTCGCATGCTGCAAGTCAGCCGCGATCAGATAGGCTCCTCTTAAATCTGCCCCTCTGAGATCAGCTGCTTTTAATTTCGCACCCATGAGATCGGCTCCGCGGTAATTCTTCCGTCTCTCCTTCGAATTTGCCTGCAGATTGCAGCGTACGTCCATCCATACCAGCTCGCTCGTTTGCAATAACAGTCTATTTACATTTGCACGATGCGCGTGAACATCCACCTTCAGAATTTCATCTGCACGGAGCTCTGTCAGACGTACTGTCTCCTCCACCATCATATTAAGCTCTTGACGAATGGAACGCGCTGCCTCTAGCACAAGTGCTTCATGTAAATACCACAGCATTTCGTGGAGCTGATGCATAATCGGAAAGACGTTATACATGGTTTTCGCTCTCTCCGAGCTTTCTCGCCAATCAATGCCCTCAAACGTAATCTGCGACACTTTCTGTCCTGCACCGAAGCACTCGAACACGGTGCACCCTTTACATCCTCGTGCCCGCAAATTCGCGTGAATTCCGCATCGATAGTCAGCTTGCAAGTTCGAGCAGGGAACTCCCGCATCCTTGCTCATCGCAAAATCAGCCGAAAAAGAAAATGGGAGCGCAACACAACAAAGCCCGAAGCAATTCTCGCAATCCGCCCGCAGGTCGGCCCAATGTATATTCTTACGTACATGAGAGTGATCTCGGTTTTCCTCTAGCAAGTAGAGCACCTCCGATGTGCTAATAATCTGAGACGATTATAACGGATGTGCTTGGTACTTTCTAGCAAAATGATAATGGTGTCATTTCTACATTACCGTCAAGTTCGTTCATATTCCACTGCCCTCAATATTGCATGATGGCTACGCCCGCGGCTTGAGACAAACTGTCTTGTGTAATATCCAGCTCTTTATAGCTTCTAACCTGCTGACCGGATGCTGCGAGAAATTTATCTACCTTATCAAAAATCAGAAATCCTAGCGGACGGAGCGCCTTCGTACGGTAATGCATCGGAATGGTTATCGTTGCCCGCAATTGACGCATCAGTTGAGCCGCTTCATCTCCGTTAATGGTCATTCTTCCGCCTACCGGAGTCATAAGAACGTCTACCTTGCCGATTGCTTGGCTTTGCTCTTCAGACAATAGATGACCCAGATCCCCACAATGACAGATAGTCAGGCCATCGACTTGAATGCGGAATACAATATTGTCACCCTTTTTCGCACCGTTCACTTTATCATGAAAGGTCTTAAAGCCGCTGATCAGCACCTCACCGTCACCATAGGTGTATTCCTTCGGCTCATTCACAAGCAAGTAATCGCCAACCGCTACCTGAATCTGATTATGATCGCGATGTTCATGCGTAACCAGAACAATATCCGCTTCTACCTCAGGCATTCGATAACGAAGCAGACGTCCGTATGGATCAATCAAAATCCTTGTTCCTGCCTGCGAAGTCAATAAAAAAGCCGATTGCCCGAACCATTTGATTCGCATAAACATACCACCTTTCATTTATAAAAACCGCTTCCGTCCATAATGATCTGTTATATTCTTAAGATATTTCCCTACCCTGTTAAAGTCAACTGGACCCTCTCATATGCGATCCCTTCCATTGCGTGATTGCCCAATATCAATATACATGCGCGTCTCCCCTTCGGCACAAACCGATTGAACATCTTCCTTTCCTGCTAAGTGTGATAAGCTGAACACTAAAGACAAAGTACAAAGTGTTATCCTAGAGTCAAGTGAGTCGCCATCCAGATAGCAAGCAATAAAAAAGTAACTTTCTCATAGGCACTGTTCTACAAAAGAGAGCTAAATGTTTCCGAACCAGGTGCTGTCGGAACAGATAAAATCGCATGGAAGGCCTATCAGCAGCATCCTGAACGGTTCATCCCTTTCGCCTCAGGCATTCATTTATTAGAGCCATCTGGGTTGAAGGCGGCTTGATAATTCACACTCCATTCTATCTATGCCCCAATATCCTTACGATTTGTCTGCTGCTCGCTTACCTGTCGTTGCTGCAATAAGAACACAGCAAGTCCAATCAAAATGAGTGCAATGCCAATGCCTTGCTGTACCGTGATAACCTCATCCAAAATGAAATAAGCAAGGATGCACGTTCCTACCGTCTCCCCGAGAATACTCATGGAAATGACCGACGTACTGAGCCATTTCAACAGCCAATTGAATAACGTCTGACCTAAAATCGTTGCGATGAAGGCTAGTCCAGTAAAGGATCACCACGTTTGAGCGGAATAAAGATCCCCATTACTTGCTTCTTTGACAGTAAACGTGATTCTCTTCAAGGTGGCTAATTGGGCAACGGAGGTCTCAACGAAATTGAGTCGGCATCAAGACTACGATGTTAGAGCAAGCAACTCCACTGTCACCATATTATGTATATTTTTACAACAAGGTAGATGAACTCCACTCGAAGCACAGCTAATGGAATGAATCACCTTATCAGTAAAGTTACCACTTTTTTAGTATACGAAAAACATTTATTTACATTTTTTCATATGTTCATATATATAGACAAACATATTCCAATTTCATATAATCAGTACACAGTCTGAATTTAAAGGAGAAGATTATGAAGAAACCTGTCTTATCGATTCTATTGTCGCTACTTTTACTGTTATGTTTCATTCCAAGCGCATACGCCTCCACTGGCGTGGAGAAATGGGAACAAAAAAATGATTTTCCAGTGTCGAGAAGCTATCCCCATGTAGCGTTAGCCAATAACACCATTTATGTAATCGGGGGTTCTCCCTCCGGATACTCCAGTTTTGCCAACAATGTATATGCCTATGATCCAACTAATGACTCATGGATCGAAAAAGCCCCCATGCCTACAGCAAGAGTCGGAGCGGCAATAGCTGTCGTGAACGATATCATTTACGTAATGGGCGGAAAGGATGGAAGCGGATACTCTAATGTAGTTGAAGCATATGACCCAAAAACGGACAAATGGTCCAGCAAAACAAGATTGCCCGAAACAAGAAGTTACACTTCAGGAATTGCAATTAATAATAAAGTTTATGTTATAGGGGGATATAAACCTGGTGGTTCAAACTCCAACACCGTGTATGAATACAATCCGGAAACCAACAGTTGGGCTGCGAAGGCGAAAATGCCTTCTTCTAGATCCGGTATTGGCCTCACTACATTAAACGGAAAAATTTATGCAATCGGTGGGGAAAATTCAGCTAATTCAAACTCCCAAAGTATAGTTGAAATCTACGATCCTCAAACAGATACCTGGGAAAATGGAGTCCCTTATCCGGAAACCGCCATATATATTGGGACGACAGAGCTTAACGGAAAGATTTATGGGGTTGGAGGCGGCAAACCTGATGGTAGAACAAAAATAAACTCTGTCTATGAATTTGACCCGGTAAAAAATGAATGGACAAAAAAATTAGACATGCCGACTACAAGAAGAGCAGGTGTAGTATCCTTTAATAATGCGATTTTTGCAATAGCCGGCGAAACCACTACTTCCATTAATAAAGTTGAAGTTTATTATCCTGGAACTAGTGAAGAACCAACAGAACCAACAGAACCTACTGAACCTACTGAACCTACTGAGCCGACTAATCCAGAACAACCTAAAGGTAATCGTGCCATCCTTACAGTTACAATGACGACTGGACTAGAAAAAGAATTCGATCTTTCTATGGGAGAAGTCAACTCCTTTATCTCCTGGTATGAGAACAAAAACGCCGGCGTAGGCACAACATCTTATGCCATCAATAAACATAACAATAATAAAGGCCCTTTTACCAGCCGTAAGGATTATGTAATCTACGATAAGATTTTATCGTTTGAAGTAAATGAATATACTGTGAAGTAAAAAATAAGGAGCTGCTTAACCGCAGCTCCTTATTAATATGCTCTTAGTTAAGAAATCCCTCGTTGACCGCCTCGCCTTAATATGTACTACGAGTAAAGCTGTTTTTAGCTTCAAACGGAAGTCCGATTCCAATAAGAAGTGTCATCTCGTTTGCAAACAATGTCTGACTTGTTTTTTATTTTGTGTTCACCTGACAGAGTTGTGAACACTCTACAGCAGTTTTTAATTCATATTTGTAATGCCAATCTATCTATGTCCCAATTTCCTTACGATTTATCTGCTGCTCGGTTACCTGCCGTTGCTGCAATAAGAACACAGCAAGTCCAATCAAAATGAGTGCAATGCCAATGCCTTGCTGTACCGTAATAACCTCATCCAAAATGAAATAAGCAAGGATGCACGTTCCTACCGTCTCCCCAAGAATACTCATGGAAATGACTGACGTACTGAGCCATTTCAACAGCCAATTGAATAACGTCTGACCTAAAATCGTGGCGATGAAGGCGAGTCCGATAAAAGACCACCATGTGTGAGCAGAATAATCGAAGAAGGATGTTTGCTGACTGAAGGAAAAGAGACTTAACAAGAGCGCACTGCTTGCATAGCCGATAATGGAATAAGGAACGAGCGACAACTGTTTGCGAACATGCTGGCCAACAAAGAAGTAAGCCGTAATGACTCCTGCCGCAATAAAGGCAAGAATATCGCCGAACAGCGCCTGCCCGCTAATCTGGAAGTCCTGCCACCCGATGACGAAGCTTCCTGCAATCGCTACGATACAACCGAGTATGGCCCCCATACGGAAGCGTTCTTTAAACAAAAAGTAGCCTCCCGCCATGGAAAAGAGCGGCTGCAAGGTCACGATCACCGTTGAGCTTGCGACTGACGTGTAATTCAATGACTCAAACCAGAGCACATAGTGCGTGGCTAGAAATAAGCCTGACAGCAGTCCATACCCCCATTGCTTCTTCGACAATGAACGTATTTCTCGCATGCTCTCTTTGTCCGCGAGAAGAAACGGCAGCAGCATAACCGCTGCAAAAAGCATCCGATAAAACGCCGTAATGCCAGCCGGCGCATCTGCTAACTTCACGAAGATAGCTGAAGTCGATAATGCCAACACCCCGAGAAATAAAGTCGCATAAGACATAAGCGGTGATTTCAATACTGCTCCCCCTAAACAATGTGTTAATCAACTATACAGCGTTCGTTACCATGTACACATGTAAGTATAATTAGAAAGGCACACAAAAAATAGTAGGGAATGCAAGCCTATTGAAGGCCGCTCATTCGGTAAAATGTTACGTTCCAAAGATTTTTATATTTTATAGATAAATATTTATATATAATACTTTACTCATGAAGTGATATCATTTACAATGACTACACCAACATTAACCAAAAAGGTGGTCATTACATGCTGCTGCGTCACAAAGCTTTCAGGCAATTATTTGCCGGAAGAGTCCTGAGCGTTTTTGCGGACTCCATACTCTTTTTCTCGCTACTCAAATGGATTGAAATCAAGTCGAGCGGAACAGAATCCTTTACGTTTTTCTATGTGGCATACTATCTCCCTATTGTGCTGCTAGCCCTGCCTGCCGGAGCCTGGATATCCGGAAAAACGCTGCAGCATGTGATGGTATGGTCAAATGTCGTCCGCATGAGCGGTATGATCCTGTTCTTTTTACTCTCAAATATGATCCCGATGCCGTGGGTATATGCGCTCCTAATTGCAGAAAGCATTGTCGGTTTATTTTTCATGCCAGCCAGTCAGTCTCTCCTCCCTCAAATCGTTAGCGAAAAAGAACGTCCATCAGCGAATAGCTGGCTTCAGATGGGCTATACGGTCGTCAAAATAACAGGTCAGATCTTTACCGCCTTTATGCTCAAAAACGGATCCTCGCCTGCTTCGTTGCTGCTGTTTTCAGCCTTTCTTCTCCTATGTTCGCTGATGTGCATTATGCGTATGAAGCCAAAGGTGAAACAGGAAATGCCGGAACGCCGTGGCCAATGGACTTTAATGAAAGAAGGTGTCCTTTATATTGCTCGTCACCGCCAGCTCGGCACGTTGTTTGTTTTTTTGACGATTGCCATGTTCATTGCTTCCTCAGTGGATTTGATTCTGCTCTCCTTTTTAAGGGATGTGCTTGGTTCAGGCGTTGAAAATCTAAGTTTTATCGGAACAGCTTCCCTTTCCGGCATGATCGTGGGTGCGGCTCTCGTTCCAAAATGGTATAAAAAGATAGAGAGAAAATGGCTGATAGTCCCTCCATTTTTCACCCTTTGTATCAGCATCGGCAGCTTATATGCAATCCAAAATTGGCTGGTGATATTGCCCCTCTTTTTCGTGCAGGGAATTGCACTGGGATGCTTTAACATTACATTTGTGACCTACGTTCAGGATATTGTGGAGAAGGATAACTACACTCGCGTTTTCAGCATGTACCATATGATTTCAACCAGTGCGGCTCTGCCAGGTATATTGCTGACCGGAGTGTTGCTTTCGATATGGGGAGTAACAACGACGGTTCTCGTGATCAGCGGAATGTTGCTTATACTCGGAATTGCCGGAATTTTGGCTATACCATCTCTTGGTAAAGGAAACTCCGCAGAGCAAACGAATATTGAAACAGAGGCGGTTTAAGAATATGAAAATGACAGAAAGGAAGTAGAAACGATGTCGTTGAAGTTTGGAATTTTGGGCTTTCTTAGTAAATGGGAAGCGACTGGTTATGATCTCAAAAAGGAATTTGATGATTTTATGAGCATCTTTTGGCATTCACATTTATCACAAATCTATCCGGAACTTGGACGTTTAGAACAGGAGGATTACATTACAAGCCGCATGCAGCCGCAGACGGGCAAACCCGACAAAAAGATCTACGCCATCACGGAAAAAGGCAAGCAGGAGCTGATCTCCTGGCTGCTTTCGCCTCCGGAAACGCCGAAGCTTAAGGACTCCTTTCTGATGCAGGTCTTCTTTATGGACAACATTCCCGCAGAGGAGGTTATTTTCCAGCTAAAGGCCTATCAAAAGGAGCGGGAACAGCGGTTAGCCAAGATGAAACGCATTCTTCATGAGCGCTGGGAAAGCATACGAGAGCGTAATGTCATGAATTCACGGATTTTAATGAGCTCAGCGGTCATAAGAAGAGGTTTGGAACAAGAAATCCATTATATAATCTGGTGTAAAGACACGATCGAACTAGTGGAGTCCTGTTCCGCACTTTGGTCGCAGGATATCGACAAATCAGATTTGCCTGATGAAGCCTATATTCGATTTTCGGACGTCGAACCTTTATTCCAGAAATATTATGGCAATTTAATGAATGATTAATATATAGATAATCATTTTCCGTTATCTGGTTAATCAACAGGCGTGACCTAAAAGAAAAATCCCGATGAATAAATCATTCATCGGGAAAACGAGTCGACATTTTGATGTTGCGATCAGTTTCTTTTATAAACTTCTAAAATATAATCATAAAATCTGCTGGAATTGTTCTCTACTCGAATAAAATATTCCTGATCCTTTATCAACTTTTCAGAAAATTTCAATTCGTTGCGCGAGTCCACTTCTCCGCTCGTGATTTTCTTTCTATTGGCATCATACAGGGTCACTTCGGCTCCCTCAACAGGAAGCTCAATGTTAGCAGCGCCAAAGTCAAATGTATAGAATGTAGTCTCAGGAGCCTTAAACTTAAAATAGTCGTAATCGTCATCGCGGGATGCTTTACCATTGATCATGGTATGTGTTTTTAGAGGAAACTCATTAGCACGCTTAAACGTATCGTTATTTTCAATCTCATTAAAAAAATCAATTGCTGCAAACGCTGGCGTGGATAGGCCAGCTACCATAGTAAGCCCCAAAATACCTGCTATGATCTGTTTTTTCATCAATTAATAACCTCCCAGAATAGTTTGAAGCGCAAAGAATCTGAGGTGTCGTTCTATCTATCATTTTACGATTCAAATATGCTGCCCACTAGGGTAGCGATATGACATGATTCAATGAATAAATTTACTTTTTTATGAAATGAGTAGACTCAAACAAAACAAAGAATATGTAAACCCGAAGCTCGTCATGAGACGAAATCGACCGGCAAATGCCGAGCTCCGGATCCATCAAGTTATATCAATGCAATAGCGAGTAATGTGAATAAGCTTAAGGTTATGATATCGTTATTAACGAAAGGAAAAAAGCCTGACGTTCTTACAGCTCCATAATTCGCTTCGGGACGCAAATAGACATTTTGATAATCTACCTTAACAACCGTCCCTCGGTATTCTTGGCGGTCCATTGTCAGGATACGAACTTTTTTGTTCATACAGTACAAGCAATTCTGATAGGCTTCCAATTTTGTTCCCCTCCTCCCTATTCACCATATGACACAAATCCAGTTGGGACACGGCGAATATACATCGTAGCGAGGGGATTTTGTCTGCCTAGCAGCCTCTCCTTACCATTTTCAATCTATGAACAAAGTCATTGCCCCTTCATTTTCTTCTTAAGCTCATCACAGCGATAACAAAAATGAAGACTGATGACGTATTGCGGCGCTATTCGTAAGTATGTCATCCAATCAAGTGAACATTCCCTAGTATTTCAACAGATCTAATGCTATAATTTAGGTGTTTTACATCAATTGATTAACTTTTAAATGGGAAGGAGTGAGTACCTGATGAAAAAGAGATCTTTGAGAAGCCTATCCTCCGGTATCGGGTATTCTACTGCTGTTTTCT
This sequence comes from Paenibacillus sp. cl6col, assembly GCF_900102125.1. Taxonomy (NCBI): domain Bacteria; kingdom Bacillati; phylum Bacillota; class Bacilli; order Caryophanales; family Paenibacillaceae; genus Paenibacillus; species Paenibacillus sp. cl6col. The sequence continues at coordinate 864,650 of NZ_FNAZ01000001.1, forward strand.
TCTAGAATTCATAAGGACGGGATACGTCTGTCCATTTTGAAGGAAATGAACGAAAACCATTTAAAAGGAGATATTAGTAATGACACAAACCAATCCTATCGTTTCCAGATATAATCCTGAATCAATTGCCAAGCCGGTTGGACACTACAGCCATGTAACCAAAATTAGCAGAGATGCGGAGCTGTATGTTTTTTCTGGTCAAATTGGAATCGATCCAAACAATCACATTCCCACTGACTTCAACGAACAAGTAACGAACACGATGAGCAACATTGTTGCCCTCCTTGCTTCTCAGAAGCTGACGCCTGATCATGTCGTGAAAGTGAATATTTGGGCGACGGAAGAAATCGACTGGGATCATTTCGATGCGGAGTGGAATCACGTATTCGGCGCTCCCTCTCCTTCCATGACGATTGCCTATGTTGCTGGATTAGGTCTTCCTGAATTGAAAATTGAATTGGATGTATGGGCCGCAGGCTAATAGATGGCTCACATCATGTTGATATGAAAGTATGAAAGTCCCCCTCATTGAGGGGGACTTTCTTTTGATAAGGCTGGATAGTTCTCGTAGAGATTTTGCCTTCTATATAATTACCCTCGCGCTCATGGGGATTACAGGGGATGCCAAATGGATCACGAGCCTTATCCGCCATTCTACTTGGTTTGATTTATTAGCAAACCGGATTCGTAGCCCTTTACAACAGCACCAATGCGCGTCTTAACTCCAAGCTTATCAATAATAGATGCAATGTGATATTCAACGGTTCGCTTGCTCATCGTTAGAATAACAGCGATCTCTTGATTGCTCTTTTCTTGAGCAATTAGTTTAAGCACTTCCCTCTCCATAGCGGACAATTGATCTTGCTTTAGACCACTTAGAACTTTCTCCGGTATTAGGATATGGCCTAATACACTTTGCCTAATCGCATTAATGATTTCCTGGTAAGTGGCCTGTTTGGATAAATAAGCATGGACTCCAATATCATACGCTTTTTGGTAGAATTCCTCATAAGTGTAGCCGGACAACATAATAATTTTCATAGCTAGCCCGAATTTCTCCTTGCATAGCTTTGCCACTTCAAAGCCATCCATATGCGGCATTGAAATATCCATAACGAATACATCTGGCTTTACATGATCCAGCTCTTGAACACCCTCGCGTGGATCCGTGAAAGTTCCGATTACATGAATATCATTCTCTTCGTTTATTCGGTTTTTCAATCCTTCCATGACTAAAGGATGGTCATCCAGCAGTATCACTTTAATTTTATCCAACATGGCAATGATCCTCCATTACTGGCACACAAATATGAACATCTACGCCTGTCCCTATTGAAGAATGAATATTCATTACACCGCCCAAATAAGTGACCTGATGATGAATGGATACAAGACCAAAGTGACGTTGATCAGAGTTATGTCGGCCCAGTTCCGCGACGTCAAATCCTGCTCCATTATCCTGCACCCTACATTGAAGTACACGCCCAGTATTCCAAATCGCTAAGACTACCTTTGAAGCATTGGCATGTTTGACTGCGTTCGTAAGCAATTCCCGGATGATTCTAAAAATATTGGTTTTCACTAACGGTTGCAGCACCAGATCGGGCGAAAGCTTGTATTGAAATTCGATTTCAAGCTCCGCTCTCTCCTTCGTTGAACGAATCAGCCATTGTACAGCGTCCTTTAAATCGGTTTTATCAACAATATGCGGATGAAGGCGGTCACATAACAGGCGAATCTCACTCTGTGAGTCATAGATACAATGAAGCCAGAGCTTCACTTTCTGTTTATTGATCACTTTGGAATCATACAGCTCTTCTAAATCACGGGAAAGAAAAATGAGGTTTTGCAAGATTTGATCATGTAAAATGTAAGAGGTCTGTATTCGCTCGGATTCCTGTGCCTCCAATATTACATAATTCATCTTGTTGTTAGGATTGGCTGCCTCTTTGGTATCATCACCATCTTGAACTTTTGCCGATAGATAGTTTTTTTGCATGTTGGAGAGTAATTGGGCATTCCTTAACAGCCGAAACACTTCCATATGTATTTTTTCTAAAAACTGAAGTTCCTCTGCCGAGAAAAACGTATCATTGCTCTTATGCCCAAGGCATAAATAATCCTTCTCCCCGACACGTAACACTTCACTAAAATGATATTTTTTACTTAAATCCAGCTCGCTACAATCCTCCATGATTAACTGTTCTTCCAGCTCTTCGAAAACACCTACGCAATAGGCATGTTGTTGAACGCCGTCTCTCCATATGACACAGATACCTTCTACGTCGATTACTTCTTGGATCATCTCCACCAGCATCATCATTAAATCACGGTTATTCTTCTTCTCCGTAAGTTGAATCGAGAGTTTAAGTTTTTCTTTCTCTAGCCATAGCTTTCTACCGTTCACTTTGTCGTTAGCCCATTTCAAAGCCCACTGATAACTTCCTGTATAGGCGAATAAGAAAAAAATATAAATCATAGGTGACCACTTAAATGAAATCGAGCATAAATAAACAAAGAACAGTCCGGCAACAAACAACGTATGGATAGATAGCCGGGAAATATAAAGTTGCATATCTACCATTCTCTGTTTAATCAAAATGTACATAATCGTGGAGGAGAAAGGGATAAGCCCAATCATCGCATATTCTGGTGCTAACATGTACCGTAATCCCACTACATTCGGGATCGCATATAAAAATAAAAAGGGGAGAAAGCTGAGAGAAATTCCAGTGACAAGGATCAACAAATAGTTCTTTCTTATTCGATCAAAACGACTCCAATGAAGTCTCCCCAGAACTAATATAATCCCAATAACAATCATAAATTGAATAAGTGTAATATCCCTGATCCAATCGGGAATTCTGCCAATCGTGATGGTGAATGAGGCATAGAGGGTAAAAACAACGAGCACAGCTTTAGCGCAGGTAAATAAACTTTGCACCACAGGTCTTACCTTTGTAAAAATCAATTGAAGGAACATGTCGAGCATCATGTAAGGAATCCAGATCGAGCATGCGGCCAAGATTACATTCGCTATAATCAATTCAGTCGCATAAATCGTCAAAATGATGAACGCCAACACAATATTCATTTTGAAAAAATCGCGTATCAGATGTGATTCAGGCTTCCTGAAGTAAGTAAAGCTTCCGATTCCGACGAGTATCAATTCAACTCCAATCGCAAAGATCTGTTTAAAAAAATCCCGCTGATCCACCTTGCCTTGTATTTCTGTGCCGTGATGGAGGAACGTATACGTCTTCACTTGTTTCATATCGATAATCTTGCTATGTGGCCAATCGGTTAATCTCTTTCCATCCAAGGCTATGAGCTCGTCGCCTGGTTCGATTCCTATTTCTTCTGCTTTCCCGCCAGGATCAATCCCTGTCACGAACCATTTTTCATTCTTATTCTCCAATTTAACGCCTATATATGGGTATTCAAAAGACTGCCAATGAATATAGAATGCAGCGAATAAAAAAAGAAACAAAGATAGATATACGAAATACTGATGTTTGCCCTTTACATTTTTCATTACATTCACCTTGGTTGACATTTAATATTAGTAATATTAGTCGTGTAGCATAGATTCTTTACTCATTTTACACTCCAACTAGTTTAAAAGTAATGATACCCCAAATCGTATTCACAAAAAGATGAAGCAAAATGGCACCATAAATATTTTTCCGGAGTTTGACTAATATCTCTTCGGGAATAAATATGGATAGAGGAATGAACGCCCAGTTCTGCGGTGCTTGCCACATATGATAAATTTGAAATAACACTGCAATAATTAACCAATCAAACTTAAGCGAGCCCACTTTTCTGAGCAAGTAACCACGAAAATAGATTTCTTCTCCTACAAAATTCCCGAACACCCCAATCACCAACAAGTACCACGGGAAATCATAATAACCTTGCTGCCAAATATGCCACTCTCCCATGTGGAAATACGGGAGGCTATTTAAATATTCATGCAAAGGCGGAAAAATGAACCTCATATAGGGAAGGGAGATCAACGTAAATAGAATCACAATTACTGGAAACACAATAATAAGCCCTTTTAGATCCAGTCTTGTAAAGCCTAAATATCGAAGGGATTCTTTAAAGGAAAGCTTATCAGCATATCGTAACATTGCAAATGGAAAAAATACATGCCAGACCGATGCCATAATAGCCAAGATGAAAAACTGCGTGTTGTGACTAGATAAACCCGTCAATTCCATAAACGGCTCACGGAAAAAATAGATAAGAATATAAGTCAGTACCCCTGGAATGAGAGCAAGCATTAAATAGAATGTAATTTGCTTCTTCCCTTTTGCTTCATATTTTCGCAGAAAATCAACATAGTCTGGATCCTGTAAATTAAAGAAGTTTTTCAGCCTCTCATAAAATACCGTCATCTGTATTCACTCCGATCTATTGAACTTCAATGCTTTTTAAAAATATCATGAAGCCATAGATTGGCGAATCTGTATGTAGCGCATGATTTGCATGCAACGACGCAAATATTTTTGCGTGATCCCGCAAATAATGAGGCACCTATCTTATATTCCATTCAACTTCATGTCAGGCAGCGAAATGGAAATAAAAAAGACACTGCCCCGCTTTTGCGTCAGGCAGCATCCATGTAGACGATTTTTTAGATGATTTGTAGATATGGAAGGTCGGCAATTATAGTATTACGGTCGCTTCACCATACCGCGCCCCGAATAGGCTGCCTTCATTTCCGGTTAATCATGGAAGGCAGCTTCTTCCGTTACGCGCAGATGAGGAGTGAAGTATTCATCGCACACCTCCTCCTTGCACTACTTGCGTCTTCAGGGTACGATTCCACACGACCTGCGCTCCGTTCTTGATTACACCGAATGTATGATTAATGCCGAAATGATATGGCAAGTAAGCTAGGTTAGGCGCATCGAAAATGGTCAAGTCCGCCCGCTTGCCGACTTCGATAGAGCCGATGTCTGCTGCGCGTCCGATCGCAGCAGCTGCATTCAGCGTGCATGCTGTCAAAATCTCTTCAGGCTGCATCTTCAGATTCAAGGATGCCAGCATGATGATGAGCTGGATCGATTCCGTCGGGCATGATCCCGGATTGTAGTCGGTGGAGAGTGCGACAGGCAGCCGGAACTTGTCGATCATATCGCGGGCGCGGGCATGCTGGGACAGACCAAGATTGAAGGTCGTTCCCGGAAGCAAGACCGGAATCACGTTACCTGCTGCCAGACTGGACAATCCTTGATCAGTCGTCATCACCAAATGCTCGGCTGAGATCGCTCCTACCTCTTGGGCCAACTCAGAACCGCCTAAGGCTACAATTTCATCCGCATGAATTTTCGGAATGAGCCCATGGTGTCTGCCCTCCATCAAGATAACGCGGGATTGCTCCACGTCAAATACGCCTTCTTCGCAGAAGATGTCGCAAAATTCCGCTAATCCTTCTGCTGCAACGGCCGGGAGCATTTCCTCAATGATTACGGCCACGAATTCCTCTGTCCGTCCCTTGTACTCTTCGGGTACAGCGTGTGCTCCCATAAAGGTAGAGGCGATGTCCACCGGATGCGTATCATGAAGTCGACGCGAGACTCGCAACTGCTTCAGCTCTGTCTCCAGATTCAGGCCATAGCCGCTCTTCGCCTCTATCGTCGTCACCCCTTGGAGCAGCATTTCATTTAGGCTTCGATAAGCCTTGTCGTATAGCTCTTGCTCGCTCCATTGCCGAGTCGATTTGACCGTGCTTAGAATTCCGCCGTCCTTCGCCAGGATGTCTAGATACGGCACGCCCGAACGCTTCATTGCTAGCTCGTGCTCACGGGATCCGCCATGAACGAGGTGCGTATGCGGATCGACTAACCCGGGAGTCACGATGCGGCCACCGACATCAATCGTCTCGCGAATAGCTGCTCCTGCCAAGGCAGCCATCACTTCATCCTTATGTCCTACCAATACGATCTTTCCTTTATTTATGGCGACAGCTGCATCCTTAATTTCCCGAATCTGTCCCATCTCATCCCCATATCTGGGTCCATTACCTTCGGGGGTGTATAAGCATCCGATACCTGTTAGAAGCAAATCAATCTGTTCCAATGTAAGAAACCTCCCTCGTTGCGTATTTAGGTAGGTAATATTCCGTTGGTACTTCGCCGTACTATCGGCAATTTCCCGTGCTGTCAGGACTGCGGGCATTGCAATGTTGATTCCGTGCTCTGCTCTCAGGACTGCTGACGCATTGGAATACAGATTCCATGCTGCTCCGCGGTCGCAACCGCTTCGTCATATCCTGCGTCTACGTGACGGATGACTCCCATCCCCGGATCGGTCGTCAAGACGCAGCGCAGCCGTTCCGCAGCTTCATCCGTGCCGTCGGCAACGACGACCATTCCGGCGTGCAAGGAATATCCCATGCCAACGCCGCCACCGTGATGGACAGATACCCAAGAGGCCCCTGCCGATGTATTAATAAGTGCATTCAAGATTGCCCAGTCTCCTACAGCGTCGGAGCCATCCTTCATTGCCTCCGTCTCGCGGTTCGGGGAAGCAACGGAGCCGCAGTCGAGATGATCACGGCCAATAACGATCGGAGCGCTTAGCTCGCCTGACTTCACCATCTCATTAATCGCTAAGCCGAACTTGGCGCGATCTCCATATCCGAGCCAGCAAATACGGGCCGGTAGACCTTGGAAGGACACCCTCTCTTGGGCCATCGTAATCCAGCGGCGCAAATGATCATTATCCGGGAACAGCTTCAATACGAGTTCATCTGTCTTGCGAATATCTTCTGGATCGCCCGATAAGGCAGCCCAGCGGAATGGCCCTTTGCCCTCGCAGAAGAGCGGACGAATATAAGCCGGAACAAAGCCTGGAAATGCGAACGCATCTTGTACACCTTGATCGAATGCCACTTGGCGAATGTTGTTGCCGTAATCGAACACAACAGATCCGAGCTTCTGCAAGTCCAACATCGCCTGCACGTGAACCGCCATACTGGCCTTCGCCAGCTCGATATAATGCTTCGGATCACGGACGCGAAGAGCAGCCGCATCCTCTAAGCTGTAACCAGCTGGGATGTAACCGTTGAGCGGATCATGAGCAGAAGTCTGATCGGTTACGAAGTCAGGCTTGATGCCGCGGCGCACAAATTCAGGGAACAGCTCTGCTGCATTGCCAAGCAATCCGATCGATAACGGCCTCTTCTCATTGATTGCTTGAAGTGCGAGTTCCAATGCTTCGTCTAAGGTCTCGGTCAATACATCACAGTAACGCGTTTCAATTCGGCGTTCAATCCGAGAACGATCTGCCTCGACTGCAATCACGACGCCATCATTCATCGTCACAGCAAGAGGCTGGGCACCACCCATGCCGCCAAGACCGGCCGTTAATGTAAGCGTGCCGCGAAGCGACCCTCCTGCATGCTGACGAGCAGCTTCAGCGAACGTTTCATATGTGCCTTGGAGAATGCCTTGCGTCCCAATATAAATCCAGCTTCCCGCAGTCATCTGGCCATACATCATCAGCCCTTTGCGTTCGAGCTCGCGGAAGTGATCCCAGTTCGCCCAATTCGGTACGAGCACAGAGTTCGACAAGAGTACGCGGGGTGCCCGCTCGTGTGTGCGGAATACGCCGACCGGCTTGCCGGATTGAATAAGCAGCGTCTCATCGCTCTCCAGCCGCTGCAGTTCACGGACAATGGCCTCGTAGGAAGGCCAGTTGCGTGCCGCCTTGCCAATCCCGCCATAGACCACCAAGTCTTCCGGTCGTTCCGCCACTTCTGGATCCAAATTGTTCATCAGCATGCGCATGGCTGCTTCCTGAACCCACCCCTTGCATGTTAACTCGTTACCGCGCGGTGCACGAATGCTTCTCTTTACCTGATTCATCTTGTTACGCCTCCTTTTCATATGAAACCTGATGTTCTCTTCTTGAAGTCGACTTAATATAATCGGCCTGCTACTTCCTCTACGGCATGAAGGAACTCCCCTCTGCTAAGCGCAGATGCAACGGCTTCAATCTCCTTGCTTAAAGAGCGATCCGTCGTTACCGGCGGTACAAGCTTGCGCACCAAGTCGAAGAGCGCACGCGTCGAAGGAGCCAGCTTCTCTGCGCCTCGGAACTCGGCGGCTTCTGCCGCACAGATCAGCTCAATGGCCAGCACCTTGGACACATTGTCTACCACTTGTGCCGCATGGCGGGCAGACGTCGTGCCCATCGATACATGATCCTCCTGATTGGCGGAGGAAGGGATCGAGTCGACGCTCGCCGGATGAGCCAGTACTTTGTTCTCCGAGACGAGCGATGCGCTCACGTACTGCGGAATCATCATGCCGGACGCCATACCAGGCTGATGGCTAAGGAATGCAGGCAGCCCGCCAGACAATGCCGGATTGACAAGCCGCTCCGTGCGCCGCTCCGCTATGTTGGCTAGCTCGCTCATCCCTATTTTCAAGAAATCCATTGCAAACGCCATCGGCTGTCCATGGAAATTCCCGCCTGAGATGACTGTGCCCTGTTCCAAAAACAAGAGCGGATTATCGGTCGCTGCGTTCATCTCCACATTCAACTTATCCTCCACATAAGCAAGCACCTGTCGCGATGCGCCATGAACCTGAGGCAAGCAGCGCAGAGAATAGGCATCCTGCACACGAATGTCGCCTTGCTTCGTCGTCAACTGACTGCCGCTCAGCAGTGTTCTTAGATTGGCAGCGACGCCAATCTGCTCTGGATAAGGCCGGACGCGCTGAAGCTCATCCGCGAACGCATCCGTAATCCCATGCAAGCACTCCACCGTCAGAGCCGCGATCGCATCCGCCGTCTTGGCAAGCCGCAGGGCATGCACATAAGTCAGTGCACCGATTGCTGTCATAATCTGTGTGCCATTGATGAGCGACAGTCCTTCCTTGGCCTGCAGCTGCACGGGCTTCAGACCTGCCGATGCCAATGCATCATGACCGGACATGCGCGTTCCATGATAGACAGCTTCCCCTTCACCCATAAGAACCAGCGCCAAGTGCGACAATGGGGCCAAATCTCCGCTCGCGCCAAGTGATCCCTGCTCAGGGATCACCGGATGAACGCCCCGGTTGAGGCAATCGATGAGCAATTGAAGCGTTTCCAGACGAATGCCGGAGAATCCCTTCGCGAGGGCGTTCGCCCGCAGCAGCATGATCGTACGCACCGCTGCCTCTGGCAAGGAAGAACCAACGGCACAGGCATGACTCCGAATTAAGTTGGCTTGCAATTCTGCCGAATCCTCCGGCGAAATCATGACATCGCTGAATTTGCCGAATCCAGTAGTCACCCCATATACCACTTTATTCGCATCCACAAATTCCTCGACCATTTCACGGCATCGCATGACGCGCTGTACGGCGTCGGAGGCGAGAACCACTGGAGCGTAATCATAGGCAATCGCAGTCAGTTGACCTAGTGCCAATTGTCCTCCGTCCAGCGTGATTGGCCCCGTATGCTCTTCTTGTTGCAAATGTTTAACTGCCACAACCATTCCTCTCCTTTCTTGCTTTACCAAAAGAAAGAGGCTGTGCGGAAGTTGTTAGCTTCCACACAGCCTCTTGTTCAAAAGGGCCGACCTATGAAATTGCTCATCCCAGTAACAATGATGAACGCGCATCACTATGCATCGCCCTTTCATTTGAATTAGATAGGCAAATATATCCATTTCATTTACTATTACATGTGTATTCATTTCTGTCAAGTATGGTGCATCAGCAGACTGACGGATTAAGCGCCTTGGCCATCGCATCCACATAGCTCTGACTTGCGCGCCGGCTCACTTCCGCGTCGGGGACGAACACTTCGAAGCCATGATAGCTTCCAGGATACAGATGGAACTCAACATCTACCCCCGCTTCCGCAAGTCGAGTCACATAATCGATCGTCTCATCTCGGAACAGATCGAGCTGGCCAATACACGTATAGGTCGGCGGCAGCCCCGCCAAACTTTCTGCGCTCGACGGCACCGCATATGGGGATACTTCGCGAGTGTCGCTAGCATCTCCCAAGTACATGCTCCAGGCTGCTACGTTATTCGTCCGGTTCCAGGTTGCGTTGTCGGCCATAACTTCATAGCTTGATGCCGACTTATTTCGGTTGTCGAGCATCGGATACAGCGGCATTTGGAAGATAAGGGCCGGACCGCCTTTGTCGCGAGCCATTAAGGCAAGCGCTGCGGTTAGACCGCCGCCTCCACTCGCACCAGCTATCGCGACTCGATCTACATCAATGCCTAACGATTCGGCTTCATTCGTCATCCATATCAGGCCGGCGTAACAATCATCGATTGCAGCTGGGTAGGATGCTCGGGAGCAAGTCGGTAATCGACCGATACAACGATGCAATTCGCTGCCTGCACGAAGCGTTCGCACAAGTTATCGTCCATATCCGGATGCCCCATTACATAGCCTCCTCCATGAATCCACAGCATGGCCGGAAGCTTGGCGCCCGTTCGCGAGGCAGGCTCGTATACCTTGGCCAACATCTCGCCTGCTGCCCCCGGAATCATCTGGCTTGTCGTATGTACATGCTCTGACTTCTCAATCGGAGGATTTGACAACAAGCTTCTGCTCCACGCTAATTTCTCCTCTAGTTGAAAACCTGGAAACTGTGCTAATGCCGCTCTTAATTCCGGCGATACCCGACTTTCAAAATTCATGTAAGTTCCTCCAATACCGAGATGTAGTTTCGAAGCACTTGTTCTATTATCTATAACAACTCTGCATTACGCTTGAATTCCCGCTTCAGCTTCCCACTTGCTAATTTCCTCCCGAACTCGTGGCGCAACCTCCGTCCCTAACAGCTCAATCGCTCTCATTACTTGGTCATGCGGCATCGTGCTTAAGGGCACATACATCATAAAGCGTGTAATGCCTACCTGCTTGCGAAGGTGTATGATCTTGTGAGCAACCGTGTCCGGATCGCCAACATACAGCGCTCCTTCAAAGCTGCGGGCGGCGTCGAAGCTGGAACGGTCATAATACGCCCAGCCCCGCTCCTTGCCGAGTTTATTCATGCCTGCCTGGGTAGATGGGAAAAACATATCAGCTGCTGCTTCCGTATCCTCTGCAACAAATCCTATCGAATGTGAACCGACCTGGAGCCGCGATTCATCATGGCCAGCATGCGCGGCTGCCTTCTTATACAGCTGCACAAGCGGTGCAAAGTTCATCGGACTCCCGCCAATGATCGCCAGCATCAGCGGCAGTCCTAGCAGACCTGCACGGATAGCGGACTCCTGATTCCCCCCGCTCCCAATCCATACCGGCAATGGATCTTGAACCGAACGCGGATACACGCCCTGATTGCGAATCGCTGGCCGATGACGCCCTGACCAGGTAACCCTCTCAGACTCTCTTATGTGGAGAAGCAATTCCAAATGTTCTTCAAATAACTCATCATAATCGTTCAAATCATAGCCGAACAGGGGAAAAGATTCGACAAAGGAACCCCGGCCCGCCATAATTTCAGCACGTCCATTCGAAATCCCATCAAGCGCAGCAAAATCCTGATATACGCGCACTGGATCTGCTGAAGAAAGTACCGTCACCGCACTCGTCAGCCGAATGCGCGACGTCCGTGATGCAGCCGCTGCCAACACGATTGCAGGTGAAGATGCCGCATAGTCCTCGCGATGATGCTCCCCTATGCCGAACACATCAAGTCCCACCTGATCAGCAAGCACAATTTCCTCTACGACTTCGCGCAATCGCTGTGCGTGACTGATCACTTCACCAGTCTGAATATCCGGCTTTGTCTCTACAAACGAAGTAATACCAATCTCCACGGACAATCTCTCCTTATCGTATCGTTCATAGCATATCGAGTAGAGTAGGCTTGAAAACATTTATTTAACGTCGTATATATATCTTCATTTCGAGTGATTATTCAGTTCTGTTGAGTGAGGTGATAAATAATGTGATTCATGATGCTGAATCTGTAGATTATAAGACGCCAGCTTACCTTCATGCAGCAGCACCAACGCGTCTGGTCATTGCCCAAAAAAGGAGAGCTGCTGCACTGACAGAGGCTCCGAGCAAGCATACGCCTCCCCAGCCATAATGTGCATAGACGTGGGTTGAAGCAATTGAGCCGCTTGCACTGCCAATCGAATAGAACACCATATACCCGGCTGTTAGTCGACTGCGCGCCTCCGCGCGCAAAGGAAGGATCATTGTCTGATTCGTGACGTGTACGGCTTGCACCGCCAAGTCCAGCAGAACTATGCCAATCATTAATGCGAATAAGGATTGCTCTGTATAGCTGATGAACAACCATGAGAGCAGCAGTAGAACCAGAGAAAAACCCGTCGTTCTCTGTCCATAGCCTCGATCAGCCAGCTTCCCCGCTCGTGCTGCCGCTAACGCTCCGGCAACACCTGCCAATCCAAACGCCCCGATAGCACTGTGCGAGAGCGATAGCGGTGGCGCACTGAGTGGCAGTACGAGTGAAGTCCACAAAATGCTGAAATCAGCAAAAATCAGCAGCGCCAGGACAGAGCGGATACGCAGCATCCGTTCTTGTACAAACAACGTAATCACGGATCTAAGCAGCTGAGGATAGGACAGTGATTTGACCTCACGCTCCATATGGGGCAGCACTCTAGCAAACACACAAACGATAAATAGCAGCAGCGCGGCGGAGACTAGATATACGGCACGCCAACCTGCAAGATCCGTTACAATACCGGCAATGGATCGGGCAAGCAGAATGCCAATGACAATTCCGCTTGTGACAATGCCAACCACGCGTCCTCGTTCAGCGGAGGCAGCCATCGTTGCCGCAAACGCCACAAGCGTCTGCGTCACTACGGCAAGCAGCCCCACCAATGCCATGCCAACAAATAGAACGGTGCTGGTAGGAGCAGTTCCCACGATAATGAGAGCGATCATGGACAACAGCATCTGTCCGATAATTAACCGGCGCTGGTTCAACAAATCTCCAAGCGGTACCAGCAGAAGCAACCCCAGCCCATAAAAGATCTGAGTGATCGTAATCACGATGCCAATGATCGAATGCTCAATACCAAACTCAATCGACAGCTGATCGAGCAGTGGCTGGGCGAAGTAGATATTGGCGACAGACATGCCGCAAGCAGCCGCAAACAGCAGGATCACATAACGAGACATCGTCGTGTGCTGATCAGAATCAGACGTAAGCTGTGTTGCGGAATTCCCCTTGGCATGGGCATGAATCTCTGCCTTTTCTAGAACCTCCTCCATGTTGGACACACTTTACCTCCATTCGCTTAACTTAGTCATTATAATACTGTACCGAACGGTATGTTATAATTCCCAGTAAATATAGCTTGCGCCAACTCTTATTGTCAACAAGAATATTTGCCTTCATTAGCGATCGTTGAAATGTCCATCTTCTCTCAGTTGGGATAATCTGTCCTATATTTGACAAAGAGAACAGCTAATCATAAAATAATAATATACTGGACAGTACGTAAAAAGAGAGGTATTTATTGTGGCAAGAACTCGCGAATTTGACGAAGGTAAAGTATTAGATGCGGCCATGCAGCTATTTTGGGAGAAGGGATATGAGGCTACCTCGTTGAGTGATTTAACTTCCCGAATGGGTATTCAGCGCCCTAGCATTTACGCTGCCTTTGGAGACAAAAAGGAATTGTTCGAAACTGCGCTGCGCAAATATATGATGTCCCGGGCTTCTGAGACACGCGACAAGCTTCAAAGCCACTCATCTGTCAAAGAAGCATTTGCTGCGTTTTTTGCAGATGTGGTTGCTGAGGAATATGCAAGTGATTGCAGTGGGGGTTGTTTTTGCATTAATACCATGGTTGAACTTGCACCACATGATGAGAAATTCGAAATTCTAACAAGAGAACATCAAATGTACCTGTCTGTCATTTTCCAAGAAACGATAGAACGTGGAATTAACTCAGGCGAGCTCGATGCCCATATAGAAGCTAAGGCTTTGTCCCAAGCGCTCATCATCTCGCTAATTGGACTAACTGTTATGTTAAAGTCTCGTCCACAGCAATCATTTATTGATAATGCGATCAGAGCGACGCTTGCGTTGCTGAAGTAATGTAGGTCGTCTAGGAAATGAAAAAGCAGCAGTCTAGCACCCGAATAAAGTCCTAGACTGCTGCTTTCTATTTTCAGCTGCTGATATATCTCTCTGTTCTAATCCTCGCCTGTCTGTATCCAGACCTGATAGACGGATTACGATTTATAAATTCGGCTCCTGCTGCGAGAACTGTTGAAGCATTCCTCTTATCTGTTCTACCAATGGGGCCGGCGCTTTATGGGGCGAACCTGCATCAAACGGAGGCTGAGGATCATATTCCAAGATCAACTGCACTCCTTTGCTCATCTCTTCACCCATTTCCCAGGCTACCAATTGGAGTGCCATGTCGATACCGGAAGAGATGCCGGCCGCTGTGACGATTTTGCCATGGCGAACCACTCTCTCATTTGTTGGAATGGCTCCAAGCGAACGAAGCAGTTCGAAGGATCCCCAATGACTTGTTGCCTTGGCACCATTCAACAAGCCAGCAGCACTCAAAATCAAAGATCCGTTGCACACCGATGTCGTCCAAGTCGTGGTCTTATGCAATTGGCGTATCCAATTCAGCGTCGCTTCATCATTCATCGGAGCTTTATAGTTTGGCGGGCTGCAGCCAGGCACGACAAGAATATCAGCTGAAGTAATCTCCGAAAAGCTGTAATCGGCATGCATATAGCCCATTTTCGAATCTAATTTGATCAACCCTTTTTCTTTGGCGACAAACTTCACGTTGCATTTCATTGTAGCCGCAAATACTTCATAGGGCCCAATTGCGTCTAAGGCTGTGATTCCATCGTATAGCATGATTGCGATTTCCATCCAAGACCTCTCCCTTACGCATGGTGTTTGATTCGTATTCACACACAGTATACCATACCCCCCTATAGTATATTGGTGTCGATACTGTGAAACCATTGCTGGGTATAATGGAAAATAGCGTGTACATGCTCTATGCACCTGCGGCTCTCAATCAGCAATAAATTGCTATCTACAATAATGCACTCACCTCTAATAGTTCTTACCTAAATCTGCAGCATTCGATCCAGCGCCTTAACAGCATCGACCTTGATCGATTCTGGCACCGTAATGATGCCTACCGGCTTGCCTTGGTCAATCTGCTCCAATGACCAGAGCAAATGAGGCAGGTCGATCCGATTCATCGTTAAGCACGGGCACATATTCGGATTGAGCGATTCAATCTGCTTATCCGGGTGAGTATGGATGATGCGGTTCACGAGATTCATTTCCGTTCCGACGGCCCATTTCGTTCCGGGTTCCGCGGCATTGATCGTATCAATGATATACTTCGTGGATCCTGCATAATCCGATAACGCAACGACTTCACGCGAGCATTCAGGATGAACGATAATCTGAATCTCTGGATCTCGCTCCCGAACACTGCGAATATTGTCTACCGTGAACTTCTCATGTACTGAGCAATGCCCCTTCCACAAGATAACCTGAATGGCTTGCACATCCTCACGATCTGTCACCAGCTCGCCCAGCTCCGGATCCCACAACGCCATGTCGCGCAGCGGAATGCCCAGATCATAAGCCGTATTCCGTCCAAGATGCTGATCTGGCAGGAAGAGAATTCGTTCCTTCTGCTTGAACGCCCATGCCAATACTTCCTTCGCGTTAGATGAAGTTACTGTCGCGCCTCCATGTCGGCCAACGAAGGCTTTAATCTCAGCCGATGAATTGACATAGGTTAACGGAATAATGGTATCTCCATACACTGCCTGCAGACGTCCCCACGCCACCTCGGTCTGCTGCATATTGGCCATATCCGCCATCGAACAGCCAGCACGCATATCTGGGAGCACAACGACTTGACTCGGAGATGACAGCATGTCAGCCGTCTCCGCCATGAAGTGAACACCACAAAAGACAATAAACTCCGCATCTGTAATTCGCTGAGCAAGCTGCAGCGAGTCCCCTGTAATGTCAGCAAACTGAATGACCTCATCCTTCTGATAATGGTGGCCGGGAATCAACAATCTCGAGCCGAACCGCTGCTTGATATCACGCACCCGCTGCTCCATCTCTTCCACACTCAGCCGCTTATAGTGCTCAGGCATCATGCCATGTTCGCCTCTCATCACTTCCAATATGGACATCGTCTTTCTCCCCCTCTGTTCCTTAACGAAGTTCTACATCCATGCTAATGTCTAGACTGTGTACTGAATGAGTCAAAAATCCGAGTGATATATAATCTACACCTGTTCCCCGATACTGGTGAAGCGTGTTAAACGTAATGCCGCCTGATGCCTCAGTTATGATGCTTCCTGGTGTTAATGATGCGAAGTGCTTCACTTCTTCCGGTGAGCGGTTATCGAACATAATGACATCTGCCTGCGCGGCAATGGCCTCTAACAGCTGTGTCTCCGATTCAATCTCTACCTCAATCCGAATCATGTGGCCGGCATAAGATCGCGCTCGTCTAACCGCCTCTGTGATCGAGCCGCAAGCCGCAATATGATTGTCCTTGATCATGATGCCGTCATACAGACCGAAGCGATGATTATAGCCGCCGCCTACACGCACCGCATACTTGTCGAGCATGCGCAGACCCGGCATCGTCTTGCGCGTATCACAAATTCGGGTATGCTCGTCATCGAGCAGTCGAATCGCTTGACGCGTCTGAGTCGCAATCGCGGACATGCGCTGCAGCAAGTTCAGGACAACGCGCTCTCCAGTCAGCATTGCTCCCGCAGATCCCTGTAAGACCGCTATTGGTTCTCCCTGGGATAGAGAGTCCCCATCTCGCTTCTGCAAGGAAATCTGAATCCCCTCCGACATCAGCCGGAAGCCCTCTGTAATGACATCCGCCCCTGCAAGTAATCCGTCCGCTTTGCTTTTAATAACAGCTTCGCACTGTTCTCCGTCAAATAGAAATGATGATGTCTGATCCCCGCTTCCGATATCCTCCGCATAGAAGGATTCCAGCAGCCGTCTTAACTGAAAACGTTCCATGATGGCACAATCCTTTCGTTACGCACAATTTGAGTTCCTGTCAGGGAATGGACAATTTGCTTACTACCCCAATTATGATAATCACGATTCGGACAATCGCTCCGGTAATGAGCCCCGCGGCTCTCCTCCCGCAGCAGAGCAGACTCGGTAACAAGCTGTGCCAGCTGCCACAAGTTCGCAAGCTCCAGCTGTTCCCTTGTGATTTTTTGCACTTTCAAGGCCCGTGTCGGCATCTTCGTTAACCACTGCTTCATGCTCTGCAATTGTTCTTGATTCCGTTCAATTGCTGCTGCCGACGTCATTCTACGCTGAAGCTCTTCAAGCGACGTCTGCGGAACCTGTATCGAAATGGAGTGCTGCACATTACCATCGACTATTTCAGCCTCGACTGCTTTAGCCATGCCAACTTCGCCTATGACTGCTGCTTCACCCGTGAATACTTCAGCCGCTCTGGCTTCTCTGACAACGTTTGCCTCAAACTCGTCGGCCCGTGATCCCAGTTTCCCGAGCTCACTCGCACGAATTCGCATTGCCGCCTTGCGCCCTGTAACTAGTGCTTCCAACAATGAATTGCTCGCTAGACGATTAGCTCCATGGAGTCCGTTGCAGCCGGCTTCCCCAATCGTAAATAGTCCGTGAATCCCACTCTCTCCCCATTCATTGACTTGGATGCCTCCCATGAGGAAGTGCATGCCCGGGGCTACTGGAATCCGTCCCTTCTCCAGTTCTATACCAGCTTCTTCACAAAGTCGTGTAATGCTCGGGAAGCGACTTCGAAAATCTCTGCATGCTTGAATATCTATATAAACTGCATGCCCTTGCTGCATCTCCTCATGAATCACTCGAGCTACGACATCACGTGGAGCCAAATCCTTAAGTTCATGTCTGCCTTCCATAATCCGGCGGCCATGCTCGTCAATTAACACACCGCCTTCCCCGCGCACCGCTTCCGACACTAGTCCATAGCTGCGGTCGTCCTTCACAAGCAGCGTCGGATGAAACTGCATAAATTCAAGATCTGTTAGATGCGCACCTGCACGATAGGCCAGCATCAGCCCATCGCCGGTTGCAACCTGATGATTGCTGTGATGGCGATACAGGCTGCCACATCCACCTGTAGCTAACACAATATGCTCAGCATGAAGCGTCTCGATCTGCCCTTCCTTGCTTCGGAGAACAACACCATTACAGCGTCCTTTCTCCACAAGAAGATCAATTACAGTAACAAATTCACGGATTTGAACATGACTCGGGATCCGTTGCAGCAAATAATCCACCAGCATCCTGCCAGAGGCGTCACCGCCAGCATGAAAGATCCGATTCGCACGGTGAGCTCCCTCACGTCCCAGCATTAGCCTTCCATCGTGATCACGGTCAAAAGGAAACTGAGCCTCTACAAGCTCAAGCATAATCTCCTTGCCCTCCCGAATGACCGTCTGTACCATGTTCAGGTCGTTATGCCCCGCTCCGGCTTCAAGTGTATCTGCGATATGACTAAGCATCGTATCATCTGGCAAGTAGGAGGTAGCAATCCCCCCTTGTGCCAGAATTGAGTTGCTGTCTGACACCTTTCCTTTGGTTAATACAGTTGCGTGTATATGTGGAGGCAGCGAGGATAGTAACGACAATGCCGCGACTCCAGAACCCACAACAATAACGGAGTGTTCTCCCTTTTCCATATCTTTTCACTTCTTTATTTCGAAAATAAGTGCATGAACTTTACAAACAGACAATCATATAATATACATGTGTCTTTACACCTGTATTGACAGTAAATCTGATACAACATTACAATAAGCTCAGTTACTTTGCAAGCTAGGATTTTGATAAAAGCAACTCATTCCTGGATAGACATAGGAAACATGACTGCATGACGAGTAAAAAATAACAAGGATATAAAGGGGACTTTCACCGTTGATATATTTGGATTACGCCGCTGCTGCACCTATGGATGAACGTGCGCTGCACCTACTAACCGAATTAAGCCGCGAAGCATACGGCAATAGTCACAGCCTTCATGACACAGGCGGCCGTGCAGCATATGTGCTGGAATACTGCCGAGAGAAGCTGGCAAGTATGATAGGCGGAGTTAAGGAAGGCATATATTTTACGAGCGGAGGATCGGAGTCGAATCTATTGACGATTCAATCCATTCTGAACGGGTTGCCAGAGGGGAGAAAGCATCTTGTCACAACAGTAATGGAGCACGCCTCCATCCGTAATGCCCTTTCCTATCTGGAACGGCTAGGGTACCGGGTGACGCTCATTGAGCCGAATGCGGGAGGCATCATTACGAAGGAAATTCTTGAACAAGCACTTGAACCGGACACAGGCTTAGTATCCATTCAGCATGCCAATTCCGAGACAGGAATTGTGCAGCCATTGGCTGATCTGTCGCCTCTACTCAGAGCACGAGGCATTTTCCTGCATAGTGATATGGTTCAGACATTTGGCAAGCTCCCGATTGATATCCGCCAGTTGGGGGTGGATGCCTGCTCGTTGTCCAGCCACAAAGTGTATGGCCCCAAAGGGGTGGGAGCTTCCTACCTTCACCCACGAGTCCCTTGGCAGCCTGTCCTTCCAGGAACCCATCATGAACGCGGATTTCGCGCGGGCACAGTCAATGTTCCCGGTATTGGCGCCTTCGTGACCGCAGCCGAACATTGCGTAGAGAATCAAGCTGAGCTGTTATCACACTTCCGGCAGCTTCATACTTATTTGTTCACCCAAGCTGGGCGGCTTGGAATTCCACTCACCCCTGCTGTTAACGAACAATACGCCGAAGTTGCTCCACATATTGCCGGGTGCCTCTTTGACGGGATGGAGGGCCAATATGTTATGCTAGAATGTAATCGTAACGGAATCTGCATTTCGACCGGAACGGCCTGTGCAGCAGGTCATCAGGAGCATTCCCCCTCTCTTGCGGCTATTGGACTTCGCAAGGAGGAAGCGCTTCGGTTTATCCGCATTTCCTTCGGCAGATCCACAACTACTGAGCATCTGGACAGCCTATTAACATTGCTGGCGTCCTTGAAAGGAGCAAATCCAATTGGCGACTAACATCAAGCTGACAGGCGAAGAGCGCCGAACGAAGCTGCTGGATTGGCTGAAGTCCTCCTCTCCACTCACAGGAACCGAGTTGGCCCAACGAGCTAATGTATCACGCCAAGTAATCGTGCAAGATATGACCTTGCTAAAGGCGCGCAACGAGCCCATTCTCGCGACTAGCCAAGGATACGTATACATGGATCAAAGCACAAAAAAAAACGCCTCGTTGTTCGAGCGAGTAATTGCTGTTCAGCACGCACCCGAGCAAAGTGAGGAAGAACTGCTGCTTATCGTCGATTATGGCGTAGGCGTCAAGGATGTTATCGTGGAACACCCCATATACGGGCAAATCTCGGCACAAATCCGCGTCAATACCCGCAAAGAGGTCTATGATTTCATGAACAATATCCGCAGCAGCGGAGCAGCCTTCATCTCAGAGCTTACGAATGGAATTCATCTCCATACCTTGACCTCCCCAAGCGAAGAGCGATTGGATGAAGTATGCGAAGCGCTCAAAAAGGTCGGGTTCCTTATTACGGACTAAGCACGGGCACATTCTTACGGATAGATGTCTAATTGGCGTCTACATAGTTCCTGTGAAATGAAGAGATTCTCGATAATGGCAAATGAAAAGCGGCAGTATCAGGAATGACGAATCCTGAGCTGCCGCTTTCCGATATATACATCTTCATGACGCTGACATCACGAGCAACACGAACATCATGCTTTACTTCTACAGGTCATCAACCTGTGCAGGCCTTGTATAGAACTAGAACTCAAGATCATCCTACTCTACTGTGATACGCAGAGATACTTGTTTGCCGCCATATGAAAAGGTAAGGACAGCCTTCCCTTTACTTACTGCAGTAATCATCCCTTGATTGGCAGTCGCCTTGGCGTTCGACTTCGACTTGGCAAGTGACGTGACATCAGACGTGTTACCGCTGCTGTATACTGCCTGTACTCGATAGCTCGTCGACTGATGAGGCGCAAGCTTCGCCGTTGATGCCACAACGGTCAGCTTTTTCAACTTTGGTGTGACTTGAACCGGGATTTCAAACGTACGATCACCGTACACGCCCACAATTCTCGTCGTTCCCTCCGTAAGTCCTTTTACGCCGGAAACGGTTACTTTGGCAATTTGATCATTGCCGGACTTCCATGCTATCTTGCCAGCAAGAGACACCTTTTTGCCGCTCGATAAAGTGCCGATTACTTTAATGGGCTTCGCAGCTCCCGCTTCCACCACGAGAGATGTAGGCTGAACATCAATACTCACCAAGTTTTCCTGTAGTACAACGGGAAGAGTTACACCTTTCCCTCCATAATACAGTTTTACACTGACGCTTCCCTTTGGCTGCCCCACCGCCGTAACGACACCGCTGCCAACATCGATGCCCTGACCTGACGCTTTCGCCGTCACCTGTGAAGTTACATCTCTTGTGCTCCCGCCCGCATAGACCGCTTGAACGGAAAAAGCCGCAGACTTCCCGGGAGACAGTACCACCTTCGTAGGAGTTACAATTAGTTTTTTAATCGTAGCAGTAACGTGTACAGAAATATCAAACCTTTGTGATCCATATACGCCTGTAACGATCGTACTTCCTTCCGCCACTCCTTTAATTGTTGCGCCGCTCATTTTCACAACTTGCTCATTGCCTGACTGCCATTGCACCTTCGATCCAAGCGATACTTTTTTCCCATTGGATTCATATCCGTATACTTTAATCGACTTGGAGGAACCCGCACCTAATGTGACAGAATTAGATGGACTCACGTCATATTTCACAAACTCCTTAACGGAACCTGGCTGATTGCCGTATGTCACCGATACCGCGTCGCTCTGGGCATATAAACTTGTTGGGCATGATAAGGTCAAGATAAGCATCGAACAAACGATGAGCCACCCAATGCCAATGCGGCCTTTTCTAACTTCCAATACTGACTTCATAATTTCTCCTCTCTCAACGACTAGGTTCTCTATGTATAGCTAACGATTAGACTATGGTGGATTCAAAAAAGTTCACCTGTCCAATTATTTACTATATTATTTATTAACGGCTTATCGTGAGAAAAAGTGAACATCTCGCACGCGTATACGATTTCCTTCTCAATCCTTCGGCTAGGTTATGCAAGAATCTACTGCAAAGAAATCTTATGAAAATTACTTATTGGCACAAAAAAAGAATCCATTTTGAATAATGACAAATCAAAATGGATTCTTTGTATTGAATGTTCCGTTTATATAGTACTTAATTACTTATGAAACTTTACACGCTCTTCTAACGGTTTGAATTGCTTTTCACCTGGTGCAGCTGTTGGATTACCAAATGGCATTTGCGCAATAAGTTTCCAATTAGCAGGGATATTCCATTCTTTTTTCACTTCATCATCAATCAGTGGATTGTAATGCTGCAAAGATGCTCCCAATCCCTCTGCTTCCAATCCTGTCCACACCACTAATTGGTGCATACCCGATGCTTGGTTTGACCAAATTGGGAAGTTGTCAGCATATGCAGTAAATTGTTCTTGAAGTGATTTCACTACAGCCTCATCTTCAAAGAATAATACAGTACCATAACCTGCTTTGAAGGAATCCATTTTTTGTTGTGTTCCAGAAAAGTCTCCATCACCAACTACTTTTCTCAATGTTTCCGTTGTAATGTCCCATAATTTATTATGTGCCTCACCAGACAATACAACCAAACGCGAAGATTGTGAATTGAACGCTGACGGAGTGTGTTTCACAGCAAATTCGACGATTTCTTTGATTCTTTCATCTGATACTTTGACCTCTTTATTGATTCCGTAGTAAGTACGTCTTTCTTTAAGTGCAGTGTAGAAATCTTTTGTCATCGTTTTCTTCCTCCTAAATTCGATTATCCTTTAAATCGATATATGTTGTGGAAACATGTGTAAATAAATTAATTGCATCATTTTCGATACTTTTCATCCATCCTCAATTAATGTATCCTGCTTGTTTCGCATTTATACAAATATGAACAGCTGTCTGGGATGGACTCATTTTATCTCTGGTTAGAGTATCTTTAATTCGAGATAATTATATAAAATAAAATGAGTATAGTCAACAAGAAAGAAAAATGACTTTTGAATTTGAATTATCTATACTAAATGAAATAACAAGTAAATAACCTACCGCACTTCCAATATAGAAGGAGAGATTTTGATATGAAAGGGATTGGCATTGAAACATACGGAGATGAAACGACGCTTATGTTGGTTCACGTTCCGACAGAACCAGTAGGCCCAAACGACCTGCTCATTACGATAAAAGCTAGTGGGGTGAACCCTGTAGACTGGAAAGTACGGGAAGGATACTTGAAAGAAAGCTTTCCGTATCAACTTCCTCTGATCTTGGGGTGGGATGCGGCAGGTAAAGTGGCGGCTGTCGGAACGGATGTAACCAAATTTCAAGTAGGAGACAATGTGTTCTTCCGTCCAGAAATGGAGAAGCAAGGCACGTACGCCGATGAGATTGTTGTTCCTGCAAATCTTGTTGCTCCAATGCCTCGTTATATGACGTATATTGAGGCAGCATCCCTTCCACTCGTGGGCCTTACCGTATGGCAGGCTCTCGTAGAAGTGGGAAATGTTCAGGCAGGGGATCGCGTGCTTATTTTAGCTGGAAGTGGTGGAATTGGATCCTTTGCCATTCAATTGGCGAAAGCGCTGGGAGCTCATGTGACCACGACAACAAGCGCTAAAAACATCGATTTTGTAAAAGAGTTAGGCGCAGATCAAGTGATTGCATACGATCAGGAAAGCATCCGAGATTCAGGACTAGAGTTTGATTTCATGCTCGATACGCTCGGTGGTTCTTCATTCGAAGAGGCATTATATTGCATGAAGTTGAACGCAACGGTGGCTACCATATTCGGTGGGCCAGATGAAGTTCGACCTGATTCCATAAATAAAATAGAAGCAGAGCGTCAATTAAACATTAAGTACGTGTTCACGCGTCCCGATGGCGAAAACATGAATCATATTCGCAAACTGGTTGAATCACAAAAAATTAGACCAATCGTAGGGGAAGTCTACCCGATGACGGTTGATGGAGTAAGAAGAGCACATCTGTCTAATCAAACAGGACGAACACGAGGTAAGATCGTTCTAAGCAGAGAGGATTGAACATCTTTTTTACTAGATGTAAGTTGTATCCGTATTTGTTCTATAAAAGATGTAATAAATGAATAAATGGCCCATAAAAAAGTAAAAAAGTGCTGTCTCCAAGGTCGATAATGATCTTAGAGACAGCACTTTGAACTTTTATCTTTGGACAAGCCTCCCTACTCCTTTTTTAATGAAATCTCAAATATAGAGCCGACCTCTCCAGCAAATACAACCCTTCCGTTATCCGGCAGCACAACTTGATTGTTACCGCTGACCACGGTGTGATTGATACATATCCCCGCCTAAGTTCCAGCGAATCTCGGCCAGCCATCGTTGGAATTTGCAGTTTGTTGACTGCTTTGTTTGCATCAATGATTGTAAAATTCAACACATAACCAGAAGCAACCTTCACGCTATTCAATTGTAGAATCGGCTTTGCATTGAAATAAGTCATCGACGAATATTTTTCACTTAACACGTAATATTTTTTATTTTCACGCGCTTTCCATGCAGCTGCAGTAGCGTGCGATAATTCGTTGGCCTCTAGCCTCTCTACCTTATACTCTGAAATAGCGATCTGTCCAAGCTTAGGTATCGAAATATAGGAGCGCAACCACATGTATGTACGTCCATTTTTCTCAACAACGAATTTGTATTTTTGCGAGCCATCCTCATTTACAAACGAAACATCATTGCTTTTACCGATTTGGGAGATAGAATTCCATCGACTTCACCTGTGAATATCCGCGAGAATGTAACCAGATCTTCAGCAGTGGAGTAAATCCCTCCGCTTGCAATGACATTATAATTTTCTGTTGGAAGTTGTCCCTCATAATTAGGATAATAGACCCCCACCAATGTCGTTGGATTTACAACATCCTACGGAGTTTTTGTATTGTTCATTTACAGAGGCATGGTGAAATACTTGTGTATAAATGCAGTAAAGTCCATGCCGCTAACTCGCTCTACCACTATTTCAGCTAACGAAAAACCAACGTTGTTATATACCGAGTATTCACCCGGATCTGCTTGTAAGTCCTGAGCCGCCAATTCTTTCAACAAGGTATGATGTGCATACGTGTCATGATCATCAAACAAGGTTGAATTTGGACCAATGTATCCGTGAAGACCGGAAGAATGATTCAGCAGCATGCGGGGTGTAATCTGTGTATAACGGCTGTCTTTCATTGTAAAGTCGGGTATATAGGTGACAACGGGCACATCTAAATCTAGTTTTCCATCGTCTACTAGCTTCATAACAGCCGCTGTGAGTATCATCTTGCTCGTTGAACCGATGCCATATATGGTATTGGAAGTGAGCGATACAACAAATGTCGATATTATGACTCTCTTAATTTGCCAGCTACAAATGTCGATATTTAAAGGATGAGTTCAATTCTGTCAAACATACATGATAGAACTTAAACATAATTACGAGAGGCGATGTAGTAAATGAAACCCGAATTACGCATGCGAAAAACAATCGCTGTACTGATGGCATTCCTGCTCATCTTTACAGCAGTCCTTCCTCTGCGATCTGGCATTACCAAGGCCATGGCTGCAACTGGCTGGCAGCCAATTGGAAACAGCACAATTGGTTTAAATGTGGACGCCACCAATGAAACGTCACACCCTAACATGGTCAATTATAATAACGAGCTGTACATGGCATGGTCTGAGAGAGCAGACCAAGATAATAAGACCACGATCCAAATCAAGAAATATAATGGTAGTAGCTGGGAGTATGTTGACGGCGGCACTAGTTTCAGCGCAGATCCATTGGCTTCTGCAACTAATCCTATCATGGCCGTATTCCAGAATGAGCTATATGTGACATGGTATGAATTATCGAATTCGAATAAAGGTAGTCAGATAAGAGTCAAGAAATATGACGGCTCAAGCTGGTCTTTCGTAGACGGTGGAGGCAGCAAGGGACTGAATATGAATTCCCCCTCTATTGCATACATCCCTCATTTGATAGTCTATAATAATAACCTCTTTATCGTATGGGTAGAGAGTACCAATGGCAACTATCAAATCAGAGTCAAAAAACACAATGGTTCAAGTTGGGAATGGGTAGATGGCGGTAGCAACGATGGATTAAATGCAAACCCTTCTTCATTGGCGAGTAGCCCTGAGTCTGCTATTTACAACGGAAATTTATACATATCCTGGCATGAAAAAAGCGGAGGAAAGTCACAGCTGCGAGTTAAAAAGTTCGACGGCACTACTTGGTCTTTTATCGACGGATCTAATGGCTTAGGTAGTGATTCATCCGATATTTCAAACGGTAGTTTAACTGTTTTTAACAACGAGTTGTTTGCTGTATTTTCCGAAAAAAATGGAGTTCACACCCATCTCCGAGTCAAAAAGTATGATGGAGTAAGCTGGACGTCCGTTGATGGTGCTAACAATGCCGGATTAAACGTAAATGTTTCAAAAAACGCGAAGCATTCAAGAACTGCAGTTTACGACAATGCATTATACGTAATCTGGACCGAAGCAGTCGACCGTGATTGGGGTGGAACAATACATATTAAAAGATACGATGGAACAAACTGGAGTGGAACTAGTGAAACCATTCTAAATGTAGATCCATCATCACTTACAGCAATGAATCCTAATTTGTCCTCATATAACGGCAAGCTGTTCGCTGCGTGGACTGAATCTAACAATTATCAGACTCAAATTAGGGTCAAACAATATGATGGTGTCGCTTGGACGTCTGCTCATAATGAAATTAACGTCGGGTTAAATGGAAATTTGATTTACTCGTATCATCCTGATTTGAAGCAATTTAACGATTCGCTTTATGCAATCTGGGTCGAAAATGGAAAAATTGTAGTTAAAAGCTATTCCAATGGAGTCTTATCTGGCTCGGAAGACTTAAACGTTGATCCTACAAAAGTGGCTGATACTCCGAAATTAGCTGTTTTCAATAACGAATTATACGCACTATGGGTAGAACGCGACAATGCAAACGTCAGAATATTAAGAGTGAAAAAATGGGATGGAGTGTTTTGGGTTGACGACAAAAACGGACTAAATGCCAATTCTCAGGAACAAGCTTTGCATCCTAATCTGTTATCCACGAATGATGCAATTTATGTAGCTTGGTCTGAGTCGGCGAATGTTGGGTATGACGTCCAGGTTAAGAAATTTAATGGAAGTTGGGAATCGCTTGGGCGCGCTGCATCACACACTGTTGGCAAACCAAGCTTGGCTATGTTCCAAAATGAATTGTATGGAACTTGGCTAGAGTTGAATAGCGCAAAAAATTACCAACCAAGAATTAAGAAATATAACGGTCAAGATTGGGTGTACGTGGATAATGGAGGCGTTAATGAATCTGTAGATATCGACAACACCAACACCTCTATAATTGAATTCAACAATGAGTTGTATGTTGTATGGGTCGAGAATGGCACTAATGGTGTTCTGTTGAGAGTAAAACGTTTTGATGGAGCAAGTTGGGAGGCGGTAGAAAATATTGCAACTGATATCGCGCTCGACAGCCCTCCTGCTTTGAAAGTGTTCAGAAATACACTATTTGCAACATGGACGGAAACAACCAACGGAAAAGCCCCGCAAGTACGTGTCAAACAGTTTAATGGCACAAGTTGGTCTTCTGCAGACGGTGACGGTGTTGACGGACTGAATGTCGACGCAACTAAACGAGCGTTTGCTTCTGTTCTAGAAGAGTACAATGGTGAGCTTTTCGCTGCTTGGACTGAACATAACGGGGTGTCAAATCAAATTCGAATGGCCCGCTACACAGGGAACATTATTCCACCTGTAACTCCAACGGATCCAAATACACCAGGGTCTGCAAATCCGTTGGCTGCACCGACGGGATTTATTGCTACGCCAGAAGATGGGCAAGTGAACTTACGTTGGAATAGTGTAACAGGGGCCACTTATTATCAGGTTTACCAAGGCATATCCTCTGGTAGCTATGGAACCGCACCTGTAGCAAGGGTAAGTGGAGCAGCGAATTCAGCTCTTATTACGGGACTTTCAAACGACTTACCTTATTATTTTGCAGTTCAGGCAGGCAATGAGAATGGTGTGGGTGCACTCTCTCCAGAGGTAAGCGTCTTACCACAAGTGAATCGCAAGACGGATTTGCAAGCCTTAGCCTTGTCTCAAGGGGCGCTTAATCCAGCCTTCGATTCTAGAATTCTGGATTACACAGCGATTGTTCCGAACAGTGTCTCATCGTTAACAGTAACTGCCTCGGTATATGATCAGCAGTCTCCATTAACAGTGACTGTCTCGGTATATGATCAACCGTCTTCGTTAAAAGTGAACGGAGCACTGGTTACTAGTGGTCAAGAAAGTAGTCCAATTCAACTTGCTGTAGGTCAAAACATCATTTCAGTGGAAGTGACAGCAGCAAATGGATTGAAAAAAATCTATTCCGTCAACGTAACTAGGGAATCGGCATCCCCGTCATCAGGAACGCGCCCTTCCGATTCTAGCAATTGGATAAGCGATCCAAACAGCGGTAAGTCGACCCGCAATCAATTGGCTTCAAGTATCGTAACGCAAGAAAACGGGCAAACCGTTGTGAACGTATCCCTTGATTCAGCCATTATGGCCTCACAGCTGACAAACGGTGGAGACAAGCAAACATTGTCAATTCCTGTGAGTCAAGAAGCAGATAAAGTGTCAGTAAACCTAAATGGAGAAGTATTAAAAACATTGGATCAATTCAAGCAAACCGTGCTTGCAATTTCAACGCCTATCGGTAATATCAAGCTGCCAGCAGCACAGATTAACCTCAATGATTTGTCTGCCAAATTTGGTGGGCCAGCAAATACAAGCGACCTATCCGTTCAGGTCGTTATCACCAAGGGTGATTCATCTAAGGAAAAATCAGTTAGGGATGCAGCGAATAAAAGTCATTTTACTGTAATGGCTGCACCTGTTGATTTTTCGGTTATGGTCTCTTACAAGGATAAAAAGGTGAATATTAGTCGGTTCAGCAACTTTGTCGAGCGTGAAATTCCAATTCCAAGCGGCATCGACCCTAACACAGTCAAGACAGCAGTCGCTCTAAACGACGATGGATCAATTCGTCATGTGCCGACGCAAATTATGACTCGTAACGGAAGCAGTTACGCCGTTATTAAGAGCTTGACGAACAGCACTTTTTTGCTGATCTCACATCAGAAAGTTTTCGATGATTTGAAGGGACATTGGGCACAGGGTATCGTTTCCGACATGCTGTCGAGAATGGTGATTAACGGAGTCGACGATACCCATTATGCGCCTGACGCAGCGATTACTCGGGCTGAGTTCGCTGCAATTATTGTTCAAGCGCTTGGCATGGACAATAAAGGGGAAACCATGACCTTCAAAGATGTTGCTGCATCGGATTGGTTTAATGCTGCAGTTGTGACAGCACAGGAATACGGTATTATTAAGGGTTATGAAGATGGAACATTCCACCCTGGGAAGACAGTTACCCGTGAGGAAGCCATGGTTATGATAGCCAAAGCCATGCAACTGACTGATTTGAAAGCTTATGTTAACAATGCCGATGCGGACTCCGTATTATCCGCATTTATCGATGGTGCATCTGTTGGAGCATGGGCTAAACAAGGCGTCAGCGCAGTAGTTAGCAGTAAACTGATCAACGGAGCCGGCAATGGATTGCTGCCAAAGAAAGACATTACGAGAGCCGAAGCTGCCGTGCTCGTTCATCGTATGCTAGAAAAGGCAGATCTGATTGACGTAGTTCAGACTAAATAATCTTCCGTATCTCAACGAACCTAGTTCGCAAATAAAAAAACCTGGAATGGCTGACTCCTTATGTAGACAGCCACTCCAGGTTTTTCGTTATGAATCGTTCAGCGGTCGTGTGACAGAAAACCAGGAACGCGCGCCGAAAGTAAAATAATCCCCCGTCCCATCACCTTTGGCAGGATTGAAACGGAGTACCCGGCAAAGCTTGGTCTTCATCCAAATAGTACACTTACTTTACTTCTTTCATATATGCTCTAACATTCTCAGCGATTTCTTTGAATTTGGTGTGGTGCAAATAATGCGATCCCACCATGGTGATTATTTTTCCATGTACCGAGTCTTTAACCTGCTCTTCATGCAGAGGTACCCATTCCTTTCTCCCTTCATTATTCGCTTGTACAAAGTATCAAACTCATTTGCTCTACGGTTTTTTCATCGAATGCCAGACCCTTATAGGGGTCTGCACTAAATATAAGAGCAAATCGTAAGAGACCTGATTTTTTGAGGAATTCTAATCTTTTTAATGGGAATTCGACATCCATACCTGGTTGTGTTGGAACACTGCTATCGATTCCGACAAATGCAGTCACCTCGTTTGGATATTTGTTCACATAATCCAATGCCGTAAATGTCGACATGCGTTGAAGCATAGACGGCCATTGCTTCCTTACCGTCTGCAGCTTCAACTGTTGTGAACCCATCTTTGCGTAAAAATAAACATACAAGTTCGCGAATGTTCGCATCATCATCAGCAACTAGTATAGTAGGCATATGTTCCCTCTTTCCCCAGTTTTCCATCTATGCTGTTAATAATCCATTATACTATAAATGGATTTGAGGCATAAAAACAGCCCGTGAATTTCATAGACTTATTTGGAGAAGTTGATTATTGCCACTAATCTATCAAAGCCCCCTCTTCTAACTAATCAATCCTTCTTCCTTCGCCTTGTCCACTGCATCTTGCCTGTTATTTACGCCTAGCTTGGAATAGAGGATAGATATATAATTGCGGATCGTTCCTTCCGAAAGATTCATGCTAGCGGCGATAGCTTTGTAACGTGATCCACGGTACAGTAGATCCAACAACTCGAACTCGCGTTTAATTAATCCATATGGATTATCCCAAATGATATTTCCACGTTCCTTGAGCTGCACCCGCTGCTGCTTCATCTCTTCGAATACTTGCTCCGCGATCTCCTGGGTGATGGACATGCCTCCAGCATGAATGAGGCGAATCGTGTCGATTAACTCCTTGGGCTGTATGGATTTCAACAAATATCCCACTGCCCCATACTGAAGTGCGGTCACCGCTTGTTCTACATCACTGAAGGTACTCATTACGATCACTTGTAGATCAGGCCACTTTTCCTTAATCACTTGTAAAGCTTCGATTCCATCCATTTCAGGCATACGGACATCCATCAAGATAACATCTGGATGAACCTGCTCGCACAACTCAACAGCTAATTTTCCATTTCCGGCCGTTCCTACTACCTGCAAATCCTGTTGATTATCAAGTATCATGCTAAGACTATCGACAATCAACTGCTGATCGTCGACGATAACAAGCCGTATTTTGCTTTGCACAATTTCATATCTAGGCACTGTACAGAGCACGACCGTCCCTTCATCACGATGAGAGTGGACTGATAAGTGGCCTGACAACTCTAGCAAGCGCTCCTTCATCGTAGAAAGCCCAAAGCCTGGCTGCAACTGTTCATTACCTACCCCATTATCTTGAATTTGCAAACGCAATTGATTCGCTTCGAAATGCAAATAGACCTCGATGGCCGTTGCTTGTCCGTGACGAGCCGCATTCGTCAATGCCTCCTGTAGACAACGGTACAATGTTAATTTGATCGGATTAGGCACGGCATACTCCTCACCTAATGTTCGATACTTCACTTCAATCCTTGTTGTATCCTTGAATTTGCTAACCAGCTTTTGTAGAGAAGTCGTAAAAGATGCAGGTAGGGTAGATGACAACATTTGATGCAAATGAGTTCGAACTTCTTCTAGTCCACTGCGGGCAGAGCGCAGAAGAGCATCAATGCGTTCAGTTTGATCGCCTGTTGCCGCCTGACGCAGCGATTCCATTCCCATAATGAGTGAAGTCAACGTATGGCCAATCGTATCGTGCAGCTCCTTAGATAGTCGATTTCGCTCCTCGACTAACGTCATCTGTTCAACCTGAGTCACATGTTGTTCCAAAATCCGATTTTGCTCCTTGATCACTTGCCCCTGCCTATGCGTAAGTACCGCTAATTGAAAGGCATATCCCAAGGCAAATACAATCCCATAATGCAAAATGACGTCTACGATAATATCAATCCAACTTATTTTACTTACCCAGCCGAGAATAAACGGGATGACACCAGAAGATAGAATCGCTGTCCATCGGTAAGTAGAATTACTGCTTAGAAAGCCAATGACAAATACAATCGGGGCATATTGCCATACATTCGATATCCCATAGAGATTTAGGAAAATAACAAAACTCCCCGACAACACCATTTCAGCAATCAAATACCACTGCAAATGATACTGTTGAAGCCAAAGCGGGACGAATAATGGAACAAAAGAGAGCCCCATAGCTGCCCAAAGTGGTATCGGCAATCCTCGCTCATGCAATATGCATAGACTAATCACGAGCGTGATCCACCATGAGATCCGTATACATAACATGACCCAATCTGACCACAACCATCGCTTCATCCATTCTTTCATAGGAATACCTCAATCCTTCATCAGATATCTACAAGTTACACCACATACAACCTAATTGAGAACCATTAATTTCTGAAATAAATGATTGAACCTTCGAGCGGAGTAAGGTCTAGTAGAAGAAGAAAGAGCAACCGTATCCCGATTGCTCCAGAAATGATTTCCTACTTTTGTACTTGTAACATATGGGATGGGCTTGTGTTACGAATATGGACAAGAATGTCAAACCGTTCCCGCAGGGGCACATTGAAATATGGCGGCAGGCCCGGTATTATCCGCGCCCCTAAGCTGAGGAACGGCTGCTTTTCCTTCACCCATCGCCCTGCCTCTCCCTTCAGATGGCGAGCGTCCAATAGGAATCTCTCGTAAGATACTTTTCCGAACATATCGTTCGTACTGTTTTTATGCTGCGGTATTGCATCTGTCATAATCTTTCCGCCGCTACTCATGTCAAACTCGTATGTTGTAAAATGCCCTTCCGTCATCGAGGTTCCTATAACGACGTATTGATCACCTACACGTTCCTTCAGGAACTCCCCAGCTGGCTTCGGATACCATTCTTTATCGATAACACCCTTAGCTACGTGAATATTATGGCCCCAGATCATCGTTTTCCCACCAAGTGTTTCTTTTGTCCATACGGCAAGGTCTGCCAAATATTGCTCGTGGAGGGTGACAAAAGACGGATAATCTTCAGGAATCATCATGGTTGTATAATGCTTGATTGCCTTCGCCGTCCCTTTCACCCACGTAAGCTCATTTGAATTAGCCTTCTTCTCGTCTTTTACGGCTACTTTCTCAAGCAATTGGACAACTCTTTCCGCATTCGCTTGGAACCTGGCTTTCTCCTCATGAGTCAGCTTCATATACTCCTGCAAATTGACAGTTACCGCTGGCATATCTTTATAGTTCTGCACGACTTCAGACAGCATATCGGGATGATGCTTCTTCACATAGTTAATGACTGTATCGTAGACATCTTTATCCAATGACTTTAGATCGAGCCCGATAAATTGAATCTTTTTCTTGTTCTTTGGATTAGCATTGTAATCCTTCATCCACTTCACCATAGCGACGATCTCATCAGTTGGATATAATAGCTTCAAAAATTGCTTGGGATCTCCTTTGCCTGTGTGGATATATTCATTTAATTTCAAACCATTCCCCCAATCCTCCTCCATCCCGAAGTTCGTAAATCCCATCTCCGTAACTAAATATTTCACGAGACGAAATTTCATCGTAAACAATTCAGAGCTACCATGAGTTTCCTCTCCTAATCCTACATAATGAGCATCCCCGATCATCTTCTTAAGCGGCTTTAAATCTGCAAACGATTGAGTCGGGTCAATCGTCTTCAATGGAAAAACCTGTGATTCAAAGGATTTCACAATACTATTTTGCAACGTCTGCACGGAATGAGTCACTTCTGTTGACCGTGCACCAGCATTCGAAGCTCCTCCAGCAACCAACAGCGCTGTGCTAACTACTGCAGCCATGCCACTAACCATCATTTTCTTATTCATGTTATTCCACCTCAATTGAGTAATTTGATGAGCGCAATACACGGCAAATCATGCTGTACGTCAATCGCTCAGCCTGATTATCATTCAGTCCGCATCACTTTTTCTAGTTACATCCTGTCATTAATATTGATGACACATACCGCATGTCATTTCGTTACAAGCCTCACTATGAAAAATGACGCCCCATTGGTCATACTGAATTTGCGAAAGATTGAGGGCATCAATATAAAACATTTCTATGAGTCGAAAGGAAGGATGTAATTTTGAAATCGCGTGGAAACAAAAACGCTTCGGATTTTGGGGAGGTGAAAGTAAAACATGCCAGAAAAGGCCTTACGTTCTTTCTTGGTTTCTTATTCGTGTTGTCGCTGATCGTAAATACGGTTGTCATCATGTCGGGAAATATTCTGCTTATTGTTGTGTACATGTTCGTACCGGCAATCGCTTCGATTCTAACTCGTCTCCTCTTGCGGGAAGGTTTTGCAGATGTATCCTTTCAGTTGGGCAGTGTAAAAGTATGGAGAGGGATCGGACTGGGCCTGCTCATTCCTATGCTCATCTGCGGAATCACCTACTCCACCGCCTGGATGAGTGGTATAGCCTCGTTCCAGCTTCCTGTGGGAGGTACCTTCGAAACGTACTATCATGCTCTTGGTCTGCAGTACTTGCCTACGCCGCTGAGCTTCGTGCTTATGGTCGCAGTGGCTGGCATTGCAGGAAGTATCATCAACCTCATCCCCGTTATGGGGGAAGAAGTCGGCTGGCGGGGATATATGCTGACACGTTTAGTTGAGGCCAAGGCTCCGCGTCCTATTTTGCTTAGCGGATTGATCTGGGCAACTTGGCATATTCCGATTGTCATATCGGGTATGTATGTGGCTGGGCCATCTGTCCTTCTCTCTGTCCTAGGCATCTACCTGTGTATCATTCCGTTCAGTTATATTACCGCCCGATTGCGATTAGCCACTGGCAGCGTCTGGCCTTCTGTCATTATCCATACCTCATGGAATTCTGTAATCCAAGGTCCTTTCACTCGTGCAACAACAGGGGAGTTTTCTGAGGTCTGGATTGGTGAGTCGGGTCTCCTTACGGCATTTATCATTATCATTGCAGCAATTATAGTGTCACGAACAGTAAAAGTCCGAGAGTTGACGTGACCAGAAATAAGCTCTCTAATCATTCTCATTGACGAAAAAGAGAGTAACGAATTTGATTGATCATAAATCCTCCTTAGCACTAAGGGGGATTTTATGTTTTGTCCAGCCGACATCTAATAATTTTGTGAAAAAAAGAACAAGTAGCTATTGACTTGTGAAATAAATCACAGTACACTGTGGTTGTGAAATAAGTCACATTTAACACATTGAAATTAAACCATTTGGTTTACCTATATTTTTACCCTTCGAGGAGGAATTACGATGAAAATTGCAGTGATTGGTTGTACGCATGCAGGAACAGCAGCAGTGGTGAATGCCGCCAAGCTATACCCCAAAGCCCAGATTACCGTTTACGAACGCAACGACAATATATCGTTCTTATCTTGCGGGATCGCATTGTATGTGGGCGGTGTCGTGAAGGAGCCGGAAGGACTCTTCTACTCCTCGCCGCAGCACTTGGCGAATTTAGGTGTGATTACTCACATGCGCCACGAGGTTCTCACCGTTGATACAGATGCGAAAACGATGCAGGTGCGCAACCTGCTGACTGGAGAACAATTCAATGATTGCTTCGATAAGCTGATTGTCACGACGGGATCTTGGCCGATCATTCCACAGCTCCCAGGCATGGAGCTGGACAACATTCTGCTGTGCAAAAATTACGAACATGCGAACAACATCATCGAAAAAGCTAAACAGGCAAACCACATCACAGTGGTCGGTGCGGGATATATCGGAGTAGAGCTTGTGGAGGCGTTCCAGGAGAGCGGCAAGCAGGTGACCTTGATTGATAGCGGAGACCGGATTCTGAACCGATACCTGGATGCCGAATTCACCAGCCAGATCGAGGAAGCGTTCCGCGGCAAAGGCATTGAGCTTGCGCTTGAGCAGACCGTTCAAGCTTTTGAAGGCAAGGACGGCATCGTTAACAAGGTCATCACTGACAAGGGTGAAGTGGAAACAGATATGGTCATTCTTTGTATCGGATTCCGACCGAATACCCAACTGCTCAAAGGTCAGTTGGATATGCTGCCAAATGGCGCAATCATCGTCGATCAATATATGCAAACCAGCAAGCAGGACGTGTTTGCCGCCGGCGACAGCTGTGCTGTTCATTACAATCCGACAGGTAGAGCTGCCTATATCCCGCTGGCTACCAATGCAGTGCGGATGGGAATGCTGGTAGCCCGCAATCTAATGGGGCCAACGACGAGATATTTAGGTACGCAGGGGACATCCGGTCTCAAAATATACGATATCAACCTGGCTTCGACAGGACTTACCGAGGTCGCATGCGCAGATGAGAAAATCAATGCCGAAGCAGTTACGGTAATCGATGCCTACCGGCCGGAATTTATGCCATCGGCAGAGACCGTAACCTTGAAGGTTGTGTATGAGAAAGAAAGCCGCCGCCTGTTGGGAGCGCAAATCATGTCCAAAGTTGACTTGACCCAAGCGATGAATACCTTGTCGGTATGCATTCAAAATGGGATGACGATCGACGAGCTGGCCTTCGTCGACTTCTTCTTCCAGCCTCACTTTAACAAGCCTTGGAACTTTTTGAATACGGCCGGCATTGCCGCACTTCCCCAGTTCGTAGACGGAGAACTGCAGCACGCCTAAAAGCACTACCATGAAGGGAGTGTCCCAATAGTCATTGAATATGACGAGGGACACTCCCCTTTCATGGGATTTACTTTCATGACCACCATTGTTTCTGACATCTGTACAAATGAAACCATGGCCATTGATTCTCTATCAGTAGTTTCTACTATATGTATCACTTTTCTTGATAAACAAACACTTCGGTTAGCGTCTTTTTAAGAATAGCGATAGTTTGGCGACTCTCCCCTTTTTGCCTGCCCTTCTTAAGCCCAACCTTTTTTCTGCTCGACAAACTACATTTTTATTACGCAACAACAGCAACACATCTGGATAGGAACGTAATGGCATTTTTAATCGTAAGGTTTTTTTACAATTTTTTTTGCAAGACAGATTATCACGCCAATGTAAAAGTACTCCGATATATAATAGAAGAATCAACCGAACGAGTAAATTGATGAAACCACCAAGAGAATGTGCATTACAATAGAGGGGGCTTTTGGGTAATAAGCAAGAGCTTCACGTCATGATCGAAATCAACAAGAGGAACGAGGCCATGGGAGTATGGAGAGAAAAGTGAAAATTATCGGTACGGGGGTATATTTACCGAAGCAGCGCGTTACTTCGGAAGAAATGGATCGGAAGCTTGGCGTACCCGCCGGGTGGTCCTTGAAAAAGTCGGAGGTTCGCGTACGATATTTTGTTGAAAACGAAACAGCCGCCGAGATGGGGGCATTCGCTGCACAAGCCGCACTGCAGGATGCGGGGCTCACCTTCGCTGACATCGACTGCATCGTATGCGCAAGCGGTACAATGCAGCAGCCGATTCCATGCACAGCGGCTTTGATACAGCAAGCAATGGGGAAAGGAAACTCCGGGGTGCCGTCTTTTGACATTAATTCGACCTGCCTTAGCTTCCTAGCCGCGCTCGACGTCATGTCATATCTGATTGCCGCTGGACGCTATCAGCGTATCCTCATCGTCTCGACAGAGGTTGCCTCAGTCGGCCTGAACTGGGAGCATAAAGAAAGCGCGGTTCTATTCGGCGATGGCGCCGCTGCCGTTATCGTAGGCCAAGCAGCAGCATACGAGCAATCTCGTATCGAAGCCTCATTAATAGAAACCTATAGTACCGGAGCCTCATACTCCGAGATACGGGGCGGAGGTACGGGGCTGCACGCTAAATATTACGATGATGCTCGAATGAGCGACTATATGTTCCATATGGATGGTCAGCCGATTTATAAAATGGCGTCCAAGCTGCTGCCTGACTTCCTTGAACGGCTGCTTGGATCGGGAAATACGGCAATGTCGCAATTCCCGCTTATCATACCGCATCAAGGCAGCGCTATGGCGATGCGCCTGATTAGCCGCAAGCTGGGCATTGCTCCAGAGCAGCTCATGAACATTACATCGGATCACGGAAATACGATTGCCGCCTCGATTCCGATGGGGTTGCATGAGGCCATTCACCAAGGGCGGGTGCAGCGGGGAGACCGTATTCTGATGCTTGGAACTTCTGCCGGGCTGTCATTGGGAGGGCTGGTGCTTGAATACTAGCAGTTCTAGCAGTCCGTCCAACGATATTCCGCGGGATGGGAGGCGAACTGTCCTAATTACCGGCAGCCGCTCCCCCGTCTCCTTGGAACTGGCGCGGCTATTGGGTGGTGCTGGGCACCGGATCATCATGGCTGATAGCTTGCTCGTCACAATAGGCTCGGCCTCCCGCTTTGTCACCCGCCATTACTGTTATCCGCCTCCCCGCCATGAACAAGAGCGGTTCCTAGCTATGATAGAGCGTATCGTGATAGACGAGCAGGTGGATTGCGTAATTCCAACCTGCGAGGAAGTGTTCTATCTAGCACAGAGACAGCGGGCATGGCCCAATGGATGCGAGCTATTTGCTCCTCCGTGGGAGCTGCTTAAGCAGCTTCATCATAAGGGACAATTCATCGAAATGATCCGGCAAGCTGGCTTACACGCACCTTCGACACAGCTGCTGACATCACAAGCGGAAGCATGCGGCTACATACAGACGCTTGGGGAAGATGCTGCCGTGCTGAAGCCGGCCTACTCACGCTTCGCGAGCCGTGTATTATTCGTACGGGCTGGCTATGCCCTTCCGGACGATATCCTAATCACCCCGGACTATCCTTGGGTCGGGCAGCAATATATTCGCGGCACATTGTACTGCACGTACAGCATTGTCCGCGATGGCTCTGTACGTGCTCATGCCTGCTATCCCTCCGAATTCACTGTTGGTGCAGGAGCAAGCATCGCCTTCAAGCATGAGCCGCAGGCCGATCTGCTGGCATGGGTGCAGCGATTTGTCGCCCCGCTTCGATATACGGGGCAGATTGCGTTTGACTTTATCGTCACGCCGGAACAGAACATCTACCCAATCGAGTGCAATCCCCGTGCAACAAGCGGCGTCCACTGCTTTACCGCATCTGATCAGTTGGACAAAGCGTTCTTCGAGATGAATGGTGGGAGAAATGGCGACACAGAGGTCGGCATGGACGGCTGCACAAATAACACTGCTAATCAAAATACATATCTTAATGCAAATTTTGATGCAAATTTTGATGCAAATCTTGGCGAGCATCATGCGAGAGCCTACCCCATCGAGCCAACATCCACCCGCCCTGCCATGTTGACGCTCGCCATGCTGGCGTACGGCTGGAGGAGTCCTCAGCGGGGCTATTGGTTGAGGGAGCTATGGAAAGGACGAGATGTCATCTTCCGCTGGCAGGATCCGAAGCCGTTTGTCGCGCAGGCCGTTATGCTATACCGCTTCTGGCGAGAGAGCAAAAAGCGCTCCGTCTCACTAATAGAGGCCACTACATCAGATATAGAATGGAATGGTGAATCATCATGAGCCGACGAGCATTAGTGACGGGAGGAACTGGATTCCTAGGGCAGCGGTTGACATTAAGATTGGTCGAAGAAGGCTATACCGTCAGCGCCATTGGCCGCAATACGCATGTAGGTCATGAACTGGAACGGATGGGTGTCCGATTCATTCCGCTTGAGTTAGGCGATGCCGAGCGGATTAAGGAGATATGCCACGGTCAAGATACCGTCTTCCACTGCGCGGCACTGTCTGCTCCATGGGGCGCATATGCCGACTTCTACGCCAGCAACGTCATCGGCACACGCCATGTCGTACAAGGATGCGTAAGCGGAGGAGCACGGCTCGTGCATGTGTCAACGCCGAGCATTTACTGGAATTGGCGTGACCGATTGAATATTAAGGAGACAGATCCACTGCCTTCTAAACAGGCTACGGCCTATTCTGCCACGAAGCTGCTAGCCGAGCGGGAGGTGGATCAGGCCGTAGAAGAGGCTGGGCTGCACGCCATTACGCTGCGGCCGCGCGCGATCTACGGTCCAGGTGACCGCGCCATCCTCCCGCGCCTCATAGAGGCGAACCGAGGCGGCTATATGCCGCTCATTCGCGGCGGCCGGTCGATGCTCGACGTTACGTATGTCGACAACGTGGTCGATGCGCTGCTGCTAGCCGCCGAAGCTGACGCGGCTGCGCTTGGCGGCAAGTACAATATTACGAACGGCGAGCCTAGGCTGCTGAGCGATCTGCTGGCTAGGCTGTTCGCCCTGCTCGAAATGCCGTTCCGCCCCATCCCGCTCGCTTACCCGATCGCTTCGGCGGCGGCCGGGATGCTGGAGCTTAACGCCCGCTGGTTTGCCAGAGGCAAGGAGCCGAAGCTGACGCGGTATACGGTTGGACTAATCGGACGGAGTCAGACGCTCGACATTACGGC
Organism: Paenibacillus sp. cl6col; assembly: GCF_900102125.1. Classification (NCBI taxonomy): domain Bacteria; kingdom Bacillati; phylum Bacillota; class Bacilli; order Caryophanales; family Paenibacillaceae; genus Paenibacillus; species Paenibacillus sp. cl6col. Next base: position 905,390 of record NZ_FNAZ01000001.1, read on the forward strand.
TGCCCGCGAGATGTTGGGTTATAAGCCTAGAATCGGTATCGAGGAAGGCATGAAGCGATTTGCTGAAGCATGGGTACAAGAAGGAGGCTCGTCAGCTGCATGGACGTGAACAAAGGAGCCATAACAGAAGTTTCCGTGAACTTGATGACCGCAGGGTACTGCACGCACCGGGAATGGCTTACGATTCAAGGCGGGAGCGGCGCTTCTGTGCGCTTTCCGGCCATGTTCGCCTATATCGAGCACCCGCGACTCGGACCAGTCCTGTTCGACACCGGCTATTCCACGCGCTTCTTTCAGGCTACATCGTCCTTTCCCGCGAGGCTGTATCGGTGGACGACGCCGGTCAATATCGGCGAAGAAGAGAGTGCAGCCAATCAACTGCGCAATCTTGGCGTAATGCCGGAGGACGTGCGGACAATTATTTTGTCGCACTTTCACGCAGATCATATCGGCGGTGTGCGCGACTTCGCGAATGCCGAGTTTTATTATTTGCGCGAGGCTTATCGTCCCCTGCAGGACATGTCTCCTTTCCAAGCTACGAAAGCCGGCTTTCTGCCTGGGCTATTGCCGGATCGATTCGGTGATCGGTCCCGTCTTATTGAGGAGACATGCAGCAAAATAAGCTTGGACGAGGGATATGCGCCCTTCACAGAGGGATACGATCTGTTCGGGGACGGTAGCATCATCGGCATCAACCTATCGGGGCATGCGCTGGGTCAGCTTGGCCTGCTTCTGCGCTCTGCAGGGCATGAATACTTCCTCTGCGCCGACGCTGCTTGGTCAACGGCAGCCTATGCATCGCATCGGCGTCCGAAGTCCATCGTCAAACTGATCAAAGCGGATTGGCAGCAATATAAGGATAACCTTCATCGATTACATATCCTGCATCGTAGGCGACCGGATCTTCACATCATCCCAACGCACTGCCGGGAGGCCGAACAGAGGTACGTAACAAGCCCTAAGGTTCAAGGAGGTGCTCAGCGTGGATAAAGGTATGATGATCGCTGCCCGGGAATATATCCGCACGAAGTACGGACGAAGCTGGAGCAGCAGGGAAGCACTGGAGCGGTGGCAGCATCGTCAAGTGATGAAGCATCTGGGGCGAATCAGGCAGTGCTCCCCCTTCTTCCGCGAGCGCATGGGCGAGCTCCCCGACGATCAGTGGCGCGGCATGCCAGTCATGGACAAGTCGCTGATGATGGAGCATTTCGATGCCCTTAATACCGCTGGCGTACGAAAGGAGGAAGCGTTCGCCATGGCACTGGCAGCTGAGGAGAGCCGCGACTTCACTCCAGAATGGAATGGTATTACCGTCGGTATGTCCTCGGGGACGTCAGGCAATCGCGGCCTCTTCCTCGTCAGCCCACAGGAGAGCATGGCATGGGCCGGAGCGATGCTCGCCAAGGCTCTGCCTGGTTCCGTATTGGCTCGGGAGCGCATCGCGCTCTTCCTGCGTGCCAACAGCAACTTGTACGGGAGCGTGAGCAAGCGCCGGCTGCAGTTCGCCTACTTCGACCTGCTCGACCCATTGGAGGAGCAGGTCAAGCGACTGAACACTTACGCCCCTACCCTGCTCGTCGCGCCGCCGTCTATGCTCCGCATGCTTGCAGAACAGCTGGAACTGGGCTTGCTCGCGATACGTCCACGCAAGCTTTTTGCCGTAGCTGAAGTCCTTGATCCGCTCGATGAAGCGATAATTAGCGCGTCGTTCCAGCAGATCGTGCACCAAATCTATCAATGCACGGAGGGGTTTCTCGGCATTACGTGCGGACATGGGACGCTTCACTTGAACGAAGACCTCGTCTTCGTAGAGAAAGAGTGGCTAGACAAGCGGGAAAGAAAATTCACTCCGATTATTACTGACTTCCGGCGTATGACTCAGCCGATCGTTCGTTATCGGCTGGACGATGTCTTGACAGAGAGAAACGAGCCTTGTCCGTGCGGATCTCCCTTCACTGCACTGGAGCGCATCGAAGGGCGTCACGATGATATGTTCTATATGCCTTCACTAAGAGACGGCACTCTTACGACTGTATTTCCCGATTTTATTCGCCGTGCAATTCTGTCCGCCTCATCGAAGATTGAACACTATGCGGCGGTGCAGCATTCGCCAACGCACATCACGGTGGCGCTGCAAGTGCCTACTCAATATCGGACAGCATGTGAACGGGACATTATGCTCGAACTACAAAAGCTATGTGCAATCGTTCAGTGTGCAGCGCCTGAGATTCAATTTACCGAGTGGAAGCCGCAGTCTGCCGGGCACAAGCTGCGCCGGATCGAGAGGAAGTTTACAGTATGAGTATCGCAGTTCTATATGATGCAGCGAATATCGATCGGCTGCCTTGGCCGAACGATGAGGAGGGGCATGCGGCTAAGGCATGGATAGAGCCATGGATACGATATGGGCCGGAACGCGACGTGGATAATATTCAGACCCAGATGATGGTGATCGTCATCGACGACCAATATGTGCTGCCGATTACCGTTAATGAACGAGAGTACGACAACGCATATGTATGCTCGCCGTATACGCACTATGTTACTTATGCGAAGCAAGAGCTCGGCATGCTGAAGCAGCCGCTGCTGGAACGGCCGCTTGCGTGGCTGTTAAGTGGAATCGGATTAGGAATGAAGTTTGCGCAGTGCAATCGCGTCGTGCATGTGAACAATTGGCTGCTGTCTACGAATTTGTATCCACGTATGACGGCAGAACACGTATTAGCCATCATCCCCCTGCTGCAAGCTCGGTTCCCCGATCACGCGATCGTGTTCCGTTCGTTGAATCGCCACTACTACCCGGAGCTGTGTCGCAGTTTGGAGGAAACTGGATGTGCGCTTGTGCCTAGCCGCCAAATCTATTGCTTGGATACCCGCGATTCCAGAACTCAGAATGCCAAGGCGAGATGGTTAATCAAGCGTGATGAAGGACTGCTTGCGAAGCATGAATACGAGATCGTTCGGCATGAAGAGCTTGTACCGGCCGATATTCCCCGCATGGTTCAACTGTACAACTTGCTCTATATCGATAAATATTCACCGTGCAATCCGCAGTTTAATGAGCGCTTCTTCGAACATGCACTGACGACGAAGACACTGCACTTCGTCGCTCTGCGTACATCGAGGGGACGAATAGACGGAATTATGGGTTACTTCTGCCGCGACGGTATACTGACGACGCCAATCTTCGGTTACGATACAGCCCTTCCGCTGGAAACAGGCCTGTACCGCATGCTCTCCGCTGTCCTGTTCCGTGAGGCGCAGCGACTTGGCATGCAATGGAACGAGAGCTCGGGCGCAGCACAATTCAAGCGCAACCGGGGAGCTACCGGGCATTGGGAATATTCCGCCGTCATGGATCGGCATCTGCCGGTGTATCGCCGGAGCTGCTGGTCGTTCATTTCCTTGGTAGCCAATCGAATCGGCGTTCCGCTGATGGAACGACATAAATTATGAGGATATAGACGAGGAAGGAGGATTCATGTTTGACATCACCACATACGAAGTCGCAGCATTCTAATGGTTCTCCTTCGCGTCCAATCGCCGTCGTGACCGGCACGTCCAGCGGCTTCGGGCTTTACACAAGTGTCGCGCTGGCGGGCGCAGGATATGATGTCGTGGCGACGATGCGTGATACTGCCAAGCAAGGAAAGTTGCTTGCTGAAGCCCAGACAAGCGGCGTCTCCGAACACATCCATGTGCTGCCCCTTGATGTCACGAATCAAGAGAGTATTGAAGCTGCTTTCGAGCATATTCGCCAACAGTACGGCAGGGTCGATTTGCTCGTGAACAATGCAGGCTATGCCGCAGGTGGATACGTTGAGGAAGTGGATATGGACGCTTGGCACGCCCAACTGGAGGCCAATTTCTTCGGCACGGTCGCTGTTACGCGCGCAGCGCTGCCTATCATGCGGGAACAACGCAGTGGAACCATCATGAATGTGAGCAGCATTAGCGGCCGATATGCTTTTCCAGGCTACGCCCCATATGCCGCCTCCAAGTTCGCCGTTGAAGGCTTTACAGAAGCGTTGCGGCTTGAGATGCTGCCTTTCGGCGTATATGCCGTTCTAATCGAACCCGGCGCCTACAAAACTGATATATGGGAGAAAGGATTCTCCTCTATCCAAATACGCGAGAATTCGCCGTACAGCAAGCTGCTTCAAGCGGTTCTGCAATTCTCGAAGCGCAGCTCTGAAACGGCTCCTCCTCCGCAGGAGGTGGCGCGTCACATCGTCAAGATTGCGCGCACGCCAAGACCGAAGCTGCGCTATTTCATGGGTCGAGGAGCGATGCCCCTGCGCCTTATCCGTCTATTGCCGTGGAAGTGGTATGAGAAGCTCGTACTGTGGGCTTTACGACGATAGACAAGGAGGCTGTGCCCAGTGTGCATGTTGGGCCAGCCTCCTTGTTGTTTAGTAAGTGATTGATTGATGAACCGTCAATTCTTACTCTTCGTATTTATTTCTTAATAACCGGAATCCATACTTCGCTGCGATAGTCCTCTGCCCACGGATTGCCTGGAGGATACAGCTCGAAATCAGGGATTTCGGCTTGCTCATAATCTGTAGCGGGGAACCACTCCTGATAGATGCGGACCCACACATCTTGAATGGAGCCAGGCATTGGGCCCGTTGATGTAAATACAGCCCACGTCGCAGCTGGAATTTGAATAAAATCATACTCACCTTCTGATTCTGTTCGATCCGTCTCTACCGCAATCGCGTAGTTAAAGACTTCACCGCCCTGCTGCGCGCCATAGCAAATGCCTAGGGTATCTTGATTTTTGCCCAGTGCAGCAATTTTAGCGACGGTTCCATCCGCGTGACTATCTTGCCAAAACTTCGGAATCTCGATCGAATTTTCTCCCTCTTTCGTGGTCGTCTGGATCGACTTTCCTATAACGGTAAACGCCTCTCTCTGTACAATTCTATAATCCATTTCTTTGTCTCCCTTCAATGATAGGTGGAAGGAGATGCGAGGAAAGGCCTTCAGCTGAACACCCGAATTTCGAGCCTCAGAGGGCGAGATGCCGTGCAGCTTGCGGAACGCCTTAGAGAACGATTCTGGCGAATCGTAGCAATACTTCATCGCGACATCGATCACTTTAGCACCACTCATCGCCAACTCTTGAGCCGCCAAGGTTAAGCGCCGTTTCCGCACATACTCAGCCACTGTCATACCAGTCACCATATAGAACATCCGCTGAAAGTGGTGGGGAGAAGAATACGCCGCCTTCGCGAGCTCCGCCATATCCAAGGGCTCCTGCATCTTCGCTTCGATTAAATCAAGCGCCGACATCATTCGGTTCAGCCATTCCATTCGCAATAGCTCCTCTCTGCGTACATCTTATCAAGGCTGCCTCTTGCCATCCTGTCATTCTGTGCGATCGTGTGACAGACCTATCATCTGTTCGTATCATCGTCCCGCTTATTCTCATCTATTCAACCCATACAATGCCTGAGTCATTCATTGGATTAGCGGCAGTCATGAACAAGGGTTCGACTTTAGTGCTGGAATCCATTATTTTGCGAACGAATCCACCATCCATTGCGAGAACTTCTCTTTTTCTTCAAATTGTGGATAATGAGCGGATTGATCGTATGTGATAAATTCCTTTTTAACTGTATCGATTTGATCAAAATACGTTTTGGCTGCTTTCGCAGATGTCATGTAATCGTACTGCCCCATAATGAAATAGACCGGTACTTCCAGCTTGGTAACAAATGTAGGCAATGGCTTCTTCAATGCCTGCCCTATCAATACTTCTTGTGCATTCGAGACACTGCGATAAAAACGGATGCGATCCAGCAAATTATATTCCGGTCCGAACAAGCCTCTATCCATGTCAGCATTCACATCAATCAATCTTGCCGTGCCGCCATATTTGCGCACATAATTGCGTGGAGTTAATTGTTCTCCGCTTTGCACCTTTTCCGTTAATCCTTGCAAGAACTCCACATCGGTTGTGTCGCCGCTCATTTTTGCTTGATCAAGCGTGAACTGCAATGCATCCTTTTCACTTTCTGTAACATTAGACATCTGTCCGATGCCAATATAGGCTTTATATTTCTCAGGTGCTTGCTGCGCAGCTTGTATGCCTATATAAGTTCCAAAGGAATGGCCCGCTAATATAACCTTCTCTTGATGGAAACGGGCCGATATGTAATCTGTCAGAGCCAGTACATCTTTCACTAATAAATCCGTAGACAGGCTGGAATAATCCTCCCCAAAGTGATACGACTTCCCTCCGGCTCTCTGATCGTAACGGACAACCGTGAAGTGCTTCTCCAATAGGTCTTGGTATTTGGTTACATAGGGGATTTCCGGTACAGCTGGCCCACCGTGTATGAAAATAACAACCGGATTATTCTTATCCTGACCTCGTATCAGCAATTCATGGCCGGTTCCATTTATCTCGACTTCCTCAAGTACGCTTATACTATTTTCCCCTTCTATTTTAGGAGTCCATGTGGGGAAAACCAACGCTATCCCGACCAATAATATCATAGCTATCCCTACATATAGAAGAACTTTCCTTACCTTTTTCACAGTCTCAGCTCCCTAGTCATATCTCATTTATAATCTAACGATCTATACGAATTATGTTCATACATAATTGTAATCGAGGAAAGATTTGAGAGAGACGTGCAAACGTCGGGATTTTGACTAGACCTGGGACCGGGAAGGAAAGCACAAGAAGGATGTGGAATGAATATACAAACATTACCGAATAAGGAGGTCGTACTATGCCATTTCCAACGCACATCGTATCCGCAGGTGGATTTGTGGAGGATGAGCAAGGGAATATCCTTTTAGTAAAAACTCGTGACGGGGGGTGGGTTTACCCTGGTGGACAAGTAGAAATTGGAGAAAATCTAATGGATGCTTTAGTACGTGAAATTAAAGAGGAAAGCGGAATAGACACTACAGTTAGCTATTTGATTGGTGTCTATTCGAATACAGGCATTTTTAAGTGGTATGATGGTGTGACTGATGTTCCTACCCAGGTTATATTTGATTTCGTATGTAAACCTGTTGGTGGGGAGTTAGCGGTTTCTGAAGAAACAACCGATAGCCGCTGGGTGGCGAAAGAAAGAGTTCTTGATTTCATTACACATCCAGCTATTCGTACACGCTATCAGGCTTATTTGGAGTTCAACGGAGTGGTAAATTACATGGAGTATGTAACTAGTCCCGAGTTCATAATCAAACACCAAGCGGGCATCTCCTCGTAGTTTTAGGCCATCCCGCAAAGGATGGCCCTCTATCGCGATCATACTTTATCCACATAAAAGAACACAGTTCCGTAGTATTTCATAAACCTTTTATAATCTTCATTTCCTTTCATAACAATTATCGTTGGATAAGCATCTACTTTACGTTTTTTTAATGTGGTTAATAACTTTATCTGAAAATTGCAATGAAATTTACCTTCTTCATATTGAAGAAGAAGTGGTGGTAGAGCGGCTGCATGCCCGTCATCTTCAGTCGCGTGTTTTTCATCGAGCTTTAATACTTGACTCTGAATGAGTCGCAGTGGAAACTTCACAACGCCGATACATAGATGCTCCCCCTTCATGAAATCATTTTGAAAGGGAATGACTTTATGGGTAAACAGCAGATAACATTGAATCCATTCTTCTAACATCCCGGCATTTGCATACTGTACAGCTGACTCCACAGTCGGGGCATAGGTTAAATTTCTATCGTTTTTCTTCAGATAAACGATTTTTTTGACAGAATCCAAGGTTGAACTACTCCCACTTTCGCCACGCTTAGAAGTGGGAGTCTTCTGTCGGGTAACGATAAAAAGTATTCGTCCGCAAGTTCCGACACCTTAACCCCATGAGTATACTTATTGCGAATCATAAGGTTGCGTCTTTGGAGTTGATCTCGGTAACCAGACGTCTCACCCCACGACCTTTTTTCCTCACCAGTAACGATCTGCAAACTGTTCAGGACTTAATTCATCTGCAACAAATCCACTAGGTGTCATATTTACCTTGTCAGAGAGCATTGCTTTAATGATATTATCCTTGCCCATCATTTGATCGTCCCTTCTATTTTCAAGTTCATTTGTAGCTTGTAATAAAGATTGATTATTTATAATAAAGAACGATAATTTGTAATAAAGTTTGATTAAAATCATCCTTCCCCTGTAAATTTCTTAGAGGTTAGATGATTCTTTGTTGGATATTTATGTTAATGTAACTATAGAGATTGTGATGAAATGTACTTAAACTAACGGGGCAGTTATTAAAATGTATAGCGAATGATTAGGGATATAAAGAAATAGTGAGAGGGGAAATTTATGAATATCCGTCCAATGACATTAGAAGATATTCCTAAGTTAGATGATTTAATGAATTATCTAGGTTATCCATCTTCAAATTTAAAGATTCAAGAAAGATTTAATAAAATTTTAAATTTGCCAGATTATAAAACATTCGTTGCTGAAATCAACGATAAACTTGTTGGTTTCGTAGGAATGTGTAAACAAACTGCTTATGAATTTGATGAGCCATATGTAAGAGTTTTAGCACTAGTAGTACACGAAGATTTTCGCAGGAAAAATATTGGGCAAAGTCTTATGTTGGCAGTTGAAGATTGGGCAAAAAAGAATCATTGTATAACAATTACATTAAACAGTGGAAATAGAGAAGAACGAATCGCTGCACATAATTTTTATAAAAATTTAGGATACTTAGGAAAGAGTACGGGTTTTAGCAAAAATTTAACCGAGTTTAACCAATAATTAAATTTCAATATACGAATCTATACAAAATAACGTTCCCAAATCAAAGTTTGGAGACGAACTCAAGGGCCACTAATGCTGTTAAATCAACGTTCGTGGCTTTTCTTATGAACATTGTTTATGCATTGTTTTATGCACTTTTGGTTAAAAGTAAGTCATAGCAAAGGTTTTGAAGTATTTGAAGTAATGTTGCACCATCGTCTTTGATGAATAAAATCGTGTATAAAAATTGAAGTCTTATCGTTGTAAATCCGCATAAATCTGACGAGTCCCCTTATTGTGCTAACGGGTGCTTTAATTGAATATTCGCATCACGAAATAATCAAACTTTTTTATAAAAACCAAACAAGATAAATAAAGAACCAACTGTTTTGATCAAACTTTGTTTCAAAACAGTTGGTTTCTTTCTGTATAAAATCAGCGTTTGCAACTTACTTTTAATCGAACTTTATTAAAAAGCTACATCATTAACATCAGCTGCGCATCTGATATGAAATATCATAGCATTGGAAAGAGCAGGGTTATAGGCAATGAATATGTTTACTTAACTTTACATATAGAACGGCATACTCTAAAACGAACGGTGGATTGGAACGCAGACGGGCGGGCAAGATGAAAGTAAACCTTCAACGAGAGCAACAACAAACAGGTAGGCTTTCGATCCTTTCAAACTAACAATACATATGTTACTATGGTTTATATAGTGGTATTGATAAAGGAGGCGAACACGATGACCGATAAACCGGTTGTTGATCTGGAAATTGGAATTAGTACTTTTTTGGAGGCATCGACGAATCCGGTGACGGGCGAGCGCATCAGCCATACCGAACGAATACGTCGGGCGGTCGAGGAAATTGTGTTAGCCGATCAAGTTGGTCTTGATGTCTACGGCATCGGCGAGCACCATCGGTATGAGTATGCCTCTTCTGCTCCAGCGGTCATCCTGGCGGCAGCAGCAGCCCAGACGAAGCATATTCGCCTAACTAGCGCCGTGACTGTCCTGTCTTCGGACGATCCGGTACGCGTCTATCAGCAGTTTGCGACTCTCGATGCCATCTCGAACGGACGCGCCGAGATTATGGCGGGCCGTGGCTCGTTCATCGAGTCCTTCCCGCTGTTCGGCTATAGCTTGAATGATTACGAACAATTGTATGAAGAGAAGCTGGAAATGCTGCTCGCTATTCGTGAGTCGGAGAAAGTGAGCTGGCGAGGAAGCCGCCATCGCGCGGCCATAGACAATCTTGGGGTGTACCCGCGGGCCGTTCAGGATCCTCTGCCCGTCTGGATTGCCACCGGCGGTAACGCTGAATCTTCCGTCCGGGCCGGCACACTCGGGCTGCCGGTTGCTTATGCGATCATTGGCGGCATGCCGGAGCGCTTTGCGCCGCTTGTCGAGCTCTATAAGAGATCCGCGGGAAGAGCTGGACACGATGTAAACAAGCTGCAAATCGCGACCCACTCGCATGGCATTGTAGCCGATACTGCCGAGAAGGCGGCGGATCTTCTGTTCCCAGGAACACAAGCCATGATGAACAAGCTCGGACGTGAGCGTGGCTGGGGAGCTCAGTACACACGCGCAACCTTCGATGAGGACAGCAAGTTGCGAGGCTGCCTCTATGTCGGCGATCCAGAGCACGTCGCTGAGAAAATCGTATTGCTCCATCGCAACTTGGGCGTGACGCGCTTCTTCCTGCACTGTGACATTGGTTCAATTCCGCACCGTGATATCATGCGCTCGATTGAACTGCTCGGCACCAAGGTCGCCCCGCTCGTACGGAAGGAACTGGCTCGCAGCGAGGGTAACGCATAAGACATATTTTAGAGGATCCATTCACAATCGATCTATTTGAAATAAAAACACCTCCAAAGACAGATATCCATCTGCGCTTTGGAGGTGTTGCATTTTCTCTTTTATGTGACAAACCATTTCACTTCGTTCCCGAAGTTGAACTGGAATTGGCATCGCCTCGCCATCTCGGCATGAGTTCACTATGCAATATTTTTGAGCGATTAGTTAGATCTGTTTCTCGCGGATAGTAAACGACAATGGCCTCGTCCCCTCATCATTATGACCATAATTAACCCGCCAAATAGAGAACAAGGAACTCCCTATTCATTTCCAATCCACATCTCATCATGAGACGAATCAGGTAATTCATAACATTTCAAAGAATCCTCTTGACGATTTTAACTAGTTGTAACTATAATGGTTACAACCAGTGAGTGCTGCAAACAGAAACCTTCCCTACGCGATTTGCATTTTTCGCTGCTTGTCCCAACCAAGGTGCACACTTTATGTTCGAACATTTTCAATATATAATAGTTAGTCCATTTTTTTTGGAATTGTTGTAACTGATATAGTTACAACGAGATCTCATTTTTCACGCCCAGCTTTGACGAAGTATGCAGCCAAACATAGGGAATACAGAATGTACATGAACTCATTCGGGCATACTTTACCTACTTTGGGGATCAATTTGAACTGGTGACATTAGTGGTGAAGGTCAGATTTGGAACGCGTTTAATTTTGCTTAGGTGAATAAGAAGGGAAGCTTGCGCTGGATAGCATTACGTTGCGGTTTCAATAATCGTAATCAATACAAGAAAGAGGGAGATTTTAAGATGTTTCGTAAAAAATCATCTATAGGAGTTATGTTATTGCTTTGTTTCACACTAGTGCTGAGTGCATGCGCCGGTAAAGCGAACACGACAAACAACGAGAGCAAAGAAGAACCTAAGAAGCAGGCGGCTGAACTGAAGATCACGCCATTCAATCCTGGAGAAAACGGCCTCTTCTCTGTCAGTTCAAGCCTAATCGAAGGGCCGAAAGAGGTCGTGCTCGTCGATGCACAGTTCGAAAAGAGCAACGCCGAAAAGCTGGTCAAAATGATCCAAGACACGGGAAAGAAGCTGACTACGGTCTATGTAAGCCATAAGGATCCAGATTTCTACTTCGGCCTGTCGGCAATCCGCAAGGCATTTCCAGACGTAAAAATCGTTGCTACTCCAGCAACCGTGGAAGGAATTAAGGCAACCATCAAGATTAAGAATGACTTCTGGAGCCCAATCCTGAAAGAAAACGCTCCGACAGAGCTGATCGTGCCTGAAGTTCTTGACGGGGATAAGCTGACAGTCGATGGTGAAACTGTGCAGGTGGTCGGTCTTAACGGTTCTGATCCGTCTCACACCGTCCTTTGGGTTCCGTCGAAAAAAACAATCTTGGGCGGCGTACCTATCTACGAGAACCTGCATGTCTGGATGGCAGACAACCAGACCCCAGAGAGCCGTGACCACTGGCGGGAGATTTTAAAGCAGATTCTTGATCTGAAGCCGGAACGGGTTATCCCTGGCCATTACCTAGGCAAGAGCTCCGAGAATACGTCCAGTGTCACCTTCACTCGTGACTATATTGCAAAATTTGAAGAAGCGGCTAAACAGTCCAAAAATTCAGCTGAGCTGATTGCAGCGATGAAAAAAGACTATCCAAACTTCAAGAATACAAGTGATCTGGAAATGGGCGCACAAGTAATGAAAGGCGAGCGTTCATGGCCTTGATTTAACGTTTGAAAAAAGGCCGTCATGCCATCTTCGTTCGGAGCATTCCACCATCAGGTTAGCTCCATTGCAGCGGTATGGCGGCCCTTTTTTATGTAGTCTATTCACGAATCTGTCAGTTCAAAATACCACTCAAGGAAGGAATTAAAGCTTTTCCATTGCGAATCCAGTTTACCAGCATAAAAGTCCTCCATTTGCTGGCCCAATCCTAAGCCTATCACTTCGTCTGTGTTCCTATTATAAAAAAAGCCGTATTCCCCTTCAAAGCTATCCAATGGAATATATTCTTCAGGCAGGTTTAAAACGGCATGAGCACTCTCCATTGCTAGCATATAATCCGAAGAATTAATCATAAACCAACAAATCTGATAGATTTCATATCGTCTATTATAGAAAGTTGGCCCTTCCTCTGCATGCAAATAAAACGCAGCAAAATCCGAACCCAGATCAATGCCTAACTTTACTAATGCGTTTTTATACTCCTCATCGATGTCTTCAAACCACCAGTTTTTGCTTCTGCAATAATTGACCACTTTTTCCGACAGCATCTCGACTACTCCTCCAATATAGTTATAAGCTATCTAAATTGTTCCCCTGAGTATATCACATCTCCTTTCGTTATCGTTGTTCGTGGTTTACCTTATTGCGTTTCATAAGCAAGGCGGGTATGGTCGATAAATTTGATAGCTATTAAGAATTTTATTGGAATGAGATATTTTCGAGCTCCACGCTGAGAGGGTACAGAACAATTGAATTAAATTCCCAGAAAGTAATATTAGCACCAGAAGAAGTAACCATCATCCTCTATTTTGTTAAAAAAATTGAATTATAGTAAGTATGTACCAACTGATTTGATTTTTAAGGAGGCTCATTTAAATGAAGAAGCAATTGTTAACTTTAACACTGTTCGCTTCCGTTTTGGCATTTGGCCAAGCTGTATCAGCTTCTGAAATCACCCAAAGTGTAAACAAAAGTAATGATGTGATTGCTTTTAATACTGTGATGGCGCAAAGTGTAGTTATGTATAGTATGTCCTGGAATGCAGTAAGTGGGGCTGCAACTTATAAAGTCTCTATTCGAGACTTGAAGAAGGATGAGAAGGTCGTACCATTATATGACACAAAAGGACAAACATCATTTGGCATTACTCAAGCAGGCTACTGGCTCAAAAGTAACACTGATTTTCGACTTTGGATTGGCGCATACGATAAAAATGGGAAAATGATTGCTACAGCGGAGAGAGAAGTGAAAACAGAAAAGGATAATAGTTCCCCTACCGATACGGTAATCGAGTGGAGAGGCTTTAAGTTTGTAAAAGTAAACTGATTCTCTGCTCCCAGACGTGAACACGAATGATAGATGCATACAAAAAGGAGCAGTTGCCGTAGCAAACTGCTCCTTTTTTATCGGATGACAAGCATTTAGTGAGGGTAACGTATGTGTATTTGGCTTAGACCTAATTAGGAAGTGTCGCTTGATACTGTGACCAAAGCGTCTGCACGTCTGTTCCGGTAATCAACTTGATTTGACGTTCTTTCCATAATCTTTTTTCATTTTCTCCTCCAATGTTGTAAGGGATCTGGGTCGCATTTAGTTCACGAATGAAGCCTCGTTTTTTCGTATCCTCTATCCAGCGAAGGAAATTCGCTGTCCCATGCGTCTCCCAGCTTCCTCCCTTTCTCGCGCTATAACGGTCATGGTAGCCCGCTCTATAACGCAAGCTATCGGCTATTGCCTCTACATCAAAATTGCTATATTGATAAACATGACCGATTTCATGATAAAGGATTCCAATTATTTCGTCGCGCAGCGATTTGGCAGGGCTCTCTACAAACTTTTGCAGATACTGCGCACTGAAGCCTACTGTCTTCAGCGTGGCATCTCCCGATGTCCAAGCCACCCCAGGAGCGTCTACTATCGTAACTAATATTTTTTTGACATCTACAGGCGCATCGGCCGGACTCTTGTATAACATCTCATGTACTTTACGTGCGACCGCCAATATTTCTTTCTCTGCATTGGGAAGAGCTTTCTTAAATAATTTACCTTTACTCGTTGAATCAAGGATCTGTACTTCGATTTTTGGGTTGATGGCATGCCCGACATCATTCGTACGCGAGAATTCGACCTCACCCAATTGCATAGAGTTTCCGCTATGATTTTTCATATTGCTGAGTCTATAGTATTGATACGCTGCGGTATTGTTATCTAAAAGATAATACATGCGCTGATGTCGAACCTTGAATATCTCATTGCTTTTCTTATCTATACTAGTCCAGTTCTTATTATCGTTCGATCCTTGAAGAACCCAACTTTTAGGGTCGCGTTCAGGTCTATCATCAGCTGCCGTAAGCGAGTAACCATCGATCGTCACCGACTTGCCGAAATCGAATGTGAGCCATGCGGTATTATCTTTTGTTAACCATTTTGTAACGCTGGTCCCGTCCACCAGATTCTCTTTGGTTTGGTTAGGCTTTTTTTCTCCACTGGCCGCAACCTCAGGCTTGGTCGTACTCCATTCCTTTGAGCTGCCATCATATAGCTTGATTTCGGATACCTGCAGCATTCCGCTTCCATTTTGATTATGAAAGTTATCGAATTTCACAAATTTATACGCTGTCTTATTGGAAAATGAATATGTTTTCGTTTGATGCCGAGAGGTGAAGCTTTGATTCTGCTGCACGTCCAGTTGAGTCCAGCTTGTCCCGTCATTGGAGCCTTTTAACACCCAGCTTTTTGGGTCTCTATATGGCTCGTCCTCTGCAGAAGTAATCGAGTATGAGGTTACGACTTTCGCGTCAGGAAACTCGTATTGCAGCCATGCCGGGCTGTTGAACGTCAACCATTTTGAAAAAACATCTTGATCGAATGCCTTATCCTTCCCTTGATGTGGCGCGTACTCTCCGCTGGCCGTTGCCTTCCCGCCTAAAGCCAAATTCGTTGGGATTTTGATTGAAGTTTGTTCCGCTGCCGCTGCCTGAATATGTACACTGTTGCTGAAGCCTGCCCCTAAGGTAGCAGCTAAAATAAGAATGCCAAATCTCTTCATGCTTCGCCATCTCCTCTTTACTTTGCTTTGGGATTGGACCGAAATGAGATGGTTATAATTGCTAATTATACATCAAAAACACATACTGGTAAAATATACAATTCAGTCATCCGTATTACCAAACCTATTCCATTTCACTTGACGCATAAAATAACCCCCTTGGCATTCAAGGGGGTTCAATCATACATGATATTACTTTCGCCAAAAGGTTGAGCAGTTTGCCTTATCCAAAATATTGAACGCAATCATTTTCTCAAGTAATGAGAAAGGAACCGGACTACTCCACGGAATACGAAACAACTGCTTCGTCTGTTCATAGCCAGCCTGCTCAATTTCATCAGAAAAATGAATAATCCCAGCCCTTTCCGGGCCAACAGCTAAATGATTTTTGGATACACTAAAGCCAATAATAAATGTGCCATGATCGGTAAACATAGGCTGATTCCACGCGATTTTGGGCATTAAATTCGGAAATTTCTGAATGATCCAAGCCAAAACCTCTTCTGTTCGATCCCGATGCTGTGGGTGCTCAATTTTTTCTAAATATTCTGAAAAAACTTCCATGTCGCTCTCTCCTAAAATGAAAACTGATTTTTACATAACATTATTGTCAGTACACCAATTCCTATCCTTCAGTGCTTTGGTGACGTCCATTTATCAACTGTAGGGATTATTGTTCTATTACACTAGAAACGCTTTGCGGATAATCATATCCAACAAGTTTTGATGTTGCAAATGTATGTCAAAATGCTTTCAGGGGATCTTTTCCATTCGACTGGTTGTATAGTATTCTAGCCATAGAAGGAGTGAGGAAAAATCAATGGTAAAACAATTAATCGTCGGAGATGCCATGCAAGAACTGGCCACAACGCGGCGCATACTCGAGCGCTTACCCGAAGAGCATTTGACGTGGAAGCCGCATGTGAAATCGATGTCGTTAGGCGGGCTAGCCACGCACCTGATTAACCTGCTGAATTGGCAAATCGCAATTCTTCGTTACCCGGAACTCGATCTTTCAACCGTGCCGAATCGTCGAGAAGCTTTGGAAAAACGTGGAGCCGTGCTGAAGGAATTCGATACAAATGTCGTGGAGCTTGAAAGGTTGTTAGCTGAATGTGACGAGAACGCGCTTGCCGAGGAATGGACTTTACGAAACGGCGATCATATCATCCTGCGCCAGCCGCGGGCGATCGCACTTCGCACCTTCGGAATAAGCCACATGATCCATCACCGGGCACAGCTCGGGGTTTATTTGCGATTACTCGATATTCCGCTGCCAGGCCTCTATGGTCCCTCGGCCGATGAGGAAGGAAAATAAATAAAAGATATACCAAAAGGTCGCAGAGAATCGGCAAACCGCCGGGTACTCTGCGACCTTTTTTTTGAGAATAAACCATGTGCCGGGCAATGCAACCAAGCAGTCACCTACCCCAAATATCGGAGCTAACCCCTTTGCTTCTCTTCAGTTTGCGGATGTTAATGAGATGAAGGATATATTGGCTTAATCCGTGTAAATAAAAAATATTTTTTCAGCCCAAAGCCGCACCCCTATTAGGATCGACCTTTAATTCTGGAAAATTTTCTTAAAAAAGGGGCTTTTCATTTTTAAAAGCTCTGTTATAATACAGATCAACGAATGACAAATCTGTATTATAACAGATAACCTAAATGACTCAGGAGGCGTTTGGAATGGATTGCTACTACTGTCATGGCAATGGAGAAATGGAATGTTTGGAATGCGAAGGACACGGAAAACAGGAGAGCGGCCACCAATGTGGCTCATGCCAGGGGCATGGCATCACGCCTTGCCTGCGCTGCAACGGAAGCGGCAGCCTGGATTACGAATTCAATGAGCAAGACTCGATCACGAATATTTTGCAAGCCGCCTATTTGAGTCCGGCTTTCAGCAGAGGGAGGTAATTAGTCATGTCCAAAATGCCGGTTAACAATTGCAAGGAAATTGTTGTACTCGGACACATGCCTGAACCGTACGCCGAGATTTTGACGCCTGGGGCACTCGAGTTCCTCGGAAAGCTCCATGAACGGTTCAATGCCCGCAGATTAGAGCTTCTCTCTGACCGTGCCGAGCGCCAACGCCGACTGGATGCCGGCGAACTCCCCGACTTCCTGCCGGAAACGAAGCACATTCGGGACGGTGAGTGGAGCGTCGCTCCTGTGCCTTCCGATCTCCAAGACCGACGGGTGGAAATAACCGGCCCCTCCGGGGATGCAAAAATGGTCATCAATGCGCTCAATTCCGGCGCCAAAGGATTCATGGCCGACTTCGAAGACGCGAATTCCCCGACATGGGACAATTCGATCCGCGGCCAAATCAATATGCGCGATGCCATTCGTCGTACAATCACCTTTACGAGCCCAGAGGGCAAAGCCTACCGCCTGAACGAACAAACCGCTTACCTGTTAATTCGTCCTCGTGGCTGGCATTTGGAGGAGAAGCACATTCGCATAGGCGAAGAAAACGCCTCAGGCAGCCTTGTCGACTTCGGACTCTATTTCTACCACAATGCTCGTACCCTCATCGAGAATCAATCCGGACCTTATTTCTATCTTCCCAAGCTGGAGTCCCACCAAGAAGCAAAACTATGGAACGATGTATTCGTGTTCGCCCAACAAGAGCTGGGCATCCCTCAAGGAACGATTAAAGCAACCGTGCTCATCGAGACGATTCTGGCCACATTTGAGGCAGATGAAATTTTATACGAACTGCGGGAGCATAGCGCTGGCTTGAACTGCGGTCGCTGGGACTATATCTTCAGCTTCATTAAGCGGCTGAACCGTCATAGACATGCGCTGCTCCCCGATCGTTCACAGGTCACGATGACCGTGCCGTTCATGCGGGCGTACACGCAGTACGTCATCCGTACCTGTCACAAACGCGATGCGCATGCCATGGGCGGCATGGCAGCCCAAATTCCAATTCGGAATGATACCGAGGCTAACGCGAAGGCAATGGAGCAAGTGCGCGCCGATAAGCAACGCGAAGCAAATGACGGCCATGATGGAACTTGGGTTGCCCATCCTGGACTCGTTCCGATCGCAATGGAAATATTCAATGAACAGATGAAGGGGCCGAACCAGCTTCAGAAAAAACGTGAAGATGTCCGTGTCACGGCAAGCGACCTGCTCGCTTTACCAGAAGGCACAATTACCGAGCAGGGACTGCGGACGAATATCAGTGTCGGTCTGCAATATATCGAAGCATGGCTGCGGGGATTCGGCGCCGTACCGATCTTCAATCTTATGGAGGATGCGGCGACGGCCGAGATATCGCGCACTCAGGTGTGGCAATGGATTCGTCATCCGGAAGGCCGGCTTACGAATGGAAACGACATCACGCTTGAGCTTGTGTTGAAGCTGACGGAAGAAGAAATGTCCAAGATTAAAGAGTCAATCGGCCAAGATGACTTCGCGGGCCGCAGATTCACTGAGGCGAAGCAATTGTTCGTAAATTTGATTAGCGAAGAAACTTGCAGCGAGTTTTTGACGGTGATGGGCTATGAATTGCTGGGATGAAATCATTGAATATGAGGAGATGGCTGCCGTGACGGATAAGCATACGATTCAACAATTGGAGACGAAATGGAAAGGAGAACGGTGGGAAGGCGTAACGCGTACCTATTCTGCCGATGAAGTGATCCGGCTTCGCGGTTCTGTCCAGGTGGAGCATACGTTAGCCCAGATGGGAGCCGAACGGCTCTGGCATCTGCTGCATACCGAAGAATTCGTGCCCGCGCTTGGAGCATTGACGGGGAATCAAGCCGTGCAGCAGGTAAAAGCTGGCTTGCCCGCCATATACTTAAGCGGATGGCAGGTAGCCGCAGACGCCAACCTGTCGGGTCATATGTATCCCGATCAGAGCTTATATCCGGCCAATAGTGTGCCGCAGGTCGTGAAGCGG
Organism: Paenibacillus sp. cl6col; assembly: GCF_900102125.1. Classification (NCBI taxonomy): domain Bacteria; kingdom Bacillati; phylum Bacillota; class Bacilli; order Caryophanales; family Paenibacillaceae; genus Paenibacillus; species Paenibacillus sp. cl6col. The sequence continues at coordinate 924,668 of NZ_FNAZ01000001.1, forward strand.
ATTAATCAAGCCCTACAGCGGGCTGATCAAATCCAACATGCGGAAGGTAAAAATGAAACCTACTTTTTTGCCCCGATCGTGGCAGATGCCGAAGCTGGATTCGGAGGGACGCTCAATGTATTCGAGCTCATGAAGGCGATGATTGAAGCAGGAGCTGCAGGCGTACACTTCGAAGATCAACTATCTTCTGAGAAAAAGTGCGGGCATCTCGGCGGCAAGGTGCTCCTGCCTACGCAGCAAGCCATTCGTCATTTGATTGCAGCTCGCTTGGCTGCCGACGTTATGGGCACGGACACCTTGATTATCGCACGTACTGACGCCAATGCGGCCCAACTGCTGACGAGCGATGTCGATCCGTACGATCGGCCATTCCTGACAGGACAGCGTTCTCCGGAGGGCTTCTATTATACGCGTGCTGGGATTGAACAGGCAATTGCGCGCGGTCTCGCCTATGCGCCTTATGCAGATCTCGTCTGGTGCGAGACGTCCGAGCCGAACATCGATGAAGCACGTCAATTCGCCGAAGCGATCCATGCCAAATATCCAGGCAAGCTGCTCGCTTATAATTGCTCGCCTTCCTTCAACTGGAAGAAGAAGCTGGACGATAAGGCAATCGCGGGCTTCCAGCGCGAGCTTGGACGTATGGGATACAAGTTCCAGTTCGTGACACTAGCCGGTTTCCACGCGCTCAATTACAGCATGTTCGAGCTGGCGCAAGGCTACAAGGAGCGCGGCATGGCCGCCTACTCCGACCTGCAGCAGGCTGAATTCGCCTTGGAACAGCTCGGCTATGAAGCGGTTAAGCATCAGCGTGAGGTCGGCACAGGCTACTTCGACGAGGTGGCACAAGCGATTTCGGGCGGTATTTCATCTACAACCGCCTACACAGACTCGACGGAAGCAGAGCAGTTCACGTAAGGGGATCCGATTCAAACCCATTTTTGAACATAGAGTCAAATTAGCTAAACGCCTCGTTTTGGAAATCACTCCCCCTTGCTGCCCGCTGCTCTGCAACCTCGCCTTCGCTGCTATAAGCAGCTTTCGTAACACGAAGCTCGCTACGGAAGCACAAAACCTCCAGTTCCACCGCAACCTCCCCGGGGCATACAAGGATGGAGCCGTCTCACAGGTCATTAACAATGGCATAGAGACGGCTCCATTTTTTCATTCAGCAGCCCCTTTCCCAAACCCATTTGTACCGTTTCCCTATCGTTGCTAGTGGATTCAGCCCATTCTTTACTCCCTTTTATATCTGCTTCTTTCGCACTCCTCGCTAATCAACTCTCCAAAACTATCACTGGATGACAAATGCTTCAAAAAGCTATTTACTTGCAAATATTTAATTTACATAGTTGTAAATAATAGGTTCATATGGTAAATGTATATGTATAACATCATGCTAACTGTCCCCCTCAACACGCCATTCCGGCAACACACCACAAAAATCTCCTTTTGTATCTTCATGAATCCAGCAATGCTAGAACAGAAAGAATAGCGGAAGTTTGAGAGCAACTGTATTTGAAAGCGATTACAAAACTAGATAGGAGGCATTTTATGATCCGTAAACTGTCAAGCTGCATTTTGCTACTCTTTATTCTTTTTTACTCTATTCTTCCTAACAACTTGCCGTCTGTTCACGCGGAGGCTGACGATGCCATTGTCAACAATGCCATTGCTAACAATGACTTCCCTATCGTGCTGGTTCATGGATTTGGAGGCTGGGGAAGAGACGAGATGTTTTCGTTTAAATACTGGGGAGGATTGGGCGATATTCAAGAACAATTAAGGAAACACGGTCATTCGGTATATACAGCTGCGATAGGAACGGTATCGAGCAATTGGGATCGAGCCTGTGAGTTGTATGCGCAAATTAAAGGGGGAACCGTAGATTATGGCAGAGCCCACTCGGAACTGTACGGTCACGAGCGATATGGCAGATCGTATGAAGGGATGTATCCATCATGGGGAGAGATCGACCCGAATACGGGGCGTCCGAAGCAAATTCATGTAATTGGACACAGCATGGGAGGACAAACCGCACGCATGCTGATTCATCTATTGGAAAAAGGAGATGCTTCTGAACGTGCTATCACCGATGCATCTGATCTATCCCCGTTGTTCAGTGATCAACCACTTCTGTATGTTAGCAGCCTCGTTTCCCTCGCCGCGCCGCATGATGGCACCAGCTTTACACATTTTGTAGGGGGAGTAGTTCCCTTCATCCACCAGCTGATTGGCTTGATTGCCGCAGCTTCTGGCAATGCAGAGCACCCCCTATATGATTTCAAATTGGATCAATGGGGATTGAAGCGAATGCCCGATGATTCCTTTTTCGATTATTTCCAACGGGTAATAAACAGTAAATTTTGGAGAATATCAAAAGACAGCTCACTGTGGGATTTAAGTCCTGACGGGGCCAAACAGTTCAACGAGCAAATACAGGCAAATCCGAGCGTCTATTATTTCTCGATCGCCACCAACAAATCGTATCGTATCCCGCTATCGGGATGGCATGCGCCAAAGCTGCTCATGAATCCGTTATTGCTGCCGCCGAGCTATTTTGTCGGTTCCTTCGCGTACGATTCCCCAGGGCATGTAGTCATTGATGAGGAATGGTGGCCAAATGATGGGCTGGTAAATACGATTTCCATGGACGGCCCGAAAAACGGATCAAACGATCAAATCATTACTTACCAAGGAAAGCCGCAGATTGGAAAGTGGAACTACTTAGGACTCATGGATTCCTGGGATCATCTCGATATCGTTGGATTGGGCCTAAAAAATACGGGAGATTTTTTTCTCGACTTAGCGGATATGCTGACCGACCTGCCTCCGGCAGGCTGATGAAACAGATGTCTATAGGAAATAAAGTGTTACATTTACTTCAATATAAAACCAGCGGCAGTCTCCAACTGAAAAATACAGTCTTAGACTGCCGCTATTGCTTTTTAACATCTAAAAATTTCCATAATATAAAATCAGTCAGCAGGCTCTTGAAGCAGCGACGTTCAGTTCCCCAACCTCTAAAAAAAGAGTGCCCTAATGAAACAAAAGGACACTCTAAAAGGCACTATCTAGTTGCAAACCATGTGTTGCGCTCTATTATTTCGTAAGCTAACAATTTGACTGCCATTCACGATTACTCCAACGATGTGTGGTTCGAAATTGCTTGAATAATCGTATCCCAATCATCTAAGTGTACTTCATGCCCCATTCCCTCAACCGTTAACAAGGATGCATTTGGTATTTCATTAGCAAGTGCAACACCGTGTTCCAAGGGAAGAATTGTATCACCCGTGCCGTGAATAACCAAAACAGGTACATGGGTTTCCTTTAACTTTCCTTCGTATGCATCGTCACCTTTCAGTAGTCCATGATTCAACATACTGACTAGATAATTCGCTCGTTTGATCTCGCGTTTTACTTGCTTATACGCTCTATGCTCATCAAAGTGATGCCTGGCACCACACATCAGTCTAGAGCCGTTGACCAAGTATGTTGCAACCGCCTCTTCATCCAACCAATCCAATGTCGCTGCATCTGCATGATGAGCAAGAATCTTCTCACCCATCGGAGGCAACCCTCTGTCGATATCATCAGATCCAAAGATTGTTGTGGCAATCAAAGTTATCGTTAGAACTCTTTGCGGATGTTTTACTGCAATGATCTGTGCAATCATGCCACCTAGTGACAATCCCACGATGTGCGCTTGGTCAACCCCATATGAATCAAGCACCCCAACTGCATCATCAGCCATGTCCACAACGGTATAGTGGGATTCCCCGGGTGGATAGGTAATGGAACGTCCCACATCTCGGTTATCAAATCGAATCACATAACGACCCGAATCAGCCAAACCTTGGCAGAACTCATCGTCCCAATAAATCATCGAACACATGCCTCCCATAATCAGCAAGACAGTTGGATGATTCGGATTGCCGAAACTCTCTGTGCATATCTCAACGCCATTGATTTTTCTTATCTTTTCACTCACGAGATAACTCCCCATTTCATTCGAATTCGTTCAAGCAAAAAAGAAACTCAAATATACTCATGACTATTTCAAAAAATGAAAGAGAGTAGATGATACGTGCTTCAAATTAACGCAAACGAATGAACTCGATAATCATGAGAAGCTCTCTCCTTTATAAAAATTGGGTGTTAATACCACCCCCTATAATACCATACCCGCTTCACTATTTTCAGCGATGTAATCATTATTCACATGGACAATACCGATTAGAATCACACAAGAAACGCTTGAGTGAACACGTCCCCCATTTCTGATCCTCTGCCACAAAAAGAAGAGCCGAGCAAATGCCAAGAAATAATCCTGAATCTGCTCGACTCTTATATGACATTTGATTATTACTAATTCAAATAATTAGCCCAAAATAATGTAGTTAAAGTCGCTACCTTCACAGCCTATACAACCCTAACCGCATTCTCCTTCACCGCATTTACCAACTCCACAAGTTGTTTCTGCTTTACACCATCAAACAACTTAATAAAGCTCTGTGGGCGATCGAAAGGGGGCTTCATCAGAACAGAAGGGGCTTCGATATACCCATTCTCCACAATATAATCAATAACTTTACGAACGAACACAATTTGAGCTTGCGTAAGTGACTGATCGTTAATGAATCTCGAAAATGCCTGCATGGCTGCTTCATGTTCAAGCTTGGCAATCTTGCGAACGAGCAGACCAAATGGCGTATCTTTAAATTCACGTTCATAATCTTCCGCAGTACCTAATTCGCCTGTAAAAATATTCTCCAAGCTTGCATAGTCACTTGCAGTTAAAGGCAAGTTATTTCGCAGCTTATGAATCGCAAGATGATCTTTATTGTTCTCGATATATCGATTGACCTTAAGTCTATAATCCTCAAAGTCATAGGCAGCATCTAATGCTTCACCAATACGTTCTCCCAGAATTTCATCTTGTAAGTTCGTATAGACAATACGATCATTGCCTTCGTCAATGATGAACTTAATTAGATCGCGTAACTCCACACGAACTTTCTCAAAATCTAAAATCCCCGAATCAGACCAGAACTCGTCGGTATCGATCGATTTAATAAGAGCAATTTTAGCTTTGACCTTCGGAATGGTAGCCTTGGTCTGCAGAACTTGCGCCATTTCCATCAGTTGTTTTTTATTGCGCTTGAATTGTTTATTTGCTTCCATCGCACCGAGCATTAAGCCATACATCAGATTATCGAAACGCTTTGCATATTCATCTCGATCTTCCATAAACACGAGCGGAGCAAGATTCGTATTCAACTCATGCACGTCGCTATCAGATAAGCTTACGAACACTTCTTTACGTTTAAACTTCTCAACATATTGGAGCTGCATTTTGACCGATATCAATTCGAGATTTAATGCATTAGTTTGACTCCATACTTCATGAATGAGTTGCTGACGCAATAATTGGTAATCTTCACCTAGATAATTAGCATGCTGTAATTGCTGAATCAGCCTTATACGCTTCGAAAAAATTAACTCGGACAAACTTAATGTCTCTGCACCTTGTAAGCCTTCTTTATTTTGACGGAAGAACTCGAAGTTCCCTAAATAATCAAATATCATGAAGTGTGTCTTATCCTGACCTTCACCGAATAAGTTTTTCCGTAATCGTGTACCTCGTCCAATCATTTGCCAAAACTTTGCTTTGGAGCGAACACGCTTGAAGAAGACAAGATTAACGGCTTCTGGCACATCGATTCCTGTATCCAGCATATCAACCGATACTGCGATATACGGTGCTTTATCCGCTGCTTTAAATTCATCAATAGATGATTGAGCATACTTATCTTCATAAGTAATTTTGCGTATTAATTGGCCATAATATTGTGGATACAACTTATTGAAGCGTTGCAGAATGTAGTCGGCATGCTTTTTATTTTGCGCAAAAATAATGGTCTTGCCAATGAGATCGCCACCGCCAACTTTTATGCCACGCGTCATAAGATCTTCTAGTACACGATCAACCGTATTTTGATTGAAAATAAATTCATTAAGCGCTGGGGCTGGTATCTCTTCAGGCAATTCACCATCTTCATCTACAAAATCTTCTTCATAGCGACTACGATCATCCTCAGAGAGGTCATCATATGTTATTCCTTGCTCTAAAAACTTCGTTTGCACTTCAATATTGTAATAAGGCACGAGCACCTTATCCTTCTCGACGGCAGTCTCATAATCATAGGCATAGGTAGGGACATCACGTTCCATTTCAAAAAATTCATACGTATTGCGATCCACTTCTGACTTTGGAGTAGCTGTTAAACCTAACAATATGGCATCAAAATATTCAAATATCGCACGATACTTCTTAAAAATGCTACGATGCGCTTCATCAATAATAATAAGGTCAAAATGAGCTGGTGAGTAAAGCCGCTGACCGTCTTCTGACTTCGCTGTATCAATCGCATTCAGAATCGTAGGAAACGTCGAAAATACAATGCGAGCCAGTTTATCTTCTTTATTGCTTAATAGATTACATAGCGTCATATCAGGTAAGTATTGCTTGAAATCATCCTTCGCCTGCTTTACCAAGGACTTCCGATCCGCTAAGAACAATACATTCGTCACATGACCACCACGAGATAGAACATCTGTTAAACTTGATGCCGTACGGGTTTTCCCTGTCCCCGTCGCCATCACAATAAGGGCCTTGCGATGACCTTTCTCGATATGATGACCTACGGCACGAATTGCTTCCTTTTGATAATAGCGATCTGTAATTTTATCGTTGATAACGATTTGTTCCAAAGACTGCTTCTGAGTACGTCGCTTCATTAGCTTCTCCAGATCATTTCGTGAGAATATTCCGCTAACTACGCGCTGTGGAGACGAGAGATCGTCCCATATGTATGTTTCAAAACCATTTGTATTAAAAATAATAGGGCGTTGACCGAATTTCTTCTCTAGGCAGTCCGCATACAATTTGGCTTGTTGCGTACCGATTTTCGGATTAATGGATGTACGTTTTGCCTCAATTAAAGCAAGGGGAAGTCCATCACGTCCATAGAGGACGTAATCAACATAGCCAATATTCTCCGCATTCGGCATTCCTTCGACTTTGACTTCTTCCTGAGCATCGTCGCCGATGGTCCAGCCTAATAACTTAAGATCAACATCAATATATTTTTTGCGTGTGTGGAATTCTGAGAGGTCTTGAGGAGTAAACGTTCTTTCGGATTGATGTTGTTCCTTGTCTTGTGTTAATTGCTTACTTAATGCTTCTATCTGGGCACGCAGACGTTCAATTTCACTTTCTTTGTCAGATAAGAGTCCCTGTTGTTCTTTAATGCGACGTACATCCAATTGAACTTGCTCTGTAGGAATCAATTGTTCATTAAAGGTACGTTCTTCATACTGCATCCCATAGCAATAATCTATCCATTGAATAAACTCAAATAGTGAAGCTAAAGACAACACTGCTTCACTATGTGTGATGTTCTTGTTAGTATGAACACCTAGATTACCGAGCTTAATAATATAAGGGATCTTACTCCATGTCTGCGAATCAACGGCAAAACGAAATGTAGGTTCATGAATGAGAGACTGTAAATTGTCCTTATACGGCATCTGTATCGACTTGTCTGCGGCGTATACCCATTTCACCGCAAGCTCTAAAGCCTTACGGCTTCCCACAGCAGACATTGCTGGGGAAGTCGCAAGCACACGTTCAGCTTCGATGCAAGCAGGAGCAAACATCTCATATTCTGCTAGTCCACTCAAAAACGTAAAATTGGCAGTCATTTTGTTCACCTCATGGAAGTATTAATCAAAATACTGGCTCATTAATGAATCGAAGAGCTGCTGTGTTTCTTGGATGGATTGTTTGACAAGAGATTTTTGTTCTTCGATTTTGGTAACGATGGATGCAAATTGGTTTTGTAGGGATATAGGTGGCAATACGATTGTATAGTCTTTAATAATACTTAAATTCAAATTTTCTTGATTACCTCCGCGCCCCAACGAGCGTAAATTATCATAATTAACTCTCAATAATCTGAATAAATATTCGGTATCAATTCCATTACTTGGCAACAGCGCAGCACATGCTTGATTAGTTGCTGCACTTATTTTGAGAATTCCAGATTTGCCTCTTGTCTTTCCTTGTCCATACATCGCAATTAATATTGTATTTTCGGGTAATATTTTGCAGTTCGTTTCTTCAATAGCAACTTGAGTTATTCTTTCTTCGGTGTTGTAAATATATCCTTGTTCAATTTCACCTGTCTTAACCCATGGTATTGTAGCATATTCATAGTACTCTTTTTTATTTCTGCTAGGAGTAGAACCTGTTTCAACATTTAAAATAGAACCAATCTTAACTGTCTGCCACCCCTTATCATTCGTAACAGGATCACCAAACATATCATAAAACACAGACTTGATAAGCCCATCCAATTCCTCTAATTGCTTTTTCCGTAAAACAAGAAGTTCAGAAACGGTATCGAGATTTTGAGCTATTTGTTTTTGAATTTCAAGAGGGGGGAGGGAAATATCAGTATTCAAGAATTGACTCTTATTAATAATTGGTACTACTGCTGAATTAGCTTTATTTCTTAAGATATTCTTTATACTCAATAAAGCATAAGCTAAGTATTCTGGTTCCACTTTTAATAAATCAGGAATAATCGCATTAATTTGTTGATTAAAAGAACTTTCTTTATTAACGATTCCTACTTTACCAATAATCCCAATGCAAGATACTAATATACTACCTTTCGGTACAATTCTTATACTCGATCTAGCTTTTTCAGATACATAATTAGTAGATCCTTCTAAAATTTGTACTATTGAATCATTTAAATCATTGGGTTTAAAAAAATGAATATCGTTACTTTCATAATATTCTAATTTATTCGTTGACGGTGTATTTCCCGTAAGTACTTGTCCAATGTCTTTGATCTTCACCTTTTCCCACTTACTCACCAAGAAGCCCCCTTAATTCCTGCATTTTAGAGGCAATCTCCTTATCAAGTTGATCTAGTCGATCCATAATTACCGCCGGAGCATCATACTCAACCTTCTCATACACAATCTCTTTATAGCGATTAATAGATAGATCATAACCACTATCACCTCTACCCACGATCGCAGCTTTATCCACCATAAAGCTTTGTTCCGTTGGTTGACGGTCCATCTCTGCATCGAGATTGTGAAAACGGGCTAGAATATCAGGAATATCATTATCTTCAACCGGTGCACGCTTATCATCTAGAGAATAGCCATCTGCTTTCATATCGTAGAACCATACTTTGTCCGTACCGCCAGCATCCGTTTTCGTAAAAATGAGAATCGCTGTACTTACCCCTGCATAGGGCTTGAACACTCCACTTGGCATCGAAATGATCGCTTCTAGTTTATGATTCTCTACCAACTCTTCGCGAAGTGATTTGTGCGCTTTGGTTGCTCCAAATAAAACTCCATCTGGAACAATGGCAGCACATCGTCCACCTTTGCGAAGCATACGCAAGAACAGGGCTACGAATAGCAGTTCTGTTTTCTTCGTGTTGCAAATCGATTTCAGATTATCATGAATACTGTCAGCATCAACCGTTCCTGTGAATGGAGGATTCGCTAGAATCATCGTATATTCATTTGCAATATCATTTTGCTTCGATACACTGTCTACATAATCAATATGTGGATTCGTAATCGAATGCAGCATTAAGTTCATCGCCGATAGACGCAGCATCGTACGGTCGGTATCGAACCCAGAGACCAAGTGTCCGGCAAACTGCTCCCATTGCTCCGTTGTCATCGTTGCTTCATATTGCTCTCGAATATACTCTGCTGTAGAAACCAGGAAGCCTGCCGTACCACATGCTGGATCACAGACACGATCATCAGGGGTCGGAGCCATCAGACGCACCATCAGGTCACGAATATGCTTCGGTGTACGGAATTGTCCGTTCTGTCCTGCTGTTGCCAGCTTTCCAAGCATGTACTCGTATAAATCGCCCTGCATATCCAAATCTTTAATATCATGCTCATAGAGCTCGTCCAGCCCTGTAATGATCTTCTGCAACACCTGTGGTGTAGGAATCAGAAAGATCGCATCCTGCATGTAACGTGCAAACGCCGTTGTTGGGTCTTCACTCATCCCTTTAATAAACGGGAATACATCATTATTGATGGTATCGAAGATGATCCGTGGATCTTTATTTTTAAAGTTGCTCCAACGCATCGCTTGTCCTTCTTCGGTCTCAGGGAACACTTTAGGAAGCTTATCTCCACCTAAGGCTTCAAAGCTTTCAGCCTCCAAATCTTTTTCATCTAGAGAACGAATGAACATAAGATACGTTAATTGTTCAATAACCGTTAGTGGATTCGTTATCCCCCCGGCCCATAAATCAGTCCAAATTTTATCTACTTTATTACGGATTTCTCCTGTTAGCATATTTCGTTTCCAACCTTTCATCTATAACGAAAATAAAATAGTTTTTAAGCTAATATACATTTAACTACATATATATTACCATGATTTTGATTGTAAGTAGTCTAAATTTACTACATAGGCTTCAGTACCTAATTCAATAGATATCTTCTTATTAACTCCATCATTTTAGCCATGAACTATTACACAATGTAAAACAAAAAAACTCTCAAGGATAATGTATCCTCAAGAGCTATTATTATCGGACTTTATTTTCATATTAAAGTTAGATACTTTCGAAAACACTTATTACCGGCGTTATTAAAAATGGAATAGTCAGCAATCATGGAACAATCTCAAACACAGTTCCTTGGTGACGATCAGCCACTTTTACAGAACCATAAACCCCTAAATACAGTCTGGATTGACTCAGATTCGTGCCCAAACTAACATAATAAGCGGATTGAGTCCCAAAATCATAATTGGTTTCAATCACACTAAAATCACTTTGTTTACAATCCGTTCTTACCCTGGTATAAGCTAAAACTCCTCTAACTGGAGGGGGAGATCCTTCATTTCTGGCGAGATCCGTAAACACAACACTTCCCGTTAAACCGGGGATTGCATTTCCCATATAGGTCTGGACTCCAGTAAGGGCAGTTCCTCCAAACTTATCGGCTCGGGGATCTTTATGAAAATAACTAATGAGAGGCGGAAGACGCCGCACTGAAGTTGTGATCGCTTCATCGTAATAAGAAATTGTCTTCTCATCCAAAGCCGGATCTGCAGAACAGCCTGTAATGAACGAAGTAGGAAAAGCGCCTTCCCACCCTCGCCAGCCAAAGTTAATAAATCCTTCTTGATCAAGTACAGAATTGGTCAAAGTCAAAGAAGCTTGAACAAGCTGAGTAACCGGTATGGGTTTATAATGAATGAATGCAAAAATTGACTCTACAAGATCCTGTCCGACACTTCCTACGTATTTGATGTACTGATTATAAGATAACCTTTGAAATGCAATGCCTGGCAGATTGCGGCCCCCTTTGGCCATTACCGTAAGCGTTTCCTGAATAGACACAGGCAGCTCATTAAAACGTGTAACTACGGGCGGATTATCGATAAATGTAGGTTTGGAAATATCAATTTCAACGATTTTACCCGCGATTTCCATATCCGTTTGGCTTAAATTAAATGGATCATAGCCTGATCCGCCATCTCCGGTTGTCAAAATAAGTTTTCCTGTTTCAGGTGAGAAGTTTAAGCTATTGACGCCATTATGATTTAAAAAAGGTCTTCTTATATTCAGTAATGTCCGCCGTTTTTGAGGTTGTCCATTCGCATGTAGAATCCATTCCTCAACGGTATCAATATGATCATAATGCGTTTCTCGATTTATCCACTTTAAGTTTAAGGTTTTAGGATCACACGGGTTCGGCTTAAAAGATTCAAATTCACCAGGAAGAGATCCTGGACCTTGGGTTCCCGCCACTGAATAATGGAGATAAAACAGACCATTAAAATAAAATTCAGGATGAAAGGCTAGCCCTATCAATCCCCGTTCATCATACCCACCATTAGAGGCACCTAATGTAATGATTCGTGAGCGAATATCTAAAAAAGTTCTTATATCCCCGTCCCCTATGTAAAAGATCTCACCTACTTGAGTTGCAATAAATAATCTTTCAATTGATTCACCTGGAAGGATCGCTGTTTTCAAAACAGTGGGCATATTTAACTTGCTTACAATGGGCCGTAAGCCAACCTTAACTTTCATCAAATAACGGAGCACCCCTTCATATTTTTTATATGAATATGATTCGAGCCGTTCTATTAGTACCGACTTAGAGCCAGCCTGAAGGCCGGTATATAAAAAGGGCTCTGCCTCCATTGCGGAAAGCAAAGCCCTTCTCATTTATTGGTTCTTACACATATGTCCTCTATCTACATAACCAAACTCCGAATATCCCCTTACTTAAGCTGTTCATTCAACACACTATCTTCTAAAACAGCAAACTTATCTCCATATACTCTCGTTAAATGCTTTTCACCCCATGTACATAGTGCACTTAGAATCCCTTCTAAGCTCTGTCCATATTCACTAAGCTCGTACTCTACTCTTGGTGGAACTTGATTGTACACGATTCGATTGATGACCCCATCCTCTTCAAGCTCGCGCAGCTGTTGGGTAAGCATTTTTTGGGTGATATTTGGCATGAGGCGTTTTAATTCGCTTGTCCGTTTTTTCCCGTGAGTCAGATGGCATAGAATCACGCATTTCCATTTGCCGCCTAAGACCTCTAATGTCGCTTCAACAGAGATATTGTATTTCTTTTTTTGCATCTTGGTTCTCCTCCTTCTTACAGGCACTAAAAAGTACCTATGTTACTTTTAGGTTTCTATATAACTTAAAAGTGCGTACTTTTCTTTATGGATGATATATCTCATAATAACATTTGCCGGCCGATGAATACCATACTTTCTTAAAAATCAATATAACATTTTGAGACGGATGCACTTCAAAATTTATTATTCGCTGGAAAGAAAGTTCCCATTTATATAACAGAAAAAAGGAGGAGATAATATGGAACTAAGTAAAAAGCAAAGCATGTTAGCATTGCTTGCCTTGGCAGTAAGTGCTTTTGCAATCGGGACAACTGAATTCATCAGTGTCGGGTTGCTGCCGCTTATTGCAAATGATTTAGGTATTCCAGTAACCACGGCCGGATTAACGGTGTCCTTATATGCGTTAGGAGCAACGTTTGGAGCTCCGATTTTGACAGCTTTGACATCAAGCATGTCACGTAAGAAATTATTACTTTGGATCATGATTGTCTTTATTATTGGCAATACTGTTGCTGCACTCTCCACGACTATTGGGATTTTGCTAGTAGCACGTGTGATCTCCGCATTTTCACATGGGGTCTTCATGTCAATAGGATCGACAATTGCTGCCGATTTAGTTCCAGAAGACCGCAGAGCTAGTGCGATATCCATTATGTTTACAGGTCTTACTGTAGCTACGGTAACTGGTGTTCCATTTGGGACATTTATTGGACAGCAGCTAGGTTGGAGAACAGCCTTTATTGCTATTGTTATCATTGGTGTTATTGCTTTAATTGCAAATAGCATTCTTGTTCCATCTCATTTGCGTAAAGGAGTAAAAACTTCTTTTCGTGATCAGCTTAAACTAGTGACAAATGGTCGGTTATTGCTTTTGTTCATCATTACAGCATTAGGATATGGCGGAACATTTGTCGTGTTTACCTACTTATCACCATTGCTTCAAGACATCACTGGGTTTAAAGAAGGAACAGTAGCTGTCATTTTGTTAGCTTACGGTATCGCGATTGCGATTGGGAATATGATTGGAGGTAAGTTATCGAATCAAAACCCAATTGGTGCATTGTTCTATATGTTTATTGTACAAGCAGTCGTCTTATTTATTTTGATGTTTACAGCACCATTTAAAGTTGCTGGATTGATAACGATTCTGTTGATGGGGCTGTTAGCATTTATGAATGTGCCGGGCTTGCAAGTCTATGTTGTAATACTGGCTGAGCGCTTTGTTCCTAGTGCAGTTGATGTGGCATCAGCAATCAATATTGCTGCATTTAATGCCGGGATTGCGATAGGTTCCTTTGTAGGCGGAATTGTTACAGACTCGATAGGACTTATCCATACGACTTGGATTGGAGCACTTATGGTATTAGCCGCTACAATCTTAACTGGATTTAGCAGAGCTATGGAACGAAAAGATCGAGCAAGCAAAATATAATAACATGTTGGAGGTTTTTATTATGATGGCAAAAAATTTGAAAGATACAACAACTTTGAATAATGGCGTGAAAATGCCTTGGTTTGGACTTGGCGTTTTCAAAGTCGAAGAAGGCCCTGAATTGGTGAACGCAGTAAGAACAGCGATTAAACATGGATACCGCAGTGTAGATACAGCAGCGATTTATGGGAATGAAGAAGGCGTTGGCCAAGGGATTCAAGAAGGCTTGAAAGAAGCAGGCATTTCAAGAGAAGAGCTATTTGTCACTTCTAAGGTTTGGAACGCGGATTTGGGATATGAATCGACGATTGCTGCTTATGAAACAAGCTTAAAGAAACTGGGCTTAGCGTATTTGGATTTGTATTTGATTCATTGGCCGGTTGAAGGAAAATATAAAGATGCGTGGAGAGCGTTAGAAACGCTTTATAAAGAAGGCCGCGTAAAAGCAATTGGCGTAAGTAATTTCCAAATCCACCATTTGGAAGACTTGATGAAGGATGCTGAAATTAAGCCGATGATCAACCAAGTAGAATACCATCCGCGCTTAACTCAAAAAGAGTTGCAAGCATTTTGCCAAGCCAACGATATTCAGTTTGAAGCATGGTCACCTCTCATGCAAGGTCAATTGCTTGACAACGAAGTTATTCAGGAAATTGCGAACAAGCATAATAAATCTATTGCCCAAGTTATTTTGCGTTGGGACTTGCAGAACGGGGTTGTTACTATTCCAAAATCAACAAAAGAGCACCGAATCGTTGAAAATGCAAATGTGTTTGACTTTGAACTGACGAAAGAGGAAATGGAGATCATTGATGGATTAAATCAGAACCATCGTGTAGGTCCAGACCCAGATAATTTTGATTTTTAATGAATAAGAACTCGGAGTCCGAGTTCTCAGAGTGTAGAGAAAGATGTATTCTTTCTCTACACTTTTTTATGTTGATCAAAGAAAATAAAGTGATTTCTTAGTGCTTAGATATCTAGGACTTTATTTTCTTATTCTTGGCCTTCATACTCCTTACAAAAAATGTTATCAAAGCTGGACTTAGGATATATAATAGTTTCTAACTTTGATGAAATACAGAGAGGAGTTTCTCGTACTATTTCGCAAGGTCGTACAGCTGGAGTCATCTCGCTTCTTGGCAACCTGGCTATGGGTGCAGCGTTGGCTAATGGCAAGTGTCTTGACAGGTCTTGCTGCGAGTCTTGCTTTTGATCGCAGATAGTGATACACGAGGAGATGATCTTGATGAACAAGAACATAGGAATCACTGATATTTTGGTAAGGTTCGAAGAAATTTCGAAGCATTATGTTCGGGAGCTGGACAAGTATAGTCTGGCGGAATTGTGTCGCAAGCCGAGCGAGAACGAATGGTCGCTTGGGCAAATGTACCTGCATCTGCCCCATTCCACGCTGAACTTGCAGCTCCGTCTTGCGGAGCAGTGCATAGCGCTCGGTGGCGGCAGCGAGGAGGACAGTGGGAAGACGGAGGCCGGCCATGCCGTGTTTGAGCAAGGGAGCTTCCCACCGATTCGCATTCAGGTACCGGCCGACTTGCAATATACGCCTCCTCAGCCAGAGAGCAAGGAGCAGCTTGTCGCCAAGCTTGAGGAAGCAAGGCACCGCATGCATGAGATTGGAGCGTCACTGCAGACCATAGACCCAGAGCGGCTGCAGCGAAAGGCGACTCATCCAGCCGTAGCCTTCGGCGCGTTAAACGCGGTCGAATGGTTCACGATGGTGGAGATGCATTACCGTCATCATCTGCTTCAAAAGGAGCGGCTGGACGCTTTCTTACAAACTGCAGAGTTATTAGGCTAACGGGTTATCGATTGTAATAAGCTCCGCATACTCCTTTCAATATGAAATGAAGAATAGACCTCCTACTTCTAATAGGAGGTCTATTTTTCATCTAGAAGCTTAAACAGACTTATACATCCATATTCGCTAGAAGTTGGGTGCCAATCGAATAAGTTTATCCGGGGTGCCGTCACCGTTTTTGTCGCCATTGTTGCTGGTGACGAAGTAGAGTGATCCGTCCGGCGCCTCGACAATGTCGCGAATGCGTCCGTATTTATTCACGAACAAGTAAGTAAGATCACTGCTCTTGATCGTCGGTTGGCCGTTCTGTTCTCCAACGATCATGCGAATGATCTGTTTGCCTTTTAAATTGGTAACAAGCAGATTCCCTGCCCAGGGCCCTTGAGTTACAAAAGTCATGCCCGAAGGCGCCCAGGTTGTGCCATTCGCATAAATGAGCGGGGGTGTAATGCCTGGTTGGTTCTGATTCCCACCCTCATATTTAGGCCAACCGTAATTGTTACCGGGTTGAATGTAGTTAATCTCATCTTTGGAGGATTCACCGTGCTCTGATGCAAAGAGACGGTTCGTTCCAGGCTGCCATGCTAATCCTTGAGGATTCCGATGTCCACGGCTATAAATGGGCGAGGAGGCAAACGGATTATCACTTGGAATGGTGCCGTCTAGATTCAGGCGGAATATCTTCCCTCCAAGGTAAGTGAGTGTATCGTCTTTGTTGCCGTAATTGCCGTCACTGAAATACAGCTTGTTGTCGGGGCCTATTTTCATCCGGCCGCCATTGTGATAGACTGCACCCGGAAGATTTGTAATGAGGACTTTGTCTACTGTAGCGATGTTGTTGTTCTCTTTCAGCCGAACGACCTGATTGGCAACTTTGTTGTCTGATGTTTTGTAGGAATGGTAGATATACATGTAATGATTGGTGGTGAAATTAGGATCGAGAACCAGGCCCAATAAGCCGCCTTCGCTCTTAGGCATGTAATAGAAAGGCGAGCCCAGCGTAATAACTGGCGTTGATTTCAACTTTCCGTTCACAATGACACGGACTCTGCCGCTGTTGCGTTCGGTGAAGAAAATCCGCCCATCCGGTGCAAAATCAACAGCCCATGGGGTTTCCAAGTTGGTAGCAACAACCTCTGGTGTATAAGGATCGGAGGAGGCGGGGCTGGTTTTGACAGACAACGCACTGCTAGCTGCGGAACTATTTCCTGCTAAGTCTCTTGCTTTCACGGTAAAGGTATACGAGGTATTTGCCGTAAGTCCTGTTACATTAAAAGATGTCGCAGGCGTGCTTCCGGCGAGTGTGCCATTTTTATATATGTCGTACGCATAGACGCTGACGTTATCTGTAGATGCCGTCCAGGACAGATTGACTGACGAAGATGTTTTGCTCGGGCTTACAAGTCCTGACGGAGCAGTTGGGGCCTGCGTGTCAGTTTGATTTGTCGTTTTTACGGTGAGAGGGCTGCTGGCATTGGATATATTTCCTGCCGCATCTTTGGCTTTGACCGTGAATTGATAGGTAGTATCCGGCGTTAATTCGGTAAAGGTGTAGGTAGTATCCTTGACATTTGCTTGCGTCAGAACATTATCTTTGTATAAGTCATAGCCCTTCACGCCTACATCATCCAGCGATGCAGTCCAGGATATGTTCACAGTTGTATCCGTTACTTGGTTTGCTTGCAGGTTTGTTGGTTCTGTAGGCGGGAATACATCACCGGTAGCATTGACTTTTACCTTGTCAAAGGTGGCCGTGCTTAGGCTGGATACATTATGGCTGGTGACAGCCAATCCTACATACAACGAAGCATTCATATTAATAGTCAAGTTGCCCAGATCGCCCCAGTTCAACCCGTTGTTGGATACATATCCTTTGATCACATTGCCTTTGCGTTCAAGCTTTACCCAGGCCGGGCTCGTCGAAGCAATTTTAACACTCTGAGATGATCCGCCCGTCTCCGTCCGGTACTGGAACGTGAACCCGTTGGAAGGCGTCAATAGCAAATCGACATGCTTGGAATTGGCATTCAACGTTTCCCTTATCATAATTCCTGCTTTCGCAAAATCGTGTGTATGGGTCTGAGAAGAGACAAGGGCAATGATAGCGCCGTCTCCTGTCCAGGGTTGATAGAGGTAATTGAACTGATCTGATTTGCCCCAGATGTCTGTGCCAGCGCCGCTTACGCTAAATTGATCACCCCCTGGATCATAAGAAGCGCTGCCCGTTAATGCAGGAGAACCGATATTTTGTTGTTTCCACGGATTCGGTACAGCACCTGCTATAGCTGCGACATCAACATCGGCCTCGGCGAAGCCTGATGTAGGTAATAAAGCGAGCAGCATACACAAGAAAAGACTCAAAGCCATCATTTTGCTTCGTGTAATCATCGCTACACCTCCTTTTTAGAATATGGATGAAATCCTCCTCCCCAAGAATTAAACCACTTATACTTTTGATCCATATTTCACTATATCTATCTAAAATGGAACTTATTTAAAACGGAATCAAATGTTAAATTTTAATTAATGCTTCCCCCATTAGCTTTACAGAACATGAGATTGAATACTGCTGAGGAGCACATTCAGACATGGATCATGTGAATGGATAAATATGGAATGTTGGATCTTGAGGTGGATTTGACTCTAGAGGGTGTTAGACGATCCCGTGTAGGCAAACGTGAAGCGTCCACAAGTGTGCTCGAACAAATACAGGGAGTTAATTAGACAGTACGAGCATTAGAATAAACAAAAAAACAGGCGTCTTTGCACCGCTTATCTGTGCGAAAGACACCTGTTTAATTATCTAACACTCTTTCAGTGACCTATCCTACCAATAGGAGGTTCCACTGCGATTATCCTACATTGTAACGCGGTTTTAGCACTTCTTGGTTTACTACTGGTTTCACTTCTTGGTTCTTCTTCGACTGATTACGCCCGCTAGGTACGGAGATAAAGATCGCAATCAAGAAAGAGAGCATACACAAGACCGCGATGACGGTAAAGGTAATATGAAAACCACCGAACAGAGCACTAAGGAACGAACCAGCCAAGGCACCTAAACCGAATCCCTGATAAATGATTCCATAGTTCTTGCTTTGGTTCTTCAAACCGAAATAGTCAGCCACAATCGCTGGGAAGACCGTGATATTACCGCCAAAGCAGAATGCGATCACCGCGACACAGGTGAAGAAGATGCCCAGGTTCAAAGGTACGAAGTTTAAAGCCATGACGGACAATGCCGTTGCAAAAAGCGCTCCCGCCACCACTTTCATACGTCCTACTTTATCAGACAATGCACCGAGGATGATCCGGCCAGCCGTATTGAAAATCGCCACCATAGCTACCGCATTCGCTGCTGTGCTGACATCAAGACCGGCAAGCTGTACCCCGATGTCTTTGACGATACCAATCAGGTACAATCCACTCATACAAGCTGTGAAAAGAATAATGAAGAGCATATATGCTTCTTTCGTACGCAGCATTTCTTTGACTGTATAATTCCGCCCACTCTGCGACCCCGTATTTGCGTTCGCAGGTGTTTCCGTAATTACGGCTTCTTTGATTAAGAACGAACCGGCAATTACCATCACCATCACGATCAATCCCCAGACCAGAAATGCATAGGAGACACCCATCGTATTGATGAAATTCGCATTGATATATTTAAAGACCAAGCTGCCTGTCCCAAAGGCTCCCACCGAGATTCCGGATATTAACCCTTTGCGTTCAGGAAACCATTTTATTAAATTCGATAGCGATGTAATATATGCTGTACCATCCGCAAAACCAACAACCACGCCAGCCAGCAAGTACAACATCCACAACGATGAAACCTGTGAGCTAGCGATTAGCCCTGCACCGAGAACAGCACCTGCAATCATTGTCATACGCCGAATTCCGATACGATCCTGAATCTTACCAGCGAACAGTGTCGAGAAAGCCAGTGCAAAACTAGTGATGGAAAATGTAATCGATACGGAGCTAAGCTCCCATCCAAACTTGTCAGCTAACGGCTGATTAAATAAACTCCACGTATATATGGTTCCTAATCCCATTTGTACAATGATTGTTCCAAGGACGATCATCCATCGATTTACTTGCGACCCAGTTGCTTGATGCGTTCTCATGATAGATCCCTCTTTCCATTCTGCTATGATCAAGAGTTGTGTTTTATCTGTAGGGAAGTGAAAGCCTTTTTACGCTTTGCTTTTTACACCCTTATCTTACAAGATAAAACGCTTACTTGAGCCATGAGCGACATGAAATGACGGGATTGCGGAATGAACTGCATTTATATATGCATCAACTGCCTAAATTCTTTGACTTTACTTCTGCTGACGGGTACTTTGGCATCCATATCACGTAGACGCAGCAGGTAGGTATTGTTGAACCATGGAACGATTTCATGGATTTGAGACAAATTGACGGTATAGGAACGATGACAACGATAGAATCGATCTTGTGGCAGCATAGCATGAAAGTCCGATATACTCATCGGCATTGTGTAGGTACCGCTCTTCGTGAATACGTTGGTCACCTTCTCTTGTGCTTCCGCATAGTAGATGTCATCGCTATCAGTTACGATATACTTATCATTTTTCAACAGATTAATGCGTTTCTCCTCAGCTCTTTGCCTGCTGTCCGGGGGATTTGAACTTCCTCCTTGCTGCACATCCCGTTCGAAGGCGGTCTCCAGCTTACGTAACATCGCGGCAATCCGGTTCTCATCGTAGGGCTTCAAGATATAATCAAAAGCTTCCAGTTCAAAAGCTTGGGCTGCATGTTCCTTATACGCTGTTGTAAAAATAACATACGGTTTATGCGCGAACTTACTGATATTCGTCGCGAGCAGCATCCCATCCAAGGATGGAATGTTAATATCGAGAAAAATCGCATCGACTTCCTTCTCCTGCAGAAATTTGAGCACATCAAGGCCATCTTCGAATCGCTCCACGATTTCAATGCGGCTATGTTTGGTAATCAAATATTCCAGCTCTTCACTGGCCAAAACTTCATCTTCCACAATTATCGCTCTCATCGTGTCTCCTTCTGTATGTCAAAAAAGATATTCGTTCCTTGATCTAGCCGCTCCATAGTAACACCATGCCCGAAAATGAGCTTCACACGCTTGTACACATTGAACAGACCAATATGATTCGGTGGAACGCGCTCCTCTATCACCTGTTTGATGATATCTTCACGGATACCCACGCCAGTATCCCGCACGCCAATCCGAATGTACTCTTCTGTATCTTTGACATAGATAGTGACCGTTCCAGGCCCTCTCTCCTTCAATATGCCGTGGACAATCGCATTCTCCACTAACGGTTGAATGATGAGACTCGGAATCTTCACGGCGACTTCATCCACATCATAAACGACATGCAGCCGATTTCCGAAGCGTGCTTTTTCAATCTCTACGTAATTCCGAACCTGCTCCAGCTCCTTATGGATATCGATCAATTCATCCGTTAGCTCCAAATTATAACGTAAGTATCCGGATAAATTGACGATCAGCTCCCTCGCTTGGTCTGGCCTAGTCCGGATCGAGGATCCAATTGCATTTAGCGCATTGAACAAAAAGTGAGGCTGAATCGTTGTCTGCAGCGCTTTGAGCTCCGCTTTATTCGCCATCTCCTTAATCTCTTCCACACGAGAAACTTCCATTAATGTTGAAATGATCTGGGACAAACCGACGGCCATAGTCTGCAGCGGATAGGTAATTTTATGCGCTTTCCGATAATAAATCTTCAAGGTCCCCGTCACTTCTTCCCGCTCTTTCAGCGGAATAATAAGCAAGGATTGAATGCCGGGCATCGCATCGTCCAACGCATGGTTGCTTATCATGAACTCCCCGCTCCGTATCGTCTGTTTGGTCATATCACTTATGATCTCATGCCGAAGTTGATAGCGGTCTTCCCCAAAACCGACGTAAGCGAGCACGCTCGAGGAATCCGTAATCGCCACCGCATCGGCTTGAATGTCTTCTTTAATAATGGAACAGATCTTGTGCAAGGATTCGGTATTGATGGAGCGGAAATAGGGCAATGCCTTATTTGCAATGTCCAACGCCAACTTCGCTTGCTGCGCAGCGATTCCTTCCCGTTCACTTTCTACATTCTGAATTAACAAAATGATCAATCCCACATTCAATTGCCCGAGAATCATCGGTGTAGCAATTCTGGATACAATCTCATTGCCTAATGTAGTAGGCTGCGCCATGAATATGATCAACAGCATCGTTAAGGCCTCGCAAGCCATCCCGGCAAGAATCCCGATAAACCAACGTTTCGCCTTTGGTGTGCGAAGATGAATATACCCAGATACCAGCCCCGCAATAATACTCGTGATGAGACATGGAATCGAGGTCACCCCGCCGATATCGATCAAATAACGATGGATTCCGGACACCACGCCCACGACTAGACCGACCCAAGGCCCAAACAAGATGCCCCCTGCCGTTATTACGATGATCCGTACGTTGACGAGCGAGCCTTCCACATCGATGCCTGAGTAGGTACCGAATAGTGCAAAGGTACAGAACAGAAGCGTCACGACGGCGAACTCCTTCGTTGTCAGTGATTCCTTTTGCAGAATCTGCTTAAAGCTCGGAATACGAGTTAAGAAAAACAAAATAATGAGCAATAATGCTGCCCGCTCAAAGAGCTGAAGCAGCATTGTGAAATCTCCGTTTATTGGAAACTACCTCCCGTTATCTCAAGCTGTTGTTTGTTTATTTTATCAAAGTTTGCTCTGTTTTCACGTTCCAAATCCATACATAAAAAAAGAGCGTGTTTTGAAAAAGATTGATCAAAACACGCTCTTAACATACTCTATTGAACTATTCTTTTATTTAAGGTTTAAAGGATTACTACACAATAATAAATCACTTATTGTTCATTGTTTTCCATCCATTGAAAGTGGAAACTCCCCTTTTTATCAAGCCGCTCGAACGTATGCGCCCCAAAATAATCCCTCTGTGCCTGCAGTAAATTAGCCGGTAGTCTCTCTGTCCGATAGCTGTCATAATAAGCTAAAGCGGAAGCGAAAGCAGGAACCGGAATTCCTCTAGTTACGGCAATCGATACGACTTTTCTCCAGGCTTCCTGATAGTTAGCAATAATCCCACTGAAGTATTCGTCCAACAACAAGTTTTTCAATTCTGGGTTCCGGTCGTATGCATCCTTAATATTTTGTAAGAACCTTGCGCGGATAATACATCCCCCGCGGAAGATCATGGCGATGCCTCCATAGTTCAAATTCCAATTATACGCGTCGGAAGCAGCTCTCATTTGCGCAAAGCCTTGCGCATACGAAGCGATTTTGCTGGCATACAAAGCCTTGCGGACGGCCTCGATGAATTCATTGGGATCGCCGTCGTAGCTTGAAGCCGCGGGGCCTTTCAGCTGCTTGCTTGCTGCCACGCGTTCTTCTTTCATAGCGGAGATAAACCGCGCAAACACGGATTCAGTAATAATGGACAATGGAACTCCTAAATCCAATGCGCTTTGGCTCGTCCATTTCCCCGTTCCTTTCTGTCCTGCCGAATCGAGGATGACATCCACCATTGGCTTGCCGGTCTCCGGATCAGTCTTCGAGAAAATATCGGCTGTAATTTCAATCAAATAACTATCCAGTTCGCCTTTGTTCCATTCGGAGAAAATGTCATGCAGCTGCTCGGTATTTACGTTCAATACATCTTTGAGCAGATGATACGCTTCGCCGATGAGCTGCATATCGCCGTATTCAATGCCGTTGTGCACCATTTTGACATAATGGCCGGCACCGTCTTCTCCGATATAAGTCGAGCAGGGATCGCCGTTCACTTTGGCCGAAATGGCGGTCAGGATGGGCGCTACCAGTTCATACGCCTCTTTTTGCCCGCCCGGCATAATCGCGGGGCCGTTTAGCGCTCCCTCTTCGCCGCCCGAGACACCTGCGCCAATAAAACGGAATCCCTTGGCTTGCAGCTCTTTATTTCTTCTTTGCGTATCAGGGAAATAGGCGTTCCCGCCGTCGATAAGAATATCCCCTTGACTCAGGTAAGGAACTAGCTGATTGATGGTATCGTCTGTCGGTTGTCCCGCTTTGACCATAATTAGAATTTTCCGCGGCGTCTCGAGCGATTGGACGAATTCTTCGACACTGTACGTGCCGACGAAATTCTTGCCTTGCGCCTCCTCCAGAAGCTCATTCGTTTTCTCTGGCGAACGATTGTATACTGCAACTGAGAACCCTTTGCTTTCTATATTTAAGGCTAGGTTTTTCCCCATGACGGCCAAGCCTACTACGCCGATTTGCTGTTTTTTCATTGCAATTCCCTCCCTGTCATTTCTCTCTCTTTGTAGATAAACGTTTGATGAGCCCGGCTTTTTGCGCTTCGAAACCAGACTTGCCCAGCAACAACATATTGATCTTGTATATTTTAATCGCAGCTTAAATCCCTGCTGTTTTTTTCCAATCGGCAGCGAATTTGTCCATGCCTTGATCCGTTAAGGGATGCTTGGAAATTTGTTCGATCACCGCAAATGGAATCGTGGCTATATGCGCGCCTGCCATTGCTACGCGTGTCACGTGATCCGGATGGCGGACGGATGCCGCGATAATTTGCGTGTCCAGGTTATGCACTCGGAACAACTCAGCAACTTTCGTGACGAGCTGGACGCCGTCTTCCGATATATCATCCAAGCGGCCAAGGAACGGCGAGACATAGGTAGCACCTGCACGAGCGGCCAGTAAAGCTTGATTCACAGTGAAAATCAGCGTCACGTTCGTTTTCACGCCTTTGTCGCTCAAGTAGCGGCAAGCTTCAAGTCCAGCGAGCGTCATCGGAAGCTTGATCGTGATGTTTTTGTCATTATTATTAATTTTGATTAGTTCGTCCGCTTGCGCGATCATTTCTTCTGCTGTCACCGCATCAGGCGTTACTTCAGCGGAGACCGATTCAACTCCGGGTACTTCCCGCAAAATCTCGGCGATTCGATCTTCAAATTTCACACCTTCCTTAGCAACCAACGACGGATTCGTCGTAACACCGGATAAAATACCGATTTTATATGCTTTTTTGATGTCTTCCACATTTGCAGTATCGATAAAGAATTTCATAGGTAAGTACCTCCATTGTTTTATTTGTAATTTACTATTACTTCAGTAGTTCCTTCGTAAGGCGAACCACTTCAGTTACGGAGAAACCAAAGTACTCCATAACCTCTGTACCGGAACCAGAAGCGCCGAATGTATCAATCGACAGTACTTTTCCTCCTTGTCCCGTATAACGATCCCAGCCTAACGAAATGCCAGCTTCAATGGCCACCCGCTTCGTAACGGAATTAGGAAGAACACTCTGCTTGTACTCATCGGGTTGACGATCGAACAGTTCTCTGCTCGGCATGGCAACGATGCGTACGGAGATGTTGTCCCGTTCCAACTCCGCCTTGGCGTTCATGGCCAGAGAAACCTCGGAGCCGGTTCCGATTAGGATGACATCCGGCTGACCGCCCGTTTCGCTCAAGACATAAGCGCCTTTGGCTACCCCTTCAACATTGGCCTTGGTTGCTTCATATATAGGCAGATTTTGTCTGCTCAACACTAAGGCTACCGGACCTTCATTTTGCTGTAGAGCGTACGCCCAGGCGCTTGCCGTTTCATTGGCATCGGTCGGACGAATGACCGTAAGTCCCGGAATGGTGCGCAGTGCAGCCAAGTGCTCGACGGGTTCATGCGTAGGTCCATCTTCCCCAACAGCAATGGAATCATGGGTAAACACATAAATCACAGGCAGTTTTTGCAGCGCAGCCAAACGAATAGACGGGCGCAAATAATCGCTGAATACGAAGAAGGTGCTTACGAATGGCTTTACACCTCCATGCAGGGCCATGCCATTGCCGGCTGCACCCATAGCATGCTCACGAACGCCAAAGTATATATTGCGTCCCGAGTAAGACTCCACGGCAAACTTTTGCTCTCCTTTGATGTCCGTCATCGTCGAATGTGATAAATCCGCACTTCCTCCAAAAATCGAAGAAACGGTTTTTACGTAATGATTTATCGCTTCGCCGCTTGCTACGCGGGTAGAAATCGATTTGGAAGTGTCGAACGTAAGGATTTCTGCGGCCTCAATCGACACGGAGCCGTCGATGACTTGCTCAAGCTCCTTACCCTCCGCAGGATATTGCGCTTTATAGGCAGCGACCAATTTGTTCCACGCTTCTTCTTTGGCCTCGCCCTTACGTTTCAGCTGCTCGAAATGCGCTTTGACTTCTTCCGGAACGGTGAACTCTTCCTCATACTTCCAGCCGTAAGCTTCCTTGGTCGCCTTCGCCTCTTCTTTGCCCAGTGGATTGCCGTGTACTTTGTTCGTTCCCGCTACCTTGCTGCCGTAACCGATAATCGTCCGAATTTCGATAAGCGTCGGCTGGGCATCATTTTGCTTAGCTGCCGCGATCGCTTCGGTAATCTGGGAAATATCATTGCCGTCCTCGACCCGGATATATTCCCAATTGGCCGATTCCGCTCTTTTTTGCATATTTTCGCCGAAGGAGAGATTAAGCTCTCCGTCCAACGAGATGTCGTTGGAATCATACAATACGACTAACTTTCCAAGCTTCATATGTCCTGCCATGGACATCGCCTCGTAAGAGATTCCCTCCATCAAGCAGCCGTCTCCGACAAGCGCATACGTATAATGATCGATTACTGGGAATCCGTCTTGATTGAATTTCGATGCCAAATGAGCTTCGGCCATCGCCATCCCGACTGCCATCGCCAACCCTTGTCCCAGAGGTCCAGTTGTCGCTTCTACGCCATCCGTGTGCCCATATTCGGGATGCCCCGGCGTTTTGCTGTGCAGCTTGCGAAACTGTTTTAAATCGTCAAGCGACACCTGATATCCCGACAAATGCAGCAGGCTGTAGAGCAAGGCTGATCCGTGACCCGCAGACAGAACGAAGCGGTCGCGGTTAAACCATTTGGCATGGCCGGGATTGTGATTTAACAGTCTGGACCAAAGGGCGTATGCCATTGGTGCTGCCCCCATCGGCAGCCCCGGATGACCGGAATTGGCACGGTTGATAGCATCGATAGACAATGTTCGGATCGTATCGATGGATAATTGATCAATGGTTTCCTTGGTAAGCATATTGTTCTCCTTCTTCCGCTTTAATATTTCCTTCTGATTTGTCATCGAACCACCAATGATAGCCGTCCTGCGCCAACAACGCATCGGATTCGGCAGGTCCATAAGTACCCGCTTCATACCGATGAAGTGGAACCAGATTCTCCTCGAATGCTTCCAGGATCGGTTGAACCCATTGCCACGACAATTCGACTTCATCCCAATGTGCGAAGAACGTAGGATCTCCTTGCAATGCATCGTAAATCAAATTTTCGTAAGCTTCGGGAACATCGCCCTTGCTCTCATGAAAGTTCATCTGAAGGGGCTTGAACTCCCCTTTATGCAAAGGATCCCTTGTATTTAATTGCAGCGTAATGCCCTCGTTAGGACTAATTTCAAATACCAGAAGGTTAGGCGATTTTCCTTCTGTATTTGCCTGTGAGGACTTCGTTAACAGATCCTTGAACTCAATTACAATCCGCGTTGATTTCTCTTTCATTCGTTTGCCTGTACGGATATAAAAAGGAACGCCGCGCCAAAAGAAATCATTGATCTCCAATTTAGCGGCAATAAACGTATCGTTCATGGAAGTAGAAGCGATTCCTGGTTCGGAGATATAGCCGATTACCGGCTTACCTTGAACGGTTCCTGCTTTGTACTGCCCGCGGATAATGCTCGCGCTCACTTCCTCTTTTTGCAGCGGCTCGAGAGCTTCCATCACCTTTTTCTTCTTAAAGCGCACCATTTCCGAGTCGCTGTTGATTGGAAGATGACTTGTCAGCATCATCAGTAATTGCAGCATATGGTTTTGGAACATGTCTCTTACGGCACCTACATGATCGTAATAACCCGCTCTTTCTTCTACGCCGACGGTCTCGTTTGCCGTAATTTGCACGTTGGCAATATAACGATTCGTCCATAAGGCATTAAGAACCGGATTCTGCTGCAAAATCTCAAGCTTCTGGATCAGTGGCTTGCCGAGATAATGGTCGATTCGGTAAATTTCATGATCCGAAAAAGCTTGGCTCAGCTTCTGATTTAAATCACGAGCAGATTTCAAATCATGGCCGAATGGCTTCTCGATCACGAGACGCTTCCAGCCATTCGCGGAACCGAGCCCGCTTTCCTTAATGCTCGCTGTGATCGTTTCAAAAAATTCAGGTCCAACAGATAAATAAAACAGGCGATTCGGCGGAATATGCAGCTCTTCTTCTCTCTGTTCAATCAGTTGCAGCAGCTTCCTATAATCTTCTTTGCGATCTATATGAAGAACGCTGTAACGGAATGCGCTCAAAAAATCTTTGATTAACGCAGAATTGTTCGCTTCGCGTCTGGAAAAAGTACGGATAGACTGCTCGACATTTGCCTGAAACGATTCATCAGACAGTTCTCTTCTCCCAAGACCAAATAAGGAGAATGATTGCGGCAGCTTCCGATCGATATACAAGTTGTAAAGGGCAGGGTATATTTTTCTTTTGGCTAAATCCCCTGTCGCTCCAAACAAAACAAAAGTGGTCGGCTCCATGTTTCTCTCTCCTTCAAGCAGCGCTCTCTTAATAAAGCTCTGGTTTCTATTTCGTAGTTCCACTATAATACGAATATCATCTATACAAGTAATAAATATATTTCACAGGAGCTATAGACCACATCTATGAGCATAAATTACGAATTGTACAAAGTATTTTATTGGGCTGCGAAGACAGGCAGCTTGACACAGGCTGCCAAGGCCTTATTTCTAACCCAACCTAGCGTCAGCCACGCCATCAAACAGCTTGAAAACAGCTTCGGCGTCACTTTGTTTTACCGGAATTCAAAGGGCGTTGGGCTGACGAGAGAGGGCGCCATCCTGTATTCCTATATTGAGCAGTCACAGATCTTAATATCGCTGGCCGAAGAAAAAATGGAAGCACTTAAAAATTTGGACAGCGGCGAGCTGCGGATTGGCGGAAGCGATTCGCTGTTCAAGCATTATTTGCTCCCGTACTTGGAGGACTTTCATGAGAAGCATCCCGGGATCAGACTTCACCTGAATCATGGAACTACGCCGGAAATCATCTCCTTCTTAAAAGAAGGGAAAATTGATTTAGGCGTCATCCGTATGCCTATCGTCGATACCCAACTTGAAGTGAGGGAGACTTTTCAGCTGCAGGAATGCTTCGTAGCGGGGACACGTTATGCCGAGCTCAAGGATGCGGTTTTAACGCTGGATATGCTGCTCCAGTACCCAATTATCCTGTTCTCGCGCAATAGCAGGGCACGAATGACCATTACGGAATTATTTCAAAGCTACGGCTATAAGCTCGCACCTAAAATTGAGGTCGGAAGCGTAGATCTTCTCATCGAGTTTGCTCGGAAAGGACTCGGAATTTCATACGTGACGAGAGAATTTGTGTCGAAAGAGCTGGAAGAGGGCACCCTCTTCGAGATTCAATTGGACGTGCGGCTGCCGCCATCTCACGTGGGGATTATGATTATGCGCAACATGCCGCTTTCCATGGCAGCATGCGGGTTTATCGAGATGATTCAAACGTGTCCCCTGTCAAAGTAGGCACATTCAGATAGGCTTTGCTTTGCAAGGTCTTCATCATCTGGCCCATCATGGCGTGAAACCAACGGTCTCTACCACTTTTAAAGAAAGACTAGAGAGTAAGGGAGAAGGAAAAATGAAAATATGTATATTGGGATCAACAGGGAGAGTTGGATCAGAGCTACTGAAACTAGCATTACAAGATTCGCATGATATTACAGTCTTAGTGCGTGATCAGAATAAGCTTGCAGGTTCGCATAGGAATCTACAGATCATCGAGGGAAATGTACTAGATGAACATGATGTGAAGAAGGCGTTTAAGGAAGCTGATATCGTTATCAGTGCTCTTGGAACAGATGGGAATGGCACGTTGTCGAAAAGTATGCAAACCATTATTAAACATATGAAAAAAGAGGGGATAAGCCGAATCGTTACAATTGGAACAGCGGGTATTTTACAAGCTCGCACTAATCCGAAGATCTATCGGTTCCAATCGGAAGAATCAAAAAGAAGAAGTACCACAGCTGCCGAAGATCATTTAGCTGCTTATCTAGCCTTAAAAAATAGTGGGCTATGCTGGACGATTATTTGTCCTACCCATTTAATCGATGGCGAAAAAACGGGCATGTATCGAACTGAGGTAGATGTGCTACCATTGAACGGATCGAAAATTACAGTGGGCGATACTGCTCATTTTACCTGGTCTTTGATAAATAAAGAAGGATATGAGAATAGCCGTGTCGGCATCGCTTATTAAATACCGTCCCAAAGCCGTTGACTAGTTTTTTTATGGTAGTAATAGGTTTCCACAAGAAAAAAATTGTGCCGATCTGTAATTTTATTTGGTCGGCACAATTATATGGTTTCACTCTTTTTTACCAATGTTAATTTTGTCTCCGTTCACTTTAGTTCCATATCCATAAACACATCCGCTCTTACATAGGGCATGGGCCCGATCTGCTCGACAGGAACGCGCTTGAACCCAACCGATTCGTATAAATGAATGGCGTTCGGTAGCTTGGTGCTGCTGCCCAAGAAGATCGATGTCGCGCCAAGTCCGCGTGCGCGGTTAATGGCGGCATGGATGATTTCCCGTCCGTATCCACGTCTTCGCAACTCGGGTATAACGCTCATTTTTGAGAGCTCGAACACCCCAGCACCAGTCGGCACGAGTGCAACGCATCCAACGATCGAATCGCTATCGCGTGCGATGAGTACGTCTCCTCCTCTGTTCACGATGTTCTCCACCGGATTATCGAGGAGTATCCGATCCGCCTCTTCGACTGTGAAGATTCGGGCGATCCATTCTTCGTTAAGTGTTTTGAAGGCCCGAGCTTCTTCGGGCGTCTGCATCGAAGTAATCGTGAGCACTGTTTCAAGCATCCTATGTTTCCTCCTCTTGTAAAGGTTCGTCGCCTACTGCACCCGTCCTGTCATCAGATAAATAGCGAGTCATTGGAGCCATCATTTCGTTTCTGAATAATTCAAGCTTTTCCTCGGGCGATGCTTGAGCAACTTTTTGATAAATATAATCTGAACGCATTGATTTTATGTTCATACCTCTCACCACTAGTTATTTATAGTGAGAATTATGCACTATGACGTAACGTCATAGTCAAGTACTTTGGATCAAATATATTTATCAAACTATCCTGGTATTGCTTAGTGAGGCCAAGGCAGTCTAACACTTTATTTTTCAGGTATCGCAACTCTTACCACTCCGCGCCTCAACAATACAAGTCCATGCCCCTTCGGGGTGGCCGATGTATAGCTTCGAAGGAGGCCGAAGACGGACTATATCGCCCGTCTGCCCTTCAATCAAAATGACCAGACTTGCATTGACGGCGCTTCGTGGTGCACTCTACGCGTAAGGTATGCAGATTTAGGAGATCGGGTCGGTTTCCACGATCACCTTGACATTTTGGATGTACCGATCCTCCGGTCCTTTCACCGGAAGCCCCACCTCCACATGATCGACAATGTAATCGATGTTGTCTTGGGAGATCACTTCGCCCGGCAGCAGGATTGGAATACCCGGCGGATAGACATATATGAACTCGGCAATGATTCGACCGGCTGATTCCTTGAACGGAATGACTTCGGTATCTCCGTAAAATGCATCCCTTGGAATCAGGGAGAGATGAGGAATTTCCGGGATCTTCACGATTAGCTCATTTGCAGTGTTCACGTTGTAATACGTTCCAGCTAACTCACGGAGAGCTGTAAGCAGTACCGACACCGTTTCCTCGTTGTCGCCTGGGGTTACCAGGCAGAGGATGTTGTACATATCACTGAGCTCGACCTCAATGTTATAATGCTCACGCAGCCAGTTTTCCGCTTCAAAGCCTGTAATGCCCAGATGGCGGACATGGATGGTGAGTTTGGTCGGATCATAATCAAAGGTGGCCTCGTCCCCAAGGATTTCTTCCCCGAAGCAGTACAGACCTTCCATTTCATTAATGCTGCGGCGGGCTTTTTGGGCAAGATCAATCGTTCTTTGCGCCATGTCATGGCCGTTAATCGCTAGATTGCGTCTGGATGTATCCAATGATGCAAGCAGCACGTATGAAGTAGAAGTTGTTGTCAGCATACTGATGATCGTCTGCACGCGCTGAGGATTCACATAGCCGTTTTTTGTATTCAGGTTGAGAACCGAGCTTTGTGTCATAGAACCCCCAAGCTTATGCACACTAGTTGCGGCCATATCCGCACCAGCTTCCATAGCGGACATCGGCAGATCCTCATGGAAATGGATAAGTACCCCATGCGCTTCGTCTACGAGCACTGGAACATGGCGGCTGTGGGCAAGATCGACGATTTCCTTCAGATTGGCGCATACGCCGAAGTATGTCGGGTTAATAACCAGAACCGCTTTGGCATCCGGATGGCGATCCAGTGCACGCTGTACGGATTTGGTTGTAATGCCGTGATCGATTCCAAGATTCTCGTCGCGAACCGGAGATATGAATACTGGCTTCGCGCCGGAGAAAATGATGGCCGACATGATCGATTTGTGCACATTGCGTGGTACGATAATTTTGTCCCCAGGCGAGCATGTAGACAAAATCATGGTCATAATGGCACCACTCGTCCCCTGTACGCTGAAATAAGTATAATCTGAGCCAAATGCGTCGGCTGCAAGCTTTTGCGCTTCTTCAATAACACCGGTAGGCTGATGGAGATCATCCAGCGGCGCAATGTTAATCAAATCTATAGATAGGGCACTATCGCCTATAAACTCTCTGAACTCACTGTCAGTTCCTACGCCCTTTTTATGACCGGGAATATGAAATTGTACGGGATTGCTCGCCGCATGTTCTTTCAGAGCTGTAAATAGCGGCGTGTTACGGTGATCCATTTTATGCTGTCACAACCTTTCTAAGCAGTTCCGGCTCGAAATCTTTCCATTTTACGCCGAATAGCAGATACATGTCCTTTTGGCCGACTTCAGCCAAGTTATATTCACGCTTAATTCCCATCGGAGTTAAGGCTTTGGTTATTCATTAAGCTAGTCTCATCTTAAAATCCTGATAACCGAACTCGCGCACGACGCGGCAATTCCCATCCTTCTCCTGCACAGCGATGGCCGGCAGCGGCATGCCGTTGAAGGTATTGGTTTTGACCATGGAGTAGATCGCCATATCTTCAAATACTAATCTGTCGCCGCTCTTGAGAGGCTGATCGAAGGAATAGTCTCCGATGACATCGCCCGTAAGGCAGGTCGGACCACCGAGTCGGTAAGCGTATGGCTTCTCCCCGAATTCGCCCGAGCCGACCAGAGGTGGACGATAAGGCATTTCCAGAACATCCGGCATATGACAGGTAGCCGACGTGTCCACGATTGCAATCTCGATGCCGTTGCGATGGATATCCAACACGGAAGTGACCATATAGCCCGCGTTAAGCGCGATGGCTTCTCCTGGTTCGAGGTATACTTCCAAGCCGTATTTATTTTGCATTCGCGTTATGCAAGCTTCGAGCTTCGGGATATCGTAGTCTTCTCTCGTGATATGGTGACCGCCGCCGAAATTGATCCATTCCATTTGCGCCAGCCAAGGTCCGAACTTGTCTTCGACCGCATTCAGCGTGGTCTCTAAATCGTCCGAGTTCTGTTGGCAAAGGGTATGAAAGTGCAATCCCGAAACGCCTTCCAACAGTTCCGGCTGGAAATCCTCCCGTTTGACGCCAAATCTTGAGCCCGGCGAACAAGGATCATAGATCTCATGCCCCACTTGCGTTGAACATTCCGGATTGATACGAAGGCCAATTTTTCTGCCAGCAGCAAGAGCCTTCGCTTTATACTTTTCCAACTGGGAGAAGGAATTGAAGATGATGTGGTCGCAAATGGAAATAATCTCATCGATCTCATCTTCACGATAAGCAGGGGCAAAGACATGATTTTCTTTGCCCATTTCTTCGTGACCCAGTCGTGCTTCGAATAATCCGCTCGCGGTCGTACCGCTTAAGTATTTTCCGATGAGCGGATACATCGCAGTCATGGAAAAAGCCTTTTGCGCCAGTACAATTTTGGCTCCCGTACGCTGCATGACGCCGTTCAATATTTTCAGGTTTTTCTCGATGAGTGCTTCATCGACTACAAAACAGGGTGTCGGTAATTCCTCAAACCGCATCTTAACGAACGAGCTCCGGCTCTTTAGCTTCCTCAGGCAAGGCGTCAACCAGCACAGGGTTGAAGTCTTCTACCCATGGAAGTCCCCATTTGTTCAGCTCCTCCATGAATGGATCCGGATTGAACTCTTCGACATTGTATACGCCCGGTTTGTTCCATTTGCCGGTGAGGATCATCGCCGCGCCGATCATGGCAGGAACGCCCGTTGTATAGGAGATGGCTTGGGAGCCCACTTCCTTATAGCACTCTTGGTGGTCGCAAACATTGTAGACATAGTACGTCTTGTCTTGGCCGTCTTTCTTCCCTTTGAAGATACAGCCGATGTTCGTTTTGCCTACTGTACGAGGTCCAAGGGAGGACGGATCCGGAAGTACAGCCTTCAGAAATTGAAGCGGAATGATTTGTTTTCCTTCGTATTCGATTGGTTCGATGGAGGTCATTCCTACGTTTTCAAGCGCCTTCAAATGCATGAGATAACTTTGGCCGAAAGTCATGAAGAAACGGATGCGTTTCAGACCAGGGATGTTTTGCGCAAGAGACTCGAGCTCTTCATGGTACAGCAGATACATGTCCTTTTGGCCGACTTCTGCAAAGTTATATTCACGCTTAATTTCCATCGGTTTTGTTTCGATCCATTCCCCGTTTTCCCAGTAGCGGCCATTGGCAGACACTTCGCGGATATTGATTTCCGGGTTGAAGTTGGTTGCGAAAGGATAACCGTGATCCCCGCCATTGCAATCCAGAATGTCGATATATTCGATTTCGTCAAAGTAGTGTTTCAACGCATAAGCCGAGAATACGCCGGTTACGCCAGGGTCGAATCCGCTGCCGAGCAGTGCTGTAATTCCTGCTTTTTCGAAGCGTTCCCGATATTCCCACTGCCATTTGTATTCGAATTTCGCCGTATCTTCTGGCTCATAGTTCGCTGTATCCATATAATGCGTTCTGGTAGCCAGGCAGGCATCCATGATCGTCAAATCCTGGTAAGGCAGAGCCAAGTTCATGACGATATCCGGTTTGACTTCGTTAATCAGAGAGATCAGCTCTTCAACGTTATTGGCATCGACCTGTGCGGTTGTAATTTTAGTTTTGCCGCCGTCCAGTTTTGCTTTCAGATCATCGCATTTGGACTTCGTACGGCTGGCGATGCAGATTTCTTCGAAGACCTCGCTGTTTTGAACGCATTTATGAACTGCTACAGATGCTACGCCACCGGCGCCAATGATTAGTGCTTTTCCCATTTTTCAATCTCCTCACCGAATTCAATTTTTTTCACTGTAAAAACGGCAACAAAAAAAGCAAGTGAAACACGCACCATGCGCATCACACTTGCTTGATATATTTAAAAAATAAGATATTCCCAATAAACATGACAGAACAAACTCCTAGCGTGCTTATCAGTCACCCCTAGGACTCATCGTTTCATGGAAGAGCTCTTATATTCAAATATATTTTGTTAGGATCAGAGTCTATATAGCAAATAATGCCTTTACCACTCTTATTGACCGTTTCACAAGTTGTGTGCGTATTGCACTGGTTGTAAAGTAACCAACTTATAAAATTTGAGCTTTTAACTCAATCAATAAGGCAACGAAAAGTTGCCAGTCGGCATTTGACCCGGCTGTCCGTATGGCCTTAACTTCCGGAGAGGAAGTGGTCAAAAATTATCTGCTTGGAAAGATCCTAAAAATATATTGAATATTCGCTTTCCAAAATTAATGCTTCTTCATAATAGCAGGATCGGAATTATTGAGCAAGAAGAAATTTTAAAAAAATCAAACCGTCATTCCTGCATACGTTGACAATTAATCATGGACATATGTGCATAAATTGGACTAAATCTATGTTTTGAATATCTTGCTGCCCGGTGCCAAGTGAAAAGACAGTGGTACTTGGCAGCCAGCTTCACCAATCCACACTGCACTTTATGACAGTTACGCCGGTACAAATTTCCCATGTAAAAATTCCCTCATTAACCTATAT
Source organism: Paenibacillus sp. cl6col (assembly GCF_900102125.1). Taxonomy (NCBI): domain Bacteria; kingdom Bacillati; phylum Bacillota; class Bacilli; order Caryophanales; family Paenibacillaceae; genus Paenibacillus; species Paenibacillus sp. cl6col. Next base: position 960,917 of record NZ_FNAZ01000001.1, read on the forward strand.
TTTTGTAAATAAAAAGAATCCATTTTAATAAAAGATTGATCAAAACGGATTCATGCTTCGGCCACGATCATTGAAGAATAAGCGGTTATTAGGCAGCTTTCAGGTGAAAAATGTTTACCCTAATAAGGATGAATCCGGATTCCGTGGGATTCAGGCTTACTAAGGAAGAAGCTAGAAAGATTGCTATACTCGATATAATGGAGGTAAAAAGAATAATGAAGATGTTCAAACATAGGATCACCGGGCAGTATGAAGATAATATAACATTTATTTCCTTAATAAATAAACAAATTAAGTAGAATATAATTATCAGGAGGTGATAAAACATGAACAATGAAAAGCCAAGAGATCCCCAGCACCACACTGACCCGGCAGAGGGAAAATATTGTAAAAATGAGGGAGCAAGAGTTTGTACTACTGGTGACTATTATTTAGTATGTGAAAATAATCATTGGAAAGCTGTACATCAATATTGTGAAAGCGATAAGGCCTGAGAAATCAGGTCTTTTTTACGGGCTATTGTTCTATAATTCTATTAGCTAATTCTACTGTTTTTGGATCACGCTTAGACTTTGCCCTTATAAACTCCCCAATCCGTATATTCATATTTTTACAATAAAAAAACTAAACTAAGAAGTCGGAACCGTACGCTCTAGCTGGATATTCATCATTGTATACTGGTAGGGATACTATTTCCGTAGCAAGTGTTAATGTCGAATCGGTCACATATTGAAACACTTGATTAATATAAATCATCCGTATTTCACCTTCTCTAAATTACCTTCATCAATACACTTAATATCAATTGTTTGCTCTAAATCAATCGGATTTTGCATATCAATGACTACAATTTTTCTAGCAAGTAAGTGATAAAATAGTGTAACGCCACTTCCAAAAGGTAAGTGTATATCTGTATCAAACTCATTAGTAATTTCACAGATACTTCGTGAATTATTCAATAGGCGATTCATAAGAGACATGGATAAATCCTCAATATTTTGGTCACCCATTTCTTGATATACATCATAGCTGCGAGTATCAAAAAAATCATAGATATAATTTAATATTTCTAGCCATTGTCTTATGAATTTCCTCCTCTATTACAGTTGCCCAATTAATGCTTCTTCGCTTCCAATATTCCCGTTCAATTTCAAACTTCTCTAACACACGTTCTTCTAACAGCTTATCTTTCATTTATATAGTATGAGCGACTTCAAATACACCTTGCCCCTTATCAACTGTTAATAAAAAGTCCATTGTCATAACAATTGGATCGCCTGTTTTTGAATCAGCTGGGTGTTTAATCCCAAGCTCTTCAGCAATGATAATCGTCTCTTCTTGTGGTAATAAAGGAATTTGTTCACGAATATCCAAAATGACATCAGAAAATTCAGTCAAATAAAAGTAATTTCGCTCCAAATCTGATAAAAACTCATGTTGTCTGGCGGTTTTTATACCTTTTAATCTTGTTGACCGACCTAATGAGGAAACATCTTGAATTTTAAGCCAAGGCTGATATCTGCCCCACTGCCAGTTCCTCGACCCTCTTTAATCCACTTATCAATTTTAGATGTTCTTTTTCTTTTCGACACAAAAACACCCCTTTAGATAATCATATCCAAAGGGGCAAAGCTTCGCAGTTTTTTTATAAACGTCGCGACTTTATTTTAAACATCGCATCTTTTTTACAAACATCGTGACTTTATTTTAAATCCACAAAATAATGTAGCTTTTGAACAAAGTTCGATTAAAAGTAAGTTGCAAATGCACCATTTTCGTTATTCAATAAATATCTTTTATCATTAACAACATTATGGTAATCAATCTCTAAAAAATATGTTGCTTTACTTAGAACGTCATAAAAGAAAGGAACAAACTCCAAATCTTTAAAAACATAAATTTCTATTTGTTCATCATTATTTCTATTTGCTTCAAATATACGATGGTTTCCATTGATACAATAAGGTTTGTTGTTGGTTAAATATCGACTCTGAAGTACCATTACAGGATTTTTATGATTGGGTTTTATTCGGTTTGGGTCTTTATTTATGTTACCTTGGTCAACAGATTCAATTATATTCGATGGAGAAGTCTTTATGGGTTTAATGTTTTTTTCTTTTATAAATGTAGTAGCCCCGTCTATGTCTAAGGTATACTCAAATACCCCAGTCGTGAACTCTGCATATAACGAGAATGTCTCCTGACCAATTGGATGTATCACTGGGTAAGTTTCATCTAGAAGAGTTTGGTTTAAAATATCAGTCCATTTTGAGGCAACTTCAGCCCCATAGCTGGATTCTTTCCGCATTACTTGAATGCGTGAAATAAAGTGTTTAAAAGGTTTGAATTCCTGAGACTCTTTTTCGAATAATTCTATTTCACTTACCATTTAATATCCCCTTTGCTATTTTATATTTAGAGTAACCCTCTTCAACTCTTTAGCCCCGTTAGCCATCCATGAAGTGCAAAAATAAGCTCTTCGCCACAGAAAACTCCCGTTCCTCTAACTTCTTCAGCAACTGCTATTCCTATTTCAGGAGTGTTACTGTCTACATAACCATATCCCTTATTAAATTCGTTAAACAATCTATATCAGACAGCCCCGACTGCTTGGTTATTAGTATTTAATGCTATTAATGCTGTATGCTGTATCGCCCTTTCTTCCCCAACCTTCATGATATTTTTTTATATGTGGTTTATTTTTAGGAATATGAATAGATGCATAAAGCATATCCGTCAAAAAATAAAATTCACTTTTTTTGGATTCCCAATAATAACCACCGTTTATACACCCCATTATTTTTTAAGACATTTTATTTACTTCTATGTAAAACAATTATTTTCCTTCTTCAATTAAACTGCCCCGTTAGAATTCCTGTAATACGAATAATTGGGTGGTTGAACAAAAACGAGCGCCTCGGTACGATGGGGTTGTGCACGAGGTCATTGCCTCAATAATCCCATCCAGGAGGTCGCTCTACTATGAAGTTTAAGGCACAGGACAAGCAAAATCAACTCATTGAAAACATTACCGTTCATCACCTAGTCATCGGCGTAGATATCGCCCAAGAATTCCATGTGGCCCGCGCAGTCAGCTTTCGTGGAATTGCATTAGGTACACCGCTAGAGTTTGGCAATCATCTTGAGGGGTTTGAGATGCTGGGACGCTGGATCCATGATCTACTCAAAGTCTACAAGCTTAACAAAGTCATTGTAGGCATGGAACCCACCGGACATTACTGGCTAAATCTCGCACGTTGGCTCTCTTCTCAGAGCATTGAGTCCGTTCTTGTTAATCCCCATCTCGTCAAAAAGAATAAGGAGAACCGTGACAATACCCCATCTAAAAGCGACCGCAAGGACGCTCTTGTCATTGCAGATATGGTCAAAAACGGGTATTACTCCCCTGTTCGTTTTCATC